>NZ_BDFD01000059.1 GCF_001895085.1 Mariprofundus micogutta | reverse complement strand
TTCCTGACAGAAAGACTGAAATATCGGCAACTGTTTTGATCTTCCTTTCGTCCATCTGGATAAGCATCCCCATATGATGGACAGGACAACTACGTTTTCAGACTCATTTCATATTGGAAAAGACTCTCACTGGAGGAATAGCACTACTTCGCCTATAATGTAAACACAGCTCGGCGATTACCCAGCAACAGGAGGTTCATATGTTCCTAAAAAATGCAGACAATGGAGATCTGGCTCAAGTAGTCAATCTTGGCGAAGTCACTGACCCCAACGCGACAAGCGTGACTGTACGTTATCATGCTGGTGAAGAGGCTGGTGATCCGGTCAGTGTCAGCAAATCTGAGCTGACCTTTCCTTCAGGAGAAGCCCTGCCAAAATGCTGGCTGGACCCTCATTACAGGATCAGCTTCTGAACCAACTGTCTCGTCCTAAAATACGTTGACACTTTTTTTATTCAAGCCGGCTGCCATTGGCAGTCGGCTTTTTTATGCACCTCTTCGGGTGTTTTCATGCTCAGGCTGTCAATCAGCACCCAAAATTGACCCCCCATCAGCGTCCAATTTTGACCCCCCTAAAGTCTGTTTAAATCATGCTCTATTTTTGAATCTCCAGCTCTCATTTCCGGTCTCTATAATGTCACA
>NZ_BDFD01000058.1 GCF_001895085.1 Mariprofundus micogutta | reverse complement strand
AGGTTACGATAAAAACACCCAATTTAATTTGGAAGATGAAGTAATTCTCAGAAAGCCTTTTGCAATATCAGAAATGAGTCAGTTGATTCGGAATGTGCTAGATGAAATATAGCGCTTCTCTAAATTTGTAAATACCCCTGCCTGAGGGGCAGGGCATCAACAAGAGCTTTAGTTACTTACGACGTTCGCTAATTGCCGGTTCGGTCATTCAGCATAATGTAAAAAATAGATGTCAATTATTTATCCATTGTACATGTTTTTGCTATGCCAATGTTTTCTCATTATGACGATGATTTGAATATCACTTTTGCCTCATCAGTAGGTGAGGTAAGCCTAGATGATCTCATGTCTTATTATTCAATGATTTCATCCTATGATTTAAAGAAGGTTATCGGGTTTTTGTCGATTACTCTGATATTAGCCTTAAGCTAGCTGAGCGTGATATTCCTAAAATGGCTGAAGCAAGAAACGAATTAGTTTTGAGCCCTGATAAAACTAAGATTGCAGTATATTGCAATAAAGACATTGTTTTTGGATTAGCTAGAATGTATCAAATGCTTCTAGACCAAGAACACTACGACCGGGTTCTACCCCGTTTCTACGGACACATCTAAAAAGAGGCATAATATGCCCATAAGGAGTGTTCCGAATGACCCAACGAAGAAAGTACAGTGCCGAATTCAAGCGCGAAGCTGTTGCGCTTACCTAC
>NZ_BDFD01000057.1 GCF_001895085.1 Mariprofundus micogutta | reverse complement strand
CGACTACTGATATTTCAAATACTTCGCTATTATCTCTCATAGTTCGCTCCGTCCTTCTTCGTAATGGAATATCTCCATTCTGGCACATTGCGATGCCGTTAGGGGACGGAGCGGACCATCCCATTAGCCTGGGCCGTTCTAAGACACTCCCATATCGCACTATAGATCATCTGATGTGGTTTGCATCTCTCTCCCCGAAGGGGCAGGAAGTCGCAGACTGTATAAGGCAAAAGTTCGGAGTAATGCACCACAGGTGCGTTCCGGACTTTTCTTATACGTATCCTGCGTGACAACTGTTTTTTCTCGCTAAATTAAAGAAATGTTTTCCGCCTCCTATTTGCGGAAATATGAAGTTAGAGAAAAGAAAGTTGTCACCAGCGTCGCAGACAATGCCGCAGACTGTGAAGCCTGCTGGTGTTCAAGTCGGAATCTCGAACGATGACGGCTTAGAACTTGAGAAAAAGCAAGTCTCGCTTCCTGTCGAACAGCGAGACTTCGACATGCGTGTTTATTGGCCATTTTACTGGCAACTAATCAAGCGAGCGTTAAACGCGCAGAATCAGCCGTTGCGATTGTCTGCGCCATACGCTCCTAACTCTGTCTGGCCGGATGAATCTGTCCGGATGAGCGTTGCCATAAACCTGGGCGATAAGTTCCAAGACAAAACGCCCGCAAAGTTGCTCGATACGATGCACTTTCGGGACACTGCGCGCGAGTGGGTTTCGAGGGCAGCAGCAGCGGCAAGTCTGTTGCCGAGTGTGGCGGAACTAATCATCGACCCGTGGGCGCTGGTTGTCGATGAATCACAGCTTGAAATGATGCCGCAGTGGTGCGCGGAAGCATTCATCGAGCAGCAAATTTATCAGTTCAGAATGTTTCTTCGATTTGACCCTGCAAGCGGTCAGGGGTTCTACCCCATTTCTACGGACGGTTTAAAAACGATGTAAACCTTATATCTTGAGCAGCTAGTCTGCGCCGCATTCTTGGATTATGGAACCTTTCCAAATAATCAAAAATATCTGCTCTTGCCT
>NZ_BDFD01000056.1 GCF_001895085.1 Mariprofundus micogutta | reverse complement strand
CGGTCAACCTCATGCAGCGAAGGAATATCGCCGAATTGCTGGGAGGAAGCTCACCGCCTCCAAAGCGAAAACCGACCGTGAATCCTCGCCAGATGGCACTGCTCAATGCTTAACCGGACAGCAGTGATTACTTTTCTCAGGCATTTGCTCCCTCCGCATTATTAGCATTAGGCGGGAAGCAGGTTATCAGATGCCTATCTGTACCTTGCTGAATTTTAATGTTGCTTGTTTCAATTATATTTCTTTTCATTTTTCCATCCAGAATGGCGAAGTGCCACGGTAGGTGTAATTATGACATTCTAGATGACATTGTCAATGGAAATGTTTCATTTAAAATGAAATGATGATATCTTGAGTGACACACTGACATGTACGGTACAATTCTGGAGGGAGTTATGGTAAAATGTCACTTGTCTAGACTAATGGGTGAACATCGCATAAATATTACGGATCTGGCTGATGCGACCGGATTAAACAGAAATACGATTACTCTATTATTTCATGAAAAGGCTAAGCGGGTTGATTTAGAGGCACTGGAGAAACTGTGTATGTATTTCAACTGTAAAGTTGGCGACATACTTGAACTAACAAAAGATTAACTCTTGAACTAGAATAAATATTATATGATAGGTCAACGAACTGCTGGTACAGATGGAAAATTTTGATGGTCTGCTTATCTGTTCAACCAACCTTATGGATGACCTTGATCAGGCCAGTCTGCGTCGTTTCGCCATCAAGGTGTAATTTGATTACCTCAATCCCGATCAGGCATGGGCAATGCTTCGCAAGGAGTGTGTCGGAAACCAGATGACAGTGATCGTCTGGCGATTTCGGCTATCAACAGTCTTGCCCCTGGTGATTTTTCGGCAGTAAAAAAACGTCTGAATATTTTGGGACTGGATACAAGTGTCAATCAGCACCCAAAATTGACCCCCCATCAGCGTCCAATTTTGACCCCCCTAAAGTCTGTTTAAATCATGCTCTATTTTTGAATCTCCAGCTCTCATTTCCGGTCTCTATAATGTCACAATGAT
>NZ_BDFD01000055.1 GCF_001895085.1 Mariprofundus micogutta | reverse complement strand
GCAGGCAGCGTACAGTCAATGGGTTTGAGCGCATATACACACGTGAAGACATCATGCTTCTGGCCGAGGTGGACCGGCTCGTAGATAGTGCTTCCGGCACAACCATCAAGGTCTACTGTCAAAGGGCTTATGAGCTATTCGGAGACCAGCGATTTGCCCGGCTGGCTAATATATCAGTCTCACACCTGTATAACCTGCGAGATAGCAGTATCTATCGCCGTTGCAGGAGAAATTACACCAAAACCACCCCTGTTCAGGTAGCCATAGGAGAACGCCGCAAACCAAGGCCAAACGGTCAGCCCGGCTACCTGCGAATAGATAGTGTTCATCAGGGTGATATGGACAAAAAGAAAGGTGTTTATCACATCAATGCCGTCGATGAGGTAACCCAGTGGGAAGTCGTCCTCACTGTGCCGCACATCCAGCAGGAGTTTACGATTCCTGCGTTGAAATCATTGCTCAAACAAATTCCGTTTGTGGTCAAAGGCTTTCATTCAGACAACGGCTCAGAATATATCAATCGCTACGTCGCTGAACTGCTCAATAAGCAGGTCATACAGATGACCAAATCACGCTCGCGACACTGTAATGACAATGCCCTGGCAGAGAGCAAAAACGGCTCGGTCGTGCGCAAAGCATTCGGGCGAGTACATATCCCACAGGGCCATGCTGAACTGATCGACAGCTTCAACAGGAAGCATCTCAATCCATGCCTGAATTACCATCGACCCTGCCACTTTCCGAGTATTGAGACTGATGCCAAAGGAAAACAGAAAAAACGCTATCGCGTCGAGGATATGATGACACCTTATGACAAGCTCAAATCACTGGGTAATGCTGAGCAATATCTCAAACCAAACATCTCATTCCAGTGGCTCGATACCCTAGCCAATAGACACTCCGACCTTGACGCATGGAAGCATTTACGAAACGCTCGCAAAACCTTGTTCAAAACAATCTTTGGGCAGAACAACGAGGCAGCATGAACTATAAACCATGCGATCAGCTTTCAGACTCATTTACGGATTGGAAAATACT
>NZ_BDFD01000054.1 GCF_001895085.1 Mariprofundus micogutta | reverse complement strand
CATTGTGACATTATAGAGACCGGAAATGAGAGCTGGAGATTCAAAAATAGAGCATGATTTAAACAGACTTTAGGGGGGTCAAAATTGGACGCTGATGGGGGGTCAATTTTGGGTGCTGATTGACAGTCTGACTTTTTAGTTTGCAGGAAATTGCCCGATGTTTTTGCCCTTGGACAGATAACAAAATGGAAATGCCACGCCGGAACATTCTTCTCTCCTCCCTTATATTCTGAAACTGGTTTGCTGTGTATTGCCCATGTCGCCAGATGGTCAGGGAAATTTTCATCGAGAAACTGTTTCGCGAGTTTGTGCGCATTCTTCGGAACCTTACCAACGAATGACATTATCAGGCGAAGGTCAGTCCGTTTCGATTTCCTGCGCCCCTCGATGCCTCGCGTGTCGAGAAAATAACGATGCTTTGCCATATATGCAGCCACTGCTTTTTTGTCGGCAATAGACGGGCTTGGATATACCACTTCCCCAGCTTCAATTTTCTTCTTTTTGCCATCGCCCATTATGTAGCGAACATAAGCCGCCGTTTTGTTGATGTCCGTGCACCAGCTTTGTTTAATCATCGCCATTGTTTTTCATTCCAAAACACGGGGTAAGGGTCAGCACCGTGCGATATGGGCAGCATCTCGCGCAGCTCCAAGATTCGTTTTGCAGCCTTTGTGAAGGCAGCTCTCTCTTTTTCGGCATCGCCATTTCTGGCTGCATATTCGTAATCAGGAAGCAAGATCGTTTTGGCTCGGTAGTACTCGTTGTGGAGTTTCGTCCAGTTACTCTCGTCGTACCATCCGAACCGTTTCTTTATTTGCTCAATATGCTTTGCACGTTCTGCAAGCGTAGCCTGCTTCTGTTCTTCGCTATATTTTCGCTGCTCTGAAATCAAATTATCGAGGTCAATTTTCACCTTTGGATAATCCATTATAGGCGAGCGCAGATAGCGGCGATATTTCGCCGTTATCTGCTCCGCCTCTTCAGGAGAAAAGACTGTCTGGGGTTCTACCCCGTTTCTACGGACACATCTAAAAAGAGGCATAATATGCCCATAAGGAGTGTTCCGAATGACCCAACGAAGAAAGTACAGTGCCGAATTCAAGCGCGAAGCTGTTGCGCTTACCTA
>NZ_BDFD01000053.1 GCF_001895085.1 Mariprofundus micogutta | reverse complement strand
CCAAATAATCAAAAATATCTGCTCTTGCCTCATCCTGTGTGCAATACAAGCGATGATGAACCCTTTCTCGCTTTAGCATGCCAAAGAACCCTTCACAGGCTGCATTATCACCACAGTGGCCAACAGCGCTCATACTGCTCACCAAACCGTTCTGCTTGAGCAGTCTCTGGTAGTCGCCACTGGTAAACTGGCAGCCACGATCTGAATGCAGAATGACGCTGGCCACTCCCTGGCGTTGCCAGACGGCCATTTCCACAGCTCGCATAACCATGTGACGGTCTTGCCTATGATGCATGGACCAGCCAATTACCAATTTATTGAAGAGATCCAGCACGACACACAGATATAGCTTGCCTTCCCGTGTCGGGATTTCCGTAATGTCAGTAACCCACTTGGTATCAGGTTCCGAGGCAGTGAAATCCCGCTCCAGATGATTCTTGATGCCAGTAGGGCGAACAGTCTTTCGCTGCCGCCCGCGTCCTTTCTTGCGAGGCCAGCCCTGAATGCCGTGTTCCGCCATAAGGCGAGCTACACGATTCAGACCGATGTTTTCACCTTCTGCTTGCAGATCCTCATGCATCCGGGGAGCGCCAATAATACCGCCGCTATCATCGTGAATATCCCGAATGCGTTCCAGCAATCGGTCGTTTTCAACATCACGACGACTCGGGCTACGTGATTCCCATGCGTAATAACCACTGGATGAAACCTTTAAGCAACGACACATAAGACGAACTGGAAAATCATTGCGACAACGTTGAATCGCCTGATACCTCAGGACGATTGTTTTGCAAAGAACGTTGCCGCTTCGCGCAAAAAATCGCGCTCCTTTTTCACCCGGGCCAGTTCGCGCTTCAAGCTGCTCAACTCCTCATCTCGAGGGCTACCGCTGCCTGAGAAGGCCTTATTCGATACAGCCTCAGACTCTCTTTTCCAGCGGGATAGTAGGTTCGGGTTAACGCCGATTTCCAAGGCAATCTGTCGGCAGCTAACACCTGGTTGGTAGGTAAGCGCAACAGCTTCGCGCTTGAATTCGGCACTGTACTTTCTTCGTTGGGTCATTCGGAACACTCCTTATGGGCATATTATGCCTCTTTTTAGATGTGTCCGTAGAAACGGGGTAGAACCC
>NZ_BDFD01000052.1 GCF_001895085.1 Mariprofundus micogutta | reverse complement strand
TTACTAATGTCGGTAACGACGCCAGCGCCGACCGTACGACCACCTTCGCGGATTGCGAAACGAAGTTCCTTATCCATTGCGATTGGGGTAATCAATTCAACATCCATAGCGATGTTATCGCCTGGCATTACCATTTCTGTACCCTCTGGAAGAGTTACAGAACCTGTCACGTCAGTTGTACGGAAGTAGAACTGTGGACGGTAACCGTTGAAGAACGGGGTATGACGACCACCCTCTTCCTTGGTCAGGATATATGCTTCAGCTTTGAATGTAGTGTGCGGTGTGATTGAACCCGGCTTGGCCAGAACCTGACCACGCTCAACGTCTTCACGCTTGGTACCGCGAAGAAGAACACCAACGTTGTCGCCTGCTTCACCTGAATCCAGAAGCTTGCGGAACATTTCAACACCAGTACAAGTGGTTGAAGTTGTGTCTTTAATACCAACAATCTCAAGTACGTCACCAACAGTAACAACGCCAGCTTCAACACGACCGGTTACAACAGTACCGCGACCGGAGATGGAGAAAACATCTTCGATTGGCATCAGGAAAGTCTTATCTACATCACGTACAGGCGTTGGAATGTAATCATCAACCGCTTCCATCAGCTTCAGGATAGATGGAGCACCGATGTCAGACGTATCACCTTCAAGTGCTTTCAGTGCAGAACCAACCACGATTGGCGTGTCATCACCCGGGAAGTCGTAGGAGTCCAGCAGTTCGCGAACTTCCATTTCAACCAGTTCAAGCAGCTCTTCATCATCAACCTGGTCAGCCTTGTTCAGGTATACTACCAGATGCGGTACGTTTACCTGACGTGCAAGCAGTACGTGCTCACGAGTCTGTGGCATCGGGCCATCTGCAGCCGATACAACCAGAATACCACCGTCCATCTGTGCAGCACCAGTGATCATGTTCTTCACATAGTCAGCATGGCCCGGGCAGTCAACGTGTGCGTAGTGACGGTTCGCTGTCTCATACTCAACGTGAGCCGTTGCAATAGTGATACCGCGCTCGCGCTCTTCCGGAGCACCATCAATATCGCCGTAATCCTTAAATTCAGCACCACCTGTCTCAGACAGAACTTTGGTGATCGCAGCGGTCAACGTGGTTTTACCATGGTCAACGTGACCAATGGTACCAATGTTTACATGCGGCTTGGTACGTTCAAACTTTTCCTTTGCCAT
>NZ_BDFD01000051.1 GCF_001895085.1 Mariprofundus micogutta | reverse complement strand
CTAATGGGATGGTCCGCTCCGTCCCCTAACGGCATCGCAATGTGCCAGAATGGAGATATTCCATTACGAAGAAGGACGGAGCGAACTATGAGAGATAATAGCGAAGTATTTGAAATATCAGTAGTCGGGATTGATTTGGGCAAGAATACTTTTCACTTGCATGGAATAGATGCATCAGGGCATGTGATTCTGAAGAAGCAGGTGACACGGGCTGGTTTACTACGGTTGATGTCGCAGCTTCCATCTTGTCTTGTGGGCATGGAGGCATGCGGAGGTTCGCATGACTGGGCACGCAGAATATTGAAGATGGGCCATGATGTTCGATTGATGGGAGCTCAATTTGTAAAGCCGTATGTCAAATCAAACAAGAATGATTTTTCTGATGCGGCAGCGATCTGCGAAGCGGTGAGTCGCCCCAACATGCGCTTTGTTCCGATTAAGGGCATGGAGCAACAGGACGTACAGAGCATCCACAGGGCGAGAAGTCTGGCGGTATCTCACCGGACAGCGCAAGCGAACCAGATGCGTGGGCTACTGATGGAATATGGAATCGTTTTACCGCAAGGTATGGCAAGTCTGCGAGGCCGAATACCTGATATGCTCGCAGATGCCGATAACGATCTGACACCGATATTCCGGGAGTTGCTGTGCCAGTTAGCCGACGAAGTGCGACGACTGGATGAACGGATAGTCTGTTATGACAGACAGATTAGGCGATTGGCTGAGCAAAGCGATGCCTGCAAACGATTGATGTCGATACCTGGCATGGGCCCAATGTCTGCAACAGCTCTGGTAGCGGCGGTAGCCGATGCGAAAGCATTCGGTAATGGACGTGAGATGGCGGCATGGCTGGGGCTGGTTCCAAGGCAGCATTCCACAGGTGGTAAATCCAGGCTGCTCGGCATCAGCAAACGTGGAGATAGTTATTTGCGTAAACTATTGATTCAAGGCGCTCAATCAGCTCTCCGCGTTGCCTCCAAGAAACCGGATCGACTAAGCAAGTGGGTATGTGAACTGTCAGAAAGGCGAGGCCGGAATGTGGCAGCTGTAGCATTGGCGAACAAGAACATGCGTACGGCATGGGTGTTGCTGACTAAGCATGAGTGTTATCACCCTGCCATGGCATAAAAAGGTTTAAATGACTGCGAGGATAAGAAGATAGATGGCAACAAAGGCGGACAGCTACATTCCTGGGAACCTGATTCACACAAGGGCCAACA
>NZ_BDFD01000050.1 GCF_001895085.1 Mariprofundus micogutta | reverse complement strand
CACTGCTGTCCGGTTAAGGAATTAGCAGCAAGAAAACAGGCCTGAATTCCCAACGATTATGGTAAATTTGTAGTTATCCAGACAGCAAATTCACAGAACGGAGAACTCAGGCCATGAAGCACATTAACACGGTATTTCACCAATTGCTAAGAGAGGTCCCACGCCATCATTTTGAGAGCGTTATCAATCGTTATGAAGGGAATAGACGGGTGAGAAGTTTACCCTGTTGGACACAGTTCTGTGCCATGCTTTTCGGACAGCTTTGTTCCCGCCAGTCGCTTCGTGATGTTGAGTCGGCATGGGATAGTCATGCCAGTGCGCACTACCATATTGGAGTGCGGCAGGTGAAGCGTTCGACCCTGGCCGATGCCAATGCGAAACGTCCGGCAGGCATGTATCTGGAGCTGTTCTATTGGCTGCTGGGTCAGTCGAGGGATAAACGCATCCACCATAAGGATGCGGTTCGTCTGATTGATTCCACGACAATTGATCTGTGCAAGAAGCAATTTGAATGGGCTGAGTTCCGTAGCGGGAAATCGGGGGTAAAGATTCACACCGTCTACGATCCTGATGCCGAGGTTCCAACGTTCTTCTCAATCACCACCGCAAAACAGCACGACAAAAAGGCGGCAGAGAAGATGCCGCTACTGGATGGCGCTACCTATGTTTTTGATAGAGCCTACAACGATTATGCGTGGTTTCACGATATGACCGAACGCCGGATTCACTTTGTTGGGCGCATGAAATCCAATGCCAGATTTGAAGTTGTTGAAGAGCTTCCCGTCACTGAGGCGGGAGTTTTGGAGGATCAGTTAATCAGGCTGTCTTCGCCTATGGCGAAGAAACAGTACCCTGAAATTCTCCGCCGGGTTTGTTTCAGGCGAGAGGAAGATGGCAAGGTACTCAGCTTCATCACCAATGACACAAAACGCACTGCCGCAGAGATTGCCGACCTCTACAAACAGCGATGGCAGATTGAGCTGTTCTTCAAATGGATTAAACAAAACCTGAAGATCAAGCGCTTCATCGGAACATCCGAGAATGCAGTCAAAATCCAGATCATCATCGCCATGATTGCCTACCTGTTACTGGGTATGGTGAGAAAACTTGTGCCTACGAAAAGGTCATTGCAGCAGCTTGCGAGGCTGGTCTCGGTCAACCTCATGCAGCGAAGGAATATCGCCGAATTGCTGGGAGGAAGCTCACCGCCTCCAAAGCGAAAACCGACCGTGAATCCTCGCCAGATGGCACTGCTCAATGCTTAACCGGACAGCAGTG
>NZ_BDFD01000049.1 GCF_001895085.1 Mariprofundus micogutta | reverse complement strand
TCGGTCAACCTCATGCAGCGAAGGAATATCGCCGAATTGCTGGGAGGAAGCTCACCGCCTCCAAAGCGAAAACCGACCGTGAATCCTCGCCAGATGGCACTGCTCAATGCTTAACCGGACAGCAGTGGCAGCAGATATAATTTCGCAACTCATGACTTTTGCCCGCAAGGACAGTGTTGCATTACAATCAATCTCATTCAGGTCATTTGTAAATGAAGCCCTGAAATTGGCTAAAGTTGCCATTCCAGAAAACATTTTGATGACTCACAATATCTGTAGTGATGATTTGATCATAAAAGGGAATATTACACAGTTGCAACAGGTCATTCTCAATCTAATAAACAATGCACGTGATGCCGTGCATGGTGTCCATGCACCGAAGATTTATATCTCTTTAAGGCAATATCTTCCGAACAAAAAATTCATTCTAAAACATCAGATCCCAAGGAATAACCATACTTATGCACAACTAACCATTTCCGATAATGGCTGCGGCATCGAAAAGGAAGACCTTCAGCGTATTTTTGAACCCTTTTTCACGACTAAAGCACAGGGTAAAGGCACTGGTCTTGGTCTGGCTATGGTATTCGGAGCAATACAAACTCATCATGGTGTCATTGACGTTGAGAGTAATCTAAATGCAGGCACAAGATTTGATCTTTATCTGCCTTTGGAACAAAAAGCGATTAACGAGTTTGACCTAAACAGCCCTGTTGAGGTTATTCGGGGCAAAGGTGAAACCATCCTCATTGCTGATGATGATACACAGGTAAGGGATATTCTCTCTAAGCTTCTGACCGGCCTTGGCTATCAAGTGCTTCAGGCAGAAGATGGATGCATGGCCGTTGAACTATTCAAAACCCATCAAAACAATATTTCTCTACTCATTCTGGATGTCATCATGCCGAATATGGGAGGTATTGAGGCGGCTGCAAATATCCGCATATATAAACCGAGCATGCCGGTGTTATATGCCACGGGTTACGATAAAAATAATGTACTGGTCAACGCATTAAAAGAAGATGGCAGTCAGGTTATTGGTAAACCATATTCTGTAGCAACACTCAGCCGCATGGTTCGCATGCTTCTGGGACACTGAACCCCACTACCACGTGGCTTGTATTCACCATCCTGCCTGGCATTTACCCCACCAATTGAACTGGATTTCCGGCTAAACTGTGCTATTAATACCTTTCATGACTGTTTCTTATCACTGCTGTCCGGTTAAGCATTGAGCAGTGCCATCTGGCGAGGATTCACGGTCGGTTTTCGCTTTGGAGGCGGTGAGCTTCCTCCCAGCAATTCGGCGATATTCCTTCGCTGCATGAGGTTGACCG
>NZ_BDFD01000048.1 GCF_001895085.1 Mariprofundus micogutta | reverse complement strand
ATGTGCGGATTTCCATCGGGGCCAGAGGCAACAGTGCCTCACCAACAGGCCGGATACATGTGCGCAACCAACCCTTTGTTACTACATCAATTTATCCTTGCTAAAACGGAGCGGACCATACATGTGTAAAAACGCAGGATCAGGCTGAGGGTGATATATCCGGTGAGTTAGAAAACAGGTGAAATGACTGCAGGCTTCCAGTTAAAGGGAGCATCCCCTTTAACCCGCTTTTAGCCCCTTTAGCCAAAAACATAATCTCAACATTCAAGTCCCTAATTTGTGCGAAAAAAGAACGCACTATTGACGGCGAAAAAGCACCCCTCATAGTAGCCTCCGTTCAGCAGTTTTTCTCACCCTTGCGGGGGGGCCGGCATCGTCGGAATGCGCACACTAACTTGAGAGAGTTCGACATGCTTCTAGGGGAACCGATTGAAATGACCACGTTAGCAACCATAGATTACTCTCTAGGAGAAGAATTCGTTACTCCCAGGATCTATCCACAACTCATAAAATATATGGGATCAAAGGCTAAGATCATTAATTTTGTCTCTGGATCAATTCAATCAGTTTACAATGATGGTATTGTTTGCGATTTATTTAGCGGAGCTGCGAGCCTGTCAGGTGCGTTAGGAGCTACCTATCCCATTCTTTCTAATGATATTCAGAACTACTCATCGCTCATTGCTTCTGTTTATTTGAAGCCCATTAAACTCATTGATATTGAATCGCTTATTCAAGACGCGACTGCCAATCATAAAAAAGCCAAGTCAAAAATAACGATTGATATAGATTATGAAGGCTTTAGTTCACTCGAAGATTTTAACGAAATTGAAGTGCGCAATAGAACGCTCATCAATCAAAGTTTTCGCCATCACTATCATCTTTTTGTGAAGAATTATTCAGGCACATGGTGGAGTGGTGAACAATGCCTTTGGATTGATGCGATAAAACAAGCGATTGATAAGCGCGTAAAAAGCGGTGAATTTAAACAGGCAGAATATGCGCTTACGATGTCTATCTTACTTCATGCTATGGCGTATAGCAGCCAAGGGACAGGACATTATGCGCAGTATAGAGATGCAAAAACCGAATCCTCTATGCTTGATATCAATGTTTATCGACAGAAAACATTACAAAATATTTTTGAAAATAAGTTAAGCCAGATAATCGACTGGTCTAAAGAAAACGTTGTTGATCTAAACCATTCTATTACCACACTCGATTATAAAGATTGCCTTAAGAAGCTAAACGGAGGAACCGTTTATGCTGACCCTCCTTACGCTTTTGTGCATTACAGCCGCTTCTATCACGCGATGGAAACGCTTTGTTTATATGATTATCCAGAGCTACAAATAAAAGGTGGAAGCATCGTAAAAGGTCGCTATCGTGAAAAGCGCCATCAATCCCCTTTCTGTGTTATTCAGCGTTCAAAATTGACCCCCTAGAGGGGTAAATCAGCGTCCAAATTTGACCCCCCTGTAGTATCCCCAGCTAATGATTTAGTTGGAGGAAAAAACAGGAGTGATCACAGTGGAAACGAA
>NZ_BDFD01000047.1 GCF_001895085.1 Mariprofundus micogutta | reverse complement strand
AAAAAGATTTAAATGTTCCGTCGATAATATCCTTCGATACACCAAAAATACGGTAGCTCTCATCAGAAAAAACCGCACTGTCACGAATCAGATCGAATTCCCAATTCCCCATATGACCAATGCGTTGTGCTTCTTTCAGCATACGCTCGCTTTCACGCACACGTCCTTCAGCTTGTTTACGCTCAGAAATATCACGAACGATGCTGATGACATCAGAAAGCACCCCATCAGAATAAATGAATGACGTTGAAACTTCGGCACAAAAAAGATTGCCATTCTTAGCAAGTAGCATTTCTTCAGATTGAATGTGGGATTCACCTCGAGCGAGAGAGTGTTGTATTTTCTGACCAAAGGCGAGAAAAGCAGCTTCATCCGGATAGAACATCTCAGTAGTTTCGCCAATGACCTCTTCCAGCGAATATCCAAACAATTGCCGCATCGCCTGATTAGCGTATGTGATGCGCCTTTCAGGCATATTAACTGAAAACATTGCATCAACCATGGCTTCCGTGAGGGTGGTCAGATGGCTTTCCGATCTGTGTAAATCCGCCTCAATCTGTTTGCGCTCAGTGATGTTTGAAAATATGGCCGCCATGCGACCGGGGCTTATCTGGAACGCATAAATTTCAAACGCCCCGATGATTTTTTCATCCTCATAATCAAGCTGTTCCGTTTGCCAGGCAATACCATCCCTTGCTGCTTCGATAAACCGTTGAGACATCCCGGATTTCACCACGGATGGAAAGGCCTGCTCAATCTCCCTGCCGATCAACTGGCTGTTATCCACCCCCAACATCAAATCGGCAGCCGGGTTTGAATCTATGAAAACCAGTTTTTCATCGGCATCTAATTGATAGACATGCATTCCCATCGGCAATGATTCTGAAATGCTACGAAAGCGACTTTCACTCTCTTTCAGAATATCATCTAAATGGTTGCGCTCCGAAATATCACGCATAATAGCAGTAAAATGCCAACCATCAGCTCTCTTTCTGGAAGAAAGTGAGAGCTCAATTGGTAAAATTGTACCATCTTTTTTTTGCGCATTTACTTCAACTATTTCCCCTAGAGTTCGAGGCTCACCTGTGAGTAAGAAATGACTAAAGCCGATCTGGTGTTTTTTCTGATTGGCCGTACTCATCAATATGGTGAGAGGTTGGCCAACAGCTTCGACAGCCTCATAACCAAACATCTTTTCAGCTGCAGGATTCCAGAGTTGAATCAGGCCTGATTCATCGCTACATACAATTGCATCATTACTAGACTCAAAAGCTTCCCGATAATTAGAGTTCTTTGCCATTATGTAACCTCTATTCCTCTTGATGAATTCAAATCTTTAATCAAATTGATTACTACTCTAATCTTTCAGATCAGCTCCCGCATGCTATAAAGTTCCTAAGGGTAGTTTTTTCAATTATGATGCCACCTTAACATAATTATATTATAATTCTATGATTTATAATTATGAAGCTATCAAAATAGTAAACTCTAAAAAGCATTTATTTTGAAGCCCTTATGGTTACATGTCAATCAGCACCCAAAATTGACCCCCCATCAGCGTCCAATTTTGACCCCCCTAAAGTCTGTTTAAATCATGCTCTATTTTTGAATCTCCAGCTCTCATTTCCGGTCTCTATAATGTCACAATGAT
>NZ_BDFD01000046.1 GCF_001895085.1 Mariprofundus micogutta | reverse complement strand
AACCCATAAGGATCACTTTTTCATAAGTAGCCTACATATATCCTAAATAGCCCCATATTTGTTATGGGAGTAGATGTTTTCAGAGAACAAAACAATAATAGCCGCACAATAAGTATGCACTTGGCATAAAGCTTTCTTATGCACATTAAAATAAACCATTGGGGTCGCCCATGCGCAATAATCAACCTGTCACTAAAAAAGAACGAAAAATGAAGCCACATGAAATATTAGTTTCACGTACTGATTTGAAGGGTAAGATTACATATGCGAACAAAGCATTTTGTGACATTGCTGGATACACCGTAGAAGAGTTAACTGGTCAACCTCATAATCTGGTACGTCATCCAGATATGCCTGCTGCTGCATTTCAAGATTTGTGGGATACTCTTAATGAAGAACAACCTTGGACAGGTATTGTAAAAAACCGCTGTAAGAATGGTGATTATTATTGGGTAGTCGCCAATGCTTCACCTGAATATAATAGTAGTGGGCGTGTCTCAGGTTATATCTCAATACGAACAGCGCCCACTCAAGAACAAATCAATTTTGCTGAAAACTTGTATAAGGATGTAAATGCAGGCAAAGCCAATATCCCTCTAACGCTGAAAGCTAACTTTTATAGTAAGCTCAAACTAAAATCTGTAATGCTGGCAGCCGCAGCATCTACGTGTGTTACTTTGGCTACGTCAATTATGATTTATTCTGAAAGTTCAATATCTCTTCTCCCTGCAACTAATATTGCAGGCGGAATACTTTCTGTTTTATTAATAACAGTAATGGCACATAAAACATTCAAGCCACTTAAAGATATTACTGAAGGTATGCAACAAATCGTAGAAGGAAACTTCAGTAAGATGCCGATAAAGCATATGCATGATGAGTTTGGCGATATATCTGATGATATGAAGACCATGCAATCAATTCTTCAATTTGAAATCTTTGAAGGTAAAGCTATGGCGGAAGCTCGTTTACATGAACAGCAACAAGTGGAAGCTGAAAAAACACAGGCACAAATTAAGATGGCTAATGCCTTTGAAGGCAGTGTCGGTTCTCTTGTCGAAGGTTTAGCTACAGAGGCACATCAAGTAAGCGGTGCAGCAAAGGCAATGGATGAAATTGCTGATTCCCTGGCATCACAGAGTGAAAGTGCATTGAATGGCGTTTCTGATGGCGCATCACACGTAAACAGCACAGCCGCAGCTATTGAAGAAATGTCAACGTCAATTGCTGATGTATCGCGCCAACTGACAGAAACTCAAAAAGTCTCATCTCAAGCTGTTATGCAAGCTGAATCAGCCACTCAAATGATGGATAAACTAAGTCATGTTGCAGATGAAATAGGTTCTATTATAAAAACAATATCAGATATTGCAGAGCAAACTAATTTGCTAGCACTAAATGCCAGTATTGAAGCCGCTCGGGCAGGTGAGGCTGGTAGAGGATTCTCCGTGGTAGCGAGTGAGGTAAAAGATTTAGCCAATCAAACATCTCTTGCAACCAATCAAATTCGAGAACAGGTGGAAGGCATCCAAGTAGATAGCAATAAAGCCGCCGATGTAATTAATCAGATTTGCATAACCATTAACGAAATAAATACATTCACATCTTCCGTTGCTGAGGCAATGGCACAACAAAGCCTTGCAGGTAGAGAAATCTCTAATGCTGCACAAGAAGCAGATGCGAGCATGAGTAATGCAAGTGCCAATGTGGGTAAGTTAGCAAACGCAGCGATTAATGTAGATAAATCTTCAGATGAAATGATTTCTGTGACGGATTCAATGGCCTCGCGCATCGAAGAGGTTCAGGGCGGTATCCGTGAATTTGTAGCATCGCTTAAACCCAAGGGTTAATTCGAAAGTCTAAAGTCGCTATTGTCGCAGATGGTTATCGTTACTGTACTTTCAGATATGGATAGATCAGAGGTTCAGAAGGGAGCTAGCAATGTGGAGCCTGAAAACAATCCATTTGATACACAGCTATATGATGCTACCCTACATTTGTTGTCAGGAGGTTTGCTATGTTTAATAGCTGCTCATACGGCAATATTGGAATGCCCTTAGGGTATTATTGGAAGATTCCACCCTTATTGGAATATCCCAGTA
>NZ_BDFD01000045.1 GCF_001895085.1 Mariprofundus micogutta | reverse complement strand
TGTCAATCAGCACCCAAAATTGACCCCCCATCAGCGTCCAATTTTGACCCCCCTAAAGTCTGTTTAAATCATGCTCTATTTTTGAATCTCCAGCTCTCATTTCCGGTCTCTATAATGTCACAATGATGGGTGATTCGGTCGAGCATTGCGGTAGTCATTTTGGCATCTCCAAACACCTGTGACCATTCGCCGAAGCTGAGGTTTGTCGTGATAATCAGTGATGTCACTTCATAGCAACCACTGACCAGATGAAAGAGCCGGGCAGCACCTGCCTGCGAAAACGGTAAATAGCCAAGCTCATCGAGTACCACAAAATCGAGTCGAGCCAGTTGCCTAGCCAGTTTTCCAGCCTCACCATTACGATGTTCCTGCTCCAGTCTGTTAACCAGATCGACTACGCTGTAAAACCTACCCCGTTTACCACAACGTATGGCATGTGCAGCCATGGCTATGGCCAGATGCGTCTTGCCGGTTCCCGTACCTCCGACCAGAACAATATTGCGGTAATCAACCAGGAAACTACCCTGATAAAGGCTACGTACCTGTTGTTCATTGATGGGGGTATCCGTAAAAATGAAGGTGTCGATACCTTTGCTGACCGGGAATCCGGCGATGCCCATTTGATAGCGAATAGAACGAACCCGGCGGTCTTCTGCCTCTGTTTGACATAGTAAAGCCAGAAACTGAGCCATTGTTTTCCTGTCACGGATAGCAGTATCTAGTGTCTCATCGTAACTACCTGCCATACCAAACAGTTTCAGCGCCTTGAGTGATGCAATGATGTCAGTGGATGGCATGGGATACCTCCTGCAACGACAGCAGTACATTATAGCGATCACAGTCAGCCACGGGCTCTTCATCAAGCATCAGAACCTGCGGCACATCGATGGGTTCCGGGGCCTCCTGAGCCTCTGCTCTGGCAAGCAGGTTCAATATCCAGTCAGCCTGAATCACACCTGCGTCCAATGCCTGCTGGCAAGCCCGCGCAACCGGATCGAGACCGTGTTCACTGACAGCACAAAGCAACAGTACAAACTGCCGATCTCCACCAGTAATGGTAGCCAGCTTGCGACGCATGCGAGCCATAGCCGGTGGCAAGTCGCTCCACTGTTTGAATGGTGCGCCATCGCGCAAGGCACCGGGCTTCCGCTTCAGCGCCTCAATATAGTGCCATGGGTCATAGCTGATCCCGTCCCGTTTGAATGAGCGAACGTGCTCTGCCACAAGCTGATCCTTATACACGATGTGAATCCGATCAGCGTAAGCACGTAACGTAACGCAGCATCCGGCAGCCATACTATCGACGCTGTAGTGATGACGGTCATAACGTACCAGCGATGTATTGCTCGCTTTGCACTCATGCTCTGTATATGCCTCAAAGGGTTGGCGCACGTGAATCAGTAAGGCCCGTTCTTCCTCAAAGACTTCTGCGATGGTTTTCTCTTTCATCGTTGGATGATTGCGCCGGGCCAGTCGGTCACACTCTGTTTGCAGGTGGGCATTGAGTTTATCCATCGAATCAAACTTCAGCTTGGGCAGGAATATCCAGTTGCGGACATCCTGAACCTGTTTCTCAACTTGCCCCTTCTCCCATCCTGCGGATGGATTGCACATCACCGGCTCGAACAGGTAATGGCTGGCCATGCGTGCAAAACGCTTGTTCAAATCACGTTCCTTGCCATTGAGAATGCGGTGGACAATCGTTTTTGGGTTGTCATAGATGATGCGTTTGCTGGAGCCGCCAAAGTAAGCGAAAGCGCAATTGTGGGCTTCCAGAACCATCTCCAACTGCTCGCGTGGAAAGGCAACCAAAAACAGTTTGCGGCTGTAGCTCAAACGGAAGTGACCAACCTTGATGGTTTGCGCAACACCGCCAATTACAACGTGTTCCATACTCCAGTCAAACTGCATCGCATCACCGGGAGAGAACTCCAGTGGAATGAAGGCTTGTGAACGTGTCAGACGAGCTTGCTCCCTCCACTGCTTCACAAAGCGCTGAACACTGTCGTAGGCACCCTGATATCCCTGTTCCGACAGTTGTTGATGCAACCGCACAGCATTGCGCCGTTGCTTGCGCGGCAATGCCGCGTCATGCGTCAACCATTCGACTAATTGGGGCTCATGGTTACCAAGCACAGGGCATGGTTGAATTGTGCGCTGATACTCCGAGCTTGTATCATCATCGCGCAAGATCTTACGTACCGTATTCCTCGAAAGCTGACGCTCACGAACAATCTGTTTGATGCTCTTCTTATGGACGTAAAAATCCCGCCTTACTTTTGCTTTCGTTTCCACTGTGATCACTCCTGTTTTTTCCTCCAACTAAATCATTAGC
>NZ_BDFD01000044.1 GCF_001895085.1 Mariprofundus micogutta | reverse complement strand
TGGGTTGGCCACTGTGGTGATAATGCAGCCTGTGAAGGGTTCTTTGGCATGCTAAAGCGAGAAAGGGTTCATCATCGCTTGTATTGCACACAGGATGAGGCAAGAGCAGATATTTTTGATTATTTGGGAAGGTTCCATAATCCAAGAATGCGGCGCAGACTAGCTGCTCAAGATATAAGGTTTACATCGTTTTTAAACCGTCCGTAGAAATGGGGTAGAACCCCAGAGGCATGGTTGGTTGCTGGGTTTGACACCAGTATAGATAACCCTGAAGAGATAGAACCTGAAGATGAACTAAACCGGATGAATGGAAGCGGAAGCCTACCAGTAACCCTTAAGTTTCCTGGTGGTAAATTAAAGAAGGAACCTGACAAGTGGGATGCTATGACTAATGCAGTTATTGGAAATCTCTCACATATCAGATCC
The DNA here is from genome assembly GCF_001895085.1 of Mariprofundus micogutta. Taxonomy (GTDB): domain Bacteria; phylum Pseudomonadota; class Zetaproteobacteria; order Mariprofundales; family Mariprofundaceae; genus Mariprofundus; species Mariprofundus micogutta. The sequence goes on along the minus strand of NZ_BDFD01000044.1, from coordinate 2,138 downwards.
GTATGTTCCCATTGCGATAAATTTTTAATTTCAATCGAATCAAGAGCATTAAATAGTGACGCAGGAGTATAGGAGATATACTGAAGAGGAACGTTAAGTTTCTTGTCAGGGAAATAATAAGATCATATATATAGGTAGATTATAGTTTGTTGGTATATTTGATGGTATATATTTAGATCGAATTAACCATTTCCTTTACAATCAATGCTTTAGGTGATCCTTTACATTCCCCTAGGTTACCAATTCAACTAAGCACTTACGTTAAGACGTGAGTGCTTTTTTCTTTTCAGGGCTGTGGCCAAAATCTGAATAAGGTTACTTTTTTGTATGATTCATTATGTTGGTTCTTTAAAAATCATTGTCATGCATTAACCTTTGAAATACATTAACAACCAACACATGAACCAACACTACACCATTTGATAAGTGATGGTTCTTTTGTTGGTTCTTTATTTCATTAATAAGAACCAACACGGGGGCTGTATTGGCTTTATCTGACGAACAAATTGAAGCTACTAAAGTACCCCATGGTAGAAACCAATTTAAGGTGAGTGATGGCGGTGGTCTCTATTTGCTGGTGAAATCTTCTGGTCGATACTGGAAGCTGGCATACCGCTTTGAAGGTAAACAAAAGACATTGGCCTTTGGCGTGTATCCGGCAGTTAGCCTTGAAGAAGCTCGTCAAAAACGGGAGTCCGCCAAGGAATTGTTGGCGCAAAACATTGATCCTGGTGAGATAAGGAAACAGGAACGGATTGAGCTGAAAGCTGCCAGCCAGGTACAAACTGCATCAACTGCAGTTGAGGTCGTGCACCGTCCGAAAGCATTAAATCGAATTGAACAGGAAGAGATTGAGCTTCGTCGCTTGTCTATTCTGCAAGCAGTTGCAGCTTCACATGCATTCACAACAAACGAAGCAGCCCTTCAGCCTATGCTGGAGTCAAATGGATACTATTTGTCTTTTGACAGGTTGCGTACAGATCTTGCATGGTTATATGAACAACAGGCTATAGATCTAAAAGCTGGAGCGTTATGGGGCATTTATCTGACGCAGTTCGGTTTTGATGCAGTGCATGGTCGTATGTGGATACCGGGAATTAAGCGAGCCGAAGCAGAAGTGATGAAAGAGAAGGAATAGGGGGGGATACCCCCCCCCTTACCCTGTTATTCGAAGCATTTGATTTGATGGGCTTACCCACAAAAAAGCCTGCAAACACTAGGTTTACAGGCTCTTATGAGGTGTTTTTATACTCTAATATGGTACCGAAGACTGGACTCGAACCAGCACGGATTGCTCCACTACCCCCTCAAGGTAGCGTGTCTACCAATTCCACCACTTCGGCATGTGGCGGGCATGTTAGAAGGGCACCAAACGGTGTCAAGTTGTGATCTTGATTCAGTATTAATAAGAGTGAGCTCTGCAAGAGCTTTTAAAAACGATCTCTATAACCCTTTAAACCTGATAAATACACTAGGTTATTATGAGGCAGGGGAAATAAATACTATAAAAACAAAGGCTTAGCGGGTAGTTCATCATCAGGATTATTGTTGAGCAGTGAATCTAATTCCCGCTGTTCGATGATGCCTTTTCTAAGCAGTAATTGGATGAGGTTATCCAGCTTTTTGTCTGAATCTGAGTGGCTTGATCGCTTAATACTTTCAGTTTGTGTGCTTACATCAGCCTGTTGCTGGCCAACAGCTTGCCGGAATGCATCATCAACGATGCCTGTGGGCTGCAGAGAAAACTGTGTTTGGAGCGATTTAACGGCGTCACGCGTTGAAGGCCCGAATACGCCTTTTATGTCCGTAATAGAAAATCCACGCTGAGTTAGCTGCGTCTGAAGTGTGCTGACAGATTTACCACGCATAAATATTTTCAGTTTTTTACCGGGATTCCTTTTATTCATAAACAACTCCAGATTGTTTTCTGCATCATAGTTATGAACAATAACCATACAACATTGAATTATTTACAAAACCAAACACAATGATTCCATTCTTTTTGATTATACACTGCTGTCCGGTTAAGGAATTAGCAGCAAGAAAACAGGCCTGAATTCCCAACGATTATGGTAAATTTGTAGTTATCCAGACAGCAAATTCACAGAACGGAGAACTCAGGCCATGAAGCACATTAA
>NZ_BDFD01000043.1 GCF_001895085.1 Mariprofundus micogutta | reverse complement strand
AATGTGCTTCATGGCCTGAGTTCTCCGTTCTGTGAATTTGCTGTCTGGATAACTACAAATTTACCATAATCGTTGGGAATTCAGGCCTGTTTTCTTGCTGCTAATTCCTTAACCGGACAGCAGTGATTGAAGGATTAAAGCGGACGGATCAGGTAACAGTTCTACGCGAACTGCCTTTTGGTATCGGATCACCCTGGCAGGATGAATTTTCCGATATATCCGAGCAACGTTTGCTGAGGCTGGGGATCTTCAGTGAGGCTGTGGTGGCTGCTCCGAATGAACAAGGCGTGGTCCAAGTACGCATTAAAGAACGCTGGTCACTGTGGCTGCTGCCACAGGCAACACGCAAGGATAATGGCGTCTCATCAGCATCAGTTGTGCTGGATGAGTACAATCTCTGGGGCTTGAATCATCATGCCAGACTGGCTTATAAGCGAGAAACAGGTAAAAACTTTTCTGGCAATAATGGCTCCTCATATGAAGCATCGTATGACTGGCGCAGGGTTGCAGATTCAAAACTTGGAATATCGCTTAGTGGTAGCTGGGGTCAATCGGCATTTGAGACATATGATCTGGGGTTGCAAACGGCTCAGTATATAACGACAGGCAGGAGCGCTGCTGTTGTTGTTACCTATGCGCTGGGGGATGTGCCGGGAGAAGGGTGGAGTTTTCGCGGAGGGTTTTCCGGTTCGAATGCGTCATATCGATTCGTTTCAGGCATTCCCCAATCTAATGTGGTTGGCAATCGTATAAGGTCAGTATTGGCAGGCTTGAGTTATAGCATGATCAATGATCGCATTACCTGGTTATCAGGAAGTTCGTTTGATTATGCTATGTCGGCGGCTCACCGCAGTCTTGGTTCGACCATAAACACCTATAGCCATACTGCTTCGTGGCGAAATTATTATGCATTCTCCGGCCAGCACACGCTTAATCTGCGCCTTAATGGTGGTTTGATGACAGGTGATGTGCTGCGCAGTGGCTTGTTCGACATTGGTAATCGCAATGGATTTCGCGGTTATTACCCGGGTGAATTGCAGGGGACGCATTATCTCTATGGGACGATTGAAGGGCGCTTCCCAATCAGGCCGGACTCCAACTTCCAGTTGGTGACGTTTACGGATCTGGGAAAAATCGGTGGTAAAGCAGGCTCATCGGTCACCAGAGGGCTGGCTGTCGGCTCGGGAGCCGGATTCCGCTGGACAATGCGTTGGCTGGTCAAAGGGACAATTCGAGGCGATGTTGCATATGGTTTTGCCAGTAAGCGCTGGCGCTTTTATTTGGGTACAGGCCAGGCCTTTTGAATCAGAAGGCATACAAATAGAATCTAATCTATTACGGTTGGTTTTTTCATGGAGGGGCAATCGTGAAGAGAACAGCTATCTATCCCGGCACATTTGATCCGATTACGCTGGGCCACGTGGATGTGGTTAAGCGCGGTTTGAAGATGTTTGATCGCGTCGTGGTAGGGGTGGCCGATAATCCTGACAAGAGTCCGATGTTTGATGTAAGCACACGTGTGGCGATGGTTGAAGAGACGTTTAAAGATGAGCCGGATGTTCAGGCTGTACGATTCTCGGGACTACTGGTGAATCTGGCACATGAGCAGAAGGGTGATGCAATCCTGCGTGGTTTACGGGCAGCATCTGATTTTGAATATGAGTTTCAGATGGCAACCATGAATCGCAGGCTGGATGAGCGCATTGAAACCGTCTTTGTCATGGCGCGTGAAGATTATACTTTTGTATCTTCCCGCTTTATTCGTGAAATATCGAGCATGGGCGGTGATGTTTCCGAACTTGTACCTCCTGTGGTAATTCCTTATTTAGCAACAAAATAATGCCCGAATAATCTTCTTGCCCTGCCTGAATGGGGCCACCTATATGATGGAAACAATGGGTAAATTTAATTAGTGCTTGAGTTCATTAGCATGATCGTTATGATGCGCCACCCTTGCCGGCATAGCTCAGTTGGTAGAGCAGCTGATTTGTAATCAGCAGGTCACGGGTTCGACTCCTGTTGCCGGCTCCAGTTTAACCGCATTATTGATGCGCATTTGACAGTGCGTATGAAAGGTGCATAATCGCGCGCCCTTTTGGGCTGACCTGCTTTTGCAGGGAAGGCTTGGTGGGGCGTGTAGTATGGAGAGGTTCCCGAGTGGCTAAAGGGGGCAGACTGTAAATCTGCTGGCTCAGCCTACGTTGGTTCGAATCCAGCCCTCTCCACCAGTTTGCTGAAGATGCTCCCCTGAGCTTCTTCGGGTATGCGGGTGTGGTACAATGGTAGCACCTCAGCCTTCCAAGCTGATGACGCGGGTTCGATTCCCGCCACCCGCTCCAATCTGCCTTTGTGGCATTGGAGTTTGGCCCAGGTAGCTCAGGGGTAGAGCACATCCTTGGTAAGGATGAGGTCGCGAGTTCAATTCTCGCTCTGGGCTCCAGTTGGTTTTGATGAAAATCTGCTTGCAGGGATTCATCGTAGTATTGAAATATGTAGGAGAATGCAATGGCAAAGGAAAAGTTTGAACGTACCAAGCCGCATGTAAACATTGGTACCATTGGTCACGTTGACCATGGTAAAACCACGTTGACCGCTGCGATCACCAAAGTTCTGTCTGAGACAGGTGGTGCTG
>NZ_BDFD01000042.1 GCF_001895085.1 Mariprofundus micogutta | reverse complement strand
GCATGGAAGCATTTACGAAACGCTCGCAAAACCTTGTTCAAAACAATCTTTGGGCAGAACAACGAGGCAGCATGAACTATAAACCATGCGATCAGCTTTCAGACTCATTTACGGATTGGAAAATACTCTCACAAAAAGCTGTTGTCGGCACAGGGCTGGCCGTTATGACATTGCACAACAACAAGGCAACCGTGACCGTCCCATCTTAGGTGATAAAACACAAATTATGTTGAAGCCATTTGATTATATTGAGCTTAGTCATAAGGTTAAGTCTCTTCTAAATTGAGTTTTGAAATACACTGGGTACGTCAAAGTAAGTCGAGGCTTAAAGATAGCTACTGGCAACTAGGACCATCAATAGAAGAATCTTGGTAGCCTGTAATAAACATAAATGGCACTTTCGGCTTAATACTCCTGATTTTCGCCATCACCTCATGCCCGTTTAATTTTGGCATAGCCACATCACTTATGACAAGCTCAATCTTATCTTGCTCCTGCTTAAATAGCTCAACCTCGTAAGTTGGCACGTGTAATGCTTACATACTTCATCTGTTATTTAAGGTTCAACGATAAAAGTTAATTATGATGTGCGGGGTAAATAGAGATGGTAGACTTAACTGGTCCAGCTAACAATTTAAGTGAAATAATAAAAGCTGCAATTAATGATGAAAAGATCACCCCACAAGAGCGTGAGCAAATTATGATGCTTGCTGATGAGGATGGGATTGTAGATGCTCAAGAAGCAGCACTTCTAAGGCAGCTCCAAGAAATGATCAATAATGGAACGGTCAAGCTAGTGGCTGAATCCTAATTTTACTATTACTAACGACCAATTTGGGACATTTGATATAAATCTTATCAATGTCTACTTTCCCGATGGTAACCAATGATTAGGAGACTTATGAAATATAATTCTTTTACCGATTGATACTATGATGGTTTCTACAAAGATTAGCTATGCTCGTTGCTTAGCACGATTAGCCGTGATTGTCCTTATTTCTGAGGTCATCGTGATGCTTTTGTTTTCTTACTTTGATTTGGAAGATAAGGTGTCAAATATTAGCAGCGCCCTATTAGATGGGATGCTTATTCTATTGCTCTCAGCCTTTCCTGTGTACCGCTGGGTATACTCGCCAATTGTTCAATTCTTCAAATCTAAACAGCGCGAAACCGACATGCTTGCTGAAGCATTACAAGATGCTGGAGACAGCGTTGTTATTACTAATCCAGATGGAGACATTATCTATGTGAATGATTCATTCACTGTGGTTACTGGCTATGCACGTGAAGAGATTATGGGCAAAAACCCTAATATATTGTCTTCTGGAAAGCATGATAAAGCATTTTACAAACGTATGTGGAGAAGCATCGTTAATGACGGATTCTGGAAAGGGGAACTATGGAATAAGCGCAAGAATGGTGAATTGTATCCAGAGGCATTAGATATCAGGGCAGTCAGAAATGACGATGGCCTAGTCAAATTCTATGTTGGTGTGTTTTCTGACCTGACAGAAAAGAAAGAGATTGAATCGGCCTTATTGCAGTCCCAAAAGCTAGAGGCAGTCGGGACACTCGTAGGAGGAGTGGCCCATAACTTCAATAACCTCCTCGCTGCAATATCCGGAAAAGCTTATCTGGCCGAACGCAGCAAGAGTGTAGAAAAAACAAAGGCGAATTTGCGAGATATACAAACATTAGCATTTGATTCAGCCGAACTAGTGAGACAGTTACTTACCTTTGCACGAGAGACCGAGCATGATGAACAACACATTCCAATCGCGACTATGCTTAAGGAGGCAGTTAAAACAGCACAAATAGGTATCCCTGAGAATGTAACTGTTAAACTGACTATCCCTGAAAATAACGGGGTTGTGTTTGGTGACCCTGTTCATCTTAAACAGGCAATTATTAATATCATCAACAACGCAAGGGATGCAGTAGCCTTGTCAGACACTAAAGAGATTAAAATCAAGCTGCAGCAACTCAATCGTTCAAACTGTGAATATTCTCATAAGTGCGAAAACTGTTTGGAAGAAGTATTCCAGATTATCATTGCAGACACTGGCATTGGAATTAGTTCAGGTGAGATAGCGCGGATATACGAACCATTCTTCACCACTAAAGAACCCGGTAAAGGAACTGGACTAGGACTATCGACAGCACTTGGAACAATTCAAGATCACGGTGGAAAAATATCGGTAGATAGTCAATTCTCAAAGGGAACAACTTTCATGATTTGTCTTCCCATTGATACTTCAGAACAGGTTGATGAAGTAGAGACCAGGGAAGTGATTCAGGCTGTAACAAATAGCTCAGTATTGGTTGTTGATGATGAAGAGCACGTTCGCAAAGTAACAGCAGAGCTACTTCAGGAGCTTGGCTATCAGGTAACAGAAGCAATCGATGGTCAGGATGCTTTGGAAAAATATTTTGAAGCGAATGGCGAGTTTGATCTGATTGTTAGCGACATTGTGATGCCAAAAATGGACGGCGCTGATTTGGCACTCAAAGTTCGCGAACATAATACACTGATGCCTATGCTGTTTATCACAGGTTATGACTCATCAAGCGGCTCAGCAGATAACATTTTAGAGAATCAAAATACTATCGTTTTGAGCAAACCATGCTCTCCGGTTGAACTCAGTCAAAATGTTGCGCTATTACTTGAGCTGCCTGATATTCAAAGTCCAGATATTATACAGCCGCTCATATAATCGGTCTGTGTAAAGTTATTTATCTGATGCATTCCAATTTTGGACATGGGCATAGCCCCACTCTAAAAAAATCTCTGTCCCCAAATTCTGCGCATCCAATCTCTACCGAAGCTCCTTCATTCTTACATCGGGAGAACTTCTCAATCATCAGTTTGATTTGCTGAGGCTCATACGGTTTTACTAAATACATACATGCAAGTTCTTTATACTTACTTTCGATATTTGCTTCACCACTGATAACAGCGAAATTTATATCAGGATAAATATCCAAAACCATTTTCATCATCTTATAGCCAGACATTTCTGGCATATGCACATCAGTAATCACGGCTGTTGGCTTTTCAAACTCTGGTGACTCAACAAATGCCAAATATTTTGTCGGTGAAGAGAACCATTGAGCGGAGTTGCCAAAAAGTTCGATTATTTCGGTTAATAGTTGCCCAACAACTTCTGTATCATCTACTATATGGAACATAGCAGCACCAATAAGCGTTTCTCCAGAGAATTAAACGCTGGCAGACTGATTATAATGCAAACACCTTATATTACACAACTACTATTTAACCCATAAGGATCACTTTTTCATAAGTAGCCTACATATATCCTAAATAGCCCCATATTTGTTATGGGAGTAGATGTTTTCAGAGAACAAAACAATAATAGCCGCACAATAAGTATGCACTTGGCAT
>NZ_BDFD01000041.1 GCF_001895085.1 Mariprofundus micogutta | reverse complement strand
GCTATATGATGCTACCCTACATTTGTTGTCAGGAGGTTTGCTATGTTTAATAGCTGCTCATACGGCAATATTGGAATGCCCTTAGGGTATTATTGGAAGATTCCACCCTTATTGGAATATCCCAGTAGATAAACGTTAATCGCGGCCAAGCATAAGAAGGGTAATATCATCGGACTGCTGGGCATTACCGGTATAATGGCTGATGCAATCATTCAGATATTCGATACAAGCATCGGTTGAAGCCGGGGCATCGTCCAGCCAGTTTAACAATCTTCCAATGCCGATCATCTCGTCATTTTCATTGCGCGCTTCAGTAATACCATCGGTGTACAGTAACACCATTTCCCCGGATTCCAGGCTAATCACCTCACAATCGTATTGAATATCTGAAACGATACCGGCAGGCGGGCCTGATGCCTCGCCGTGCTGCCAAATTCTCTCATGGTGAATATGGATAGGAGGCAGATGTCCTGCATTGGCAACCTCCAGACGATGAATCACCGGGTCGAGCACCATCAACACCAGGCTGACAAACATGCCACTCTGAATTTTCTGACACAAAGCCTGATTAAAGCGACTCAGGATCTGACCTGCACTACCACCATACGACAGTTCCATGCGAATATCACTGAGTATGCTGGACATGATCATAGCTGCCGATACACCTTTCCCGGAAATATCTCCAATAATGTATGCTATGCGCTGATCAGGCATCTGGATCGCATCATAAAAGTCTCCACCCACATCAAAAGCCGAGTGCATATGAAATCCGGCATGATAGCCATCCATCTCTGGAGGCAAGGCTGGCAAAAAAGAATCCTGAATTGATTTAGCCAGTTCGAGATCATGCTGAAACAGCTCGCGATCCAGCAGGCGCTGATGCGCATGCGCATTATCTATCGCGATTGCCACCATAGGCACGAGTGACTCCAGTAGTTTCTCATCGGATTCTGAAAAAACACCATGCTGATGATTGATCACCTGACACACGCCAATCAACTTGCTGCGCACAAGCAACGGCGCTGAGATCATATTACGTGTGGTAAACTTGGTCTGCCTGTCATATTCGACTTCAAATCGGGGATCATCATACACGTCTGCGATACGAACAGTTTCTCTATGCTCTGCGCACCAGCCTGCGATGCCGCTACCCATCGGCAACCGGCATATCTCCTTGAGCTGATCTTCATTCTCACCCGAGCATGCATTGAAGACAAGTTCATCGGACTTCTCATCATAAAGAAACAGCGAGCAGCTTTCCGACTCCATGATGGATTGGGTCAAGCTCATCACCTGCTTCAACAACGTGGCCAGATGAAGTTCACCCGCAATCAGCTGGTTAATCTCCAGTGCCTTTAGCAGCCTCTCGTTCTGTTTCAGCAGATCCAGTTGCTCCAATGCTAGCCCTCCAGTTAAAGGACTCTCATTTTTTCAGAGACTCCTTTGCCATACATACAGGTGAACTATACGCCACATATATCACTGCGACCATTGTATAAAAGCGGGCCAATACTGGATGCTTTCCAGTTACGATTCCTTTTTGACTTCTGATTTTCTGACTATCTGACGAAATGCCTGCACAACTTCACGATTGGCTCCGGGACCCGGCACAGCTTGAATACGCGCCGGTGTGATCGGCTGTTCACAATGGCTACATACCATGCGGGGCTCGGTCTTTTCGCCACAGTTTGAGTGCAAGAGTTGCACCGTTTCCTCACCTTCATCCACCAGCCAGCGGTTACCCCAGCGCATCATGGTCAGCAGTACCGGAAACAACTCTCGACCTTTTGCCGTCAAGCGATATTCATAACGTTCCGGCTTGGATTGATAACGTTCTTTTTTCATGATTTCAGCATCAACCAGAGTCGTTAATCGCATCGTCAAAACTTTCTTGGAAATGCCCAAATGCTGCTGAAATCCATCAAAACGCCTGACACCGTAAAAAGCATCCCTTATAATCAGTAGCGACCAGCGGTCCCCAAGCAACTCAAGAAGCTGGGCTATCGGGCAGGGAGCTTCGCGCTGAAAGTTGATCGACATGACTGCAGCCTATCAGGTCTCTAAAAGAAACCAACCACTTATCAATAAGGTTTCATATGGAGACTAAATTAAGCACAATAAAGTTTCTAAAGGAGACCAATATTAAAATAGAGATCTTAGAGCAATTCCTCCGGCATGAAATAAGCTGTGGCTAAGAGTATTCACTCCATGCGCATACTCCGCTTTTTGTCTGCCAAACGTCGTTTTGAGCTGTTCCCACCCTATTTTCTGATGCGCGTGAAAGTCCTGACATTGAAAGAAGACTGGACCAGCACCCGTATACGCCTGCCATTGAACCGTATTTCATCCAATGCCGCAGGTAATATGTTTGGCGGCTATCAGGCCAGTCTGGCCGACCCGGTACCAGCACTTGCATGTTTGAAACGCTTTCCCGGATATCGTGTGGCCACTAAAAAGTTAGTCATCGACTTTATCCGGGTGGGAAACTCTGATCTCACCCTGCACTTTGACTTTGATGAAGCACTGGCCGAACAAATTGATACAGAACTGGCAGAATCGGGTAAATCCACACCGTGCTTCGAAATGCATTACGTCAGAAATGATGGCAAAATATGTACGCGCATCAAAAATACTGTCGCTATTCGACCCAAGGGGTACGTCAGCCACCATGAGTAAACCCGCTATTGATTTCTATTTTGATTTTATCAGCCCCTACAGTTATCTGGCAGCTACCCAAATTCCGCCCTTTGAACAACTGCATGATGTTGCCTTTAACTGGCAACCAGTGAACCTCCCACGCCTGATTAAACTATCGGGCAACACACCACCGAGTCTGATCAAAAACAAGGCGCTCTACTCATTGCGTGATCTCAAACGCTGGGCAAGCTTTCTTGACCTGCCCTTTAAAATGATTCGTCCCGGCACTTTCGATAGCAGGCCTGCACTGCGTATCGCAGGAGAGCTTCAGGGAAAACAGAGGCAGGAATTTTGTCTCGCCGTATTTGATAGCCTCTGGTCCGGGGCTGTCGATCCACGCAAAGAGGATTGGCTACAGCAAATATTCGAAATCAAACATCTCCCTCAGGATTGGGGAACCAGACATAACGAAAACTTTGAACCCAACACCCATGCAGCCCTCAAAGCCGGAGCCTTCGGTGTTCCCTCATTCATATTGCACCGACCAACAGGGCGCAGCGAACTTTTCTTCGGCATTGATCACATGGATTTTCTTGCCCGGGCCTGCCAAAAAGCCAAAGCATCATAGCCGACTCTCGCACCGGCCACGCCTCTTGCACCCTAAAAAAACGCCTGCTGACAAACGCAGTCATACAGGACCCACATCATTCCGATGTCTTTGCTGAATTAGTATTTTCCAATCCGTAAATGAGTCTGAAAGCTGATCGCATGGTTTATAGTTCATGCTGCCTCGTTGTTCTGCCCAAAGATTGTTTTGAACAAGGTTTTGCGAGCGTTTCGTAAATGCTTCCATGC
>NZ_BDFD01000040.1 GCF_001895085.1 Mariprofundus micogutta | reverse complement strand
TTCGTTTCCACTGTGATCACTCCTGTTTTTTCCTCCAACTAAATCATTAGCTGGGGATACTACAGGGGGGTCAAATTTGGACGCTGATTTACCCCTCTAGGGGGTCAATTTTGAACGCTGAATAACAGAAAAATTGATGAATTAGACGATATTGTTACCAAACATTGTGCGAGCCATATTTTAGATGATTCAACAAATAATGAACACTTTGAAGCTGATGGTGTAAGGCGTTGCATCTATGATAATGTTAGAGAACTATTAGAAATAACCCTATCCAAATACAAATCCAATTAACTACCTTGGAAATAGGGGGTAGATCAAAACTTGTTGGTATATATGATGGTACAATAAAGAGCCGAAGCACTCTTTTCGATACGTTTGGCCAATGATCTATTTAGTATAATTACCCTCTATTCTAACCATATACTAACCATGAAACAAAAAAAGCACCTGCAATTTCTCGCAAGTGCTTGATTTATTTGGCATCCCCAACCGGATTCGAACCGGTGTTGCCGCCGTGAAAGGGCGGTGTCCTAGGCCGACTAGACGATGGGGACCTATGGAACGCGGCGAACATTAGCGAATGATATTTCCGCGTCAATCAAAAAATTTAACTTTTTTACATGAGCACAGTATCTCTGGCGAGATATGCTTTGCTCTGCTAATTTTCATACATGAACAATTTCTTTTTTGCTTCCACACCGCACATCCATTTTGGAACTGGAACGCATCAAAAGCTACCTGACATCATCCATTCATATGGAACCAGGGTTCTTATACTGACAGGCGGAAATTCGTTCGATACTTCAGCTATTTGTCAGAATATATGGGAAAACCTGCAGCAAAAATTTGAAATTCATCGTATTCAAGTCAGTGGGGAACCATCTCCACAACTGGTGGATGAGGCTGTTTCTTCTTATAAAAGTTTTTCACCCGATTGCGTAGTCGCCATTGGCGGTGGAAGTGTTGTTGATGCAGCCAAAGCCGTTGCAGGTCTTTTGCCGAGCGGTGATTCGGTGATGGAGTACCTGGAAGGGGTAGGGCATGGCAAGATTTATACAGGACCATCCACCCCATTTATTGCTTTACCTACTACTGCAGGAACAGGGGGTGAAACCAGTAAAAATGCAGTACTTTCTAAGATTGGAGTAAATGGATTTAAAAAATCGTTCCGGGATGAAAAGCTGGTCGCAAAGCACATTATTCTGGATGCTGAACTGACTTTAAGTTGTCCAAAGCATGTTACTGCCGCATGTGGCATGGATGCGTTCACACAGCTTCTGGAGTCTTATGTATCCACAAACGCCAATGCCATGACAGATGCTCTGGCTCTTAGTGGCCTGGAAAAGATCAGGGACTCACTCATTCCTGCAGTGGATAATGGAAATAATCTGCAAGCCCGAGAAGGAATGTTGTATGCATCCTCGATTTCCGGTTTAACGCTGGCAAACGCAGGCCTTGGCTCTGTACACGGCCTGGCTTCACCTCTGGGGGCATTTTTTCCAATACCGCATGGCGAGGTGTGTGGAACATTACTATTCGAGGCTGCAGCACTTAACATTCGAGCCATGCGAGAGCGCCAAGCCGGGAACCCGGGCTTATTAAAATATGCAGCGATAGGGCGCATGTTTTGCCAGAATGAAGAACTGCCTGACGATGATGCACAAAACAGACTGGTGGAGTTGCTGGAGCATTGGACTGAGCGGCTACTTATGCCACCGCTATCCAATTATGGCGTAAAAGCAGCAGATTCTGATAGAATAATTGATCATATCAGTGGCGGCAGCATGGCGACCAACCCGATTATTTTAACGAGGCAGGAGCTTACAGATCTTCTTTCTTCTCGCCTGTAGGACTTGTTAAATCCGGTCGACTCATCAATTCAGGCCATGCATCACGTATATACTCATAACCTGACCACAGCGTTAACGCAGCAGCAAGCCATAACAGAATCAAACCCGTGTCATGCATGGACAGGCCCAGAATGGTTTCATGCAGCAGAAGGGCGGAAATCGCGGCCATCTGCAGGGCTGTTTTCCATTTTGCGATCAAAGACACATGCACAACCGTGCTGCGTTCAGCCAGCCATTCGCGTAACGCGCCAATCGTGATTTCCCGTCCAATGATTATTACAGCCAGGACGGCTGGCGCATTCCCGCCAGAGACAAGTAATACCAGAGCCGTAGCCACAAGCAATTTGTCTGCAACAGGATCCAGAAAACGTCCGAAAGGGGTTATTTCACCGCGTTTTCGGGCCAAATAACCATCCAGCCAATCTGTAGCTGCAGCCAAAACAAACACCAGCGCGGAAATCCAGTGTCCCATTGAATCAGGCAGATAGAAAACCACCATAAGCACCGGGATCAGAATAACTCTGCCCATGGTTAATTTATTGGAAATAGTCCATTGCATTATATTCTCAAGTATCCCTGCAACTGCGTAGAGGTAAAGGACAAATCCATGATTATTAATTTATTGCTGATTTTAACATGCGTTTGACACTGCACACACAGTGAGAATTACCGCAAATCAATCAGTCATTCCGGTTCTGATTTATTTTTGGCTTCAGTGTACAGCGATTCCAAAGCATCAAGATCCATTTCAGCCAGGGAAAGGTCTCTGGAATCAGCAATTATCTCCATATCTCTGAAGCGGCCGGCGAATTTTCTATTGGTTTGCATCAGACACAGTTCTGCATCTAGGTCTAATTTGCGTGCTAGGTTGGTCAGGGTAAACAACACATCGCCAAATTCATCTTCGATGCGCCTTATGTCCGATTTGTTGCGCACTTCAAACTCCAATTCTTCCAGTTCTTCACGCATTTTAGCGAGCACATCTGAAGCTTCAGTCCAGTCAAAACCAACGCGAGCAGCACGCTGCTGCTGTTTTTGTGCGTATTTAAGTGCAGGCAAAGGAGGGATTCCATCCATCAGGCTGGTGCGTTCAGAATGTTCACCGTCCTTCAAACTGTTCCATTGGTCTGTTAAGTCATCAGGATTTGCATCATCAAAGACATGAGGGTGCCTGTAGATCATTTTCTCGACCAGGGCATCAATAACATCCGCCAGATTAAATTTACCGGCTTCCTCAGCGATCCGTGAATAGAAAAGAACTTGAATGAGAAGATCTCCCAATTCATTTTTCAGGGGTTGCCAGTCATCGGTCGAGTCCGCCAATTCAATGGCTTCAATCACTTCATGAACTTCTTCTAAAGTATAACGCCTCAGCGAGAGGAGGGTTTGTTCGCGATCCCATGGACATTCTTCGCGTAACACCTTCATAAGTGCGTATAACTTATCGTAATGATTATCTTTACCTCTAATTCGGTCCGGCACACTCGCTCCCTATAACTTTACATAATATCCATTATGCGACGTCATGAAATTTCTGTTTTATACATATTCTGTGAAAATTCATCGCTGTCCTTTCGACAAAACATCTCTTACCCACTAAAAACATATATAATCAACACTGCTGTCCGGTTAAGCATTGAGCAGTGCCATCTGGCGAGGATTCACGGTCGGTTTTCGCTTTGGAGGCGGTGAGCTTCCTCCCAGCAATTCGGCGATATTCCTTCGCTGCATGAGGTTGACCGA
>NZ_BDFD01000039.1 GCF_001895085.1 Mariprofundus micogutta | reverse complement strand
TGTTCCTGACAGAAAGACTGAAATATCGGCAACTGTTTTGATCTTCCTTTCGTCCATCTGGATAAGCATCCCCATATGATGGACAGGACAACTACGTTTTCAGACTCATTTCATATTGGAAAAGACTGGCATTTGCCCTATTCAAAAGCATGGTCTATAACATATTTAAAGTCGGTATTCACTATTTTCAAATGTTCTTGATACAGCTGAACTTAATACAATGCGCCGCCGCCCACACAGGGTGAATAATACCGACCAGAAACAGGGAGAAACTCGTGAACCGGTTCAACACAATGGCCTTAATACATCTGGTGCTTCTGGCACTTGCATTGGCAGGCTGCGCACCTAAAAGCCACACACCACCGGCCGTAAAACAAAACAAGCAGAAGCTCTCTGCCACTGTAAACAAGTCTTATGACATCACATGGGAAACCTTGTTCCGATATGCTGGCTCATCATTTTTTACCATTGAACGTTTTGATAAATCATCAGGCCTGATGATTCTCTCATTCGGCTCTTCAAATGCACATGAATATATTGATTGTGGCAACATCAACGACAGATCCGTCGAGCGTAAGTATGCAGGTCCCTATACAAGTTATCTGGAGCAATTTGCCGGGGCAAAGCTGCAGGGAAGCATGAGCATTGCTGTCACTGAAATCAGTCCAAAAAAAACCAGCATCAGAGTCAATGGCAAATATAAATTTGCCACAAAACTCACCCGCCCAACACTACTGACGTTTGATTCCGGATCTTCAGCAACGATCTCCGTATTGAAAGAAGATACAAAGACTGGTGATTTGGATACACAAACATGCCACTCTACTTACAAGGCAGAAAATAAAATCATGCAGGTCATTGCATCGTTGAAATAAGCCTGCCAGACAAGCATATCTGAGTCTGGAACAAAAACACAAATTGACCGGACACAAATGTAGGGCAGGTTATGCATATGCCCCATTTAGTTCTTATCGACGGTCCCAACTATGTATTTCGTGCTTTCCACGCGGTACGTCATAATCTCACCAATTCAAAAGGTGAACCGACCAATGCCGTGTTCGGTTATGTGCAGATGCTGCGCAGTATTCTCAAAGACCTTGGCCCCACACATGTGTCCGTAGTCTTCGACCCCAAGGGTGGCACATTCCGTAACGAAATGTATGCCGACTATAAAGCGCATCGCCCGCCTATGCCTGAAGAGCTCGCATCACAGTGGCCATGGGTACATAAGGTTACCGATGCATTCAATCTCAATCGCATCTGTATCAAAAATTACGAGGCTGATGATGTCATTGCCACCCTGGCCAGACAGGCGGAAGCCAAAGGCTGGGACGTCACGATTGTTTCCACCGACAAAGACCTGATGCAACTGGTCAGCGACAAAATCTGGATGCTCGATACCATGAAGCGTGTCGAATACGGTGCGGAAGAGGTAAAAGAGAAATGGGGTGTAGGCCCCGAACGCATCCAGGACCTTCTGGCACTTGCCGGAGATTCGGCCGATAACATTCCGGGTGTGCCGGGCATCGGCCCCAAAACTGCAGTCCAGCTACTGGAAACCTACGGTGACCTTGAAGGTGTACTTAGCCATGCACCCGAGATCAAACAAAATAAACGCCGTGAAAACCTGATCGAGTTTGCTGAAGATGCACGTCTCTCCTATCGACTGGTTGCACTGGATATGCAGACACCTGTCGGCATTGAACTGGATGCACTGGCTGTCAGTGAACCAGATCGGCCGAAATTGAAATCCCTGTTCGAACGCCTTGAATTCCGACGTCTGTTAAGTGAATTCAGCGATGCTGAACAGGATGAGTCAACGACTACTGCTGAGCCCATCACGGATGAAGCCCCCCCGGCAGAAAGCAACAGCATTGCAATCAAGCGAACCGACATTCTCGTCGATGATGAGCACAAGCTGAATCAGCTTGTGGCTGCGCTGGAAGCCGCAGAGCTAATTGCCATGGACACTGAAACCACATCCATGCGCACACACGATGCAGAATTGGTAGGTCTATCTTTTTCAGTGCGTGAAGGCGAAGCTTATTATCTCCCTGTCGGCCATCGCGCCGGCGATCTACTGGAGCCGAAACCGAAACAGCTGCCACTGGAAACCGTGCTTGCCGCACTGCGTCCTGTTCTCGAAAGTCCGGACCTGGCCAAATGCGGCCACAATCTTAAATATGATACACAGGTTCTGCGCCGGATCGGTATTCATCTGGCCGGCATCAAGGCCGACTCGATGCTGCTCGCCTACTGCCTCTATCCCGGTAAATATCCACCCAAAATGGATACGGTGTCTGAAGACTATCTGGGTCAAAGTTGTATCTCGTATGAAGAAGTAGCCGGCAAAGGAGCCAAGCAGATCGGATTTGATCTGGTAACGCTTGAAAACGCTGTGCCTTATGCCTGTGAAGATGCGGATATCGCACTTCGCCTGAGCACTCTTTTGAGTAACAAACTCAGCAAAAAATCCCGTCTAAAGCGGCATGATGAGATTGAACTGCCACTCTCAATGGTGCTGGCTGATATGGAATGGCATGGCGCGCGCATTGATAGCGCTCAACTTGCCGAACTATCCAGCCGATTTGGCGAACGCATTCAACAGTTGCAAACAGAAATTCATCTTGCCGCAGGAGAAGAGTTCAATATCCAGTCACCCAAACAGCTTGGAGAACTGCTGTTTGACAAGCTCGGTATTGATGGGGGTAAAAAGACCAAGTCAGGGCAGTGGGCAACCGGGCAGGAGGTACTGGAAAAGCTTGCAGTTGAACATGAAATTCCACGCCTGATTCTGGAAGTACGCCAACTCTCCAAACTTAAATCGACATACACAGATGCGCTGCCAAAACTGATCCACCGCGAAACGGGCCGTGTACATACCTCATTTAATCAGGCCATCACCACCACCGGGCGACTCTCATCCTCGGATCCCAATTTGCAGAATATTCCAATCCGCAGCTCCGAGGGACGTGAAATTCGCAAGGCTTTCATTGCAGAGCCCGGCAATATACTGATTGCTGGCGACTATTCACAGATCGAGCTCCGGCTGATGGCACACTTCTCTGAGGATACTGCACTCTGCCGTGCATTTGAACATGGTGAAGATATCCATGCTGCAACTGCCGCCGCTGTAAATGACATTGCTCTGGCTGATGTAAGCGGTGAGATGCGCAGGCGCGCCAAGGTTATCAATTTCGGCATCCTCTATGGCATGAGCGTTTTTGGGCTGGCCAAACAACTGGGCATCAGCAGAGGTGAATCCCAAGCCTTCATCGAAACCTACTTTAATCGCTATCCTACCGTGCGTGCCTTCATGGATGAAACACTGGAGAAAGCACGCGAAGAGGGTTTCGTTGAAACATTGCTCCAGCACCGGGTCTATGTGCCTGAAATCACCAGCAAAAACGGCATGCGGCGCGCTTATGCCGAACGCACAGCTATCAATGCGCCACTGCAAGGTTCGGCAGCTGATATTATCAAGGTCGCGATGATCAACCTGCATCGACGGCTGCAACAAGAGGCTCCGGATGCAGCGATTATACTGCAAGTGCATGATGAACTTATTGTCGAAGTGGCAGAGGATCAGGCTGAAAAGGTTGCGGCAATCATGAAAGAGAGCATGGAATCTGCCATTCAATTGCGTGTACCGCTGATTGTGGATATCGGCATGGGAAACAGCTGGTTTGAAGCGCACCAGTTATAAGCGATGAACAGACAGGTTCATAACTTTTTTAACAATATACCTCACTGCTGTCCGGTTAAGCATTGAGCAGTGCCATCTGGCGAGGATTCACGGTCGGTTTTCGCTTTGGAGGCGGTGAGCTTCCTCCCAGCAATTCGGCGATATTCCTTCGCTGCATGAGGTTGACC
>NZ_BDFD01000038.1 GCF_001895085.1 Mariprofundus micogutta | reverse complement strand
CAACGCATTGGTCATATGGGGAATTGGGAATTCGATCTGATTCGTGACAGTGCGGTTTTTTCTGATGAGAGCTACCGTATTTTTGGTGTATCGAAGGATATTATCGACGGAACATTTAAATCTTTTTATCGACTCATTCATCCCGATGACAAACGACTGGTACGTGCTGCAATGAATAAAATCCGTCGTAGCGGCAATTTTTCAAATATCCATTATCGCATTGTACGACCAGATGGTGGGGTGCGGCATATTCAGGCCAGCGGTGAATGTGAAAGAGATGATTCAACCGGTGTATATCGTATGTTCGGTACTTTGCAGGATGTTACCGAGCGTAAACTCTCAGAGCAGATACTGTTCAGGCGTGAAAAGCAGCTGGCAATTCTGGCTGAGGCTGGTCGTACATTGAATGAGTCTATGGATGAGCATCAAATTAAGCGGAAACTGGTTGAATGTGCCTGCAAGATGGTTGAGAGCGAAGCTGGAGCTGTGGGCATTTATAGGCATGGAGAATTGGTTTTTACAGAGTACTTGAAACGTGGTGAATTTATGCCAATTAATTTGAGTTTCCCCTCAGGCTTTGGGGTTCCCGGTCATGTACTCAGTACCCGGAAACATTATGTTTCTAATAATGCTAAGGCTGATGAATATGTTATTCCAGCGATTCAAAAGCAGCTCGGCTTTAAAAAACTGGTAGATACACCCATTTTGGGTAGTCGTGGTAAGTTGCTAGGCTGTTTTGAAATACATGACCGCCTTGATGGGTGCGATTTCGATGAGCTGGATATTCAGATGTTGCAAAACCTCTCCGGAGTTGTTTCGGGAGCTTTGCGCAATGCTCGTCTGCTACATGAACGCAGGACGGCAGAAAATAGTTTGAGGGCCAGTGAACATAGGTTAAACGCAATTCTTTCAAACACCTCTAATATTTCAGTCCAGGGATATGATGAAAACAGAAATGTTACATTTTGGAATGAAGCGAGTAGAAAAATTTATGGCTTTACACCTGAAGAAGCCATGGGCAGGCCACTGGAAGATCTGATTATTCCACAAGCTATGCGAGAGGGGGTTGTTGTATCGATCAACAACTGGCTTGAAAAGGGCGAGAGCATACCCAATGGTGAATTGGTTTTATTAAAAAAAGACGGAACACCTGCCCATGTCTATTCGAGTCACGTGATGACTGAAGATAAAAATGGAAACAGGGAAATGTTTTGTGTCGATATTGATATCAGTGATCGCAAGCAGGCTGAAAAAGAGCTGCGGCATGAGCGTGATCTTGCCCACTTATATTTAAATACGGCTTCGGTCATGATGCTTGTGATTAATAAAGATAAGAGCGTTGGCCTTGCGAATAGAAAAGCATGTGAAGTACTTGGATATTCTGAAGATGAAGTGATTGGTAAAAATTGGTTTGAAAGATTCATACCTGAAGATCAACAGGAAGAAGTTACAGCTGCTTTTGAAATGCTTCTGGCTGGGAAAATAGAACCGGTTAAATTTTACGAAAACCCAATACGTACTAAATCTGGCGATGAAAGGTTGATTGCATGGCACAATGCTGTGTTAAGGGATGAAGCAGGTAAGATCGTCTCAATTTTGAGTTCCGGTGAGGATGTTACTGATCGCAAGCAGGCGGAAGATGCGCTTGTCAGAAGCGAGGAACGTTTTGCGCTTGCGATGAAGGGGGCCAATGATGGTTTGTGGGATTGGAACCTACTCACCAATGAGATTAGCTATTCCGGCCGTTGGAAGAGCATGCTGGGCTATTCTGAGGAAGAACTGGAAGATTGCTATGAAACATGGGAAAGATTGGTTCATCCTGATGATATTGCGTCAGCTAAAGAGTGTATCGAGCAATACCTGACTGGAAAAACATCTGCTTTTGAAACCGAATTTAGAATGCGTCATAAAGATGGTCACTGGATTGATGTGCTTTCGCGTGGCAATGGTGTTTATAACGGGCAGACTAAAACATATGAACGCCTGGTGGGGACTCATGTTGATATAAGCGAGCGAAAAAAGGCTCAAATATCCCTGAAAAATGCTTCAGAACTGACCTCTACAATCATTGCTGAGTTAAAAGTTGGCACTGCTATATATAATGAATCAGGGCAATGTACATTAGTAAATGATGCGATGGCAAGCCAGGTAGGAGCAAGCAAAGAAGATATGCTGGCCCAGAATTTCAATAATCTGGAATCATGGAAAGCTTCGGGTCTGTTGAAAAAAGCGCACAAGGCTCTTGAATATGGCCGTTCCGAGCACCTTAAAGTAGATGTGGTAAGCAGTTTTGGTAAACGAGTGATACTAGATTGTCATTTTGTTCCATTTCAGTCTTCAGGCGTCAAACGCCTTTTGCTAACAACATATGATATTTCAGAATTGAGGTCTTATGAACAAGCGATGGTGGAATATGAAAATAGGCTTCGTATGCTCTCTTCTTCTGTCGAGCAGGCTGGGGAATCCATTATAATAACAGATCTGAAAGGAACGATTGAATATGTGAATCCATCCTTTACACGAATGACCGGGTACACAGCTGAAGAGGTATTGGGTGAAAATCCAAGGATTCTTAAAAGTGGTAATCAATCAGCGGAGTACTATGAAGAACTCTGGGAGACGATATCTAGTGGCAAGATCTGGCACAGTTCGATCATGGATCGACGTAAGGATGGCAGCCAATATCCAGCAATTATGTCGATTTCTCCGATTGTTAACGATAAGGGTGAAATAACACATTATGTTGGTATCCAGCAGGATATGACTGACCATGAAGAGCTGGAGAGACAATTTCAACAGGCTCAGAAAATGGAAGCAATTGGCACACTGGTCGGTGGCATCGCCCATGATTTTAATAATATGCTGGCAGGCATGATAGGAAATCTCTATCTGGCCAAGAAAAAGCTAAAACAGCAACCAGAGGTGCTGCAAAAACTTACCAGTGTTGAAGAGATCTCATTCCGGGCAGCTGATATGATTAAGCAATTGCTAGCATTTGCCCGCAAAGACCAGATCAGTATGAAGTCAATTCCATTGACTTCATTTATCAAGGAGACCATTAAATTTTTGCATGCATCCGTGCCTGAAAATATTTCTGTTCAGCAAGATGTTTGCGGTGAATCGTTACAAATCAAGGGAGATGCTACGCAGCTTCATCAGGTGTTGATGAATTTAATGAACAATGCCCGTGATGCACTGGAAGGTACGAAAAATCCCTGTATTTCTATTCGACTCGCGCCTTTCCATGCCGATGAAATGTTCATAAAAAACCATTCAAATTTTAAACTCGGTAATTATGCTCATTTGAGTATTGAAGATAATGGTAGTGGCATTCAGGCCCATCAGATTGATCACCTGTTTGAACCATTTTTTACCACCAAAGAAGAGGGTAAGGGAACCGGCCTTGGTCTGGCCATGGTTTTTGGAGCCGTTAAAACGCACAGAGGTGTTGTGGATGTTGAAAGTGTTGAAGGCAAGGGAGCTACCTTCCATGTTTATATCCCCCTGTTTGAATCAACGCGTTCTGTTCTGGACTCACCGAAACAGCAGTTAGTTATTCAAGGGCGAGGAGAAACCATTCTTCTTGTTGATGATCAGCAACAAATCACGGATACAGGTAAAGAAGTATTGGAATCTCTTGGTTATCATGTACTCATTGCTGCTGATGGTCAGCAGGCACTCAATCTGTTTGAAGCTCATCTGGATGAGATTGATTTAATTATTATCGATGTGGTGATGCCGGTGATGGGTGGGATTGAAGCAGCCGGATTAATACGCCGGAGAAAACCGCAAGTGAAAATAATGATGTCGACAGGTTACGATAAAAACACCCAATTTAATTTGGAAGATGAAGTAATTCTCAGAAAGCCTTTTGCAATATCAGAAATGAGTCAGTTGATTCGGAATGTGCTAGATGAAATATAGCGCTTCTCTAAATTT
>NZ_BDFD01000037.1 GCF_001895085.1 Mariprofundus micogutta | reverse complement strand
ATCATTGTGACATTATAGAGACCGGAAATGAGAGCTGGAGATTCAAAAATAGAGCATGATTTAAACAGACTTTAGGGGGGTCAAAATTGGACGCTGATGGGGGGTCAATTTTGGGTGCTGATTGACATGCCTGGGGCTCAGTGACTGGTGGTGGTAGCTACTATTCAGGCGTGAAAGAATTCACACTTAAGGGTATTGATACTAATTCAGGAAAAATCATCTTCATCGTGACTGGTAGCTATGGCAATCCGAAAGAAGCAAAGGTTGTCGCGGCTGATATTGCTGAAGCATTCAGTAGTAAAATAAAGGGTTAAAAAGATGGGAATACAAGGCCCTCTCATCGACGGTCTTGTATTCCCACTTACCATGACAATTAACCCCTAAGAGAAGTTTAGTGGAGCTCCAATATTAGTTTATTCAAGTTCGAAGTGGCAATGACACCTGTGGCTCCAACATCTGAAGAGCAGCATGTGAACGAAGGATCTCTTGATGCAAATTCACATGCTTAGGTGCTATCAAGGTGAGTACTAAAGCATAACGAATTTGAGGAGCGCCAGATGGAACAGGCCCTCCTCCATCTCTTGCATTGTAGTGAACATCAAAAACAGGCTTCTTCAAGCTGCTCGCTAAGAAAGATTTTTCATCATGCAGCACAGTTTCCCATTTCCCTAAATCCGACCGCAACTCAGCCTCTGAACGATACTTAGACAATGGAAAAAATGTTTGACTCTTTGCATTTGCTGCCTTATCTGAAACAAACTTATCACAATGTGGTCGAAAGGTTATTTCCAATCCAGCTTTTGTATAGTTTGCAGTATCGTGTGGGTCAACAGGACTTGCATAACAAAATGTAGCTCTAACCCTTACTTTTCCCATCAACGCAACATCTGGAAGTGGAATTGGTGCCCGCAAGTACTTTCCAGGAAGTAATGCTCCTTGATATATAATTCTAGCCTCTCCCTCACCACATGTGATTAGTCGGTCAATATCACTAGGCACTCGACCTCTCCCTACATCTTCCATATCAGCAATTTGGTGAGATTCGCATCCATGAATTAATAATGCCTTAATTGATAGCGGATGCACCTCATCTCCGAGAATTGCACTAATACCAATAGCAGAGCGAAGTGCCAACGGGGCTGAATAACTAGTTCCAAGAGTGGCTGACAGACTAGCTCGAACTCCAGGAGAGATCACATGGAAGTATTCTGTAGGGGAACCACCGAATGCAACTACATCTGGTTTATGGCGACCAGGACTTCTACCTGGTCCTTTCGCACTATAAGAAGCGCGCTGCCAACCGGAACCAGAAACATCAGAAGCCCCTACAGACAAGGCATTGACGCAGTCAGCTGGAACTTGAATTCGATTCAATTGAGTAAGTTCATCTCGTTGACCATTGTTTCCGATCGCCACAGCTAGAAGGGTTTCACCATTACTCAGCAAGCTATCTAATACTGATGTCCAAACATGTACATCAGTATCCTCTATCGCCAAATCAGGCCCCAAACTTAAATTAATAAATTGATATTGTCGTGACAATAGAACTGTCTCAATATGTCCAAGGGTACGAAACAACTCATATGGATCTTCTTCATCCGATTTAGAATCAAGAACACGATGATGATCAACATATGAATACGGCCTATTCACACCCTCCATTGGATTGATCGCCCCAAACAAAACAGCAGAAGTAACTCCTAGACCGTGATCAAGGTAGTCAGTCACATCATCTGCATTTTCATCCGATAAAAAATATCTCCTAATGTATGGACTCAAGACATGATTAGAAGGCAACCCACCATCTAAAATCGCAGCTTTTGTTTTATTAGATAATGGCTCTGCTGAAGGAAGATCGACGGGAATGACAACAGGCATACTACGAGTCGTGCTGATAGCACGAATTCTGGCCATTGGACGAATTACACGCATTAAAGTAAATTGAGCCAGCTTTTCTAACTGATTCGGATTACCTTCAATTGCTAAGAATAGTAACCTTCCTGCTTCAAACTCAAACTCGCTATTAACTTGAAATCCACAAAATAATGCATACATCGAGAAATATGCACGTAGCTCACTACTATCACCCTCTGGCAACATATGGAGACCAACTTCAAATACTTGAGTTTCATCATCCTTATATTCCCCATCTTTGATTCGATCAAAGGCAAGCATTGGAGAAAATGATTCAATCTGCGTAAATTGCTTTGCAGATGCTTCACCTTCAGTTAACTGCTCCGCAATATTAGGCAACTTGCTGAGTGAATACCTTGTGCCAGCAACAAATAATTCCGTTGTGTCCATTTCTTTCGGAGACTTTTTCTGAACCACCTTTCGAGGTGAAACTCTCAATGTTCTTGATCCAACTGATGTTAGTCCTGCCTGTTCAAATAAACTTTTTGGAAAATACGATTTCGCTATATAGGACGGATGCAATACAACCTTTGCAACAACCATATCATTTACGCATGCATTATCTGGCAGTTCAGAAAATAATCTATTTGCCTCTATGATTTGAGGTGTAATTATGGCTTTTGCTTCATCTAAACTATACGGGTGTTTTTTTTCACCAGGATTCTTCTTAGGCGCGTCAATTTTATAAGTGAGAAGTTCTCCTCGTCCAATTAGATAACGTGCCGTCATTTATTTCACCCCTCTCCCTTTACGAGGTGAGGGCCCTGCATGCTTTCTAATAGTATCGCGGGCCACACCAGTAACTTGACTAATTTTCATGTGCGAATGCTTACCACTTTTAGCAAGTTCTACCGCCAATTGCAAACGCTCTGGCTGAGTTAAATCAACCTTAACTTGGTTTATAGCTATTTCCACCAGCTCTTCTATTGGTGCATATTGAAGCGCATAGCCCCGTCGCAGAGAAGCAATAGCTCTTTCCACATCAGAAAGTGATTGCCCACTTAGCACTATCACCAACACATTTACCCATGGTTCAAACACAGAAAGATCGTCCCGGAGGAAACGACGCACTGCAGTATCAACCGCAACATCATCTGGCACATCAAACTTGAGAACGGCATCAAACCTTCGCCACAAAGCTGGATCAACTAATTCTGGATGATTTGTCGCAGCCAAAAGTAAGCCAGTGTCCGGCCATAGGTCCACTTCTTGAAGGATTACAGTCACTAGGCGCTTTAATTCGCCAATATCAGATTCATCGCTTCGCCGTTTAGCTATTGCATCTATTTCATCAAGAAGCAGGACTACATCATGACTCTTTGCATGATCTAGAGCTGCCTTAAGGTTATTCCCAGTCTTTCCAAGAAAACTGCTCATTACGGCTGCCAGGTCCAGTACCCATAGTGGTTTACCAAGAGATTTAGCGATCCAACGAGCCGTTAGTGTTTTCCCTACCCCTGGAGGTCCCACCAAAATA
Source organism: Mariprofundus micogutta (assembly GCF_001895085.1). Lineage (GTDB taxonomy): Bacteria > Pseudomonadota > Zetaproteobacteria > Mariprofundales > Mariprofundaceae > Mariprofundus > Mariprofundus micogutta. The sequence goes on along the minus strand of NZ_BDFD01000037.1, from coordinate 2,078 downwards.
GCAGAACGAGTAGGACTTATTCCTCGATCTGCAAGATGCTCCCTTTCAACATGCTCTCTTATAACCATTTCGATTTGTCTTAATAAATTAGACGGCAATAATGGTGAGGCTACATCATCGTAATCATTGAAAACACGAATCAAAGATAATTGAGAATCTTTATCAAGGGGAAACTGCCTTGGTGAATCAACTTCTGGAGTTCCCCCGCGACGTAGCACAGAACTACTCGCCCCCCTAGCTTGTGAAGCCTTCAAGTATTGGTCCAATTGGACCGCCAAATCAGGATGGATACGGCGGTATTTACGAACTAGGCGAGCTAGAAATAATCTGATATCTTCGCTTGCACCAGAGGCAGCAAGCCTCGCCAAATTGGCGAAGTCCGACTCAATACTGTCAATTTCGCCACTTTTTTTAATCAACAAACACCCCGCTTACAAACAAATAAATGTGCAATACTGACGAATAGTAGCAATAACATGAGTATATCGTCAATTCAATATTTCTCCCTGCATTGCAACCTTGACACTTGGGCCATCTAGCCTTTTATATCATTTTTAGCGCCTGCTCATCAATACATATCAACAGGCCTCCCCTCCACCAAACTACATCAATTAACCCCTCATACTCTAGGCCATCTGACAACCCGCCTGAAAAAAGCGCCCTATCAGTAAGCCATTAATTCATGATAATACTTCAGCTTTCAGCATTGATATTTGATACTGAATTCTGGTCGCCGCCTATTAACACTATGACTATTATGTAATATGTTTAGAAAGATGATCGTTGCTATTGCTAGCTCTACAGCTCACTTGAAACAACAACCCGAACACTGTAATGTAACAAGTTATGCGAGACTACCTCTTTCCCGATGAAATCGAACGACTAATTGCAACTGTAAAAAAGTCACCTCGGCATGGTATCCGGAACAACCTCATGATTTTACTCACCTACCGTCATGGCCTTCGTATTTCTGAACTGGTTGATCTTCGACTTTCGGACATCGATTTACAATCAGGTAGAATCAACTGCAGACGACTTAAAGGGTCTTTGCAAAACATCCACCCACTCGAAGGCGATGAGTTGAGGTTGATTAAACGCTGGCTGAGGATTAGATCTAATCCCTCGTCAGAGTACCTATTTATATCAGAACGCGGAACACCAATCACGAGACAAGCTGCTTGGAGAATTTTCAAAGAAGCAGGAGAAAAAGCTAAATTAGAAATTAATGTGCGCCCACACATGTTAAAGCATTCGTGTGGCTACTATCTAGCCGATAAAGGTTGTGACACCAGGCTGATTCAGGAATATCTTGGCCATAAGAATATACAAAACACTGTCCGCTACACTCAAACAAATGCTAAAAGGTTTGAAGGATTATGGCGTTAATAATTCTGGCAGGATCACTATTATGCTTCTGGTGCATCAACCATACATATTCACCGCTTTTTGTTTGACTGCGATAATACAGATCCAGCTAAAGCCTTTGTATCATCGCTATATTTCGAACTGCTCAACACAGTGGAAGCCAAATCCTCTAGTTCGCCCCCTGTCTGCTTCTTATTTCCACTTTGAGCTAATGCTGATGCAGCTAAACTCTTAGCCGTCTTCGACGAATTTTTATCTGCAAGCGTTTTCGCTGCTTGAGACGCAATATTACTTGATGTTCGTTTCTTGTTTCTGGGCATAGCCCTTAACCTCCACAGCATTTAATCATAATTCATTCTCTACTCAGGTGGATATCCACCGGAATAACTCTCATTAAATTTATTCTCTTCTTTTCGGTATAGAATGAAGGATCTAATTGTGAGGCCAGCAACCAAAATGAGAAGTATCATGAGTAATAATGCAAATGGATGAATGTCAGACAATTTAAATAATCCTCAAGGCCAATATTGAGCATCTTGCCGGACCTTTCTTATTAATAGCAGAGCAATTGAGAATGGCAACTCACAGTCTTTTCCAATATGAAATGAGTCTGAAAACGTAGTTGTCCTGTCCATCATATGGGGATGCTTATCCAGATGGACGAAAGGAAGATCAAAACAGTTGCCGATATTTCAGTCTTTCTGTCAGGAACA
>NZ_BDFD01000036.1 GCF_001895085.1 Mariprofundus micogutta | reverse complement strand
TCGGTCAACCTCATGCAGCGAAGGAATATCGCCGAATTGCTGGGAGGAAGCTCACCGCCTCCAAAGCGAAAACCGACCGTGAATCCTCGCCAGATGGCACTGCTCAATGCTTAACCGGACAGCAGTGGCCATCTATATATAAATGACCAAACAAACAGGGAGAGGGGTTTGCCGATATATATTGTTGATGACAATTCTGATCTGTCTGAATTCCTGAGCTGTTTGCTCACCGATATTGGATATACAACGCATAGCTTTTCACATCCATCAGATGCAATTGCGCACATGCAGAAGACGCGCCAAAAACCCTCGATCCTCATCACTGACTATAATCTTCCGGCCATGAATGGTTTCGAACTGCACTTAAAAGCACTATCACTCTTCGAAAACATCAAAACTATTGTGATATCTGGCCGGAATGTGTCCGAAAAAATCGGCAAACTTCACTTTCTGCAAAAACCATTTTCACCCGATGAGATTGCGCAACTGATTCAGAGCATCAAAACAAACGACGAATAACGGCTCAATGGCCCGGAATAACTAGCAGATTAATCGACAGTAAAACCCTGAACACCACGTCGCATACCCAGAGGTCCGGTGCGCGTTGTTTCAATGATGCCGAATGGTTCGAGTTCAATGAGGACATTATCCAGCACCTCAACCTTGCCGGTAAACTCGAAAATCATATGGCTGTCGATATGATCATCAATCACCTCGGCATCATATTTTTCTACCAACTCCAGCAGTGCTTCACAGTTATCGCCACCTGCCTTCACCTTAACCATCAGCAGTCCGCGTTCAAGATGTACCGTATGTGATATATCTTCCACCTTGATGACCGGCACCAGCTTGTTCAGCTGTTTCTTGATCTGCTCAATCACATGCTCATCACCACGCGTCACCAGCGTCATACGACTGACTGTTCTATCCTGTAAGGGTGCCACGTTTAAGGTTTCGATGTTGTAGCCGCGTGCAGAAAACAGGCCTGCCACACGAGTCAGAACGCCAAATTCATTCTCTACCAATACTGAAATTGTATGTCTCATGATAACACCATCTCATTTAATGCGGCACCAGCCGGAACCATCGGGAACACATTTTCATCTTTCGAAACTGCAATATCGACCAACACAAAGCGATCATTGACGCTCAGCGCCCGATCAAGCGCCGCATCCAGCTCATCAAGCCTGTCTACACGAATACCAACACCGCCATAAGATTCCGCCAGTTTGACGAAATCGGGGAGAGAATCGAAATAGGAGTTCGAATAGCGGGACTCGTAAAACATCTCCTGCCACTGGCGCACCATACCCATATAACCATTGTTCAGAATAATCACCACTACCGGCAGATTATACTGGAAAGCCATGGAGAACTCCTGGCTACACATCTGTATCGATGAATCACCGGTAAACACCACAACCTTTTCATCCGGTTTGGCAACCTGTGCACCCAGGCCTGCCGGCAGACCATAACCCATGGTTCCCAATCCGCCGGAAGTCAGCCAGCGGTGAGGACGATTAAAACCATAATGTTGAGCAGCCCACATCTGATGCTGCCCCACATCGGTGGCCACGATCGCATTACCTTTCGTTTTATCATGCACCCGACGAATAACTGTCTGTGGCTTGATTGCACCATCTTCTGGCTGCTCAAAAGCCAGAGAATCCTTTGCACGCCACTCATCAATCTGCTCCCACCAGAGGCCCAGAGCCTCAGCGTCAGGCGCCCCATTCTTACGCGCGACCTCTTCGAGTAACTGTTTTAGCACAATGCCAACATCGCCCACGATAGGCAGGTGGGCATGAATATTCTTGGAAATCGAGGAGGGGTCCACATCAATATGAATGACCCTGGCATCCGGTGCAAAAGCATCGAGGCGACCGGTTACACGGTCATCAAAACGGGAACCGATAGCAACGAGAAGATCGCAATGTGAAACCGCCATATTTGCTTCATAGGTGCCGTGCATGCCGAGCATGCCCAGGAAATTCGGATCATCATGCGGTATACCGCCCAGCCCCATCAGGGTATTGGTGACCGGTGCATTCAATGCGTGCGAAAGCTCGCGCAGCAGCGATGCACTGCCTACTGAACTCATAATACCGCCACCGGTATAAAGAACAGGACGTTTAGCCGCCAGCATGGAACGAACAGCCTTCTTAATCTGGCCCGGATGCCCCTGAGTGACCGGCTGATAGGAACGCATATTCACTTCTTCAGGCCATTCGAATTCGCATACATCAATGCTGATGTCCTTGGGAATATCAACCAGTACAGGACCCGGGCGTCCGGTTGTTGCGATGTGAAATGCCTGACGAATAATCAGCGCCAGATCCTCAACACGCTTCACCAGAAAATTGTGTTTGGTGGCCGAGCGCGTGATACCAACGATATCTGCTTCCTGAAATGCATCGTTACCAATCAGACTGGATGGCACCTGTCCTGAAAAACATACGGTTGGAATGGAATCGGCCAGGGAGTCGGCAAGTCCGGTCACTGCATTGGTTGCACCCGGCCCTGAAGTTACCAGTGCCACACCACACTTGCCGGATACACGCGCATAGCCATTGGCGGCATGCAGTGCAGCCTGCTCATGTCGAACCAGATAGTGTTTGAAGTGGCTCTGCTTGAAAATTGCATCATAAATCTGAAGCACAGCGCCGCCCGGATAACCAAAGATGGTATCCACACCCTCACGTTTGAGACATTCAACAAAGATTTCGGCGCCGGTAAGTTTCATGGTGGTTTGTACTCTCTATAAGCAGAAAAATGAGCCGGAAAGCTGCACCCCTGCCCCTATCGGGTCAAGGAAAGGGCTTGAAAAACATCATAAAAACAAAGGGATTAGAGGTAGCCGGAGGATACAAGATAGTCACATACCCCCTCAGTCGACCATCAATTCAGTCCGCGGCCTGCTCCTCGTGTTGTACCCGTTTTTCTGCAATCATGATCATTCAAACATGCAGTTCTCTCATGAAACCAGATATTTACTCATCAGCAAGGCATCTTCAGAGATGCCTGCAGCATCAGGTGCGTAATATTTTTTTCTTAGGCCCACCTCTTCAAAACCCAGGCGGGCATACAATGCACGGGCAGCACGATTGGAAACCCGTACTTCCAGAGTGACCTGTTGCACAGGGCCAGAGCACTGCAATAAATATTCACTCATGGCCGCAGCAAGTCCCTGCCGACGCCAGGAGTCCGCCACAGCGATCTGCATAATCTGCACTTCATCAAACACACGCAAACTAAGCAGGTAACCAATCAGTATCCCATCCTGCTCACAAACAATCAGGTCATATCCGGATTCCAGTGCAGAATAGAGCGCCTCAAAAGACCAGCCATGCTCAAATGCCTGTTGATTCAGGCGATATACAGGCTGCAGGTCATCTTCAGATCCCGCGCGAATACAGACTGACTCAGGCCGCTTCAGGCAGATCCACCTGTTCTTTCCAACCGCAACCCTCAGTTGCGCAGACGTGCTCAGTACCATTGCGCTTGGTTATCTTCTCGGTCACAAAGGGAGCACTGCATTCAGGGCATGGCTTATCAATCGGCTTGTTCCACAGTGCATTCTTACATTTCGGATAGGTTGAGCAGGAGTAGAAGATTTTACCACGGCGGGATTTCTTCTCCAGAAAAGTGCCTTTATTGCACACAGGACACTTGATGCCGGTATCCGCCGGTTTTTCCAGAGGCTGCAAATTTTTGCATTTCGGATAAGCCGAACAGCCGAGAAATTTTCCGTATCTCCCGCTCTTGATCAACATCGGCTCACCGCATTTTTCACACTTCTCATCGGAAACTTCCGGCGCAGGCTGCTCTTCAGCACCATTGAGAGGCTGAGCCACTTTACACTCCGGATAACCGGTACAGGCCAGAAATTTACCATAGCGACCCAGCTTAATAGCCATCGGTTTGCCACACTCCGGACAGATCTCATCAGTCTCTTCATGCGTGACGTCGGAGCGCTTCACATTTTGCATGGTATCATCAATACGCGCTTTAAACGGCGTCCAGAAATCACGGAGAATAGGCTTCCACTCACATTCGCCACGCGCCACGGCATCCAGCTTATCTTCCACTTCTGCGGTGAAGCCGGGTTCAACAATATCGGTGAAATATTTGGTCAGGAAACCGCTGACGATATCGCCGGTATCAGTAGGTACAAAACGTTTCTTTTCCATCTCAACATATTTGCGCTCACGCAGTACATTCAGAATCGAAGCATAGGTGGACGGACGACCAATACCATTGGCCTCCAGCTCTTTCACCAGCGTGGCTTCAGAAAAACGGGGTTTCGGCTCGGTGAAGTGCTGTTTGGCATCAGCATCTTTGACCAGCACCACATCACCAACCGCAAGCGGCGGCAACATGCGCTCTTTATCATTCTTGCCCGGTTCATCCGTGCCTTCAATATAGAGTTTGCGGAATCCGGCAAAGGCCAGTGTCGACCCGGTCGCCCTGATTGTCAGGTCATGATCAGCGGAATCGATATCAGCGCGCACCTGATCCAGCACTGCTGCTGCCATCTGGGATGCCAGTGCCCGTTTCCAGATCAGCTTGTACAGCTTCAAAGCATCCGCATCGAGAACAGATTTCATCGCATCAGGTGTACGCAGGATCGAAGTCGGACGAATCGCCTCATGCGCTTCCTGTGCATTCTTGCTCTTGGTCTTGAAGCGACGCGGGCTATCCGGCATGAATGTGCTGCCGTACTGATCATCAATGAAATCACGCATTTCACTGATCGCATCATCGGACAATGATACCGAATCGGTACGCATATAGGTGATCAAACCAACCGGTTCGCCGTCCACCTCAATACCTTCATACAGTTTCTGGGCCACCTGCATGGTTTTTCTCGCCGTAAAACCGAGCTTGCGCGATGCATCCATCTGCAGTGTTGTGGTGATAAAAGGTGGAGATGGTTGCTGACGACTCTGCTTCTTCTGTACATCAACGACTGTAAACTGAGCTGACGCAACTTTTCGCGCCATCAGCTTGGCATTCACGCCATCAGTAATCGCAAACTTGGTTAGTTTTTTGCCTGCCTCGGCATACAGCTGCGCAGGGAATCCTGCATCGCCAACGGCGCACTCGGTATCAATGGTCCAGAATTCTTTCGGTTTGAATTCGCGAATATGCTGCTCTCGTTCACAGATCAAACGCAGCGCCACCGACTGCACACGACCGGCAGACAGACCACTGCGGACTTTTCGCCATAACAACGGTGAAAGCGTGAAACCCACCAGATAATCCAGTGCACTGCGTGCCTGCTGAGCATCCACCATCCGCATATCCACTTCAGAAGGATTCTCTACGGCTTCGGCAATGGCTTTCTTAGTGATTTCATTAAAGGTAATGCGTTGAACTTGCTTCTTTTTCAGCAAACCACGCGAGCGCATGACTTCAGCGACATGCCATGCAATAGCTTCACCCTCGCGATCCAAATCGCTTGCGAGAATGAGCATGTCAGCTTTCTTCAGCGCATTCGCAATAGCATCAAGGCGTTTCTTTTTATCTTCAATGATCTGATATTTGATTGCAAAGTCATTTTCCGGATCAACCGAGCCATCTTTTTTAGGAAATGCGCGCACATGCCCGTACGAGGCCAGCACTTTGTAGCCTTTGCCCAGATATTTTTCGATCGTTTTCGCTTTGGCGGGAGATTCCACCACCACAACTGCACTCATGTCTCAGACAACTCCACGCTCAACAGATACCGGCTACCAGGCAGGCGTTCAATAACCCCCTGCAGCTCAAGGGCGAGCAAGATGGGGGAAAGCTCGGGCAGGGTCAACCCACAAATTTCACACAAACTATCCAGATGCATGCTTTCAGTTGTTATTCAGCGTTCAAAATTGACCCCCTAGAGGGGTAAATCAGCGTCCAAATTTGACCCCCCTGTAGTATCCCCAGCTAATGATTTAGTTGGAGGAAAAAACAGGAGTGATCACAGTGGAAACGAA
>NZ_BDFD01000035.1 GCF_001895085.1 Mariprofundus micogutta | reverse complement strand
TCATTGTGACATTATAGAGACCGGAAATGAGAGCTGGAGATTCAAAAATAGAGCATGATTTAAACAGACTTTAGGGGGGTCAAAATTGGACGCTGATGGGGGGTCAATTTTGGGTGCTGATTGACAGGTCCAGAGGAGTGACTGCCGGGTCAATAATTCTGGCTGATGGGGTTTTCACAGTACTCGCATTATCTGTTTCTTTTACCCTATTGAGAAAAGATTCATATAACGTGCGTGTTGATTCAACCTCATGTTGTAATTCTTTAAGCTTAGAGCCTTTGCGACCAAGCGAAATAATTTTCGATTTCCCTGATTGGATATGCGGTGCGCAGGTGTCACTTTCTAACGCTATCCTGTGATTCCAAAAAACATTGATTGGCGCTAGAGAAGCCGAAGTATAGAGGAATTGATGAGAGCCGATCCTCTGTAGCCTGACTGAGTTCTTCGTACCCTGGCTCAACAGAAATCAATAATTTTCTCAAACTACACCTTCCAATAAAGATCTTATTTTTGGTAATTATTAACTCGTGATTGGTCTTCTCAGCAGCATTAAGTTGCAATCACTAGTCACTGTTTATTCAAATACCAATCAACAGTCTTGCTGATACCGGTCTCAAAGATTTCAGCAGGCTTCCAGCCCAGCTCATGTCCCATCTTTGTCGCATCTATAGCATAACGCCAGTCATGGCCAGGTCGGTCGATAACGAAGGTGATTAAGTCGGAGTAACTGGTGATTGGTGATTGGTGATTGGTGACTAAGAGGGCTTAGATCATCCATGTGCTGACAGATCAAACGACAAATATCGATATTCTTCCACTCGTTGATGCCGCCGATATTGTACACTTCACCCGGCGTACCTCTGCGGATAACAGCATCTATGCCTGAGCAGTGGTCTTCAACATAGAGCCAGTCGCGGATATTGGAGCCATCACCATAAACCGGGATCGGCGAACCATTCACACAGTTACGAATAATGGTCGGAATCAATTTTTCACTGTGCTGATACGGGCCGTAATTATTCGAGCAGTTGGTTGTCGTAACTGTCATGCCGTAGGTATGGAAATATGCTCGCACCAAATGATCCGAGCCTGCTTTACTGGCTGAGTATGGTGAATTGGGTGCATATGGCGTGGTTTCACTGAATGCAGGATCATCTGCCGACAAAGTCCCATAGACCTCATCAGTTGAGATATGGTGGAAACGATACTTAGTAGCCTCTAAACCCTTCTCTGCCTGCCAATACTGACGCGCTGATTCAAGCAGGATGAATGTACCCAGCACGTTGGTCTTTACGAATACTTCAGGGCCGGAAATAGAGTTATCAACATGCGACTCGGCTGCAAAATGAACAACCGTATCAATCTCATGTTCACGCAGCAGACGGTCAATTAGCTCACGATCGCAGATGTCCCCCTGCACAAAGGTGTGGCGCGACGCATCTGGCAAACCTTTCAGGTTACCCAGCGAGCCTGCATAGGTAAGCAGGTCCAGATTCACGATCTTCACATCTTGATCCGTGGCCAGCATATAGCGCACGAAATTACAGCCGATAAATCCGGCGCCGCCGGTAACCAATATATTTTGAGGCTTATAACTCATCAGAATTCCCTCAGCAGCGAAAGCAGGTATGCACCATAACCGCTTTTACCCAAACCAACGGCAAGCTTTCTCAACTGGTCGCTATCAATGTATTTCATGTACCAGGAAACCTCTTCCGGGCAACCAATCTTCAAACCCTGACGGCGTTCAACCACCTCAACATAACGCGCGGCATCCATCAATGATTCATGCGTACCTGTATCCAACCATGCCACACCGCGTCCAAGCGGTTCGACTCGCAACTCAGCACTATCCAGATAGATGCGGTTAATATCAGTGATCTCAAGTTCACCGCGCGGTGACGGATGCAGAGAGGCAGCATAATCCACTACCCTATTATCATAAAAATAGAGTCCGGTAACTGCCCAGTTACTTTTCGGTTGCTCCGGTTTCTCTTCAATGGAAACCGCATGAAATCCCTCTTCGAATTTCACTACGCCGTAGCGTTCAGGGTCCTGTACCCGGTATGCAAACACTGTTGCCCCGGATGGCTGTTGTGCCGCATTTTGCAACTGCTGAACCATACCGTGACCATAAAAAATATTATCACCGAGAATCAGTGCTACGGAATCATTGCCAATGAATTCGCGACCAATTGTAAATGCCTGCGCCAGGCCATCAGGACTGGGCTGCTCAGCATAAGACAGTGATAGCCCCCATTGAGAACCATCACCAAGCAGGCGCCTGAAGTTAGGCAGATCAACCGGTGTAGAAATGATCAAAACCTCACGAATCCCTGCCAGCATCAGAGTAGAAAGCGGGTAGTAAATCATGGGTTTGTCATACACAGGCATCAGTTGTTTGCTGACTGAGAGCGTTAACGGATGTAATCGCGTGCCGGAACCGCCAGCGAGAATGATACCCTTCATAGCAATCTCTCTCTATTCGACATGGCGGAGTAATAATTCATTGGTTGTGATGCAGTACATCCATGTACTGCCCCCCTCCGGGGCTTGCTAAAGCAAGTCCAATTTGGCTCTCCTGTCAAATTGTCATATACCGGCATCAACTGTTTGCTGACTGAAAGCGTTAGTGGGTGCAGACGGGTGCCTGAACCTCCAGCCAGAATTATGCCTTTCATATATCTAGCCCCTTGATATAGCCATTATCAAGTAAATAGATAATCACTTGGTCCACGCACTGATCCAGCGGCAAGGTTCCTGTATCAGCAATAATTTCCGGAGACTCTGGCTCTTCATATGGTGATGAAATACCGGTAAAGGCCGGAATCTCACCTGCTCTTGCCTTTGCATATAGCCCTTTCACATCACGGGATTCGCACACTTCAAGCGGAGTTCTGCAATAAACCTCAACGAAATCACCATCACCCAGCAAAGAGCGCACCTTAGCGCGATCTGATCTGAATGGAGAAATGAATGCAGTCAGGGTGAGCATACCAGCTTCAACAAACAGCTTGGCCACTTCTCCAACGCGTCGGATGTTCTCAACACGATCTTCGTCTGAAAAACTGAGATCACCACACAGACCATGGCGCACATTATCACCATCAATCACGAAGGTTTTAGTACCCATGGCATGCAACCGCTCTTCAACTGCATGTGCCAACGTGGACTTCCCTGCACCGGAGAGGCCTGTAAACCACAAGACTGCACTGCGGTGTCCATTAGACGTTTCACGATCTGACCTTCCCACTGCAGCCTGATGCCAAACCACATTACTACTTTTATTTACTTCCTGCTCACTCATCACAACTATCCCTTCGGCTCGACTTACAGTGTTTCAGTTTGATCGCAATAATGGGCATAAGCAGCCCTGATACCATCTTCCAGGGAGATTCGTGCCTTCCAGCCCAAATCATGCAAGCGGGATACATCCATTAGCTTTCGTGGCGTCCCATCCGGCTTACTTGCATCCCATACAACTTCACCTGAAAAACCTACTATCTTCTGCACCAGCTCCGCGACTGCCCGAATCGTTATATCTGTGCCCGTACCTACATTGAATAAGTTATTTGGCACAACTTGACGGTTCATAAGGAAGAGACAGGCATCAGCCATATCATCTACATGCAAAAATTCACGATAAGGCCCTCCAGAGCCCCACAGAATAACTTTTGGAGATAAACCCGAGTTGAGCCCAAGACTCTCTTTGACGTCGTTTGGAATTGCTCCATAACGAACCTCATCCTCCATGATGCCCTCAGCATCTCCTGCCATGGCAAGTTTGGCCAGATGAAACTTTCGAATCAGGGCCGGCAGCACATGCGATTTTTCCAGATCAAAATTATCATTAGGGCCATACAAATTCGTTGGCATTGCCGATATGGCATCAAACCCATACTGCTTCTGGTATGCCTGACACATCTTGATTCCGGCAATTTTTGCAATGGCATACCATTCATTGGTTGGTTCTAACTCACCTGTTAATAGACAGGACTCCGGCATTGGTTGCGGTGCAGGTTTCGGATAGATACAAGAAGACCCGAGAAACAGTAATCGTTTTGTCCTGCTCCTATATGCGGCATCAATCACGTTGGTCTGAATCTGCAGGTTATCTCGGATAAAATCGGCAGGGTATGTGTCATTGGCATAAATACCCCCTACTTTCGCCGCCGCTAAAAACACATAGTCAGGCTTCTCTGCTGCAAAGAGAGCATCAACAGCCGCCTGATTACGCAGGTCTGTTTCGGCAGAAGTACGCAGGAGCAGGTTCTCATATCCGGCTTCTTTCAAAACCCTTACTATTGCCGAGCCTACAAGCCCCCGATGACCAGCGATGTATACCTTTGAACCCTTCTCCATCGGATATACCTATTCGTGAGCCACGGCAATATCATGCCCATGCTTTTGAAGTAATGAGTACTGCTGGGCTGATTTCAAGTCAGCAGCTACCATTTCAGCGCACATTTCCTGAACCGTGATCTCAGGTGTCCAACCGAGTTTAGCTTTTGCCTTAGATGGATCACCCAATAGTGTTTCAACTTCTGCAGGTCTGAAATAACGTGGATCCACGCGCAAAATGACATCACCAACAGATAGTGCAGGAGCCTTTTCACCCTCGATGGATTCAATCACTGCGTGTTCATCAATGCCTTCACCTTCAAAACGGAGTGTAATGCCCAATTCCTGTGCCGACCAAACAATGAACTGGCGCACTGAATACTGAACACCGGTTGCAATCACAAAATCTTCAGCCTCATCCTGCTGCAACATCATCCACTGCATGCGCACGTAATCCCTGGCATGCCCCCAGTCACGTAGTGCATCCATATTACCCATATACAGACACGCTTCGAGGCCCTGAGATATATTGGCGAGCCCTCGCGTGATCTTGCGAGTCACAAATGTTTCACCACGGCGCGGTGACTCATGATTGAACAGGATGCCGTTACAGGCATACATGCCGTAAGACTCACGGTAATTCACCACGATCCAGTAGGCATACATCTTGGCTACAGCATAAGGTGACCGCGGATAGAAGGGCGTGGTCTCCTTCTGCGGAATCTCCTGCACTTCACCATATAATTCAGATGTAGATGCCTGGTAAAACTTCACCCGCTTTTCCATACCGAGCAGACGAATCGCTTCTAGCAGGCGCAGAGTGCCGACACCATCCACATCAGCAGTGTATTCCGGAGATTCAAAGGAGACGGCCACATGAGACTGAGCACCGAGGTTATATACTTCATCCGGCTGCACTTCCTGCAAAATACGGGTCAAGTTCGATGTGTCGGTCAGATCACCGTAGTGCAGCACAAAGTTTTTATTTTCTACATGTGGGTCCTGATAGATATGATCGACGCGCTGTGTATTAAATGAAGATGCACGGCGTTTGATGCCGTGAACTTCATAGCCTTTTTCGAGCAGCAACTCCGCCAGATACGAGCCATCCTGCCCTGTTACACCAGTAATCAATGCTTTCTTCAAGGTCCACCTTCCATACTTGCACAATCTCAGAAAATTCAGATTAAACGGAATAGTCGCAATCTGAAACCAAGACTCACCTACAATTATTGTAATTTAGCAAACTCTAGCGGAGCCATCACACTGTGGAAAACATTAATAGGCATTTTTCGAGAGCAGGGTGACCGCAGTTTTAATCATAATGCGAATATCCAGCCAAATGGACCAGTTATTGATATAAGCCAGATCGTATTCAACACGCTTTTCCATCTTATCCAGCGTATCTGTTTCACCGCGATAGCCGTTAACCTGAGCCAAACCGGTCATACCAGGAAGGATACGGTGGCGGGACATGTTGCATGCACCTTGTCTGCATAAAACTCATTGTGTGCTACAGCATGCGGGCGTGGTCCAACCAATGACATCTCACCTTTAAGCACATTGAATATCTGCGGCAGCTCATCAATACTTGTTTTACGCATAAATGCACCAACTCTGGTGATCCTGTTATCCCCTTTTTGAGCTTGGGTGATCTGCCCCTCTTTTTCTTCATGCAGCTTCATACTAAGGAACTTCAGAACATGAATGATTTTTCCATCCAATCCATGACGTTCCTGACGAAAGAATACCGGCCCCGGAGAACTGATCTTTACAGCAATCGCAGCACCGATCATTAGTGGCGACAACATAATCAGTGCAAGCACAGACAGAATCTTGTCCAGCATCAGCTTACTCAGGCGGGCTCCCTCCACCATGGGGCTTTCGGAGAGATAATAAAGCGGCACACAGGCAACCTCTTTCACACTCGGGCTAACCATGTGAAGGCCGAAAATATCGGGTGCCCAGATAATATCGACATTGAGATCCAACAACTGCAATTGCATTTCACGAATATGATGACTGGTTTGCATAGGCAGTGCAAAATAAACACGGCGAATTCCATATTTTTCAACCATGCCGCGCAAATCAGCCAAACCACCCAATCTCGGCAGCCCTTTTGCATGCCAATCAACATCATCATCAGCAACTGCAATCACACCTACAATTTTATGCGCAGTCCATGGATTGCTATTGATATGTTCAGCCAGGTAACCTCCGAGTTCAGAATTACCTATCATAATTGAGGGTATCGATTGGCGATGATTTTTAATATAGGAGCGAATAAAATAGTTGGTAGCCACATGCGCTGCCATTTGAAGGATGGCAGCAGCAATAAACCAGCTAATAATCACCTGACGTGAAAAATCATGTGAATCCTTGGTGACAAATGCCCAGGCAATCAGAATACCCATAACCTTGGTCCAGGCCCAAAGCACATTCAATGCTCTGCCGATATTGCCGGAGAATCTGCGATAGACGCCTGAATTGGAATAAATCAGCCACATCAGCATCGGCGCAATTGTCGCAGGGTAATAATAGAGCTCGAAGTCTGTAATGCCCTTCAACCAGACAAACAGAAACAGCACAGTCTCTACCAATAAAATATCAAGCAACAACTGCATCTTCAATGAAACAGGGTTGGATGCGCGGACCATACGCTGTGAACGGTCTCGCCCTAACGTACCGTTACCAAATGCTTTTGAATCCAAACTCATGAGTACCCATCACCTGCAAAGAAAAATATATCTCCGAATATTCCACGCCATCAGAGAACTGCTCCAACAGACATGCAAAACATCGACCGCCGACACTAACAGATTACTGTCAATATTTTGTGATATTAGTCACCGAGGAAAATCCTGTTCAGGTCATTCAACCTGTAAGCATCCCCTCTTCACTTTTGCTTATGTTTATAGACTACGATTTACATATAGTCAAAGAAGAAGAAGTGGACTCCAATTAAAACAGTAGACAGAAATCCAGCCAATTTGACCGGATATTGATATTTTCAGGGTATAGTTATTGACGTTTACACTGCTGTCCGGTTAAGCATTGAGCAGTGCCATCTGGCGAGGATTCACGGTCGGTTTTCGCTTTGGAGGCGGTGAGCTTCCTCCCAGCAATTCGGCGATATTCCTTCGCTGCATGAGGTTGACCGA
>NZ_BDFD01000034.1 GCF_001895085.1 Mariprofundus micogutta | reverse complement strand
CGGTCAACCTCATGCAGCGAAGGAATATCGCCGAATTGCTGGGAGGAAGCTCACCGCCTCCAAAGCGAAAACCGACCGTGAATCCTCGCCAGATGGCACTGCTCAATGCTTAACCGGACAGCAGTGATCGTTTCTATAAAAATAAAGAAGAAATTGCTGTCGAGGGAGCCCGGGCCTGCCTGGCAGCCAAAGCTGAAGCGGGTGAGTATGCAGCTGCGCAGGCAAGCAATAGCAGGGCTGCTTTGCGTGCCTATTTCGTTATTCGTCTAAGGCATTTGCATGCCTTTGTATCGGAAACGCCGCATATGTATGAACTCATACAATTGGTTTCAGGCAAACATAAAGACCTGCTTCAACATTTTGAGGAGCGTGCTAAAAGTGCCATACAAACCATATTAGTCGGGGGTATTGCATCTGGAGAGTTTTGTGCCTGTGATACGAAGCAACGAGCAGCAGACCTTTATCATGCATCTAATAAATACAATATGCCGATGTGTATGAACGTGCAGCTTGAATCCCTGGAGGCGGAGTTGAACAGCCTTCTCGAGCTGCTTTTCGATGGTTTGAAGGCAGGCCAATGATGGAATTGTTTATTAAGTCTGTAACGAACTGGCCAAAGCTGGTTATTGCACTGGTGGTTTTATTGACCATGGGCATTGCATCGCAAATGGCCAAAATGCAGATTGAAACAGATACCGAAGCATTTATTCCTCCCGGTCATCAGGCCACGCTGGATAATACCCGTATGAAGGAGATATTCGGTACACCGGACCTGCTCTGGATTGGTGTTGTACGTGAAGATGGTGGTATCTATCAGTCTGATACATTGAAAGTTATTCAGAGCATTAGCGATAAGGTTCGGTTGCTTCCCGGTGTGGTAGACCAGGATGTGGTTTCGATTGCCACTGAAGACAATATTCGTGGCACAGCTGATGGCATGGAAGTCGAGCCATTCATGCAAGAGGTGCCGGATGATGCTGCGGCTCTGTTGTCCCTGCAGCAGCAGATTCAGGGTTTTGACATCTTCGATGGTTTCATTGTTGCCAAAAATGGGGCTGCAGCGGCAATTCTCGTTGAGCTGGAGCCACATACATTGCTGGCTGATCGGGGACTGGATAAATTTAAACTCTATGATGCTGTGCAAAGCATCGTGGATGAGGTGGCCCAGGGGCGTCCTGAGCAGTTTCATGTGGCTGGTAAACCGGTACTGGAAGCAACCCTGGGTCTGTACATTACTGAAGATCTCAGTGTGATGATGCCACTGGTATTTCTTGTGCTGTCTATTTTGCTGTATTTTACCTATCGATCAGCACGGGGTGTGTTTATACCGCTGGCTGTGGTGTCATTTTCGGTGATGGGTGCAATGGGAATAATGGCAGCTGTGGGTGTGCCTATGTATCCGACCACCACGATGGTTCCTGTTACACTGATGGCTATTGGTGTGGCTGATGCAATTCATCTGCTGGGTAAATATTACGAACTGGTATTACTCAATCCTGCCATAGATCGCAAAAGCGTGGTGCGCGATACCATGACAGAGATGTGGCGACCGGTTGTTTTAACTTCGATTACCACGGCCGTTGGTTTCCTCTCTTTTCTGACGATGGAGATGGTGCCATTGCAGATGATGGGTGTATTTGCAGCTGTGGGTATTATCTATGCGATGTTTGTGTCGCTAACGCTGGTGCCTGCGTTACTGGTGCTGATGAAGGTGTCGGCACCAAAATCCCTGGTGGAAAAAGTGTCACAGGGTCACGGGCTGGAAGGTGCAGGTCTGGTCTCGCGCTATTTAACCCTTCTCGGTGACTGGGTCGGGAGACATGTCACCGGAACACTGTTTCTCACCAGTGCACTGATATTTCTGTCAGCCTGGGGTGCTTCCAGAGTCTATGTAGATGATTCTTATGTATCCAACTTTGAACAGGACTCGGCCATTGTTGAGGCTGATCGTGTCGTGAATAAACATTTTATCGGGTCGTATCAGTTTAATGTGGTGTTGGAAGCAAAAGATGCGGAGGCCTTTTACAGCCCTGAACTGCTTCAAGCTGTCTGGTCATTTCAGCAGGAGATGGAGGCAAAGAATACCATTGTTGGCGGTTCGATCAGTATTGTAGATTATATTCGCCGAATGCATCAGGTGATGAATGAGAACAGACCCGAGATGGCGAAGATTCCTGAATCCTCCGATCTGATTGCCCAGTATTTGCTGCTATACTCTTTTTCCGGCGCTCCGGATGATTTTGCTGAGGTGATTGATAGTGAGTACCGCATTGCCAATGTTCGCCTGTTTATGACCAATGGCATTTACTCTAAATATCATAAGATTGAAGCGGACTTGCATGCGTTGGCAGCGCAATATTTTGATCCCTTGGGTGTGCAGTGGAGTATTACCGGTAATGGGCATATCTCTTATGTGCAGACCGGCATGATTACCAATAATCTGCGTTTTAATATTATTGCCACTGTGCTGGCGATATTTCTGGCGGCCTGGATCATGATGCGCTCCTTTGTTGCCGGCATTTTCGTGATGACCCCCGTACTGGCTGCTGTGATTTTGAATTTTGCCTTTATGGGTTTGACCGGCACGACTATAGGCTGGGGCTCATCGATGTTCACCTCGATCGCCATCTGTATCGGTGTGGATTATGCCATTCATCTGATTTATAAATACCGCAATGAGTACAATAGCCTGCGGGATGATAAACGGGCTCTTACCCGCACACTTGCCACGACCGGTAAAACCATATTGTTCAATGCTGTTGTGGTGGTTGCCGGTTTTATGGTGTTGATTGCAAGTGTTATGCCGCCCAACCAGGAAATGGGGCTACTGGTTTCTGCAGCCATGTTCTCATCTTTCGTGGCAACCTTGACAGTATTACCAGCCTTGATTCTGGCTGCTAAACCGAAATTTGTGTTTGCAGGAAACAAGTTTGAAACATCGAAGGAGCAATAAATGAATATACAGAAACTGGCCTTGATCACATTTGCTATAGCCATTTGTACCGGTATGGCTGCAGTACTCTCCTATGGTGAAGAAATCACCGGGGAAGAGGTGATGCAGCGGGTGGATAACCGCGATGATGGTGATGATTTGACTCAGAAAATATACCAGAAACTGATTGATCGCAGGGGTGGGGAGCGTGAACGCTTTATCATTGCCTTCCGTAAGGATTATGGAAAAGACAGTAAATCGATCTCCTATTTTCTGCAGCCTGCCAATATCCGGGATACCGCACTTCTGACCTATGATTACGACGGAACTGCGCGTGATGATGACCAATGGTTATATCTGCCTGCATTGAAAAAAGTGCGACGCATCTCTGCCTCGGATCGGGGTGATTATTTCATGGGTACCGATTTCACCTTTGAAGATATTAAACAGACGCCGGAACTTGATGATTATAACTGGACCTGGCTGGGCACTGAAACTGTTGACGGGTTTGATTGCTGGGTCGTTCAGGGAGAACCAAAAACGGATGATCTGAAGAAAAATCTGGGTTATGCCAAAACGGTGAATTATGTGCGTAAGGATAACAATATGGCGATACGCATCGATTACTGGGATCGCAAAGGGCAGGAATTAAAGCATTTTCGCATTGTTGAAATGCAAGAGGTGCAAGGCATCTGGACCGCTTTGAAGATGGAGATGGTCAATGTCCAGACAGGGCACAGTACAGTCATGGTATTTTCAGAACAGAAGTACAACTCAGGAATATCTGACCGTGCATTCTCCGAGCGCATGCTTAAGCGCGGTTACCGCGGACATTAACGAAACTCAGGTGATCCTTGTGCGTGTTTAATTGTACAGGAACATGTAAAGTGCGCTGAACCATTGTACAACGGTTGTCGAGGTGATGATGTTTAAATTTCTGTTTGCCCTTGTTGCACTTTTTGGCCTTTCAGGTTGTGTCGTTGGTACAGTCGTTGGAACTGCTGTCGATGTGGCCGTTGAAGTGGTTAAGGTTCCATTTAAAGTGGGTGGAGCAATCGTCGATGTTGTGTCCGATGATGAAGAAGAAGCTGAAGAGAGTGAACCTGAAAATTAAGTTTGTGCCGGTTTGATTGTTCCGCTGATAATCATTTTCTCTTTATCGCTTTTACTCATTTTTTTGACTCGAACTTCTGTTCTTGATGCTGCGGATCGATCTCCAACCTGTTGTTGAAATACCAGTTCCAAAGGGCCTTTACCACGCAGGAATTTTGCGCCTTTGCCGCTTTTGTGCTCGCTGAATCTGCGCTCCACATCGGTGGTGATACCGGTGTAGAGTTGGCCTCCTGAGCAGCGAATCAGGTAGAGGAACCATTCACTGGATGGCATTTTCCAACTCCTCGCAGCTATCCATCCATGCTTCTTCAGTATTCTGCAGTGTTTTTTCCAACTGGCTGTGCTCAATGCTGAGTTGTTTCAGCAGATCGCCACTGCCGCTTTCATACAGTTTTGGATCAGCGAGCTGTTCATCGAGTTTGAATTTCATGTCGTGCAGCTTTTCCAGTTCAGCTTCCAGCTTTTTGATTTTGTTGCGCAGCGGTTGCAGCAGTTTTCGTTGCTCGGCTTTGGCACGTCGATCATCCTTGCGTGATGGCGTGCTTGTAGCGATGTTCTCTTCGTTGCGTTGTTCAAGCAGCCATTTCGAGTATTCATCCAGATCGCCGTTGAACAGATCGACCTGACCTGCTGATACCAGCATCAGGGAGTCACACACTGTACGCAGTAAGTGACGATCATGTGATACCAGTACCATCGCGCCTTCAAAGCTCTGCAGGGCCATAGAGAGGGCATGACGCATCTCCAGGTCCAGGTGATTGGTCGGTTCATCCAGCAGTAGCAAATTCGGCTGCATATAGACTATCAGGGCCAGTACCAGGCGTGCCTTTTCACCACCGGAAAAGGGGGCGACAGGGGAGAGGGCCATGTCGCCGCGAAAATCGAAGCCACCAAGGAACAGGCGCGCCTCCTTTTCAGATAGTGACTCATCCAGCATCTGCAGGTGTTGTAAGGGTGTCAGCTCCCCGTGCAGTTGTTCCAGCTGATGCTGGGCAAAATAACCAATAGAGAGGTCTTTTGCCTGATCACATTGTCCTTTCTGAGCCTGTAGTTCACCTGCCAGCAGCTTGATCAGGGTTGATTTACCTTCGCCATTTGGGCCAAGAAGTCCGATGCGTTCTCCCGGCAGCAGACTGAATGAAACGTTATTCAATATGGTGGTATCGCCATAACCCGCATCGGCTTTGTTTAGTCGCAGTAGAGGATTGGGAATGCCACCCGGGTGTTTGAAGGCAAACGAGAATGGTGAATCAATATGAGCCGGGGCAATCATCTGCATGCGTTCGAGTGCCTTGATACGGCTCTGGGCCTGAGTGGCTTTGGTCGCTTTGGCTTTGAAGCGATTAATGAAACTGGTCATGTGAGCTACCTGCTTCTGTTGTTTCACGTAAGACGCCTGCTGCAAGGCAAGTTTTTCAGCGCGCATATGCTCAAATGCAGTGTAGTTGCCGCGGTACATGGTCAACTGTTCGTGTTCAACATAAGCGATCTGGTTGACACAGCGATCAAGGAAATCACGATCGTGGGAGATGAGTAACAAAGCTCCCTGATAGCTCCTCAGCCACTTCTCCAGCCAGACAACTGCTTCAAGATCAAGATGGTTGGTTGGTTCATCCAGTAACAATAGGTCCGAGCGACAGAACAGGGCATGTCCCAGATTTAATCTCATGCGCCAGCCGCCCGAAAAGCTGGCGACCGGATTATGCTCTGTACCAACGGCAAAACCCAGACCGTGCATTAAACCTGCAGCGCGGGCATGGGCTGCATAGCCATCGATAGTGGCGAAGCGCTCATGAAGTTCGGCTAAACGAACACCATCATTATCTGCTTCTGCCTGTGCAATTTGCTGTTGTAGTTGAGTGAGTTCGGGATCACCCTGCATAACATATTCAATGGCGGGTAAATTCAAGGCAGGGGTTTCCTGCGCGACATGCGCAATGGCAATATTCTTTTCCATACTGAAGTGACCATCATCGACATCGAGTGCCCCCTGAATCAGAGCAAAAAGCGATGATTTGCCAGTCCCATTGGCACCGGTGATGCCGACCTTATGGCCGCTGTGGATGGTCATGGATGCATCGCGAAACAGCAGTTTAGCGCCCCGGCGCAGGGTGACCTTGTCAAAATAGAGCATGCGGCATTTTAGAGCAGAATGTTAAAACTGCACCCATACATTTCTTCGTATGCCTGACAGTTATAGGGTATGCAAATGAGAGGTGCATATGTGGATGCAGAAAATGATTCGTTTGTCAGCCAGAAGCAGAGGCTTTCACCTGATTACGCAGGAAATAGTAGAACAGCTGCCTGAACTTAGGGAATTCAATATTGGATTGGCTCATCTGTTTATCAAACACACCAGTGCCAGTCTGACGATCAACGAAAATGCTGATCCGACTGTTCGTTCGGATATGGAAGCCCATTTCAATCACTTTGTGCCGGAAAATCAGGATTACTATCGTCACACACTTGAGGGCTCCGATGATATGCCGGCCCACATTAAATCCAGTACGCTGGGTAGTAGTATCTCAATTCCGATCACTGACGGCCGACTTGCTCTGGGCACGTGGCAGGGCCTCTATCTTACATACGAATGCCTTGGTATTCCCAATAATAAATACTTAAAAAACCATGGACGTAGAGCTCTAGCCAAATTCTTAAACTAATAGGATATGATTTGTTTCTGAAGACTCCTGATAGTAATAAACCTCTGATTCAGGTTGGAAACGACTGTTGAAATTATCGGTGAACAGATCGTTTGTCCTGATGGTTGATTGCTGGAATCAGCCGTTCAAAAAGAAAAGCGTCCTTGCCGAATAAAAACAAAAAAGGTGGTTGGATAGAATAAAACTCTCGAATTCAGGATAGACTGGGAGGGCTCTACCCAGATTTTACCGGAGCGTTCCAGCTAACTAATCTATCACCTTTACGAAATCGGAAAGTGGTGTCCCACACACTTTGCAAATCTCTGACAACTCAATGAGGTCAAGGCGTCGCTCACCCTTCTCGTATTTGGAAATATAGCTTTGAGGACGATTTAATTGAGCTGCCAGTTCGACTTGAGTCAGTCCACAATTGATTCTCATTGTTTTCAGTGCCTCGATGAGTTGCAGCTGACGAGCACTCCACTTTTCTCTATCCATGGCAGGAAAATATCAGCACTATTGCAATATCCCGTTTTGGGATAATAATTGCGCGACATGATTAGCGTGTTTTTTGTAATTCGATTGGTCAATAAGGTGAGTAAATATTCTTCACCACTGCATCTTTATTAACGAAAGATCCATGGGAATTGGAACACGATACCCATAAATGGTTCAGACATGCCAAGGGTCAGTTTCAGCGCGGGTATAAGTTTGGTCGTGACTGATTTGGGAGGGTCAAATTGATGAAAAAAGAAGAGAAGAAAGATGTAGTGTGTGAATCGTTGGATCGTAATGCTGCAGATTTGGTAGGGGTTCTACCCCGTTTCTACGGACACATCTAAAAAGAGGCATAATATGCCCATAAGGAGTGTTCCGAATGACCCAACGAAGAAAGTACAGTGCCGAATTCAAGCGCGAAGCTGTTGCGCTTACCTA
>NZ_BDFD01000033.1 GCF_001895085.1 Mariprofundus micogutta | reverse complement strand
TCGTTTCCACTGTGATCACTCCTGTTTTTTCCTCCAACTAAATCATTAGCTGGGGATACTACAGGGGGGTCAAATTTGGACGCTGATTTACCCCTCTAGGGGGTCAATTTTGAACGCTGAATAACATGCAATGGACTCAAAAACCCTTTGTTTGCAACAGTTTCCCATTGCATCTAATCGGATGCAATGGGGATGCAATGGGTGCAATGGGAATTAATCTGTTATTTTGTAGTCTTTTGGATTGAATGTTTTAGGGGCAATCTCTTGTTTCTTGAGAAAATCATAAATGGCTTTTCGAGATACATCGCACTGTCCCGCAATATTGCTGATGGATACCCCCATCTTCAATCGCTTCACAATCTCATCTTTATAAAGGTCTAATTTACTTCCTTCAGGTCTTCCCTGTGGCTGAGAATCTGCTTTGGCAACCGCTTTTTTAGCGATATTCTTAATATTTAATATTTTTCTTTGAGCCTTTGCCATTATGATTATATATCCAAAGTTGTTTAGTTAAATATTATATTTTAGTTGCAGTTTCATCCTGCGGGGTCATCACTTCTTCAAGTTTACCCTTCTCTTCCTTTACGGTTTCAGCCTCAATCTCTGGAAGCTTGTAATCTTCTGGATGAAAAGAATTCGGGTCGATATTGTGCTTCTCAAAAAAGGTGTAAAGGGTCTGTCTGGATACATCACACTGTCCAGCAATTGTGTTAATAGGAATACCGATCTGTACTCGTCTTGTGATTTCGGCTAAGTAAGGATCAAGATGACTTTTTGCTGGTCTGCCTCTTGGTTTTTTTTTCACGACAGGCTTTTCCTTCTTCTGAAGTTTCCAGTCGTTGCGTCTGATGTAGTTGTAGATGGTCGCTTTGGTTTTACCAGTGGCCTCGGCAATAGCGTTCACATCTTTACCCTCATCAATTAATGCTTTGATTTGAGTCCT
The DNA here is from genome assembly GCF_001895085.1 of Mariprofundus micogutta. Taxonomy (GTDB): domain Bacteria; phylum Pseudomonadota; class Zetaproteobacteria; order Mariprofundales; family Mariprofundaceae; genus Mariprofundus; species Mariprofundus micogutta. The sequence goes on along the minus strand of NZ_BDFD01000033.1, from coordinate 6,691 downwards.
GAGTTCTTCATCAATCAGTCTTGCCATAACAAGAACTATAGTTTTACTTTGCAGAATCGTCAAGTTGCGAAGTATAAAAATAAGAGTAGACAAAAGTGTCCAAATAGTGTATAATAATTCTACTGAGTGATTCTCCCTTTTCCTATTCCGTCCTCACTCAGTAATGCGCAAAAACAAGGAGTCTCGAAAGAGGCTCCTTTATTGTTTCTGGATAGAATACATAATGTTTTACTTGACGTTTATGTTAACTTAGTTTATAAGTAATTATCGGTTCAGGTTCTCTTTCATTTTCCTGTTCCCGTTTCTTCAATTGGTCTTGTGGAAATAAAAAGGGAGTCTCTTTCGAGGCTCCCTTTTCTATTGTAAAACTAATTTCGATGTCGCTACTCGCAGTTCTAATATTTTAGGCTATAGTCACCCTTGGGGGGTAGCAAACAATGAAGTTCAATGAAGATTCACGAGTAAAAATACCCTCTATTTTACACTTAACACGCCTGAACTATGATTATCTTTCCCTGCGTGATGCTTCTTGGGATGAAAACACAAACATTTTCACTGATATTTTCAAAAGTAGCATAGGACACATTAACCCTGACCTTGATTCAAGTGATGTTAGTAGACTGCTTGAAGATGCAACTCTTGCATTGGATAACGAGGATATCGGTAAAGCATTTTATGAAATGCTAACCAGTCGATCTGGTGCAAAGCTGATCGACTTTGAAAACTTCGATAACAACACGTTCAATGTTGTGACCGAATTAACCTACAAGAACGGCGACGAAGAATTCAGACCTGACGTTATTCTGCTGATCAATGGTATGCCTTTGGTATTCATTGAAGTGAAGAAACCGAATAACAAGGAAGGTATTCTGGCTGAACAAAAGCGGATCAAGGTTCGCTTTAAGAACGACAAATTCAGGCGCTTTGTGAATATCACGCAGCTGATGGTGTTCTCGAATAACATGGAATATGACGATGAATCACCCCTTCCCATTGAAGGTGCCTTCTATGCTTCGTCTTCATATTCAAACCCGATCTTCAACTACTTCCGTGAAGAAAGGCGCGATGAAGTCTCCGCCTCGATCAAAGAACTGGATGACGCTGTTGAAAACTTTGTCCTGAAAGACAATAACCTAACAGGGATCAAGCATAGTCCTGAATTCACTACGAATAAGCATATCAACACGCCTACCAACCGAATCCTGACTTCCCTATTCAGCAGAAATCGACTCGCTTTTATACTCCGTTATAGCTTGGCTTATGTGAATGACACTTTAGGCATCCAGAAGCACGTAATGCGCTATCCTCAATTGTTCGCTTCTCAAGCTATCAAGAAGAAGCTGGAAGAAGGAATTCGTAAGGGAATCATCTGGCACACTCAGGGAAGCGGTAAGACGGCCTTGGCATATTATAACGTCAGCTATTTAACCGATTACTTTCACTCAAAAAAGATCGTTCCGAAATTCTACTTTATAGTTGATCGCATCGACCTGTTAACACAGGCACACAGGGAATTCAGAAGCCGTGGCTTAAAGGTTCATACAATCAATTCGCGAGAAGGCTTTGCCAAAGACATTAAGACGAATACCGCTATTCATAATCTTTCAGGAAAACCAGAAATCACCGTTGTAAACATTCAACGTTTTGCAGATGACCCTGATGTAGTGAAGACAAAAGACTACGATGTCGGCATTCAGCGGGTGTACTTCTTGGATGAAGTGCATCGCTCGTATAATCCGAAAGGAAGCTTCTTAGCGAACCTGAATCAGTCAGACCCTGACGCAATTAAAATTGGTTTAACTGGCACACCGCTTCTCGGTGATGACTACAATTCAAAATCCCTGTTCGGGGATTATATTCACAAGTATTACTATGACTCTTCGATTGCCGATGGATATACGCTTCGACTAATCAGGGAAGATATTCAATCGAACTATAAAATGGCGCTCCGTAAGGCTCTGGATGAAGTTGAAGTCATTCAGGGTGACGGCGACAAGAAGCTTGTCTATGCACACCACAAGTTCGTTGAACCGATGCTGGATTATGTTGTTACTGACTTTGAATTCAGCCGCACTGCAATGGCTGATTCAAGCATCGGCGCAATGGTGATCTGCGATAGTAACGAACAGGCTGAAAAGATGTACGAAATATTTCAGGCTAAATATGGTTCCATTACACCTTTTGAAACAGATTCATACGACGAGTCTCTGAAAGAACAGAACCGTGTAAAGACTGCAGCACTTATCCTCCACGATGCAGGCACCAAGACTGACCGAAAGGATTTGGTGGACGAATTTAAAGCAGGCAAGATTGACCTTCTGATTGTTAATGCAATGCTGCTTACTGGCTTTGACGCTCCAAGGTTAAAGAAGCTGTATGTTGGACGTGTCATCAAGAAGCACAACTTGCTTCAGGCGCTTACCCGTGTAAATCGCTCGTACAAAGAATTCCGCTATGGATACGTTGTCGATTTTGCTGATATTCGCTCCGAATTTAAGGCTGCGAATGAAGCCTACTTCAAAGAGCTTCAGGAAGAACTTGGCGATGAAATGCAACACTATTCAAACCTCTTCAAGTCCCAAGAAGAGATAGAACAAGACATTGAATCAATCAAAGACATCCTGTTCAAATTCAACACTGAAAATGCTGAATTGTTCTCTCAACAAATCACGCAGATTCAGGATAAACAACAAGTTCTTGAAATCAAAAAAGCTCTGAACAATGCCAAAGTTCTTTATAACCTGATCAGGCTCTCAGGAAATTTCGATCTTCTTGATAAACTCGACTTCCAAAAAATCAATGTGCTTTACCGTGAAGTCAGTAATCATTTGGACAATCTGAACCTAAAAGACAATCTGGCAAACAGCACACTGTCATCAAACCTGCTGAATGCGGCTCTGGAAGATGTCGTGTTCCAGTTCACAAAGATTGGCGAAGAAGAACTGATTCTTGCTGACAAGCTTAAGAATACACTTCGCAAAACAAGGGAAGGACTTGCTGGAAACTTTGACCCGAAAGACCCTGAATTCATTTCGCTAAAGGAGGAATTAGAACGACTATTTCACAAGAAAAAACTTAGTGAAGTGTCACAGGAAGCGATGCACCAAAATATTGATAGCCTGAACGATATTTATGATCGTGTTCAAAACCTGAATCGCAGAAATGAAATGATTAGAATGAAGTACAACAACGATAAAAAGTATGCTCGTATTCATAAGCGCCTAATGGAAAATGGCGACTTCAAAGGACAGGAAAGGCGCGTCTTTGAAGCGTTGATGGGGGTAAAGCAATTGGCTGATGAACGTGTGCTTCTGAATGCTCAAGTGCTGAATAATGAAAGTTACTTCCAGACAATGCTCACAAGAGTTGTCATTGATCAATTTAAAACGAAGCAACACATCACCCTGACTCCTGATTCTTCAAAGTTTATCAATGGGTTAGTGGTAAGAGAATATATGAACGAATTTAACGGAGTGAGTGAATGGTAACAACCGAATTTGTCCAAAAAACAAAGGAGCTAATCGATAGCCTGAAAGGTATCTGTGCTTCTCACGGACTCGGCAATGATGCGGGTGAATTCAAGATTATCACCCAAGTTTTCCTATACAAATTCATGAACGATAAGTTCGCCTATGAGATCAAGAAACTGGATAGCAACATTGCTCAGACGGATAATTGGGAAAAAGCTGTCGCTGAACTTAGTCCTGATGATTATGAAATGCTACTTTTGCAGCTTGCAGAAGATACTGCGCGCCTCAAGCCTGAACACTTCATCTCTTACCTTTCAACAAAGCAAAATGCTCCCGACTTCGCAAAGCTGTTCGATGACACTTTGCGGGACATTGCAATTACGAATAACGATATATTCTCCGTAAAGACCGAAGGTGGTTCCAAGATCACCCTGTTTGATCGCATTAGCGAAACGATTACCGATGAATCGAAACGGGATGTATTCTGTCGAGCCATCATTAACAAGCTTGGAATGTTCAGTTTTGAGCGCATCTTCAATGAAAAGTACGACTTCTATTCCACGATCTTTGAATACCTAATCAAAGACTACAACAGCGATAGTGGCGGCAAGTATGCCGAGTATTATACCCCTCACGCAGTTGCAAAGATTATGGCAGCGATTCTCGTCCCTTCTGATCAACGTGGAAAAATTCAGAACGTTACTTGTTACGATCCGTCTGCAGGTTCAGGTACTCTGCTAATGAATCTAGCTCACGCTATCGGTGAAGATCGCTGTACGATTTATTCGCAGGATATATCCCAAAAGTCCTCGAACTTGCTCCGCTTGAATCTGATCTTGAATAACCTTGTTCATTCGATTCAGAACGTGGTGCAAGGTGATACCCTTCTGACACCGTATCATAAGAAAGGTAATGCACTCGCTAAGTTTGATTATATCGTATCAAATCCCCCCTTTAAAACAGACTTTAGCGACACACGTGATGACTTAGATTGTAAGGAGAACAATGATCGGTTCTTTGCAGGAATTCCAAAGGTACCACCGAAAGAGAAGAATAAGATGGCTATCTATCAGCTATTTCTTCAACATATTATGTATTCACTGAAACCTAATGGTAAGGCAGCAGTTGTTGTTCCAACAGGCTTTATTTCTGCACAACAAGGTATCGACAAGAAGATTCGAGAAGCCTTAATTAAGCGCAAAATGCTTGCTGGTGCTGTATCTATGCCAAGTAATATTTTTGCAACAACAGGAACAAATGTTTCTATTCTATTTATCGACACAAACAACAAAGAAAATGTAGTTCTTGTTGATGCCTCTAATTTAGGTGAAGAATGGAAGGACGGAAAAAACACAAAAGTAGTTTTAAAGCCTAGTGAAGAAAAACAAATCATTGATGCATTCAACGCGAAGTCAGTGATCGAAGGATTCTCGACAGTTGTGCCTTACTCTGACTTTGAGGAAAAAAACTATTCATTCAGTGCCAGCCAATATTTTGATATACCAATTGAATATGTGGATATTACCGCCGAACAGTTTACAGCCAAAGTTGAAAATTACAGTCGCAACTTGGATATATTATTTGAAGAATCAAAGGCTATTGAATCTGAGATTAAACTTATGATCGGAAAGATTTCGTATGACTGATAAGAAAACAGGAATTCGATTTGGTAATATTGCTACTTTCAGAAATGGGCTGAACTATAATAAAGAAAGTAAAGGTAAAGGATGTTTATTCATTGGAGTCTCGAACTTCCATGCTGGATTAGAACCAAAATACGATGAACTAAGTGAAATTAACCCTACTGGCATAGCATCTGAGGAAGATTACCTCCAGAAAGGGGATATATTATTTGTTCGATCTAATGGCAACAAAAGGCTTGTAGGTAGAAGTCTATTTGTTGGTAAAAACATAGAAGCATTATACTCAGGATTTTGCATTAGAGCGCGAGTTACTTCCAATAAATTCTCAGCAAAATTTTGTGCCTACTTCACTAAAACGAAAAGATTTAGAAGCCTTATCACTCCTGCTGGCAGCACTAACATTAACAATTTAAATCAGGGAACATTAGGGAATGTAATACTTCCTCAATTTAGCCTTAAAGAACAACAAAAAATTGTAGATACACTTTATTTATTCGATGCCAAAATCAACCTGAACAACCGCATCAATGCTGAACTAGAATCGATGGCTAAAACCATCTATGACTACTGGTTCGTACAATTCGACTTCCCTGACGAAAACGGCAGACCTTATAAGTCTTCTGGTGGCAAGATGGTTTATAACGAAGTGTTAAAAAGGGAAATTCCTGAAGGGTGGGGTGATGATTCACTTTGGAATATAGCAGATTATTTCAATGGGTTGGCGATGCAAAAACACAGACCTGCAGGTAAAGACTTTTTAAGAGTGATTAAGATCAAAGAGATGACTGAGGGCTATTCTAGTAAAACAGAGAAGGCATCTCCTTCAATCAATCCCAAAGCAATTGTTGAAAATGGCGATGTTCTTTTCTCTTGGTCAGCAACACTTGAAGTTCAAATTTGGAGCAAAGGTAAAGGCGCACTAAATCAACATATATTTAAAGTGACTTCTGAGAAATATCCAAGGTCATACTATTATTTTGAACTAAAAAATTATTTACGGCACTTTAAGATGTTGGCGGACAAACGTAAAACAACGATGGGACATATAACTCAAGATCATTTAAAGCAAAGTCGAGTGGTCATTCCTCCTATCACGCTTATAGAAAGGCTAGATGAAAAGCTTAAGCCTATATTTTCACAACATATGCTTTTAGAACAAGAGAATCGGCAGCTTATTGAACTCCGTGACTGGCTCCTACCTATGCTTATGAATGGGCAGGTGACAGTTAAATAATCAATTTGTTGGAGGTTGAACCGCAGTCTTTTCATTTGATTGCTGTTGCTGTTCGGTATGCTTTTTCATTCCATTTTTTAATATTTCAAGAAAAGTGTGATTCCTGCACTCAGCATCAGCTACAATTGAATCAAAAGACATCACAAAAGTTGGCGTAGGAACTGTTTCACCATTTGGTCGTTCGGTCACAAACTCCTGTGTTATTCAGCGTTCAAAATTGACCCCCCTGTAGTATCCCCAGCTAATGATTTAGTTGGAGGAAAAAACAGGAGTGATCACAGTGGAAACGAAAGCAAAAGTAAGGCGGGATTTTTACGTCCATAAGAAGAGCATCAAACAGATTG
>NZ_BDFD01000032.1 GCF_001895085.1 Mariprofundus micogutta | reverse complement strand
TTAATGTGCTTCATGGCCTGAGTTCTCCGTTCTGTGAATTTGCTGTCTGGATAACTACAAATTTACCATAATCGTTGGGAATTCAGGCCTGTTTTCTTGCTGCTAATTCCTTAACCGGACAGCAGTGGTTTCTTATACAATTGATTCGGTAAAACAAATTGTTTTTACACATGTTGAAGGCGTGCTCGATAACCAACAGCTCCATGAGCATCAAGACAAGCTAGGAGAGGACCCTGAGTTTCATCCGGACATGCGTGAACTCATGGACTGCAGAGATCTCATAAATGTCAGGGTAAGAGAGATTAATTATTCGCAACTTGCTGCTTCCAGCCCATGGGGGAGTCAAGCACAGCGAGCCATCGTTGTTTCAACTGTTTTAGGCTTTGGCCTGTTAAATATATTTCAAGCCGTTATGGGCTCTGAGCACGGCAAACTATCCATATTCCGTGATATCGATAGCGCAAAAGAATGGCTTGGTCTGTAGTTACAGCGTGCAAAGACAACACTCAGACAACTGTTTTAACAGGCCAGGGTGACTAACCTGCGGGGACAATCTCACCTTTCTTGATACTGAATACATCCAGCTGCTTTTGACCCACTCCGGAATCATCAAATTTCACGTGACCGGTCATGGCCGGGAAACCTTCAGGAGTACGCAGGCCTCGGCTAATCTCGTGTCTGGACAAACCCAGACGGCTGGTCATCACAGTGGCAATACGCATTGTATCATAGGCCAAACTCATCAGATCGGAAATTTTGGCGCTCCCCCAGACCTGTCGGTGTTTAAACTGGAACTGGCGGATATTCGGGTCTTCCTGATTACTGACATCAACCGATGTATTCGAGGCAGCAAAACGCGCTTTGGAAAGATAACGGCCACGATCATCAAGCAGATGTCCGTCCTGCCAGCGACTGGTTCCATATAGTGGCACGCCTCTGATATCAGCATAAGCGAGTTGTCCGGCCAGCATAGCAACCTGACGACCATCAAGTGCCAGATAAATGGCGTCAAATCCGACTGGCATACGTATTTCCATATCCATCTCTGGCAACATCACAGCCAGCTCTTCATCCAGTTCAACCAGCAGTTCCTCATCATCCGTCTCATGGCGCAATTTTCTCAGCAGTGAACGATGATCCATGGTGAGCTTATCCAGATGCACAAGTTGAGAAATCTCACCACCCAGATTCTGGAAAGAGGCTGAGAACATCTCTGCCTCCGTCTGATCATCTGATGCTCCGGAGATCACCACCATACGCGTTGCCCCCTGCTGCCAGGCATAATTGGCCATCACATAGACCTGCGCTAATGGCGAAAGCGTATGAATAAACAGAGCATCAGATCTGGCTGCGAGATCGGTACGCCCTGTCAAACTAATCACAGGAAGCTCAGGCCTGAGATATGGCAACAGCGCTTCAGTAGTTTCGGCCAATAGCGGGCCGATAATCATATTAACCGATTCTCCAGCCAGCTTATTATAAGCAGCTATCGCCGTCATACTGTCAGATGCAGTATCTTCAACGCGCAAGGTGATGTATTCATCAAATTCAATACCAGCCAGGGCCACACGAATGCCACGCAAAGCATCCTGGCCATAACGGGCATAAGGACCTGTCAGCGGCAACAGCACACCAATCGTCGCGGCCCGAACCTCGCCGCTCGCCCAGGCCTGTAGCTGTCTGACATGGCTATGCGATGGTTGTGCTGCGGATAACAGCTCTGCAATACGGGCTACGGCTCTCGTATCACCGGTCATCAGTCGAGAGCGGCCAGCATGTAAATCAAAGTCCGGCATCAAGTCGGAAGAGAGTGCGCCCTCACGATGTAATTGTTCAATAGTTTCCATGGATGAGCGGCGGGCAGCCATGCGCAACCAACTGTCACGACCACCATAATCCACGGCTGCAGCTGCCAACAGCCAGTAGACAGCCTCACGCTCGGATGCCTGCTGTGTTATTGCAGGGGCCTGATCAAAAATATCATCAGCCAGTTCACGCGTCAGGCGTTCATGCAGCAGAGCATCGCGCATCTTTTCCAGCGCACGTCCTGCCTCATCCTGAGCTATCCACCATTTAGCCAGCCAGAAATGCGCATAGGGAACCAGTGCATGCTTCGGATGCGCAGCAATCACTGAGCGGATTACACCTTCCGCACCCGGACTCTGCATCTCCAGCAGCAGCTGGGCTTTACGGAAAATGGCCTCATCTCGAATGAGAGGAGCACCTTGTTCAATAAGCCGGTCAAATTCATACATAATCTGATCCGGATTTTCTCCGGATCTGGCTCGCCGCATCAGCAGCTGAATCTCAGCCGCACTTACCGGAGCGGCAGACATGCGTTTTAAACCCGGTCGTGATTTCTCAACACCGCTTATTCCAGATGGCTGTTTCGGCTGACAGGCGCTGAGCAACAGCAAGGAAAAAAGCCCGAGCACGGCGTAAATAACACTTCTGGAAAGCATGGCTGGCATTGCAGCGGGGAGGGTAGAGCGATAACGTGTCCACATCATGGATACGCAACCTAAACATATCGATGGCAACGGCCAACTTTTCATCGTAGCCACGCCAATTGGTAATCTGAGCGATATGACTTATCGCGCCGTGGAAACCTTGAAACAGGTAGATGTCATTGCTGCTGAAGATACCCGTAACAGCCGCAAGTTGCTGCAGCATTATGGCATCAAGACACCCATGATTACTGTGCATGAGCATAACGAACAGGCCATGCTGGAGAAACTTCTGATCCGCCTGAACAACGGTGAGAATATCGCCCTGATTTCTGATGCCGGCACCCCGCTGATCTCAGACCCCGGCTACCGGCTGGTGTCGGGCTTGCGAACACATAATATCCGCATCACACCTATTCCCGGTGCCAGCAGTGTTTTAACCGCCCTGTGTGCAGCCGGATTACCCACAGACCATTTTCGCTATGCAGGTTTCCTTAGCCGCAGTGGCAAGACCCGCAGTGAAGCATTGAGCCGCCTGATCACTTCGGATGAGACATCTGTCGTTCTCGAATCACCGCGCAGACTTCTGGCGACGTTGAAAGACTTGCAAACACTGGATAATAACAGAGAAGTGGTTGTAGCACGCGAATTGACCAAGTTACATGAAGAGTTTGTTTCTGGCCCTGTGCATGAGCTGATCAGGCACTTCGAACAACATGAACCACGCGGTGAAATAGTGCTCCTGCTGGCACCGGCAAGTGAAGAGCAGGTTGATCTATCCGATCAGCAGATCATAGCATGCCTTGGCACCGAGGCTATGCAGGCGCTTCCCCCTTCAGCACGTGCAAAAGCAGTCGCCAAAACTCTGGATGTGACCAAATCGAGGGTGTATGCACTGATCAATAACGCATGAGCACGGCACTGGGACAGGCTGGTGAAGAACGAGCCGCCCGTTACCTGAAACGCAGAGGATTCAAAATACTGGGGCGTAATATCAGACTTGGCCGCGGAGAGCTTGATATTGTGGCATGCAGTGATGAACTGCTGCTGTTTGTCGAGGTCAAAACGCACAAGACCCGCGAGTCGGGACTTTTGGCCATGCATGACGATAAGTGCGCCAGACTATTATCTGCGGCCGAATCGTGGCTTGCAGGTCATGCTTCATATGCTCATTTACAATGCCGCTTTGATTTAATCATCGTCACCCCTAGACTAGGCTTGCCGGGTTGGTTACCGCCCCGTATTGAACACATGAGGAATATTATTAACTGATGAATAGCGATCTGATCAGCCAGGCCATGTTAGACGGCATCGAACTGCGCCGGCAATGCAGTGAAACATTAACCGAACCTTTGCTGAGCGCAGCCAGCATTATTGTTAAATGCCTGCAAGGTGGCGGCAAAATCCTGGCCTGTGGAAATGGCGGCTCGGCAGCAGATGCGCAGCATTTTGCTGCAGAACTGGTCAACCGCTTTGAAATCAACCGGCGGGGACTGGCTGCAGTCGCACTCACTCATGATGCATCGGTGATTACCAGCATCGCCAATGACTTTTCCTTTGACCAGATCTTTTCGCGCCAGGTTGAAGCTTTGGGTCGACCCGGCGACCTGTTGCTGGCCATCTCCACCAGTGGTGCTTCCAGAAATGTGATTGCAGCAGTGGAAAAAGCAGGAGAGATTGGCATGAACACCATTGCACTCACCGGCAAGAACGGCGGCGAACTTGGCCAAAACAGTAACATCAGCGTACACTTGAACATCGACTATGGTTCTACACCGCGCATTCAGGAAATGCACATCACCTGTCTGCATATCCTCTGCTCCCTGGTCGATGATGATTTGTTTGGAGGGGCTTCATGACGATCAGACCACTTTCGTTCACAAAAATAAAAACTGTCCCGCTGTCCAAACGAAAAGTTGACAGTGATGGAAAAGATTTTGCCGCGCCTTACAAAGCCGGTACCGGTTTTGAAAATTTTCTCTGCAGTCTACCTAATCTTGGCTGTGCAGGTGATCTGTTCCTGTTGCGCGATGCTATTGTATCAGCTCACAGACATGGCCATCAGGTCTTTCTTGCCTGTGGCGGACATGTATTTGATTCCGGCCTCGGTCCGTTAATCTGTCGCCTGATTGAACAGAAAGTTATCACCGGCATTGCTCTGACAGGCGCAGCGCTGGAGCAGGATGTGGAAATAGCCATGCTCGGCCAGACTGTATCGGCCAGTGAGCGGGCCTTAAGTGATGGCAAATACTGTATTACTGAAGAGACAGGTTGCCTGATCAATGATGCGATCAACTATGGTACCGGTGAAAACTGGGGCATTGGCCTGAGCGTCGGCAAACGTCTGATGGAATCAGAATTGGAACATCTGGATCACTCAGTGGTAGCAACTGCAGTGCGTTACGGTATTCCCATCACCGTGCATCCCGCGATTGGCGCTGATGCATTCGGTATGCATCCGGCATCCCATGGTGAGTCCATGGGTGCAGCCGGGTTCAGGGATTTCCGATTGCTCGCTGGTATGATGGCAGAAGCCAGCAACGGCGTTATCATCAATATCGCATCCAGTGTGATCATGCCACGTGTGCTTTTGCAAGCGGTTGATGCAGCACGCAATGTCGGTAAAAACATTGAAAATATCACCTCAGCAGTCATCGATCCCGGTGCCAGCGCCTCTGCCATTACTGATGTCGTGACACGTCTGTCGCAACCGGATGGTAAAGGTTACTGGCTATCCGGACCTGATGAAATTCTCGTACCCCTGCTATTTGCATCTGTTCTGGAAGCACTTGGTGATGAAATCATATGAATAAGAAAACAGGAGACCTTCCCATGCCCACATGGCGTTTATTGGCTTTAATTACCCTTCCACTGATGTTATCCGGCTGCTTAGCTGCTGTTGTCGGTGGCGGAGCTGCCGCAACAAGTAGCGTTAATGACCAACGCAGTGTCGGCACACAGATTGATGATGTTACACTAACTACAAAAATTGATGCTCGCCTGATTGCTGAGCGTGATATGCCATCACGCTGGGTCAGCGTTCAGGTCATTGACGGGAAAGCAACGCTCACCGGTCACCTGCCAACCAAACGACATATTCAACGCGCCATCTATATCACCGAAAATATCAGAGGTGTTCGCGGCGTACACTCTGAATTGATGGTTGGTAAACCAGCTCTGGGTAGCATCATGAGTGATTCATGGATCACTGCTCAGATCAAATCAAAACTATGGAATGATGAACAGGTTTCCGGCTTTTCGATCAAAGTGGAAACTGTCGAAGGCAAGGTGTATCTGCAGGGTTATGTAAACACCTTTATCCAGCGTCAGCGTACCAAGGATCTTGTTCATAAAGTGAAGGGTGTCACCGCAATTATTGATCTGATGCAAGTCGCGAAGAATTGAACTACAAAAAAGAGTGGGAAGATGCCTTAAAACAGGTTGAAACATGGAAAAAAGCCGGCATTAAAGTCGTATTCACCAACGGTTGTTTCGACCTGCTGCATCCCGGGCATATCGACTATCTGCACAAAGCACGTCAACTCGGTGATGTGCTGATTGTTGGACTTAACGATGATGACTCCATCTCACGTCTGAAAGGCCCTGAACGCCCGATTAATCCGCTTGAGGACCGCAGTATTATGCTCTCCGCCCTCAAATCGGTGGACCTGGTCGTACCATTTAGCGAAGACACACCACTCGGTTTAATATCCAAGCTGCTCCCTGACCTGCTGGTCAAAGGTGGCGATTATCAACCCGATGATATTGTCGGAGCTAAAGAAGTTCGCGCCAATGGTGGCCATGTCACTGTCATCACTTTTGTAGATGGACACTCAACTACAGCACTGATTGAACGCATTAAAAGCATTGCTTGAGCAAGTCAAAGCCATGCTCAAGCCCAGCAGAATATAGATGAATAAAAATCTGAATATTGTCGCAGACGCACATATCTGGGGCGTTGAAACAGCATTCTCAGCGCTACCTGGCTTTGACGTTAATTTGCGCATTATGGAAAACAGGGATATTTCAAAAACCGGCATATTAAAAGATACTGATATCCTGCTCACTCGCTCATCTACCAAAGTAAATGCATCATTGCTGCAGGGAACAGGCGTTCGTTTCGCAGGTACAGCTACAATAGGTGATGATCACTACGATAAGGCCTGGCTGGATGCCAATAATATCACATGGGCAAATGCAGCAGGCTCATCAACCGGTTCAGTCATAGAATACATGACCAGTGTATTACTGGAATTGCACGACTCAGCCCTTATCAACATAGCCGATACAACGATCGGTATTATTGGAGTTGGCCGGATTGGCAGGGAAATGACAAAGCTTTGCAAAGCTTTGGGGATGAATGTGCTTCTCAATGATCCGCCTCGTGCCAGAGCAGAAAGCCCGGATCACTTCTGCTCTCTGGATCAGATTCTCGAGCAGGCGGATATCATCACACTGCACACACCGCTAATACGTGAATCGCGGGATTGCACAGTACATCTGCTCAACAAGCAGCGTCTGCAGAGGTTTCGTGGTCACTGTATCATCAATGCTGCACGTGGTGCCTGCATCGACAACCATGCCCTGCTGCACTGGTTACAGTCTAACCCATCTCACTCGGCTGTTCTCGACTGCTGGGAAAATGAACCATGCCCTGATCAGGAACTAATAGCTCACCCCGGCATGGCTATCGCCACACCACATATTGCAGGCCACTCCCTCGACGGTAAAGCCGCGAATACACAGTACATTTATCAAGCCCTGTGTCACTTTCTGCATATTAAACCGGTCTGGAATATGCATGAGCACCTTCCTGCTGCAAGCATGGCCTATTCAGTTGAAACCAATAGTAACAGCTGGAAAAATTTGCACGCTGCTTCCCGCTATCTATATCCAATCCGCAATGATGATGTAGTGATGACATCCTGGTCTAATCTCAACAACAGTGAGTTAACAGCTGCGTTTGCCAACTATCGTCGGCACTACCCGATCCGTCGTGCCTGGAAATATTCACCTGTCCACTTCAGCTGCAGTGATGAGCAGACTCTGAAACTTGCACATGCCATCGGCATAAAAGTTGTATAGGCTAAGCTCATGAATAATTTAAACAGCAATCTTGTTTGGATGGACCTGGAAATGACCGGGCTTGATCCGGATATAGAGTCCATCATCGAGATCGCTACCATCGTTACTGATGGCAAGCTGAATATTCTTGCTGAAGGCCCCAGTCTGGTTATTCATCAACCCGATGAGATACTTGATCGCATGGATGACTGGAACACCAAACATCATGCACAGTCCGGTCTCACGGCTAAAGTACGGGCATCGAAGATTTCTATGGCTGAGGCCGAAGAGCAAACCATGAAATTCATCAAACAGTATGTAGCTGAAGGAGAGTCCCCCCTGTGCGGTAACTCCATTCATCAGGATCGGCGTTTTCTGGTTCGCTATATGCCGACACTGGAAGCCTATGTGCATTATCGTAATATAGATGTAAGCACCATCAAAGAGCTGGGGCGTCGCTGGTATCCAACAAAAAAAGCCCCCATCAAAAGAGCCCAGCATCTGGCTATGTCTGATGTTCGAGAATCCATTAAAGAGTTGGCGTTCTACCGCAAACACCTGTTCAGATAGCCAGATTTTGTGTGATTCATCACATTGATCGATGAATCCTGCTATACTATTCAAACCACCTGAACACTTTAAGGGAGGTTTGCAATGTTCGTGCGTCCATTTTTTCTATTCTTTGTCTCTATTTCTCTATTCACACTTTCCAATATTGCCGCTGCTGCAACACTGGATGAGGTCAAACAGGCTATAGGTGAAGCCAAAGCATTACGTGCCGCTGAATTTGCACCTGCCCATTATAACAGTGCCGAACGTACATTCAGGCAGGCTCAGGAACTGCTGATCCAGAAAGGTGACAGGAATAAAATACGCAGCCTTCTTGATCAGGCTGCAGGTCAGGCCGCTGCCGCATCAAGTGCTTCGCAGCAATTTACCCAGAACTTTTCCAATCTGGTGGAGTCCCGTGATCGCTTACAATTGGCCGGAGATGAATACACACGAGATGATATTACAGAACGCGCCGAAAAAGAGTTTGCCATCGTAGTGACAGCTGCTGAAAGCGGTAATATGAAAAAAGCCCGCAAAGAAGCAGTCAATGCAAGACGTACGCTGAATTCCGCCCAGGTAGTTGCCGCCCGCGAACAATTTGTACGCCCGATTTCCAAATCCATTGCACAGGCACGTAAAAATAAAGCCCGTAACTTTGCACCAAAAGCCTTGAGTGAAGCCATTGACTTGCAAAAGAAAACCGACGCTTTGATCAAATCTGATCCGGATGCCCAAACACAGGCTTATGCGCTTTATCAACAGGGTTATAAATCAGCCCAGCATGCCACACGCGTTGCAAGCATGGGTTCTCAGTTCACTAAAAAGCCTCAGTTGCTTGAACGCTGGGTTGATGCCAGTGATGCCCGCATGGAAACGCTGGCAAAAGCCCTGGGAATCCAGCTCGACCGCAGCCAATCTCCCGATATGCAGCTGGCACTACTGAAACAGGCTATCGAAGATATGCAGGGTGAATATAAAGCGCAGCTCGCCGATGCAAACAAGCAGAGTAGTGAGCTGAGTAAAAAACTGGCCAAATATGAAGGTGATATGGCTCGTGACCTGAAAGATATGGCGGACATTCGCTACAAATTACAGCTCAAACGAGAAGCCGAAGCTAAAATCAAACGTCTGACCAAGCTTTTCAGTCCGGATGATGTTGAGATTCTTCTCACAACGGATGCTGATGTTATCTTCCGCATGAAGACCCTGAATTTCCGTAGTGGCAGTGCTGTTATTCCGCCTCAGGCCTATGTTTTGCTGGATAATGCTATCAAGTCGATTGAAATCTTCCCCAAGCGGTCTGTACGTATCGAAGGACACACTGACTATATGGGTGGCAATGCATTCAATCAGGCTCTTTCCGAACGCCGTGCGAATGCGGTAACAGAATACCTGCATCAGAACATGCCTGAATTCAGCAATCAAATGGATGCGGTCGGGCACGGTGAAGAGAAACCTATTGCTAATAATGAAACGGCTGCAGGTCGTACCAAGAACCGTCGCATCGACATTATTCTGGTTGCGCCACCCGCAAGCACAGAATAATAAAGCCCTGATTGAAACACAGCTCGCTCACAGTATTTTCCAATCCGTAAATGAGTCTGAAAGCTGATCGCATGGTTTATAGTTCATGCTGCCTCGTTGTTCTGCCCAAAGATTGTTTTGAACAAGGTTTTGCGAGCGTTTCGTAAATGCTTCCAT
>NZ_BDFD01000031.1 GCF_001895085.1 Mariprofundus micogutta | reverse complement strand
TGTTCCTGACAGAAAGACTGAAATATCGGCAACTGTTTTGATCTTCCTTTCGTCCATCTGGATAAGCATCCCCATATGATGGACAGGACAACTACGTTTTCAGACTCATTTCATATTGGAAAAGACTACTATTTTTCACTTTTTAAATTTTGTGCTATAAGAACAGGAAATATTTCTTTTGAGGGGTTGTACATTGAACAGTACCTGGTTGAAACGTTTTCAGATTTTCATTGGCCTGCTATTTATCACAGTCACATTAATCTCAATTGAGCTCTTATCCCGCTAATCATGCTGTTTTAAAAGTACAACAAAAAAGGAGCCCCGAAGGACTCCTTTTTAAACATGTCTTATTTAACAACTCTTATATGGTGGGCCGTGTAGGGCTCGAACCTACGACCCGCTGATTAAGAGTCAGCTGCTCTGCCAACTGAGCTAACGGCCCATATCTGATTGTAGTATGAATGGGGTGGATGAAGGGACTCGAACCCTCAACCACCGGCATCACAAGCCGGGGCTCTACCATTGAGCTACATCCACCATACATTCAGTGGCGCGCCTGGCAGGGCTCGAACCTGCAACCTACGGCTTAGAAGGCCGTTGCTCTATCCAGTTGAGCTACAGGCGCTTGCCAGATCGCGTCAATCGCGTGTACTTCTTCGAAGGAGGATGGTCGGGGCGGAGAGATTCGAACTCCCGACCCTCTGGTCCCAAACCAGATGCGCTACCAGGCTGCGCTACGCCCCGAATTAAATCCTCTTGCTCGAAGGCGGCGGACAATATTCATCTGGAAGGCGTTCGTCAATCCCTGAATCGACACTTACGTTAAACTTTTTCAACGTTAGGGTTAGCCAACGCAACCAGATAATGCTGGAAGGCTTAAAAAGCCTCATTATTCCAACAAAAAAATCGAGGGGTGTAGCATGGGAAAAATTGATATGCGCGGAACCACCATCTGCTCTGTTCGCAAAAATGGTGAAGTGGCTATCGGTGGTGATGGTCAGGTCACACTCGGAGACACCGTAGTAAAACATGGTGGCCGTAAAGTACGCACCATTCGCGATGGAGCCATCCTGACCGGTTTTGCAGGCTCAACAGCTGATGCAATGAATCTGTTCGAACGTTTCGAAGCCAAACTGGATGAACATGGTGGGTCGTTGATGCGGGCAGCTGTCGGGCTTGCAAAAGATTGGCGCACCGATAAATACCTGCGCCAGCTTGAGGCCATGATGATAGTGGCCGACATAGACAACACCCTGCTCATTTCCGGCAACGGCGATGTTCTAGAGCCGGATGACGGTGTCGCAGCTATCGGATCCGGTGGTGCTTATGCCAAAGCAGCAGCAACAGCGTTATTAAACCACAGTGACCTTTCAGCCAAAGATGCCACAAAAGAAGCCATGATGATTGCTGCCAACATCTGTATTTACACCAATAATAATATTACGATTGAATCAATCAGTAAGGAGTCGTAACCGTGAGCCAGACCATGACCCCGCGTGAAATCATTTCGGAACTGGACCGCTACATTGTAGGCCAGAATGATGCAAAACGTGCCGTCGCTATTGCCCTGCGTAATCGCTGGCGCCGTCAGCAAGTGGCCTCCCCTATGCGGGAAGAGATCACGCCAAAGAACATTCTTATGATCGGCCCCACAGGAGTTGGTAAAACTGAAATCGCACGCAGGCTGGCAAGGCTTGCCAATGCGCCGTTCATCAAAATCGAAGCAACCAAGTTTACAGAGGTTGGTTATGTGGGCCGCGATGTTGAAACTATCATACGCGACCTGGTGGATACCGCGATTAAAATTGTCCGGGAAGAACATCTGGCCAAGGTACAGACCAAAGCAGAGAAAGTTGCTGAAGACCGTCTGTTGGACATTCTGATTCCACATCCGGTAGCCCCTAACGGCCCTCACACCAACGATGCCAGCGCTGCCTCCAGTGAATCCAGAGAAAAGATGCGTCATAAACTACGTCTGGGCGAACTGGATAAACGCCAGGTCGAGATCGAGGTTGAACAAGCTCAGGGGGGTATGCCAACCATGCAGTTGTTCACCGGTCAGGGCACTGAGGCGATGGATCTGCAGGATATGCTTGGCAATATGATGGGCAAACAGAATAAATCCAAACGCATGAGTGTTTCTGATGCAATAAAGGTCATCCAGCAGCAGGAAGCTGACCGTCTGCTCGATCAGGATGCTATCAAGGAAGAAGCGATTAAACGTGCTGAAAATGATGGTATCGTTTTCCTCGACGAGATGGACAAAATCACCCACCGCAGCGGTGCCGCATCTGGCGGAGAAGTATCCCGCGAAGGCGTACAGCGCGATCTGTTACCACTTGTGGAAGGCACAACCGTGAATACACGATATGGTCATCTGAAAACCGATCATATTCTGTTTATCGCATCTGGAGCATTCCACCTGGCCAAACCGTCAGACCTGATTCCCGAATTACAGGGGCGTTTTCCGATTCGCGTCAATCTTACTGCACTCGGTGAAGATGAGTTCCGTCGCATTCTTGTAGAGCCTGAAGCATCACTCACACGACAATATGCTGCCCTATTGATAGCTGAAAATGTGAATATCGAATTTTCCGAGGATGGCATTGCCGAACTTGCTCGCATCAGCGTCACAGTGAATGAGAAGACCGAGAATATCGGCGCAAGAAGACTGCATACGCTGCTTGAACATGTGCTGGAAAAAATAAGTTTTGAGGCATCTGATCGCAGCGGCGAAAAAATATGCATTGATGCAGCTTATGTGCGCGAACAATTAGGTGAAATCAGCCAGGATGAGGACCTGTCCCGCTATATTCTGTAAGAGGCAATTCGCCGCAAAAAGCGCAATGTCTTATAAAAGCTTGGCGATGGGCGCGAAGGACTTGCGATGTACTTCGCATGGACCCTGAGTCCTTAGTGCGTCCATATGGACTTTGGTGCCATAACCCTTGTGTTTGGAAAACTGATAGCCCGGAAACTGCACATCCAGCATATACATCATGCGATCACGGATCACCTTGGCGACAATAGATGCAGCTGCAATCTCCTGCACTGAATCATCACCACCGACAATCGCTTCAGCCGGGACAGCCAGGTCCGGAATACGGTTGCCATCCACCAGCACTTTCGATGGTTGAACAGATAAGTTCTGCACTGATCGACGCATAGCCAGCATGGTTGCCTGCAGGATATTGATATCATCAATTTCATCCACTGTGGCCATCGCTACAGAATAGGAAACAGCGTGTTTACGGATATGATGATAAAGCTTTAACCGTTTCTTCTCAGCCACTCTCTTGGAGTCTCTATACTTGCCCAGATAAGGATCATCCGGTGACAGGATTACCGCCGCCGTTACAACCGGCCCAGCCAATGGCCCACGCCCTACTTCATCCACACCTGCTAACATACTTATAGACTGTCGGAAATTATCTGGACGTCAATCACTCTGATCTAAAATCATCTGAAGTATCTGTTTTATTACTTTATGATTCCATCAGGAAGTGTCATTCCGATTTGATAGCCTAACTCTCTGTATGCCTCGAACTGCTTTTCATCAAAAAACTGATCCGCTGTGGATTCATCCGGAAATGCATCGTGACCACGCTTATAGGAATAAATATCATCGGGTAGACCGCCAATAAGCGTTGTTTTGATATAAACCATTGTGCCGTCTTTTACTCCATTCCCGTACTTAATCGTCGCAGTAACAAAACCCGAGCCAGCCAGAGCCACCCCATGCGGGTGATATTCATTCGGTTTCGGACACATCGCCAGCAAGGATTTAGCCTGCTTGCCATCTGCTGCAAAGTTTGGATGTCCATTCACCTCAATCTCAACACCAAAATCCACTCTGATTTTCTCGACAAGATTTGCAAAATCAACAAATGTAAAACCCGCATCAGCTCCGCCATCACAAACCACAATGGTTTGCACCCTGCGTCGAATCAATTCATAGACAGCAAGATTTTCAAAGTGCCCACCATCGGCCAAGTGAACGAAATCATCTGTCTCATCCATTTTAGTGCCTAACAACTCTTTGTAACCAAATCCAAACCAGCTTGGGGAGCGACTTACCTTAGCCGACTCTTTAGCTGGATTAGGAGCCCAATACCCCAATCTGATATTTAACAATGCCATGAGAAATGAGAGACTTTTATTGCGTGTCAACCCATCCCCACCCGGAGCACCATGAGGGTCTGCCGCAGCCCCTGAAATTGCCATTGCTGTTGCTAAATTCATCTTCTTGGCCATGTAAGTCTCAGTAGAGGACCAACCTGTAGCCTTACTGCCACAGTACAAAGGTGACAGTAAAAAGTTCTCTCCTCCACGTCCTCTTAAACGCTTATTTGATGAGCCTTCAGTTACCATGTTTGTATTGATGAGATGGTAAGGACCATTCTTCGACATGCACATTTCATGTAAAGAAGAGTCATTTGCTGTAGTAGCCATGTCCGACCGGTTCTCTCTCATGATATCATCCAAGTCCGGCATAAATAACTCCATCAAGCGATCTCTGTAATATCGATGAATAGAGATGTAATTAATGTTAACTCTAGTGCCTAAAAACCATGCCAATAATGCAGAAGCAGCAAAAAGCCCAACCCCAGCGAACCAGGCTGATGAAGAATAGATATGTAGCGCGATTAAATAACTAGAAAGTAGCACGCCGTATACCAACAGAATAAATGCAACAGGAGCAATCAATCCCAGTGGGATTTTACCCTCTCCCTTACCCTGCACCTTAATAATTGCCATTGCCGATGTAACTGCACCACCCAGAGTCAATGACGCAGCCATGATTTCTCTCGCTTGCACAAACAAGCCTGCTGCCATGGGAAGTGACCCAACAACTGCCACTGCTCCTGTAAAAATTAAAAGTTTTCCTGCATGTTCCTCAAATGCTCTGCGGCCCTTATATCCTCTTATCGAACTCCTTACTTCACTGGTTTTCCACCCATAAAATACTGCAACCACTACAAAAACAAGGGCTGATGCTTTGGCAATATTAATCAAAACATTGCCTCCGGAAGGTGCATACCCTGCCAGCAGTTCAGGAGAACCAAATAAGTGCGCGGATAAACACAAAAACATAATTGCTGTCAGTGGGATGATATATACCAGAAGGCTCAACAATGAACCACGTAAGATAACAGCCAGCAGCGATGCCATAGAAATGCCACCACCTGGGGTAAGGTAGTTACTACCCTGTCGCATATGCCTGAGCAAACGCTTCGAAATATCATCTTGTTGATTATCATTTTTTAACGGGAATTTATCTCCCGCATTAAACCTCAGGAAGTCATTTCCGTCCTTACTATTCATAAGCCAGGTCAGTGCTGAACCTATATAGCCGCCGCCGGAAACCGTTGAAAGATAATGGAATTTCTTTAATAAGCCCTTTTCCGCCAAAGCCTGCATCACACCAAGGCTGAAGGTGGATGAGCGTATGCCGCCACCTGAGAATGCCAGCCCACAAAGATTGTTCTCATCCGCTTGTGGAAACTGTTTTTGAATATGGGTTAATTCATCGGAAATAACTTTTTTTTCTGAGACTGACCATACTTCTGAAGAAGTATCATTTTTTGTGTTATCAGATGCGCTCATCGCCCCTCCCCAAACTACCCCCCAAGGCAGTTATAAAGGTATAGACCATATATGAGCATCCCGCAAATTCGGGAAAAACGGGCGGGAAGGGATCCCGCCCGACTTATTAACCGCGCAGAGAAACTCCGAAACGTTTATCCATAGCTGCAATAATCGCCGAAGATGCCGCATCTGAATCTTCCTGAGTCAGCGTACGTGCAGGATCCTGCAACGTGAATCGAACCCCCACACTGACCATGCCTTCCGCAACTCCTTTACCTTCATACAGATCAAATACGCGAGCATCCATCAGCAGCTTTCCTCCGGCTTTCTTCACTGTCTGCACGATGGCATCAGCCCCGGCATCCCGGACGAAGGCAGCTTTTTCCATCAGGAACACCAGATCACGCTCCACACCAGGAAATTCGGCCAGCGGGGAAAACTTCGCTTTTTTACCTGCATGTAATACATCAAGGTTGATATCAGCTACAAAAACCGGGATATCAATATCGAAAGCTGCGGCGATATCACCATCCACCTTACCGATACGCCCTGCTTCCTCGCGACCAATCAGAATCTTCGCACTTTGACCGGCCTGCAATCCCTGAATCGAGTCATCGGCGATAAAACGACCGGTCAACCCACGTTTTGCCAGCCAGGCCTCTACAGCGCCTTTCAGATCAAAGAAATCAGCACTGCGTGCACTGCTATGCCATTGATCAGCTTCGATTTCACCACTCATTAGCCAGGCCAGAATATTATTTTCATCATGACCCTGTTCTGTGTTCTTATACAGGCGTCCCTGCTCAGCAATGGAAACACCGGGCTGCTGACGATTCAGATTGTGCTTGGCTACATTCAATAGCCCTGCCCATGCCGTTCTGCGCATCACGCTCATGGCATCGGAGATCGGGTTCTGCAGTCTGATATCACAACCATCTTCAGGTACAAACAGGCGCTGCTCTTTCTCGGAAATGAATGCGTAAGTTACAACCTGCAGAAAACCACCGGCCACAGCATCATGGATTGAACGATCCGGTTTGGCCGGAGCCGTTGTAGCCAGTGCAGGCAGAATTTCCGGTATGGCATCAAAACCGATGACACGTGCATACTCTTCTGACATATCTTCAGGAATAGATACGTCATGGCGGAATGGTGGAATTACCACTTCCAGTTTGTCGGCATGCCGCAAAATACCGAATCCCATACGCCTTAGCACATCATCCACTTCTTCAGGCAATGTGATGCCCAGACGCTTTTCAATACCAGAAACAGAACAATGCATCTGTTTGCCGGCATTAATCCCGGATGTGTTGCCACAGACTGTAATTTCACCAACCACACCACCGAACAGATCTGTGATGATTTTAGTTGCCTGCTGCATACCTGTCGCAACCATCTCAGGGTCCACACCACGCTCAAAACGCATGGATGCTTCACTCACCATGGCATAGGTGCGACGTGTTTCACTAACGCGTGCCGGACGGAAAAATGCCGACTCCAGCACGATATTTACTGTGCCGTCACTGACACCTGAATCTTCTGAACCCATGATACCTGCCAGTGCAATAACACTGCCCTGATCTGCCACTACCAGGTCACCTGCATTGAGTTTCAATTCACGACCATCAAGCGCCTTGAATGCTTCACCATCTTCAGCAGAGCGAATATTGATCTCACCGCTGAGCTTATCGGCATCAAAAGCGTGCATCGGTTGCCCCAAATAAAGCATCACATAGTTCAATACATCGACAATACCGTTAACCGGACGCATACCGGCCATAATCAATCCTGCCTGCATCCATGCCGGCGAATCAGCCAGTTTCACACCTTCAATACGGCGAGCCATATATGCCGGGCAATCGGTTTCGGCTGTAACTGACACCGCGGGAGCAGATACAGCCGCATCAATTTCAGCAGTACACGGGGCCACTCCCATCAACGGCAGATTTGCATCGGCAGCAAGATCACGGGCGATACCGCGTGTATTCATGCAATCACCACGATTCGGCGTAATGGAAAGATCAAACACTGCCTCTTCCATCTGCAGGAACTCACCCACTTCCACACCAACAGGTGCATCAGCCGGTAGAATCAACAGGCCTGCCGATTCATCCGCCAGACCTAGTTCTGTTTCCGAACAGCACATCCCACAACTGGTTTCGCCACGGATCTTGCCCTTCTTGATCTTAAGGCCGTTAGGCAATGATGTACCTATGGTCGCTACAGGAATCTTGTCACCCTCACCCATATTGGAAGCACCACAGACAATATCCAGCGGCGCGGCTTCGCCAATATCAACCTTGAGCAGACTCAGCTTATCTGCATCCGGATGCGGGGCTTTGGAGGTAATCTGACCAACGCGTACGCCGCTAACGCCTGCGCGTGGCAACTCCACACCTTCCACTTCATGACCCAGACGCACCAGGTCATCAGCAATCTGTGCCGGTGTTGAGGTCAATGCGACCTGCTCTTTTAACCAGGAAAAAGGTATCTTCATGAGCCCATCCTCCTGAGAAAACGCACATCGTTCTCAAAGAACATCCTTAAATCCGGGATACCCCGCTTGAGCATCACCAGACGCTCCACACCAAGACCGAAAGCAAAACCGGAAAACTCTTCTGAATCAATACCGACTGATTTCAGAACATTCGGATGGATCATGCCGGAGCCCAGAACTTCAATCCAACCACTGTTTTTACAAATGCGACAACCTTTACCCGCACAGAACACACAACCGATATCCACTTCTGCAGACGGCTCGGTAAACGGGAAATAATGTGGACGCAGACGGATGGATACATCCTTTTCAAAATAGGTGGAGAGGAAATGTTTGAGTACACCTTTCAAGTGTGCCATGGAAACATCACGGTCCACCTTGAACACTTCGACCTGATGAAACATCGGGGAGTGTGTCACATCGTAATCACAGCGGTATACGCGCCCGGGAGCAACAACAGCCAGCGGCGGTTCGCCAGATTCAGCCAGGAATTGCTTCATGGCGCGAATCTGTACCGGTGAAGTATGGGTGCGCAGCAACATCGGTTCGTCACTCATCTCTTCAACGAAAAAAGTGTCGTGCATCGCACGTGCAGGATGTTCGGGTGGAATATTCAGGGCATCAAAGTTATGAAATTCATTCTCAATTTCAGGACCTTCAGCCACTGCAAAGCCCATCTGCGAAAAGATGGCCGTCATCTCATCAAGACCCTGCTGCACAGGGTGCAAGGCGCCTTTTGAAACACTGCGCCCGGCAAGGGTGACATCCACTCTTTCAGCTTCAATGCGAGCAATTTTGGCCTTTACCGCCAGCCCCGCTTCTGCTTCATCAAGTGCAGTAGAAAGTGACTGCTTGGTCTGATTCACAAACTGGCCAATCACAGGCCGTTCTGCCGGTGGCAGTTTACCTACGCCCTTGAGCACTTCAGTCAAAGCACCCTTTTTGCCCAGGTAGTTAACACGCAACTGCTGCAGGCCAGCCAGGTCTGCTGCCGACGAAAATGCAGCCAATGCATCGGATTGCAATGATTCAAGCTGAGCTTTCAGCGAATCAATTTCACTCATAGTTCAAACTCCCCTTCCACTTCAGGTGGATGATATATTGAAAAGCAAAAAAAAATGGCAGAGCCATAACAGCTCTGCCATTTCATAATTCTACCATCCCGGACATAGCCGGAACAGGCGATTTACTGAATCTGTGCGCGAGCTGTTTCTACCAGCGTCGCAAAACCTTCAGCATCGCGTACTGCGATATCAGCCAGAACCTTACGATCCAGCTCAATACCAGCCTTGCCCAGACCATGCATGAATGTTGAGTAGTTCATACCATTGAGCTTGGCCGCTGCATTGATGCGAACGATCCACAGGCTACGGAATTCACGTTTCTTAACCTTACGGTCGCGATACGCATATTGACGTGCCTTATCTACTGCCTGGGTAGCAACGCGGAAGCAGCTCTTGCGACGACCACGGTAGCCCTTGGCTGCCTTAATTACACTCTTGTGGCGCGCGTGCGCCTGTACACCGGATTTAACGCGTGGCATATATCTCTCCTAACCTAACTAATCTTAACCGCGACCTGGAACCAAACGTTCCAGCGCTTTTGAATCTGCAGCTGAAACCAGCTCTGTTCCACGCATATTGCGCTTACGCTTTGGCGATTTCTTAGTCAGGATATGACTACCGAAAGCTTTATTACGTTTCCATTTACCGCTGCCGGTTTTACTGAAACGCTTAGCTGCGCCGCTGTTTGATTTCATCTTAGGCATTGTATTCTTCCTTTGTCTTAAACTAAAAAAGACCCTTCGTGGGCCTTTTTAAGCCAACGAAAAGTGATTCTTATTTCTTGTTCGGCGCGATGATCATGATCATCTGTCGCCCTTCCATATTCGGCATCTTTTCAGGTTTACCAAACTCTTCAACCTGTGACGCCACAAACTTCATCTGGTCCAGACCTCGTCCGGTATGTGCCATTTCACGACCCCTAAAGCGTAGTGAAACCTTTACCTTGTTACCCTGAGACAGGAATTTCTTCGCAGCCTTCAGTTTAACTTCCATGTCATGCATATCGGTGTTGGCACCCACCTTCACTTCTTTTACCTGCATCACATGCTGACGTTTCTTGGCAAGATTAGCTTTCTTGCTCTGCTCGTACTTGTATTTACCATAATCCATGATCTTACAGACCGGTGGATTACTCTTCGCGGCCATCAGCACCAGGTCCAGACCTTTAGCTTGTGCCCTTGCGACGGCTTCAGACTTCGACAAAACGCCGAGCTGCTCACCTGTTGTATCATCAACCACACGTACCTCAGAGGCATCGATATCCAGGTTGATTGGCAAATCCTTTTTAATACAAGACTCCTGATCTCACTATACTATTCACACTTCAGTCGTGATTCAGCTGCATCTTCTTCATCTCGGCTATCCAGTCATCAACACTGAATGTACCCAGATTCTGACCGCTGCGATCACGTACACTTATGGTTTTTTCATCACGTTCCCGGTCGCCGGCAACAAGAATGAACGGAACCCGCTCCAAAGTGTGGGCGCGCACTTTATAGCCGACCTTTTCGTTTCGCAAGTCCGTATCTACACGAAAACCGGATTTGAGCATCTTTTGTGTCACTTCAGCCACATATTCCGACTGTGAATCGGTAATATTACACACAACAGCCTGAACCGGAGCCAACCAGAACGGGAATTTACCCGCATGATGTTCAATTAAAATTCCGATGAATCGCTCCATCGAACCGAGAATTGCGCGATGCAACATCACCGGAGTCTGGCGGGATGAGTCCTCAGCCACGTACTCCGCATCCAAACGACCAGGCATGGAGAAATCGACCTGAATGGTACCGCACTGCCATACGCGCCCAAGGCAGTCTTTCAGTGAAAATTCGATCTTCGGCCCGTAAAAAGCACCCTCGCCCTTGTTCTCGCCATATTCGATATTCTTCGACTGCAGCGCCTGATGCAGGGCTGCTTCCGCTTTATCCCACTGCTCATCGGTACCCACGCGATTGTCGGGACGATCAGACAGGAAGATAATCACATCTTCAAAGCCGAAACGTTTGTACACATCATAAGTCAGATCGATGAAATTACACACCTCATCCTGAATCTGGCCTTCAGTACAGAAGATATGCGCATCGTCCTGCACAAAATTTCGCAGACGCATCAGGCCATGCAGTGTACCCGATGGCTCGTTACGGTGACAGGAACCGAATTCTGCCAAGCGCAATGGCAGATCGCGATACGAGTGCAGGTTCTGATTAAATACCTGAATATGGCATGGGCAGTTCATCGGTTTGATCGCGTAATCACGGTTATCGGTATTGGTGGTGAACATCTCATCACGGAACTTGCCCCAGTGACCTGATTTCTCCCACAGTTTGCGATCCACCAATTGTGGCGTCTTGATCTCCTGATAACCGTTGTCGCGCATAACGCCGCGAATTTCATTCTCCACCTGCTGCCAGACAGTCCAGCCTTTTGGATGCCAGAAGATCATGCCAGGCGACTCTTCCTGCAGATGGAACAGATCCAGTGATTTAGCCAGCTTCCTGTGGTCACGTTTCTCCGCTTCTTCCAGACGCATCAGATATGATTTCAGGTCACCTTTGGATGCCCAGGCCGTACCATATATACGCTGCAGCTGCTCATTATCGGAATTACCTTCCCAATATGCGCCGGCGACTTTCATCAGCTTGAAGTGCTTCAAATGCCCTGTATGCGGCACATGCGGACCACGACAAAGGTCGGACCATTCACCCTGTTTATACAGGCTAACTGTTTCACCGGCAGGAATACGGCCGATCAGCTTAGCCTTGTAGGATTCACCAATCCCTTCAAAATGGGCAATTGCATCGTCGCGATCCCACTCTTCACGACTGACAGGTAACTTCTGATTGCAAAGCTGGCGCATTTTTTCTTCGATTTTTTTCAAATCTTCCGGCGTGAACGTACGTTCAAAAGCGAAATCGTAATAGAAACCGTCTTCAATCACCGGACCAATGGTCACCTGTGATTTTGGAAACACTTCCTGAACAGCCATGGCCATCAAATGTGACGTGGAGTGACGGATAATATCCAGACCTTCGTCAGACTTTTCGGTAATCAGGGAAACTTCATCACCGTCATTCAACACATGAGAGACATCCACCTGTTTGCCATTCACAGATGCTGCAATCGTGGCGCGCGCCAAACCTGCGCCGATATCGGCAGCCAGGTCAAATGCGGTTGCACCCTCGGCGAGCGTGCGAGTTGAACCATCAGGTAGTTGAATATTCATGGCGATGATGTTCCTCCAAACGTGTAAGCGCTGCATCCTATCGACATAGCAATAATAGAAAAGGCCAGACTGATTAGAGCCTGGCCTTGTATTATTCTACGCATCTGTAAATGGTAGGCTCGGGCGGTTTCGAACCGCCGACCCCCACCATGTCAAGGTGGTGCTCTACCCCTGAGCTACGAGCCTAAGTTGTTATTTTTAAAGGCATTTAACAGACCCAGCGACCCTTAAAAATGGGGTGCGTACACAATTGCGTACACAGACAGCCTTCCTATGACCGTCAAAACACGGCGCATCTTAGTGGTATAGAGACGAATAGCAATACAACTTATTCAATCTTCGCCACTAGACACCGCCGTTACAATGAGATCCCTCCCTTCTTGATCAGTGCAGCTATACGCCTCAAATTTTCGTAATTAGCGGGCGCAAAGTCATCATGGTTGTCAATCAGCACCCAAAATTGACCCCCCATCAGCGTCCAATTTTGACCCCCCTAAAGTCTGTTTAAATCATGCTCTATTTTTGAATCTCCAGCTCTCATTTCCGGTCTCTATAATGTCACAATGAT
>NZ_BDFD01000030.1 GCF_001895085.1 Mariprofundus micogutta | reverse complement strand
TGCCAGGCGATAACATCGCTATGGATGTTGAATTGATTACCCCAATCGCAATGGATAAGGAACTTCGTTTCGCAATCCGCGAAGGTGGTCGTACGGTCGGCGCTGGCGTCGTTACCGACATTAGTAAATAAGGGGGCCGTACGTGGCAACTCAAAGTATTCGTATTCGCCTTAAAGCTTTCGATCATCGCATCCTCGATAAGAGTGCTGCTGATATCGTAGCTACGGCAAAACGCACAGGTGCGGACGTTCGTGGTCCGATTCCTATTCCGACTAAGATTCGCAAGTTCTGTGTAATCAAGTCACCACATAAGTACAAAGATTCTCGTGAACAGTTCGAGATTCGTACACACAAGCGCTTGCTTGATATTGATTCACCAACTCCACAGACCGTAGATGCGCTGATGAAGCTTGATCTGCCATCCGGTGTGGATGTTGAGATCAAGCTGTAAACGGGAGGATAATCATGAGTGTTGGATTAATCGCCCGTAAGGCGGGCATGACGCAGATATTTGCAGAAGATGGTTCTGCTGTTCCTGTGACTGTATTGAATGTTGAGCCGTGCAAGGTTATTGCACGTCGCACTGCTGACAAAGACGGCTATGATGCTGTTCAGGTTGGTTTTGGTGCTGCCAAGCGTGTTGTTTCACGTGCTGTGCAGGGTCATTTTGCCAAGCAGGGTCAGGATGCAACTGGCGGCTTGAAAGAGTTCCGTGTTGCTGCTGATGCTGAGTTTGAACTCGGCCAGGAATTGAACGCAACTGTGTTCGAAGCCGGTCAGAAAATCGACGTTTCCGGTACATCAAAGGGTCGCGGTTTCGCAGGTGTAATGAAGCGCTATAACTTTGGTGGTGGCCGTGCAACGCATGGTGCTGAAAAAGTACATCGTCAGATGGGTTCTACCGGTCAGTGTCAGGATCCAGGCCGTGTATTCCCGGGCAAGAAGATGCCGGGTCACTATGGTAATGAGCGCTGCACAACTCAGAACCTGGAAATCATTCGCGTGGACGAAGAGTCCAATCGCATTCTGGTAAGAGGCGCTGTGCCTGGTTCACGTGGTGGACTGGTTGAGCTGCGTCCTGCCGTGAAGGGAGCGTAAGATGGCGAAGATCACCATCGTAGATCAGAACAATAAAGAAGTGGGTCAGCGTGAGCTGAACCCGGCAGTATTCGGCCTTGAGTCTGATGCCGGTTTTGTACACCGCGTTTATGCCTCATTGGCATCTGCCCAGCGTGCTGGCACCAGCGCAACCAAGACTGTTGCTGATGTTTCAGGTGGCGGTAAAAAGCCATTCAAGCAGAAAGGTACTGGTCGTGCTCGTCAGGGTACTACTCGTGCTCACCATATGCGTCATGGCGGTACTGCACATGGTCCGAATGCCAACACGTCTTTTGATTCACGTGTAAACAAGAAAGAGCGTCGTCGTGCACTGTGCCTGGTGCTGTCTGATTGTGTTCGTGATGGCAAGTTGACTGTTGTTGACAAGCTGGAACTGGCTGAAATCAAGACCAAGGCATTTGTTGACATGATGGCATCTCTGGAAGCTACAACCGGTCTGTTTGTGCTGGCTGAGAACAACAGCAATGTTGAACTGTCCGGTCGCAATGTGCCGAACACTAAAGTGATCCTCGACGGTCAGGTTAGTCTTCACGATCTGCTGAAAAGCAAGCGTGTTATTCTGACTGCAGCGGCTGTTGATAAGCTTGAGGAGCGTTTGTCATGAGTGCAAACATCAATCATTTTAATATTCTGACCCAACCTGTTGTAACTGAAAAAAGTTACGAAGCTACAGGTAATGCAAATCAGTACACATTCCGTGTTGCTCGCACCGCAACCAAGACACAGGTGAAAGCCGCTGTTGAAGCTGTTTTTGAAGTGAAGGTTGAGCGTGTTCAGGTTATCAATATGCCGAGCAAACCTAAGCGTCGTGGCGCCACTATGGGCACCCGTTCAGGTTACCGTAAGGCTGTCGTTCGTCTGGCTGAAGGTGAAACTCTGGAAGTGGCGGAAGAGGTATAAACCATGGCATTGAAGGCATTAAAACCAACTACCAACGGTAACCGCGGTCGCATTGGTGTAGTCAGCGAAGATCTACACAAAGGCGCACCGGAGAAAACACTTGTTACCGGCCTGACAAAATCAGGCGGCCGTAACAATAACGGTCGTGTAACCAGTGCACATCGCGGTGGCGGACATAAACGTCTGTACCGCATGGTTGATTTCAAGCGTGACAATTTCGGCGTTGCCGGTAAAGTGGCGCGCGTTGAATATGACCCGAACCGTACAGCGCATATTGCTCTGGTTGTTTTTAACAACGGTGAAAAGCGTTATATCCTGGCTCCACAGGGTTTGCGTGCGGGTGATATTGTTGAATCCGGTCCAAATGCAGAAATCCGCCCTGGCAATGCGTTGCCACTGTCGGCTATCCGCGTAGGTACACAGATTCATAACGTTGAGATGAAACCTGGCAAGGGTGGCCAAATGGCTCGCAGTGCCGGTGCATCTATTCAGTT
Source organism: Mariprofundus micogutta (assembly GCF_001895085.1). Lineage (GTDB taxonomy): Bacteria > Pseudomonadota > Zetaproteobacteria > Mariprofundales > Mariprofundaceae > Mariprofundus > Mariprofundus micogutta. The sequence continues at coordinate 12,248 of NZ_BDFD01000030.1, read as the reverse complement.
GATGGGTAAAGAAGGCACTCAGGCTATTCTGAAAATGCCATCTGGCGAATTCCGTCGTGTAGATATCCGCTGTCTGGCAACTATCGGTGTGATGGGTAACTCTGATCACTCCAACCGCAAGGTTGGTAAAGCAGGCCGCAGCCGCTGGCTGGGTGTCCGTCCTAACGTTCGTGGTGTAGCCATGAACCCGGTAGATCATCCACATGGTGGTGGTGAAGGCCGTACATCAGGTGGTCGTCATCCGGTAACACCTTGGGGTGTGCCAACTAAGGGTCACAAGACCCGTGCTAAGAACAAGGCGTCGAACCGTGATATTATTCGCCGCCGCAATCAGAAGTGAGGTAAGACATGGCTCGTTCATTAAAGAAAGGCCCTTACATTGAAGCCTCCCTTCAGAAGAAGGTTGATGCAACTCAGGCTTCCGAAAAGAAGGGTGTAATTAAAACATGGTCACGTCGTTCAACGATTGCTCCGGATTTCGTTGGTCTGAACTTCGCGGTTCATAACGGCAACAAGTTTATTCCTGTGTTTGTAACAGAGAACATGGTTGGCCATAAGCTGGGTGAGTTTTCACCTACCCGTACCTACTATGGTCACGGTGCTGATAAAAAGGCCAGGAAGAGGTAATAAGCATGTCTGAACAAGTTCGTGCATTGCACAAAAACAGCAGGCTCAGCCCGCAAAAAGCGCGTCTGATGGCATCCGCTATCCGTGGTTTGAATGTCGATCGTGCCCTGGCAGTTCTGGCGCTTTCGCCAAAGAAATCAGCTCGCCTTTATGAAAAGGTATTGAAATCTGCAATTGCTAACGCTGAGCAGAATCATGGTTTGGATGTGGACTCTTTGTTCGTATCAGAAGCCAGAGCAGATGCCGGCATGACGCTTAAGCGTTACCGCCCGAAAGGCATGGGTCGTATGCGTCAGCGTTTTCATCGCCACAGCCACCTCAGTGTGTCTGTAAGCGAACGCGGTTAAGGGGATTATTCATGGGACAGAAAGTAAATCCAATTGGATTCCGCGTTGGAACAACTCGCGGCTGGGAATCAGTGTGGTATGCATCTGACAAGAATTTCGGAAGCAACCTTCGCGAAGACATCAAGCTTCGTCGCTATGTTAAAGCGCGTCTGAAGCATGCCGGTGTATCTCGTATTATTATCGAGCGCCCTGCTGACAAGATCAAGGTAACCGTTCATACCTCCCGCCCGGGTGTGGTGATTGGTAAGAAAGGCTCTGAAATCGACGCGGTTCGCCGTGAGTTGGTACAGAAATTCGGCCAGGAAGTTCAGGTGTTCATCGTAGAAGTACGTCGCCCTGAAGCTGAAGCTCAGCTGGTAGCTGAGAATGTAGCCTTCCAGCTTGAGCGTCGTGTTGCCTTCCGTCGTGCTATGAAACGTGCAGTGCAGAGTGCAATGCGCATGGGTGCGAAAGGTGTACGTATTAACTGTGCAGGTCGTCTTGGTGGTGCTGAGATTGCTCGTACTGAATGGTATCGCGAAGGCCGTGTGCCGCTGCACACTCTGCGTGCAGATGTGGATTACGGTTTTGCTGAAGCGCACACCACTTATGGTGTGATCGGCGTAAAGGTTTGGGTATTCAACGGCTTGAAGCTGGGTGAATCCGAAGCTGATAACGCATAAACAAGAGTTGAAGAGGAACAGTAACGATGTTGCAACCTAAGAAAATTCGTTGGCGTAAGCATCACAAAGAGCTGCAGCGCATTCGCGGAAAAAGCCCTCGTGGTGCAAGCTTGAACTTCGGTCAGTTTGGCCTGAAGGCGATGGAACCGGGCCGTATTACCGCTCGTCAGATTGAAGCTGCGCGTATTACCATTAACCGTCACGTGAAACGTCAGGGGCGTGTGTGGATCCGTATTTTTCCGGATCTTCCAGTATCTAAAAAGCCTGCTGAAGTACGTATGGGTAAAGGTAAAGGTTCTCCGGAATACTGGGTTGCCGCAATTAAAGCCGGCCGCATCATGTATGAAATGGACGGTATTGATGAAGAACTGGCACGTGGTGCGTTAGAGCGTGCTGCCGCCAAGCTTCCGATTCGCACCAAGATCGTTGTGCGTGGAGTTGGACGATGAGTGATAACAAGAAATCAAAAGATTTGCGAGCTATGTCCGAAGCGGACCTGGCCGAGCGCATGGACGAGCTGGCTGCTGAACACATGAAGTTGCGTTTTCAGAAGGCAACCATGCAGCTGAACAACACAGCACGTGTGGGTACGGTTCGTCGCGAAATCGCGCGTATCAAAACCATTCTGGCTGAGCGCAGCTAAGGGGTATAAGAGATGTCTGAAGTAAAAACAAACAAACGTACCCTGGAAGGTACTGTTGTAAGTAATAAAGGTGAGCAGACTGTTGTTGTGCAAGTTGAGCGTAAGTTCCTGCACCCGCGTTACCGCAAGACTGTTCGTTCACATAAAAAATATATGGCTCATGATGCAGAAAACACCTGCAACATTGGCGACACTGTTCGTATCATTGAATCAGCTCCGATCTCACGCCGCAAGCGTTGGGTAATGGAAACTGTTCTGACTCGTGCAGAGCAGCTGTAATCCGGGGGATTTGCGATGATTCAGAATGAAACCGTACTGCAGGTTGCAGATAATTCAGGTGCCAGACGTGTTAAATGCATCAAGGTGCTGGGCGGCTCCAAACGTCGTTACGCCAGTGTTGGTGATGTGATTGTTGTTGCTGTTAAAGAAGCGATGCCAGGCGGCAAAGTGAAGAAGGGCGAAGTACAGCGTGCTGTTGTTGTTCGTACTGCCAAGGAATTCCGTCGTTCAGATGGTTCTTCAATTCGCTTTGATGAAAATGCTGCGGTGCTGCTTTCCAAGAACAATGAACCTATGGGCACGCGTATTTTTGGCCCTGTGACACGTGAACTGCGTGGCAAGGGTTACATGAAAATCGTTTCGCTCGCGCCAGAAGTGCTGTAAGCGGAAAGAGAGGCGATAGAAAAATGACTACAGTGGTGAAATCACGAATTCGCAGAGATGACGACGTTATCGTAACTGCAGGCCGCGACAAAGGCTCACGCGGTAAAGTAATCCGCGTTATGGCTTCTGATGGCCAGGTGCTGGTTAGCAAAATTAACATGATCAAGCGTCATACCCGTCAGAGTCAGGCCAGTGCCGGTGGCATTATCGAGAAAGAAGCGCCGTTGGCTATTTCCAACGTGCAGTACTACTGCTCGAAATGTAAATCTGGTGTTCGTCTTGGCGCTAAAACGCTTGAAGATGGCAGCAAAGTCCGCACATGCCGCAAATGTGGCGAAGTGCTGGACAAGTAGGGGTTACGACAATGGCTCGTTTGAAAGAATTTTATAATGAAACAGTTGCTCCGGCTCTGAAAGAAGAGTTCTCCTACAGCAACCCTATGCAGATTCCTGCGATCACCAAGATCGTGGTGAACATGGGTGTTGGTGAAGCATCTCAGAACTCCAAGGCTATTGACGGCGCGTTGTCTGATATGACCGCTATTACCGGTCAGAAGCCTGTGACTACTCGTGCACGTAAATCCATTGCAAACTTCAAGTTGCGTGATGGCATGCCGGTAGGTTGCCGTGTGACACTGCGCGGTGAGCAGATGTGGGAATTCCTTGATCGCCTGGTGAACGTAGCACTGCCGCGTATCCGTGACTTCAAGGGTGTTTCTCCTAAATCATTTGATGGTCGTGGTAACTTCACACTGGGTTTGAAAGAGCAGATTATCTTCCCGGAAATTGAATATGATAAGGTAGATAAAGTTCGCGGTATGGATATCACGATCTGTACTTCTGCTAATACGAACGAAGAGGGACGTGCCCTGCTGAAACAGTTCAGCATGCCGTTCCGTCAATAAGAGGGTTAGCTCATGGCTTCAAAACGCATGATTGCCAAATGCAATCGTAAACCAAAATTCAAAGTTCGCGCTTATACGCGCTGTCAGCTGTGTGGCCGTCCGCACTCTGTTTACCGCAAGCTCGGAGTCTGCCGTATCTGCCTGCGTAAGCATGCTCTTGCCGGTGAGATTCCTGGCATGGTTAAGTCGAGCTGGTAAGGGGTATATAATTATGATGATGGACCGTATTGCCGACATGTTGACGCGTATTCGTAACGCGCAGACAGCTGGAATCGAAAAAATTGAAATGCCTGCCAGCAACACACTGCTGAGCCTGGCTGAACTGCTGAAAGAAGAAGGTTATATCGCTGCTGTTAAAGCGTATAACCATAAAGGACATCGTTTTCTGCGCCTGACCCTGCGTTATGATGATGATGCCCAGCCAATCATTCGTGAAATCAAACGTGTATCGAAATCCGGTCGTCGTGTGTACTCCGGCGCTGATGATCTGCCACGTGTGAAGAATGGTTATGGTGTTGCAATTGTCAGCACTTCACAGGGAATTATGACCGACAAGAAAGCACGCGCTGCCCATATTGGTGGCGAAGTCCTCTGTACGGTATTTTGAGGTAAAATATGTCACGTGTTGGTAAAGAACCTATTACAATCCCAGCCGGTGTTGAAGTTCGTCTGAACGACGATTCAGTTACTGTAAAGGGCGCTAAAGGTGAACTCACTTCACCACTGTTCGCAGGCATTACTGTTGAGCAGGAAGATAATACTCTGACTGTATCATGTGCAGATCTGGGCGATAAGAAAACCAAGTCTTTTTTCGGTCTGGCACGTATGCTGATCGCAAACAACGTTACTGGTGTAACAAACGGCTTCGAGAAGAAGCTTGAGTTGCGCGGTGTTGGTTATCGTGCACAGTCTCAGGGCAAAAGCCTGAACCTGTCACTTGGTTTCTCACATCCTGTTGTATACGCACTGCCTGACGGTGTCACTGCAACGGTTGATCAGAGCATTATTACTGTAGCCGGTATCGACAAGCAGAAAGTCGGCCAGGTTGCTGCTGAAATTCGTGCTTATCGTCCGCCAGAGCCTTATAAAGGCAAGGGTGTTCGTTATGTTGGCGAATATGTGGCAATGAAAGAAGGCAAGAAGGCTTAAGGGCGAGAGGCTAGGAGTTAAGAGATGGCTATTAAACGTTTTGAAAAAGATGGTGCTATTCGCCGCGCTCGTAAAGTTCGCGCGCGTGTTAAAGCATCCGGCAAGCTGCGTCTGAGCATTTTCCGCTCTGCGCGCCATGTTTACGCACAGGTTATCGATGATGCCAACGGCACTACGCTGGCGACTGCATCCAGTCTGGACGCATCAGTAAAAAGCGGTGGTAACAAGGCCGGTGCTGAAGAAGTAGGCAAACTGATTGCTGAACGTGCATTGAAAGCAGGTGTTGAGATTGTTGCCTTTGATCGTGGTCGTTTTGCATACCACGGTCGCGTACAGGCACTGGCTGAAGGCGCTCGCGCCGGCGGCCTGAAGTTCTAGGAGATATTAGATGATCAACGCAGATGAATTGGACCTGACAGAAAAACTGATCACCATTAACCGTATCGCTAAAACCGTATCCGGTGGTCGTCGCATGAGCTTCTCGGCTCTGATGGTTGTAGGTGATGGTAACGGTCATGTTGGTTTCGGCCACGCAAAAGCAAAAGAAGTTCCTGAAGCGATTCGCAAAGCAACTGAAATTGCCAAGAAATCATTGATTCATGTGCCTCGTAAAGACGGCACAATCCACTACCAGGTAATCGGTATTCAGGATGCATCACGCGTCATGCTGAAGCCGGCTTCAGAAGGTACTGGTGTTATTGCCGGTTCATCCGTACGTGCTGTACTGGATGCTGCAGGTATCAAGGATATTCTGACTAAATCACTGGGTTCCCGTAACGCTGTGAACTCTGTTCGTGCTACTTTCAACGGTCTGAAATCGTTGGAAAGCCCTGAGCAGGTCGCTGAACGTCGCGGCAAGACCGCTTAATAGGAGCTCCAAATGGCTAAGAAAGACACTATTCGTGTACGTCAGGTGAAAAGTGGCATTGGCTACTCCAAATCTCAGAGAGCAACTCTGGTAGGTCTGGGTATCCGTCGTATGAATCAGGTAGTAGAGCTTGAAGATACTCCTTCTGTTCGCGGTATGGTGAACAAGGTGAGTCATCTCGTTCGTATTGAGTCCGGAGAGTAAGAGATGAAACTGAATGAACTGAAATCAGACGAAGGTTCCCGTAAGGCCCGTAAACGTAAAGGCCAGGGTATCGCTTCCGGAAACGGTAAGACCGGTGGCCGTGGTCACAAAGGTCAGAAATCCCGCTCAGGTGGTAAAGTAGCGCGCGGTTTTGAAGGCGGCCAGATGCCTTTGATCCGTCGTGTACCCAAGCGTGGTTTCACTCCTCTGACAGACAACGATTTCCAGATTGTGAATCTGGGTCAGTTGAATGCATTTGATGATGGTGCAACGGTTGATGCAGCAGCACTGTTTGAAGCAGGACTGGTTCGCAATGCAGTGGATCCTATTAAACTGCTGGCAACTGGTGAACTGTCCAAGAAAGTTACTGTTTCAGTAGCTGCGGCCTCTGCAAGTGCAGCAGCAGCAGTTACAGCAGCAGGTGGAACACTGAACCTGGCATCGGCTGAGGCTTAAAGACTATGTCTAATCCTGCAGCAGCAATGGGTGGTTTCGGGAATATCGGTAAGATTCCTGAGCTGAAATCACGTATTCTATTTACTCTGGGCATGCTGATTGTGTACCGCATTGGCGCACATATCCCTGTGCCGGGTATTGATGCAGCTGCGTTGGCACAGTTTTTCGGTCAGGCGCAAGGTTCACTGCTGGGCATGTTCGACATGTTCTCCGGTGGTGCACTATCCCGCCTGACTATTTTTGCTCTTGGAATTATGCCTTACATTTCAGCTGCGATTATCATGCAGCTGATGACAGTAGTTTCACCAAAACTTGAACAGCTGAAGAAAGAGGGTGAAGCGGGTCGTCGTAAGATTACTGAATACACACGTTACGGCACATTGCTGTTGGCAACATTCCAGGGTATTGGTATCTCAATCGGTCTGGAGTCATTTTCTGTCGGTGGTCAGTCGGTTGTGATTGATCCTGGACTGGATTTCCGCGCCATGACGGTGATTACACTGGTGACAGGTACCATCTTCCTGATGTGGGTGGGTGAGCAGATCACTGAACGCGGTATCGGCAATGGTATCTCTCTGATCATTTTTGCAGGTATTGCTGCAGGTCTTCCTTCTGCAATCGGTGGCACATTAGAACTGGCACGCACTGGTGAATATACAGCATTCACGGTACTGGCGCTGTTTGCCATGGTGTTGGTTGTGACTGCGCTGGTGGTCTGGTTTGAACGTGCACAGCGTCGTATTCCGATTCAGTACGCCAAGCGTCAGGTTGGCAATCGCATGTATGGTGGTAAAGCATCATTCCTGCCATTGAAAGTAAACACAGCTGGTGTAATTCCGCCAATCTTTGCATCTTCATTGATCCTGTTGCCTGCTACATTTGCAACCTTTACCAAAGACGTGGAAGGCCTTGCCTGGCTGGGTGATCTGTCTGCTATCCTTTCTCCGGGTGCCTGGCTGTATATGGCACTGTTTACCGGGTTGATTGTATTTTTCTGCTTCTTCTACACAGCTATTGTGTTTAACCCAAAAGATACGGCTGATAATCTGAAGAAGAATGGTGGTTTTATTCCGGGGATTCGTCCGGGTCAGAAAACTGCCGATTATGTTGATAATGTTTTAACCCGTATCACCGTGACAGGTGCTGCTTATGTGAGCATTGTTTGTCTGATTCCAGAGTGGTTGATCGCTGAATTGTCAGTGCCATTCTACTTCGGTGGTACATCTCTGCTGATCGTCGTGGTTGTAACCATGGATACCATGGGGCAGATCCAGTCTCATCTGATGAGCCATCAGTATGAGGGGCTGATGAAAAAAGCCCGTCTCAGAACCGGCAAGTAAATGAATCTTATTCTATTTGGACCACCTGGTGTCGGCAAAGGCACACAGGGCGAGAAACTGGCTGCTGAGGCTGGTATCGCACACCTGGCTATGGGTGATATCCTGCGCGCAGCTGTCCGTAATGGCACTGATGCCGGATTGAAAGCCAAGGTTTTCATGGAAGCAGGTAAACTGGTTCCTGATGAAGTTGTCGTTGCCATGATCGAAGATCGTATCGCTGAAGATGAAAGCAAAGGTTTTCTGCTTGATGGCTTTCCACGTAATGTCGCACAGGCCGTTGCTCTCGATGAGATGTTGGCAAAACATGGTTTGAGTGTAGACCATACTGTTTTCATGGATGCGCCTGAAAAGAACCTTTTGGACCGTCTTTGCGGTCGCCTGATTTGTAAGGCTTGCGGTTTTGGATTTCATAGGCAGTATTCGCCGCCCCAAAATTCAGGGCTCTGTGATCGCTGCGGCGGAGAGCTCTACCAGCGGGAAGATGATCGTGAAGAAGTTATTGCGCATCGTCTGGAAGTATATCGCGAGCAGACAGAACCGCTTCTTGGTTATTATCAGGATAAAGATGGTTTCAGTAAGCTGGATGCTTCCGGGGAAATGGCAGCGGTTTATACCGCGCTGAAACAGGTGGTGAAGATACAGCATGGCTAAAGAAGATATTATTGAAATGTCGGGGGAAGTGGTTGAAAAGCTTCCGAATGCCATGTTCAAAGTTAAGCTGGAAAACGGACACGAACTACTGTGCACGATTTCCGGAAAAATGAGGAAGTACTACATTCGTATTCTTCCTGGCGACAAGGTAACTGTGGAGATCTCTCCATACGACTTGTCTCGTGGACGCATCAGCTACCGCGAAAAATAATTAACGACCCGCAAGGGTTGTTGCCCGGTTTTCCGGGAATAGATTTGAGGAGGTGCCAGGCGTGAAAGTCCGTGCATCAGTCAAAAAAATGTGTATGAAATGTCGTGTGATTCGTCGTAAAGGCGTAGTTCGCATTATCTGTGAAAATCCTCGACATAAACAGCGTCAGGGTTAAGTGATTGCGCGTGTACCAGCCAATGGCTATGGTTCGCGCCCTTTTTCTTAAGGCCTAAGGAGGCAAGAAGTGGCTCGTATTTCGGGTGTAAATATTCCGACTCAGAAGCGTGTAGAAGTCGCTCTGACTTATATCTTTGGTATTGGGGCAACTAGCTCCAAGGATATTCTATCCAAAGCTGGTATCAGTTCAGATGTTCGCGTGAAAGATTTGAGTGACGATGACGTCGCCAAGATCCGTAGTGTAATCGATTCAGATTATACTGTTGAAGGTGATCTGCGTCGTGAAGTCATTATGAACATCAAGCGTCTGACAGACCTTGGTTGCTATCGTGGTCTTCGTCACCGCAGAGGGCTGCCAGTTCGTGGTCAGCGTAGTAAAACAAATGCCCGTACGCGCAAAGGACCGCGTCGTACAGTAGCCGGCAAGAAGAAGTAAGGGGATAGACGATGGCTGCACCTAAAAAAGCTGCTAAAGCTACCGCTGGTAAGAAACGCGTCCGCAAGAATGTTGCGAATGCCGTTGCACATATCAAAGCGAGCTTTAACAATACAATCATTACTTTTACAGATGATGCGGGTAACGCACTGTGCTGGGCAACCAGTGGCGGTTCCGGATTCCGCGGTTCTCGTAAAAGCACACCTTTTGCTGCACAGGTTGCGGCTGAAGAAGCTGCACGCAAGGCAATGGATCATGGCGTAAAGAACTGTTCAGTTCTGGTTCGCGGTCCAGGTAGCGGACGCGAGTCTGCACTGCGCGCAATTTCTGCAGTGGGTATCAATGTAACATCTATTCGTGATGTTACGCCAATTCCACATAATGGATGTCGCCCACCTAAGCGACGTCGTGTTTAGGAGCAAGATTTAGATGGCACGTTATTTGGAAGCCAAATGCCGCTTATGCAGGCGTGAAGGCGAAAAACTATTTATTAAAGGCAGCAAATGCCACTCTGACAAATGCCCGATCGAGCGTCGTCCTTATGCGCCTGGTATGCATGGTCAGAACCGTCGTTCAAAAACATCTGACTACGGTCTGCAGTTGCGTGAAAAGCAGAAGGTTAAACGTATCTATGGTTTGCAGGAAAAACAGTTCCGCAGCTACTTTAAAGATGCTGACCGTATGCCTGGCGTAACCGGTCTTAACCTGTTGCAGCTGATTGAAGCACGTCTGGACAATGTTGTTTATCGCATGGGTCTGGCCACTTCACGTACTGAAGCACGTCAGATTGTTCGCCATAAACTGGTTAAGGTAAATGGCAGAATTGCCAACATTCCATCTTTCAACGTTCGTGTTGGTTCCCGTCTGGAACTCGTAGATGATGCCAAGGAACATCTGCGTGTTAATGCTGCTACTGAAGCTGCAGGTAATCTGGGTACTGCTGAGTGGATGGATGTAGATCTGCCTACTCGTCAGGGTACTTTCCGTGAACTTCCTGCACGTGATCAGTTGGATGCGGGTATCCGCGAACAGCTGATTGTTGAACTTTATTCCAAGTAATCACTACTGAGGTCTGTCACATGCAGTTGATCAATCCGCGTAATATCAGCATCGAAGAAAAAGTTGCCGGCCGCTCTGCCAAGATCGTTTTCGAACCTCTTGAGCGCGGTTATGGTACTACCATTGGTAACAGTATTCGTCGCATGCTGCTGTCATCCCTGCCGGGTGTGGCAGTAACATCGGTTATTTTTGACGGTGTTTCACATGAATACGATACCATTAAAGGTGTTCGTGAAGATGTGATGGATATCATCCTGACTTTGAAAGAGCTGGATATCCGCATGGAAGGCGATGATGCGGCATCAATCACGCTGGATATGAAAGGTCCTTGTGTTGTTACTGCCGGTGACATTCAGTGTCCTGCAGGCCTGATGGTTCTCAATCCTGAACTTGAACTGGCGCATTTGAATGATGATGGTCACCTCAAAGTTGAAGCGTTAGTTGAAAAGGGACGCGGCTATGATGCTGCATCCGAGCGTGAGGTTGAAGATCGTGCAGTAGGCTCTCTGCTTGTTGATGCATCTTTTTCCCCAATCCGTCGCGTAGCTACGCGTGTTGAACCTGCTCGTGTTGGTCAGCGTACAGATTATGATAAACTGATCATGGAAATCGACACCAATGGCTCTCTCACACCTGAAGAGGCTATCAATGCAGCAGCCAGCATCCTTGAAGCACAGCTGGCTGTATTCGTAGATTTCAATGCCATCGGCAAAGGTGAAGAAGAAGTTGAAGTTGATAACGGCCTTGATGATCTTCTGGCACAGCCAATTGAACATCTTGACCTGTCAGTTCGTTCCATGAACTGCCTTAAGTCTGATGACGTGTTCCGTGTTGGTGATCTGGTTCAGCGTAGTGAGCAGGAAATGTTGCGCACACCTAACTTTGGTCGCAAATCACTGAACGAAATCAAAGAAGTATTGGAAAACATGGGCCTTGAGCTGGGCATGGAACTTGAAAACTGGCCGCCACAAGATTCTGCTGACTCGCTGGAAAGCTGAGTCGGTCTACACGAATAGGAAGAGGATAAAGCAATGAGACATCGTAAACACAGCGGTTCCCTGGGATTGCCAACTGGCCACCGTCGCGCACTTCTGGCGAATCTGGCTGCAGCACTTCTGACACATGGCCGTATTGAAACAACTGAAGCGAAAGCACGCGCTGTTCGCCCATACGTTGAAAAGCTGATTACACTTGGCAAACGCGGTGATCTGCACGCACGTCGTCAGGCGCTGGCTAAACTGCGTCACCGTCCAATCGTTGATCATCTTTTCGGTGATGTTGCTTCAGCATGCAGCGACCGTGTTGGTGGATACACCCGCATGATCAAGACCGGCTACCGTGCCGGTGATGCTGCGCCAATGGCTATCGTTGAACTGGTTGATTCAATCGACGTGGCAGAAGACGCTACTGAAGTTTAACTTCAGCATCTTTATTTCAAAGGCCCCGCTATGCGGGGCCTTTTTTTTGGTTCATCGCGTATTAGCGGGATGCATCGACGAATGGCAACTATTGAAACTCAGGTAAAACAACCACTACGAATAAACACGAATATAATCAGTGTAGTTGTGAAATCATTGCAACTCCCTGCCATCACGTCATATCACTTTCCACGTGCGCTCAAGACAGCATTTCTTGGCTTTCGTGATTAATCTTTTGTTGTCATCAAAATGTCTTACTGATGCTTCATTATACGCTTAGATATAATGAAGAGAGGAATATTGTGATGTCAATCAGCACCCAAAATTGACCCCCCATCAGCGTCCAATTTTGACCCCCCTAAAGTCTGTTTAAATCATGCTCTATTTTTGAATCTCCAGCTCTCATTTCCGGTCTCTATAATGTCACAATGAT
>NZ_BDFD01000029.1 GCF_001895085.1 Mariprofundus micogutta | reverse complement strand
TTCGTTTCCACTGTGATCACTCCTGTTTTTTCCTCCAACTAAATCATTAGCTGGGGATACTACAGGGGGGTCAAATTTGGACGCTGATTTACCCCTCTAGGGGGTCAATTTTGAACGCTGAATAACAATATTGTGACAAGTGAAGTCATGGCACCATGGGGTGCAAATCAGTTTGATGAAAAGAGATATCACAGGATTGAATCGTTTCGCGCAGTAAATATTCAAGTGGAACACGAATCAAAGCTGCACGCCGATGAATATGATCAGCCTGATTATATGGCGAGTATTGAGATGAAGGGAAGACCGTCCGGTGGCGGATTCAATGCAACTTCGGCGCAGCTCTGCTTCTATCCTGATGGTGATGTGAGAATCACAAAACCCAGTTACGATGAAAAGAAGCAGCGAATCAGTATATCGTATCCAATCTCTATGTTTGAAAAGCAGGTTGAACTACTGACAACTCACTACGAACTTGAGTGTACCTATCTTGAATCTCATGCGCAGCTGGATCGGAATGCGTTTATTCAAGGATGCAGACGCATGCCTGAGCAGTTACATTAATTGATAGCAAGCTTCAGCGTGTACAGTGAAGGGCTTGCAATGGGCTTTGCTAGCTAGCAGCTAATCATCGGATGATGCATTGGCCTCTTTCAGGTAGGGGACCAGATACAGGCTCTGGGCGACAATAAAAGCGAAAGTAAGACCCATCAGTCCGAACAGTTTGAAGTTGACCCATGTATCAGTATCGAACTCGAAAGCGACATAGATGTTCACTGCGCCAAGAAATATAAAGAACAGTGCCCAGGCAATATTCAATTTGTTCCACACTGGATCCGGCAGGCTGATGTTTGCGCCCATCATGCGTTCAATGATGGTTTTATTGCCGATAAAATGGGATCCAATAAAGATAATGGCAAACAACCAGTTGATTGCTGTTGGTTTCCATTTAATAAACAGCTCATTCTGTAAAAAGAGGGTGAGCCCGCCAAAGATGGCTACCAGTACAAAGGTAATCACATGTGTTTTTTCAAAAGAACCTTTCAGCAGGCGGTGTCCGACTGTCTGGATTGCCGAAGCAGCGATGAGCACTGCTGTCGCTGCATAAATATCAACCATCTTGTAAACAATGAAAAACAGCAGGACCGGAAAAAAATCGAATAACATCTTCATAGGGCTAATCCGACCACAGTAAGCTGCTCTTGCCAAGTGCGTGCTATGCATTTGCACTTCATGGCGATTACTTAATAATAGGCTTTATGAATTCAATGAAACGTATGGGCCTGCTATTCTGCCTTCTAATACTTGCATCCTGCTCTGTGAAAAGCAGTAAAGAGGTGGCTGCCGACCTTTGGGCCGGTTGGGAAAAAGCTGAAATACAGATGCAGTCAGAGTACCCTGATGCTGTGCCACTTATCCTTGTGCATGGCTGGAACGGTGGTGAATTCACCTGGCCTGATCCGGAACAATTGATTGAAATGGAAAAGAAGATGGGCCGGGATATTTATCTGTTTACCTATCGGACTGGTATATTTGCTAACCGCTACCCGCCGCTCGAGGTGCTGGAAGAGCAACTGGATCGTTATATCGAAGCATATAAGCAGGTAGATATAATTGCGCACAGCATGGGAGGGCTGTTGGTGCGCCACTATCTCTCCCATCATGCTGTCAGCAATATCCGGCGCGTGGTATTTCTGGCCACACCGCATTTTGGAACCAATGCGGCCCAGGTTCTGGTGAAATTGGGCAGTATCGGTAGTGAGGGCAACATTCAGGCAACAGAGATTCAGCCGGGCAGTGATTTCCTCTGGCAGTTGAATTCACTGGCTGGCAGTGAACTGGACGGTGTCGATGTACTGAATGTATATGCTGAGGACGTATCTTTGCTGAAGAGTGATTTTGTGGTTTCAACTGTGTCTTCGTACCTTCCCTGGGCTCATAATGTAACGGTTCCTGGCCGCCACGACACATTAGCCAAGCACCTGATCGAATTTGACCTGATTACAGATTTTGTTCAGAACGGTGTACAGCCTTCAGCTGTAGCGGTTGCACCTGTAAGGCGGGATGCATGGCTGAGGTTCAAGGTGTCCGGAGAAGCTGCAAAGCTGGCTGAAAACACCTTTCATGCCTTTACCGATAAGGGAATCCCTACGAAGAACTATGATTTGTGCTGCAAGCTTCGATCCGGCCTGTACAGTCAGGCAGGCATGAAAACAGTTGTGATTGAAAAGCTTGAGCCGGGTATCTCTTACGAGTTTGCACCTTATAGAGGTGCTACTCCGCTGAAGATTACATCCGATGAACTGCTGCAATCTGCACTGCCAGTTGTGATAAAGGAAATTCAGGTCACAGCAGCAGAGGAACCGGCAGCTATTGTTGAGCCTGAAACTCAGCCTGCAGGCATGCTCTGAACCTCAGCATCCGCGCAATGTCTTCAACTTTTCCTGCATGGCTATGTCTTATGCAGAACAGAGCCCGGCTGAATTGCTTTAAAGCAGCTTTGTTACTTACTGTGAAGCCTGGTTCTCGATGTGCAGGGTTCGGGTAGGGAAAGCGAATTCGAGTTTTTGCTCTTCAAGCAACTGCATGATCTCAAGATTTACTTCCTGGCGTACTTGCAGGTATTCATCCCAGACTTTGCTGGCTGAGAAATAATAGAGGAAAATAGATAGTGAGGAATCTTCAAACTCATCGAATTTGACCAGCTTGTAGCTCTGATCAACGCCAGGGTGATTGCACAGGATTTCTTCTATGCCTTTGATTGCAGCGTCCATCTGGGCCGGAGTAGTGTCGTAGGTCAGGCCGATACGCATCTTGATTCGGCGTACACTGCGTGCATCAATATTATCGATGACCATATTGGCCAGTGATGAGTTGGGGACATTGACCAGCGTTTTGGCAAAGGTGCGAATCTTGGTGGACCTGAAGCCGATCTCTTCGACTACTCCTTCAAATTCAGACGTTTTAATCCAGTCACCAACAGTAAAGGGGCGATCTACCAGAATCATGATTGAGCCGAAAACATTGGCAATCGTGTCTTTAGCGGCCATGGCAATAGCAATACCCCCGATACCCAGTGAAGCAAGCAGACCTGAAATTGAATAGCCCATATTTTGTGCCATAACCAATACACCGGTGAGAGCCAGAAATATTTTCAGTGTTTTCGATACAAACGGTACCAGTTGGTCATCCATGCTTGATTCCGTTTCCCTGGCACGAGCCGAGAAATAGGCAGCGAGCCCCTCGATCATGCGCCAGAGAAACCAGATGCCGGTAAAGATAGAGAGCATACGTGCTGCATTATCGGCGATTGTGATGAGGGGGAACGTGTCTACCGGCGGGTTGAGTGCATGCACACTCATGACGATGCCGATCACATATACCAGCAATCCGGCAGGTCGTTCTGCAGCCGTCAGCAGCACATCATCCAGTTTTGTTTTTGTGCGTGATGCCAGCTTCTGGCTGACCGTACGAAAAGAGGTGATTACCAGCGTTCGTGCAATCACCATTATGAACAGAATAAAGCCGGCAATGATCCAGCGGCTTAGTGGAATATCCAGAAACATGGTGTCTGATAGCTGAGTCCAGATTTCTTGCATGCTAATCCCCTTGTTTGATGTCATGCCAAGCATAACCGAAAAACAATCATGTCACACGATGGATGCTCAGATTGGCAGTACGTTAAGTAAGGGCTTTTTTTCATCTGTGTTTCATCAAGGCATTCATAACATCGGGCACTCAATAAACAACGAATCTGGAGATGATATGAAAAAACTTTGCATGCTTTTGTTTATGATACTGCCTGCCACTGCTTGGGCTGCGGACTGGTCACTGGATGGTGCAAACTCGGACATTAATGTGGTTTCGGTGAAAAAAGGTACTGTGGCGGAAGTACATCACTTCACCCGTCTGAGCGGTTCAGTATCAGATCGTAAGGCTACAGTTAAGGTTGCGCTTGCATCGGTTGAGAGCGGTATAGGTATTCGCAATGAACGCATGAAATCCATGCTGTTTGATGTGGCATCGTTTGCTACGGCTACGATCAGTGCGGATATCAGCCATGTGGATACTGGCAGCCTCAAAACAGGTGAAGCCGTTACTGCGATAGTTCCGTTCACACTCGATCTGCACGGATTCAAAAAAGAGTTGAAGGCGAATGTCACAATTGTTTCTTTGCAGGATGGGCTGCTGGTTACAAGTCGCTCTCCGGTGATCGTGAAAGCTGCCGACTTCGGCCTGACAGATGGGATTGAGGCATTGCGGGCCATTGCCAAGTTGCCGAGCATAAGCCAGAGCGTGCCTGTTTCTTTCCAGCTGAATTTCAAACACTGATTTGTCCCTGTTTCCGAAGGCCTGTCTTTTTAATTCAAGGCAGGCCTTTTGTTATGGTGCTTGTCATTGAATCCGTAGTTGCCTAGTTTATTGATGAGGCTTTGATTCGGGAGAGCGCATGGTTGATACGGCATTGCAGAATATGATCGAAGATATTGAGGCTCTTTCCCGGCTGATTGGCAAACGAGTCCGCTATCTGGGCGAAGAGTATGAAGTATGTGACCTGTTGCCAGAAGAGGGGCTTTTGATTCTTTCTTCAGATGGCAATAGTGATGTACAGGAAGACAGCTTTGGCCGTGCTCACCGTCTGGTTCCCAAACGCCAGAATCTCAAATTCCGCGATGCAGAAGGGCATCCGAGCAGTATCTGGGATGAACTCTCCTTTCTTGATGGTCCGTTGCTGTAAGCAGGCACCAAACAGGGCCCGTTAATTATCAATACAATGTTAGAAATCCTGTATCAGGATGAGTGGCTGGTAGCGATCAATAAACCAGCAGGTTTGCTGGTGCACCGTTCCATGCTTGATAAGCACGAAACCCGATTTGCCATGCAGGTGCAGCGCGATCAGATCGGGCAGCATGTGTTTCCTGTGCACAGGCTGGATAAACCAACCTCCGGTGTGTTGCTGTTTGCACTGAACCCTGACACTGCGCGTAAGATGGGCGATATTTTTTTGGCACGTGAGACTGAGAAAGAGTATCTGGCTGTGGTGAGAGGATTCACAGATGAGTCAGGAAAAATTGATTATCCACTGAAAGAGGAGCTCGATAAAAAGAGCGATAAAAAAGCAACTGCTGATAAAGCCCCACAAGAGGCAACCACTGAGTACCAGCGCCTTGCGACAGTGGAGCTGCCGTATCCGGTAGGCCGTTATAAAACAGCAAGATATTCATTAGTACGCTTGACGCCAAAAACCGGACGAAAGCATCAACTGCGCCGCCATCTCAAACACATATTCCACCCGATAGTCGGGGATACCACGCATGGTGATGGCAAGCAGAATAGCTTCTTCCGCCAACAGTTTGACTGTCATCGTTTGCTGCTTACGGCTTCGAAACTCAGCTTTGCTCATCCTGAAACGGGTAGGCCGTTGCAGATCGAGGCACCACTGGATGAAAATTTTGCATGCATGATCCAGAAGTTGGGCTGGAGCATTGCCGGGATGCCATGAAAAGCAGTTGAATAGTCATGTCAGCAGCCTGATTCAGGCTGACAGGATATTGTCATCACTATTTGGCCTTCTTTGTGCTATAATTGTTCCATGAAATCATTCTCCCAATGGCGACCACATCCCTGGCACGGACTGGATGTTGGAGCCGAACCGCCCCGGCGGCTACATGCCTATATCGAAATCAGCCCGTTTGATACGGTGAAGTTTGAAGTCGACAAGAAATCCGGTTATCTGCGTGTGGACCGTTCTGTTCGATCAAGCTCCCAGCATCCGGCACTTTATGGCTTTGTTCCGCGTACGTTGTGCGCAGATCGCGTCGGTGCACTCATGCCTGAGGCTGAAAGAGGCGATGATGATCCGCTGGATATCTGTGTGATCTCAGAGCGCCCTATTTCTCGTATTGAAATACTCGTAAATGCCCGTGTGATCGGTGGTTTGCCGATGTGTGACCATGGTGAAGCGGATGATAAAATTATCGCGGTGATCGATGATGATCCATTCTGGTCAGAAGTTGATGATATTTCAGAAATGCCACCGGCTATTGTGGATCGACTGATGCACTATTTTCTCACCTACAAGTATGAGCCGAACAAACCACATCATGTGTCCATTGGTGAGCCTTACGGTTTTGAGCATGCGAGCAAGGTGATCGAAGCTGCTATGGCCGATTATCTTGATGTCTATGGCGCGAACCCTGAAAGGCGACATATCGTAGAGTGAAGGTCACTCGCTCTACCGGCCAAGCAGGGACGCTTTAAGATCCTTATCGGCAGGTTTGTTGCCCAGCCATACAGCTACAAGTGCCTGTTGAAAATCGGCCCCTTCAACAGTGCCGGCCAGTTTGTCATTGATCGTAACTTGTGTGGCACCGTTGCCGAGGAAATCAAAGATAATCCGGTCACCTTTATGGGCTGAGCTGAAGTAGCTGTTAAACTGGTCGAGGCGCTCCTGCAGGGCCTGCATCTGCGGCTTTGACTGGTTCTTGCTGAAACCTGTGTTCCAGCCGTCGGTCAGTTTTTCCTTTGTCACTTCATCATATAGAAAATCCATGCTGATGCGTTTGACCGTGTTATTGCTGATGATCTCATCTGCAGAAGATGATTTTGCTTCCAGATAAAGGCCTGCCACATAGATATCAAAAAAGAACTTTGAGCGAATGCCTGCGCCATTGAGCAGCAGGGTTTTGTTCTCCAGGTTAATGCTATCCGGCAGGGAGACACCTTCGATTTCTACGGCCTGACTTGAGATGGGAAGTAGAAGCAGTATGGATAAGAGACAGACGCGAATATTCAGCATGGGAACCTCCGGGCGATTCGGCACTTACGATTAAAAACTAAAATCGACAGTTCCGCAAACCTGAACATAAAACGGGACACACAGCTGGATTCATTTCCGGGGTAACCAGTTGAACGGTGCAGAGGCAATTGTCAGCTCAGACCTTCTGTCTCCGCGCCAGATTAGCCAGGCACGGGCCTGAGGGTTGATGCTGTCGCCAGGCCTGTCGCGCGCATCGCGGTTAAGATCAATATGTAGCTGGAAAGAGGGACGAACTCCCGGTGCTCCACCGCCGAAGGCCAGATCTCCGAATCTTATTTCATCCGTATTTATCTCCAGCAAAACAGGGTAGCGGGCAAACCATGCATAAAATGCAGTGCCGGGTAGCCCCCTGGCCTGTTTGACCGTATGCATGGCCGGCAGTTGTTGCCAGGAGATATTATTCGGGCCGGTCATGCTGGTAGAGACAAGTCCGGTGGCAAATGCCTCGTCAAAAAGGAATCTTGTGCCGGAGAATTCAGGTTGAAGATTTACGGCCGCACGTTTGTAATGATCGGCATAGATTGCAAGCAGCTGCCAGTTGAAGGGTGAGAAGGCCAGTGGCAGGGCATTGTATGAGATCGCATCCGGATGTGCTTTTCTGGCCAGATCAATGGCCTGCTGCTGGTTGCTGTAAACAAGCCCCAGATAGCAGAACATCAGAACCAGACTTAATACACCGAGTTTGCGCTTGTGCCGTTGCCATGCAAATCCGGCCAGCAGTGGCATCAACAGGCAGGCAGTAAACAGGGGATCAATAATAAATAACAGGTCAAATGAGGCGCGCCAGTCGGATATCGGAGCGAGGATCATGGTGCCGAATGTAGTGATCAGGTCGAGGCTAATATGCATGAGCAGAGCCAGTCCAATCAACCAGGGCATGGCCGGATTCTGTCTGATGTTTTTGGAGGAGAGGCTGTAAACAAGCCAGCCCCATAGCGGCAACATGAGCAGTGAGTGGGTAAGGCCTCGATGGTGTTGCAGATAAAGCGTTTCAGAAAAGAAACGCAGTATGATGTCTGCATCCGGTGCCATGGTCAGCAGGATTAAAAACAGTGTTTGTTTGCGCGGCAATCGTGTTCTCGGGAAAGCGCGTGCCAGTGCTGCTCCCGAGATAGCGTGGGTTAGCGGATCCATGCAGGTATGCTTTGTAGTAGTTCAGCCCAGTTGTTGCCCGGCGTGATTTGACCACCGCAGACGTTATGTCTGGCTCCGGTTACTTCAGAGATGGTGTTTGTTCCACCCATCAGAGCTTGTTTTGCCAATACGGCAAAGCAGACCGCTTCCACGGCCTGTGGAGGCACATCTTCAACTTCTGTGGTTTTTACCGGTGCAGGTGCAAATTTCTCTGTCAGAAGGTTCATTAGATGGCGATTTCGGGTGCCACCACCGCACACGAGCCATTTGGCTGGTTCGATCGGCATAAAACCGATGCTGTTTTCAATCGAGTCGGCAGTGAACTGGCAGGCCGTAGCCATGCGGTCGGCATCCGGGATATCCGGCCACTCAAGTATCAGATGAACCATTGCTTCACCGAACTCTTCACGGCCTGTCGATTTGGGCGGTTTGCGTTGCAGAAATGGATGCTGCATCAGTTTTTCCAACAGGGGGTGGCAAACTGTGCCGCTTGCAGCCAGCGCGCCGTTCTGGTCAAACGTATTGCGACCATCGCTAAAGGCAAGCATCAGACCATCCATAATCATATTGCCCGGCCCTGTATCAAAACCAATGGTGCTGCCATCGTTACCCAGCCATGTGACATTGGCAATGCCGCCAATATTAATCACGGCTATGTTTTTTTGTTCATGGGCAAACAGGCGACGATGCGAGAAGGGAACCAGAGGAGCACCTTCGCCACCCGCAGCAATGTCGCGACTACGGAAATCAGAGACTGTGGTGATGCCTGTGTACTCTGAGACGGTAGCCGAACATCCGATTTGCAAGGTAAACGGATGTCCTGCTTTGGGGCGATGGCGAATCGTCTGGCCATGGCAGCCGATGGCAGAGATATCATCTGCTTTCAGACCGACGCCGTGAATTGCTGCCAGCACAGTGTCGGCATAGGCCTGACCAAGTGCCCGGTCCAGCTCTCCCATGCGGTCTACCTCATTGATTCCCGGCTCTGCCAGGCTGAGGATTGACCCGCGCAGCTCTTCAGGCATCGGGTATTCCGAAAACTGAATGAGTTCCACAGCGCCGTCCGGAGCATCACCGATGCGCACAATAGCAATATCAATACCGTCGGCTGATGTTCCGGACATAATGCCTATGAACATGGATGAGTCATTCAAAATCATGACTGTTTTCAGGTGATTAAAATGCCTGTGGTCCTGTTGGAACTTCTGACTCCGCAGCAGGTGCTGTTGCTTCTGCTGCAGGTGTTTCAGGGGCAACACTTTCAGCTGGGGCTGCATCGGCAGCGGGCTCAGTTACAGTCTCTTCAACAGGTGCTGTTGCTTCTGCTGCAGGTGTTTCAGGGGCAACGCTTTCAGCTGGAGCTGTATCGGCAGCGGGCTCAGTTACTGTCTCTTCAACAGGTGCTGCTTCCGGAGTACTGTCAGTAGCTGCAGGTTCTGCAGTGGTATCAGCCGCGTCAGATTCGCCACCCGCTGAAGTCAGGGCTTGCAACATCTTTTCAACTTCGGCAATGGTCGATTTGGTTTCAGACTCAGCAATGTTACCAATTTCCTGCAGGTTCAGGATTGCTTTTTTCAGTTTGGTCTGGATCAGGCTTTCACGGTTGCTCTGCACGTCCTTACCCAGATTAATCAACTGGTTATCGATATCAGCAACTTTGTTATCCAGGCTGGTTACACGCTGTTCCAAATTGGCTGAACCACCAGTAGCAGCGGTGACAGCGGCATAGGCCGATAACAAAAGGGCGATGATTGCAATATACAGTGAGGTATGCGGCCGGCAGCAGCTACCATCTTTGCAGCTTTTCTCTTCGCTAGTGTTTTCTACCGGTGCTTCTTCTGTAGTTGTAGATTCAATTTTTTCTTCGGACATGCTGCTCTCCTTTGGATAAAGGATGCACTGTTTCAGGGCATCCTGCTATTTCTTGCTGCTATTATAGACAGATATTCGTGGAGCATCTATCAGGCTTATCATGCATGATGAAGTTTAGGATAGCACGCCGGTTCCGGCTTTGCGACCATGATTTCCAAAAGCTTCCCTGTGTAGGTTTATTGGGCTGGCGATATGAGGGATGTAGTGCAATGATTCGCATTCAACAGGATTGAGGTGGATATGAACATTCAGGAACAGATGGAATTGCTTGGCCGCGGTGCGCTGGAGATATTACCGGCAGGCAGTCTGGAGGCAAAATTGAAGCTGGCGGCGAAAGAGGGGCGGCCGCTGCGAGTCAAGGCAGGCTTCGACCCGACCGCACCCGATCTGCATCTGGGTCATACCGTATTGATCGAAAAATTGCGCCAGTTCCAGCGTTGCGGGCATCAGGTGGTATTTCTGATCGGTGATTTCACCGGCACCATTGGTGACCCGACAGGCAAGAATGAAACCCGTCCGCCACTGACACATGATGAGGTGCTGCTCAATGCTGAAACCTATAAAGAGCAGGTGTTCAAGATTCTTGATCCCAAACAGACTGAAGTGCGCTTTAATTCCGAGTGGCTGGGAAATCTCACTGCTGCTGATCTGATTCGCATTTCGGGTAAAGCGACTGTGGCGCGTATGCTGGAGCGTGATGATTTTGAAAAACGTTATAAGGGTGGCCAGTCCATCGCCATTCACGAATTCCTCTACCCGCTTGTGCAGGGTTACGATTCGGTTGCACTCGATGCGGATGTCGAACTCGGTGGTAACGATCAGAAGTTTAATCTGCTCATGGGGCGTCAGTTGCAGGATGCTTATGGTAAACCTCAGCAGGTCATTTTGACCATGCCGTTGCTCGAAGGTTTGGACGGCGTGAATAAAATGTCCAAATCACTGAATAACTATGTCGGTGTGGCGGAGTCTGCCAAAGAGCAGTTCGGTAAATTGATGAGTGTCTCTGATGAGTTGATGTTCAAATATTATGAGCTGCTTACCGATATGAATCTCAATGAGATTAAATCCATGCACCCGATGGAGGCCAAGAAACAGCTGGCGGCCAGGATCGTGGAACGATTCCATGGGGAAGGTGCGGGGGCTGAAGCCCGCGCAGGATTTGAAGCACAGTTTGCCAAGAAAGAAGTTCCTGACGATGTTCCTGAAGCAACTCTTGCTGCAGAGGATGGTTCACTGTGGATTGTCAAAGCACTGGCTCAGACCGGACTGACAGCATCCAATGGCGAAGCGATGCGAATGATCAAGCAGAATGCCCTCTCCATCGATGGTGAGAAGGTGGCAGACAAGGATCACCAGTTATCAGTTGGCGGGCCATACCTGATTAAGTTGGGCAAACGCAAATTTGTAAACCTGACGGTGACTTAAGCTTGCCTCTGCCAATGCGGTTGTGATGCAATCGCGGACTGTGGCTGTAAATGTTTAAGGGAGAGTCTGTGATGCTGAAGAGAATTTGTTTAGTGCTGTTCATCGTGGTTGGAACTCTCGCCGGATGTGTAACAAACCCGGTAACAGGAAAGAGTGATTTTACGTTAATTTCCGAGCAGCAGGAATTGGCTATTGGTGCTCAACAATATGCACCTGCCCGCCAGTCTCAGGGTGGCGATTACGAGGTGGACCATGAGCTGACTGCCTATGTCAGTCAGGTGGGCCAGCGTCTGGCAGCGGTAAGTGATCGAAAGCTCCCCTATGAATTCAAAGTGTTGAATAATTCTGTGCCCAATGCATGGGCGATGCCCGGTGGTAAAATATCAATCAATCGTGGCCTGCTCACAGAGCTGAAGAGTGAATCGGAACTGGCGGCCGTTCTTTCGCATGAGATAGTGCATGCCGCAGCCAGACACGGTGCCCAAAGTATGTCGAAAGGCATGCTGTTGCAGGCCGGTGTAGCTGGTGCAGCCATTGCCACGCAAGGCACAGCTTATGCTGATCTGGCACAAATGGGGGCGGGTATCGGTGCGCAACTGCTTTCGACGAAGTATGGTCGTGATGCCGAACGCGAGTCCGACTATTACGGCATGCAGTATATGGTACGAGCAGGTTATGACCCTCAAGGTGCTGTCGATTTGCAACGTACGTTTGTGAAACTCTCTGAAGGTAAGCAACAGGATTGGCTGAGTGGCATGTTTGCCAGTCATCCACCGTCGCAGGAGCGAGTGCGGAACAATGAGGCGCTGTTAGCGACACTTCCGAAAGGCGGTGAAAAAGGTGTGGCACGATACCGTGCAAAGACAGCACACCTGATCAGAAGTAAGCCGGCCTATGATAATTATGATAAAGGGCGTGAGGCTTTGGCAAAGGGTGATACGGCAACTGCCAAACGGTTGGCTATGCGTGCTGTGGCTGTAGAGCCGAGAGAGGGTCATTTCTACGGTTTGGTTGGCGATATTGAGCAGAAAAGAGGCCACTTGCAGGCCGCTTCGCGGCAGTACGATAAGGCAACCAGGCTCAACCCTCATTTCTTTTATTATTATCTGCAGCGCGGGCTTGTGAATGAGCGATTGAATTTAAGTCATCGGGCACAATCTGATCTGCAGCGCAGTGTTCAATTGCTGCCGACGGCTGATGCCTATCATTCGCTGGGAAATCTGGCGCGCAAGGCCGGGCGCGTGAATGAAGCCAAGGCCTACTATGCAAAAGTGGCAAATGCTCAAAGTGAGATTGGCAAGCAGTCTTATGGCGCACTGGTCGAGCTAGACCTGAAGGATAACCCCTCAAAATACTTGCAGCTAAGAACCGGGCTCGATGCGCAGGGCAGGATTGTCGCACAGATTAGCAATCCGACACCGCGCAATGTTGGTGTTTTGTCCGTTGTGATTCGGTTTAGAAATGCCAATGGTCAGACCTTGCAGGTGAATCGCGCCCTGCGTGGAACGGTTGCCGCAGGAAGCCAGAGACTGTTTGACCTTGGTCTGACAGGCAAGCTCACTCAGGAGCAGATCAACACTCTGCAAGCCGGTATCACTCAGGCACAAATTGTTCGTTAATATGGAGGAGCTTCTTTGGCCGCGCATAAAACTTGAAACAGCTCATTGCTTCGAGGCCAGGTTCTGCAATACAATGTTTGTAGCTGGGTTGAGAGTTATGCTTTGTACTTGTAGATAGCTACTGAAGTGCGGTGCTGATAAATACCGGAGACAATTTCTGTTAATATTTCATCCACTTCGTCTGCTTTAAACTCGGATTCGAGAACGCTGACCATCTCTTCGCTGCTGATGGTTTCTTCTTCATGGGTTTTGTTGTTGGTTTTGATGAACATGAGTTCCCTTTTGAAAGGTGAGGAGTGATAGAGGTGATAAATTACCTCTTCCTATCGCTTTTAAAACCTTCTAACGCGCCAAAATGGAACTAATCATTCTCGTTCTGTTTTGACTATCGCGCATTATTAGCATTATCAATGCTAATAATGCTTGCTGGTACCGGGAACGGGAGTCGAATAGTCCCAGCACACTACTATTATACTGCATTTATATATTTTGTAACTTGAAAAATACCATCATAAATACCATCAATTTTCAATCTTCTTGCTTAATTGAAAATCCTCTCTGTACCAATATAGGAAGGGGAAAAAAGAAGGGGGACCAAGGCCCCCTATAAACACTCACCCATCATTAATGGGGCTACTTTCGAACGTAGGATAAATCATAGATAACCTCCTGCGGTATTTCTGTTTACAATTGATAATATCGTATACTTCTTTATCGCTGTCAAGGCGCCATGCATTAATTTTAGACATCTGGATTAAGGATAGTAAATGCTTTTTTTACCAAATCCAATCTTGCTTGTGAGTTGTGGGGGGAGCCTTTTTCTTGTCCATCTTTGAGGGAAATCTCAAGAATCATTGCGGCTACTTTTTTAGCGTCTTCCCCCCTTCCCAGAAACGTATAAGCGGAAACAAAAGTGTCTAACAGTTCAATTTTATCACAAGTTTCTAGGTTTGTTTTCTCTTCTAGTGCCTGTAGGTATTGAGGCATCTTTTCCTTTAATATCGTTAAAAAAGTATCCTCACTTTCAGGTTGAAGTTTAATATACTCCACGCCATAGCAGAGTAGATTATTATGTGCAAATCGCATTTCTCGCTCATCAGCATGCTCACTAGATAATATTATCTCAGTCTCTTCGAATGCTTCTCTTAATAAATCGAGCTTTAGGGGGAGATTCTCAGTTTCGCAAATCGAATCAGCCTTGCGCCACAATTGAAACCCTATTAAGCGAGGAAGAACTTTAATCATATGCTTGTAGTCAACTTCTGGTAGTTCATCAGGCCATTTGCCATTTACTAGACCTTTCTGAATGGTTTCTGCTTCTTCTTTAGAGCCTTTCAGTCTTTTAATGGCCCCATCAACGTCTCCAAATTTCCCTTGTACTTGGCCTTGCCTCATACGCAGCAAAGGAAACCCCTCATATTCAGCCTCTAGTTCATTATAAACATTGGCTGCTGCAATCTCCTCATCCTTGATTCCGGTCGACAGTAGGCAAATCGCCTCATTCATTTTTGAGTAGTAATATAGAAGCCATAGGCTAAGGGGGGTTCGAGGGCTTTCAATATCAGTCATTACTTTTTCGGCCAAACCTCTAAACAGCTGGGCTGCTGAAAGGAGTTTCGAAACCCCTTGTCCCCATTTGTTATCGAATATCTTTTGCGCACCAATCTTCTCTAGCCTGTAATTCTCATATTTATCAATCAGTTTTTGAGGAGTATTCAATGCTCTAAACCTATCGAGTATCTCTGCATCTGAATCAACAGAAATAATTAATCCACTATCCCCTCCGTTTCCTTGAGAGGTAGCTTCAAAATGGATGATGTCTGCATACTGCGAACAGGCATCTGCGAATTGTTTTAATACTTTCAGGTGAGGTAGAACATATTCAGGATTATTGACGGGGATATCAACTTCCTTGCCTGCACGATTTACATAACCATATCGATGATCAATTTCACCCCAAGCATCCTCAAAGACTGTTCTAACCTGAATTTCTACCGGAATGAAATATCTTTCTTCACTTGTCGAAAGAGATTCGACACTTACATTTAACCTGGTGACAATGTGAATGCTTGAGTATCCTTCTGTTGAATACTTTATTTTTACAGGAACCCCTTCCCCAGAAAAAAGTGGAATAATTCTTTCCTTAATGGCAATGGCGATTTCATCTTTTGGATAAGAGACGCTATAAAAAATAACTTCTTCCGGACAAGACTGAATGAAAGGATTATGGCTGGCTCCATCTAAATGCAAAATATTCCGCACAACCTGCTCCACTACTTCAACCATCTCGGATCGAAATAAGGTTACAAGCCTTAATCCTACCACATCCGTTATGTCGGAAATCTCATAATTTTCTTTGCCTTCTAAGCGCTTTCTTTGCTTCTTCTCTATCAGTTTAACCTCTGATTTCACCCTTGATTTATATGCATAACACAATTCAGATAAATTTGATTGTGCAACAAAGTTAATCAAATCGGACTGGGCTGCTCCCCCATCTTTTTCGAGACTAAGAGCGTTGTATTTGTCTTCTGGTGTTGGTGATTCCACTATCCCCTCTCCCTATAGATAGAATTAAGCATGATTTATCAATGAATGAATACTTATAGCACACAAAGCTGAACACCGGTAGGTAAAGTCTTTTCCAATATGAAATGAGTCTGAAAACGTAGTTGTCCTGTCCATCATATGGGGATGCTTATCCAGATGGACGAAAGGAAGATCAAAACAGTTGCCGATATTTCAGTCTTTCTGTCAGGAACAGATCAGACCGAGCTTAGACTTCAGGGCAGCAAAGATGATATTTATGCTTGGGTAGAACGGGCGCTGAACCGATTCCGCTATGGCAAACTGAGCAAGAAAGAGAAAGGGATCGTTCTAAACTATCTTATCCAGCTTAGCGGCTACTCCAGGCAACAGGTCACACGTTTTATAGCTCGATATAGAGAGACTGGCCATGTCCGCCGCAGGCAGCGTACAGTCAATGGGTTTGAGCGCATATACACACGTGAAGACATCATGCTTCTGGCCGAGGTGGACCGGCTCGTAGATAGTGCTTCCGGCACAACCATCAAGGTCTACTGTCAAAGGGCAGTCTTTTCCAATATGAAATGAGTCTGAAATTGAAGTTGTCCTGTCCATCATACGGAGATGCTTATCCAGATGGACGAAAGAAAGATCAAAACAGTTGCCGATATTTCAGTCTTTCTGTCAGGAACAGATCAGACCGAGCTTAGACTTCAGGGCAGCAAAGATGATATTTATGCTTGGGTAGAACGGGCGCTGAACCGATTCCGCTATG
>NZ_BDFD01000028.1 GCF_001895085.1 Mariprofundus micogutta | reverse complement strand
TAATGTGCTTCATGGCCTGAGTTCTCCGTTCTGTGAATTTGCTGTCTGGATAACTACAAATTTACCATAATCGTTGGGAATTCAGGCCTGTTTTCTTGCTGCTAATTCCTTAACCGGACAGCAGTGAGAAACGATAAAGATTACCAACACTCATCTGACAATCAGATGCAATCTCTGCCATGGTGGTTTTACCATAGCCATAATGTGAAAAACGCTGCCTGGCCGCAGCAACAATGCGCTCTTTTTCTGACTGATTCATGGATGAAATAAAGACCCGTGAACAATGAACGTCAATCAAAATTATTCATTATTCATCACAGGGCGCATGACTTGCATTAAATTTTCATCACAGTAAGGATGGAAACATGGTGGCAGGTGCATTTTACAAGAAACGCTCCTATCTGATTCTAATCATGGTGTCGGTTTCACTGGCTGTGCTTGGCATTGTGTTTTCCACCTTATATGCCACTGCATTTGAAGAGCAGCGAAGCCGTCTCATTGAAACAGCCCAGAGCCGGGCTGCCCTGATGAATGCTATTGCCCGGTTTAACAAACAGCATTCTGGAGCTAATGCCTTTAATGATACCCTTGGACAAATTGAGGAAGCACATCAACAGTTTGCAGGATTTGGGGAAACCGGTGAATTCACCCTTGGCAAACGGGAAGCTGACCAGATTATATTCCTGCTAAGCCATCGGCACCATGATCTTTCCAACCCTCACCCGGTAGCATTTAAGGGTACCGAGGCTGAGCCGATGCGACTGGCATTGTCAGGCAGATCAGGATCTCTGGTTGGACGTGACTACCGGAATGAGATGGTCCTGGCCGCCTATGAACCGGTACAAGAACTCAATCTCGGCGTAGTCACAAAAATCGATCTCGCCGAAATCAGGGCGCCTTTTATCCGCGCCGGCTTGATTTCATCAGTTTCAGCGCTTGCCCTGATTCTACTTGGCTCCAGCCTTTTCATGCGCATCACCCGTGGCATGGAACAGGAACTTGAACATAGCGAAGAACTATTCAGGAACACCTTCAAACATACCGCCATTGGCATGGCCCATATAGCTCCAGATGGCGGTTTCCTGCGCGTCAATCAGGCGATCTGTAACATGCTGGGCTACAAGCCACGCGACCTGATGACGCGGAGCACCTCAGAGATCACACACCCTGACGATTATTTTGATACGTCGGAGCAGATGCAGCACCTGATCGATGACAGATTTATTCGTAGCTCGCTTGAAAAGCGGTGCGTCAGAAAAGATGGCTCAGTCATTACTACAGATGTAAGCATTTCTCTGGTTCGCAACCCTTCCGGAGACCCGGACTATTTCATAGTCACGGTTACAGACATCAGTGACCGAATCGAGCTGCAAAAAGAACTCAGAGACTCTCTGGAGGCATTGGAAATAAAAAATGAGTCTCTGAATGAGGCCATCTCCACAATCAACACGATCAGTGGCATTGTACCGCTATGTGCATGGTGTGGGCGTACCATCCGTGACGATGATGGTCAGTGGGTCGGGCTCGAATCGTATTTTGAAACTCATACAGATGCCAAGGTAAGCCACGGCATGTGCCCGGATTGTAAAATTAAGTTTGAAAAAGAGATGCAGGGTAAATCCGATGTATAATCAAACGGGCGACCGAAGTCGCCCGCTACGAAACTGATCACATCTTTAAATCACTTTGCTTTCTTTTTGGCGATAGCCAACCTGGCAGCAGCCTCGGCCTTACGGCCTTGAGAATATACAGGGCGCCCTTCAACATCAGGTAGATTCACTACCTTTTCCAGATATGGGATCGCCTTTTTGTATTTCTTCTCTTCCATCCAGAAATCACCGCTGAAATAATTGGCATCCATATCTTCCGGCGCAACCTCAATCGCCTTATCCAGATAGGTTTTAGCCTTATCCGTATCACCGAATCCGATTGGCCAGCCCGGTGTCATGTAATAGAAACTACCCAGCGTGGTATAAACGGAACCATTCATGGCAGTAGCGTCGATCTTTTCTGCCGCCAGCAGTAATTCAAGTCCTTTCTCCATCTGCGGCATCGCATTGGTCATGGATGAGAGTCCACCCATTGCACCTGCATAACCGGCCCGGATGATGGCTTCCCAAATTTTTGGCTCTGCGCGATTCGAGTTCGCAGCTGACAGCGCTGCAGCCTTGTCCACCAGAGCCTTGAATGCGGCCTCTTTATCACCATCAGCAGTTTTATAGTTGGCAACACCCCACTCAGTCTGCAAAGCAGACACGGCATCGGCCACCTCGTCTGCAGAAGCAGATCCAATTGGCACAAACATCATCAACACTGCAATCAATGCAGCCATAAAACCTCGTTTCATGTTCAACTCCATCTTATTTTTCTCCTTTGGCAAAAGCTCTGGCTATTCGATTCTGAGCCGCAAGGGCTCCATCAACCACACGTGGAAGCAAAGCGTTTACTCGTACAAACAGTGATTCAGGGAAGCCGAAATAGGCATCTTTTTTATCCGATTCAATAGCCTCAATGATTTTTGCCACGACAGCTTCAGGCTCGTCCATATTCATTCCGGTCGCTTCGCCCATACGCATCACTGCATCGGAATTCATCGGGGTTTTCACGGCTCTGGGGGCAATATAGGAAACCTTGATTGCAGTATCGGCCAGCTCTCTGCGCAGCGCTTCTGAAAAACCTCGCAACGCAAATTTACTGGCGGAATAAGTGGTGAAGTAAGCAAAGCCGATGGAACCAAAAATAGAACCCACATTAACGAGCTGGCCTGAGTTCTGTTGCTGCATTGCTGGCAGGAATGCGCGCGTCAGCCACATGGGCGCCAGCAGATTCACATGCATCATCAACTCCATTTTTTCAGGTGATTCATCCTCGAAAGCAGTAAAACTGTTTACCCCGGCCAAATTTATCAGCATATCCACACCATCAAGTAAGGCCAAACACTGATCAGCCACCTGTTTACACGCTGCTGCAGACGATAAATCACCGGAAGCAGCAAAAGTTCCGTCAAGCTCTTTGGCAAGAACCTCCAGAGCTTCGGCATTGGCATCCACAAGCGCCAACCTTGCACCCTGAGCATGCAGAGCTCTGGCAAGAATGCTGCCCATGCCTCCGACAGCACCAGTGAGGACAATACGACTATTGTTTATCTGCATCAGCTATTCTCCAACGCAATCAACGGCAAGCTGCGGAAGATATCGCCGTAGAGTTTATACATCATTTTTGCACAATGAATCACGGCCTGTTTATCTTCATCAGACTCAAGTCTGTTCATCAACTTTTCATAGAAATCGACATGTGAAACATCCAGAGAGCCGTGTGAATTCAGGTAAGAGAATGCTGATTTCGGCAAGCCGAGGCTCGCCTCAATATTGGCTGCTGCGTTAGTTGCAAGCGCGACACTGGTACCTTCAAGTACCAGTACCATGCCGAAGAAACCGACCGGATTCTTACGATACACTGTATCATAAGCATAGGAGACCATCAGTTCTGTTGCTGGCAGCGGTGAACCTGCACGCACTGCTTCTTTATCAGCACCACAGACAGCGATATCATTTAAGATCCACTCCTGATGCCCGAGCTCCTCTTCTATATATTCGGCAACAGCATCCCGCAACCATTCCAGCTGACCGGACAGACGACCACCGGTCGCCATCAATAATGGCGTGGTATGCTTTACATGATGATAGGCTTGAGTCAGAAAAGCGATATAACTTTCCAGGCTCAACTTACCTGCTGCTCCCATCTGGATAAACGGAATTGAAAGCAGCTCATTGCGTTCAACTTCGGTCGCAGCAAGCAGTTCATCATAAAAACTCATTGTTCACTCCTGATACAGCAGATTCAGTTGTTCTTCATAAGCAGTCAAAATATGTGTGCGCCTCGGACGTCCGGTTCCTGTCCAGAGCCTGTTAGCAACACTAAATGGCTCTTCGGCAATCAACCAGCGTGAAATTTGCGCATAGTCGGGCAGACGAGAGTTCGCCTTCGACACTGCTGATGCAACTGACACCTCATCAGCAGAGCCGCGTGAAACAATCACCGCCACATTAAACGGTTTTGCCTCACCGAACACACAGCACTGGGCAATGGCAGGTTCAATAGATAGTTCCCGCTCCACCCATTCAGGTGATACATTACGACCGAATGCTGTAATAAAAATATGTTTTTTTCGCCCTGAAAGATACAGAAACCCATCATCATCCAAGTGACCGACATCACCGCTTGGCCAATAATTTCCGGGCCGGGGTTCATCTCCGAGATATCCTGAAAACAGACTGCCTGCAACGAGAATTTCGCCATCATCAGCAAATGCTATATCCACATGAGGTAATAATTTACCAACACTGCCCGGGCGATTGGCACCGGCCCGGTTCACCGCAACTACACTGGCCGCCTCGGATAAACCATATCCTTCAAAAACCGGCAGGCCGAGTACGGCACTGCGCTCCAGCAGATTCAGCGAAACCGGGGCTCCACCGACTGCGATGTAACGAAGGCTTTCAGGCTTGGCAGCCCCTGCTTCAACAGCAGCAACAAGCGCATGCAGCATCTGTGGAATCATAATACACGTAGTAGCACGCGATGTGTGCAACATGGTCATAAAGCGATTGATGTCCAGCCCGCTGGCTCCCGTCAGCCCCACCGCGCCCAGCGATGGTGCCACGACAGTAGCCCCGGTCAGAAGCGGCGCATACAGCCCACCGATATTTTCCAGAAGCGTGGCATAAGGCAGCAGTGACAGATGGCGGTCATTGCTATGTGCACCGGTAACATCAGCCAGAGAAACCGCGACCTGTTCCATTGACGTACCACTCAGGCAAACACCCTTGGGATCACCGGTGGATCCTGAGGTATATGTGATCTTCGCCGTGTCTGCCGGCAGATGTACAGCCGTTCCGGGCAATCGCAACAGATAGAGGTTCAGTGACCCAAGCCTGATCTGCTCAGGTTGGATGTGCCCCATATTCATCTGCTCGCAGAGGGGCTCAAGCAATGAGATATTATCAGTAAGAATGGCATCAATACCGGCACTGAGAAACAGGTGGCCAATCTGAGCCGGTGAAAAAAAATGAGGTACGGGTACTATCGCTGTTTGGGCTTTCAAACATGCCAGATCTATCAATGCCCAGCCGGGTCCATTGTCAGCCACCACTGCAAGCGCATGCATATCGTGGCCGCGAATGATTCTGGCAGCCTCGTGAATATATTCATTCAGAGCTTGGTATGTGAGATGAGATCCGGTATCTACGCCCTCGATAGCAGTACGATCAGGACTGTCCATGGCATATTGTGAAATAGCCTCCAGTACCCTGCTCATTTCTGATGCATGGTCCCGGCCACTTTTTTACCTTCCATTTCCGCGGCCGCCCAGGTATCTCTCAGCGCACTCCACAATTCCTGCAGATTATCATGCCCTTCCTGAATCGAGCCGAAACATACGACGGGATCTCCGGCATAATAACTGCCCCACTGCTTCCTCTCATCTTCGGGCAATCGCAGCTCATCCACCTCGATCAGCTGCTTCGGTGACATGCCGAGACGAACAAAGGCATTGCGCAGACGCGTAACGCCGGTGAATACCACCCAGCGATAACCGGCTTCATGAAAGTATGCTGTAGCACCTATGATTGCCATACGCGCATCACCCGCTACTACTTCTGCCAGATTACCCACTTCCACAATTTCAGAACGTTTCACCTGTTGTCCGAGATAACGGGAAATTGCCACCTCGATTTTTTCGTCCATATACTGTTCAAGGTAAAGCGGTTCACTGGTGGCGTCTCGATAACCCATGACTGCACAAGTCTTGCCATCCTTTCTACTGGCACGAACAAACTGCGGCATAAAACTCTTGATATCTGCACCGTAAGCAGTGCGAAACCGTTCATGTACAAATGCATGTACACTCTCTGTATCCGGATGATTTTTCGTCAGAACTTCAAACACGGCAAAAACACTCCATCGCAAGAATCAAAGATCAGTGATAAGGCCAGTTATTCATCCATGCGATGATATAATAGCAGTCAGTGATTCCGCAACAGATTCAGCCACGCATCAAAGGTCGCGCAGCATCTGCTCATGCTCAGAAAGGGCTCGCTCAAATGCAGAGCGTTCAAACAGGCGATCCATATAGGCTTCCAGATTACCCAGTTTGGATGTATCCACACCAACAGAAGGCATGCGCCACAGGATTGGAGCCAGTGTCACATCAGCCAGCGTATACTGCTCACCGATGAAGTATTCCTGACGTGCCAGATATCCATTCAAATGTTCCAGATACACATTCAGCTTTTTCACAGCTTCTTTTTTCTTGCGACCATTCTGACTATCTTCATAGAGAGGATATAGTTCACGTTCCAACTGCATGACTGCCAAACGCATCTG
Organism: Mariprofundus micogutta; assembly: GCF_001895085.1. Classification (GTDB taxonomy): domain Bacteria; phylum Pseudomonadota; class Zetaproteobacteria; order Mariprofundales; family Mariprofundaceae; genus Mariprofundus; species Mariprofundus micogutta. The sequence continues at coordinate 13,008 of NZ_BDFD01000028.1, read as the reverse complement.
GGCACGCTCAGCAGGTGATCCAGGTTTCAGTGGCGGATGCGGGTAACGCTCATCAAGGTACTCGTTTACAACCGAGGATTCAAAAAAGACGATATCGCGATCAATCACTGTTGGCAGTTTGCCATACGGGTTAATCTTGAGAAAATCAGCAGGAAGATTGTCTGACTCCAGCTCTTGTGTATCAACTGGCAGCTCTTTTTCTGCTAGGACAATACGGGTGCGATGCGAATCTGGGCAGTGTGCATCGGAATAAAGCTTGATCATCTAAACCTCCGGCTAGGCTCTGAGCCTGCAAAATGGAGGCGCACTATAGCGCCATGGCTGTATAAATAAAGCTTTTTCTATTTTTTACTTTAAAAACAACAGGTTACAGAATCAATGGCTTTGCAGGAATTTGATGGCTTTTTTCACTGATGGAGCAAGTGACTCTCCCGAAGCGAGAGATGCAGCAACAGCAGAAGCAAGCCTGCAACCTGTACCGTGAGACTGTTCCTCATCCCATGCCTGTCTGGGGTGAGGAAATTCAGATAGGTTGCCTTCGCTGTCGCACAAGATATCGAGTAACTCATCACCAGCTCCATGCCCGCCTTTCAGCAATACAGCGCAATGCAACTGCTCTACCAGTTTCTTCGCTGCAACTACCGGATCACAAATACCTTCCCCCAGTAAAACGGCGGCTTCATCCAGATTCGGAGTCATCAATGTTGCACGAGGCAGTATGGCATGTACCAGGGCATCCATACCTCCGGCATCCAGCAATTGCTTCGCACTGCTGGATATCATCACCGGATCAACGACCAGCGCGCCCTTATGTCGTTGCTGCAGTAATGCGGAAACCAGAGCAACGTGTTCGCCGTCAAGCAACATACCGGTTTTCACAACTGCAATATCATAATAATCAAACAGGGCATGCAGTTCGGCATCAAGCTGTGCCAGTGAAACAGGTTCAATGCGTGTGATATTATTCGGATTCTGGGCAGTTAATGCCGTTGTTGCCGAGATTCCCTGCAGACCGAATGCGTGGAACACCCGTAAATCAGCCTGTATGCCTGCTCCACCACAGGAATCTGAGCCGCCAATCGTCAAACAAACCGGGCGCTTCACCTGATTCATGTCTGATTCCAGATAGCAGTCAACAGGGACGCTTCCGCCTGTATATCATCGGCAGCAAATAGCCCGGAAATGACAGCTGCACAATCGGCACCGGCAAGTTTGACCTGAGCTACGTTGTTCGCAGTAATACCACCGATTGCACAGAGGTTGGCATCGGGGAATATCTCCCGGGCCTTAGCCAGACGCGGCAAACCCATCTCCGGAACTTCCGGCTTGGTTGTTGTTGCCAACACAGCACCGAAAGAAACATAACTGGCTCCGTCATTCAGCGCAGCCTTGGCAAAAGCAGCATCAGCCCTGCAGGTTACTCCGATAATGAAATCATCCCCGACCTCATTCCTCAATTGAATCAGATTGGGAACATCATCTCGCCCGAGGTGTACACCATCGGCATCAGCATCTACAGCCAGATTCACCAGATCATTGATGATCAATCTTGCATCATAACTGCGGGTCAGATCACGCAAGGCTTTTGCGCGTTTGATTGCCCGTTTATAACCCCGTTTCTTGTCACGGAACTGCAGGGTGGATACACCACCTTTCAGGGCTGCCTCCGCCCTGTCCAGCAGATCCCCGGTTTCGATATCTGCAGGCAGGATACCGTAGATACCGCTTACACTTTTATCAGTCATCAAGCAGTTTCAGAAGATCGGTGAAGTCAGGTAGGGAGACCACACGATCTGCATATTCCGCAGGTACGTCCTGATAGCCATGCTCGGCAAAAGCAACATGCTGACAGCCCGCATTGAAACCTGCTTCAACATCAAAACGCGTATCCCCGACCATTACGGTTTCAGATGGCTCTACACCCATGGCACGACAGCATTCAAACAACATATCGGGTGCCGGCTTTTTGGCAAAACCATCTTCAGGAGAAAGTGCAAGCGTCAGGTATGGTGTCAGCCCCATCTGGTCGAGTACTTTTACTCGCGCTTTAGCCGGTTTGGCAGTCACGCAGGAAACAGGAATACTTTTCTCTTTCAGCGTGTCCAGCACATGCATCACACCCGGAAACGGTTTGCCGAATTCTGCCGGATTTTGCTCGTAGATATCAGCAAAGGCATGGTATAGAGCCATGGTTTCATCGTGCTCCATCGGCAGCCCTAAAACGTTGGATGCCAACTTATGGGCTCCGCCACCGACATGCGGCTGTGTATCAGCAAGGCTTAAACGTAATTCATAACCCAGGGACTCCAGGGCACGGTTGGCATTAGCCTGAATGTCTGGCAGTGCATCGACCAGGGTTCCATCAAGATCGAAAATAAATGCTTTTGGTTGACTCATCATAGATTCCTTATATGTGTGATGGCGTGCGTAATTTCTTCATGCACCATCACTTCTTTTTCTTCTTTCTGCAAACATTCCAGCAAGGCCGAAATATCATGACAGTTTTCATCATCTGCAAGCTGGGCAAGTGCCCAGACTGCATGCCCCCGGATCAAAGGTTCCTCATCATTCAATACTGCCACCAGATCCGAAATAAAACGGGTATCTCCGGAATTACCCATAGCAATACAGACATTGCGCAGCAGACCGGCCCGTTTTGTACGTTTGATTGGAGACTTGCGGTATATCTTGCGGAACTCTTCACCATCAATCTGCAAAATCCTAGCAAGATCAGGCAGAACATTCTCCCCCCTCGGATTAAGGAGATCATTTTTCAGACATGCGGCCCGGGCAGCATGTTGATTCCACGGGCAGGTCTGCTGGCAATCGTCACAACCGTAAATGCGATTACCCATCTTCGCTCTGAGTTGGCGCGGAATAAATCCATCAAACTCGATAGTCAGATAAGAGATACAGAGACGCGCATCAACGACATAAGGCGCAACAATCGCCTGTGTCGGACAGATTTCGATGCAGGCTGAACAAGTGCCACAGTGATTTGTTGCAGGTTCATCAGGCTGCAAAGCTGCAGTCGTAAAAATCTCCCCCAACAGCAACCACGATCCTACTTCGCGGTGAATCGTCAGAGAATGTTTGCCCTGCCAGCCAAGCCCGGCCGATTCTGCCAGTGCATGCTCAAGCACAGGTGCCGTATCCGCAAACACCCGTTGATCGTGTTTGCCAAGCAGCAGATCAAGATCAAGCGCCAATGCCTTCAGCCGTTTTTTCATCACATCATGATAATCATCGCCATGGGCATAAGCTGTAATCACACCTTTCCCGCACGCTGATTCTGCCGCTTCAATCGCATATGCAGGGGGCGTATACCGCATGGCCAAAGTGATCACAGACTTTACTGCATCCAGCATTGATTGTGGATCTTTACGGCGTTCCAGACGCGTCGCTTCACCCATCCATGACATATCACCCTGCATATCAGCAGCCACCCACTGCTCCAGAGCCTCGGCATGTTTGCTCCCAATCTCAGGACGCGTCACATGACACAGATCAAAACCATGTTGCGATGCTTTGCTACGAATCAGTGTCTTCAACTGCTCACCTTGCATGGCTGAACTCTGACATAAGCTGCCCTTGTTCACACTTGGCTTTATCATCAGGAAAACGATGACAATGAGTACTCATATTGTCTAATATCAACTCTGAATCTATACTAAGTCCCAGGGGGAAGGCTTTATGCTTACAGATTCAGTCATTCTATTGTTATTATTCGCGATTGCAGCGGTCGTAGGAATCATCCTCTGGAACAGTGGCAAAGCGAAAACCTATGATCCGAACGCTGTTGATTTAAGTAAGGGCTATGACCCTAAACATGATCATTTCAGCGCAGCACACGCCAAGAAACTGCAGCAGCTGACTCAGAAAGAAAAAACCACCAGACGACGTCCTGTATCCATGGCTAAACCTGAGCCGGAAACAACGAGTAATCCAGAGTGGAGTGAGCATCTGGTGCCGCCCGAACAGAGAGATGGAAAAGTCGTTCGCAGTGGAGTAGAACGCCGATCTGAAACGGATCGACGGGCTAATTCAGATCGGCGTATATTTGAAGATCGCCGACAATCTCAGGAAAATCAGTAAGCCGAAAACCGCCTGTCAATAAACGCTGTGAATCTCATAGTGTCTGGAATTCCCGGCAATATTAATTTGCAAATCATCACCGGCTTCTTTTCCGATCAATGCTCTGCCCAAGGGTGATCTGGTAGTAACAATCGTAATCTCCATCTCTGCGTACCGGACCTTCAAACCACCCGCTTCTGCTGCAAGCCATAACATCTGAGAATCACCTGTATCATCGACCAGATCTACCAACGAAGACAAAGCAATGGTGGAGGTCGGTTCAGTACACTCAAGGCTTTTGAACCAGACAAGTGAACGTTCAACTGCCAGTAAACGGGTACCCTGCCCCTGCGCCAGATAGGAGGCCTCCAGCCCCATCGTTTCGTATTTACTGGAACCCAGACAATCTGCATGTGTTGCCGTATCACGTGCAATTTCAACTGCTTGCTCAAGGACCGACAGATCAGCACGCAGCTGATTGATAATCAGATTCAGAATTTTGGATTTATCCATGTTCATCAGCGATAGATATAGATCGGCGTATTGTAGAGATCAACCAGTTGTATGGTTTGCTCAGCTACTGCTTCCGGCAAAGCAAAGGTATTACTGATAAGCATTGTCTGTTTATAAGAGCTCCCCAGTTTTGTCCGCAATGCATGCATACCAGCCGGATGCAGATAACAGATCAACACGGATGCATCGGGCAAGTCAGCAGTTAAAAAGTTTTTCCGCATCAATTGCACATGATGCAGACGAAACAAGGCTCTGTAGATCCAGGTATATAAGTACGGCAGCCATGACATTTCATAACCGATAATCCGGCGATGAGGATATTTCCGCGCCAGTGCAAAGAGCAAGGTTCCCCAGCCTGATCCGAGATCAATGATGGCCCCGTCACTCCTCAGTTCACTGGCTTGCAGAATAACCTCGCATGCTTTTGCCGAACTGGGCATCGGCGATATACCCGTTTTTAGCGTGAACCAAACAATGGAAACTGCACAACAGCAGATACAGGCAATAACGACGAGCTCTATCATCCTGCCTGATCTTTCGTTGCAGATGCATCCGGTTCAACTGATGTTTCTGCCATCGGGTTTACGTCACACTTCTACTCTTCAGCTGTAGTTTCAGATTGGCTGGCATCAAAAGCTTCAGGATTGAACTCCATCACAAACTTCAGATAGCCTGCAGGCAGATTCAGGCTTGTTCTGTTCAGGTGTATATTCATCGTTGCCCTGAGTTTATATGCCATATCCATGTTCGCATTATAGGATGTCATATCCACGCAGTGAGCAAGAGCCATACTTTCCGATGCAAGCGTTTCAGCCTCGGTCAGTTTTACCGCTCTTATTTTCCGGCCTCTGTCACCATTCAGGAAATAGAGAATGCGCCATAGTAACGGGGTTCTGGCAATATAAGTTCTTTGTCGCGATGAATATCTAGCAGCCTTGATTTGAGCTGCGAATTGTTTTTTGAGAAAATCCCTCTGCATTCTCATTTTCAACTCAGCCGTACTGACAGCTTTATAGATTACCGCATAGCTTACGGGTAGTGCAGTTTCATCCTGTTCGATCTGTATCATATGGATACTCACATGCAAGATTGAAGCCAGTTTTGAGCAGTTTTATTCTGCTTCCATAGAACGAAGAGTCAGTTCAACAAAACACTGCTATGACTTCTTTCTCTTTTTCTTCTTTTTGCCTTTTCCGCTCAGCCATGAATCATGTTCCGCCACAAGATCCATCAACTCCTGCGCTGCTTTGTCAGGTGTCCGGATAATTTCAGCATACCCTTCCTTGCTCATATGTATCACATCAATGGGCTTGCTGATAAAGGCCTGTATGTCATCGAGCAAAGACTTCTCTTCAGTGCTGCAAAATGAGATTGCTTCACCCATTCTTATACCGCGCCCGGTTCGCCCTACACGATGTACATAATTTTCCACCTTTTCAGGCAGATCGTAATTAATCACATAATCAACATCGGGAACATCTATGCCGCGTGCACTGATATCTGTTGCAATCAGAACCAGAGACTCACCGTTTCGAAAAGCGCTCATCGCTTCACTACGCTCAGCCTGATCTTTGTCGCCATGAATACTCACAGCACTGAAACCTGCACGTTCCATTGCTTTGTTCACGCGCTCAGCACGCACCTTTGTCCGCACAAACACGATCACCTTTCGGCCCGGATGATCCTGCAAAAAACGGTTGAGGAAAAAGCGCTTGTCATCCAGTTCCACAAACATGACAAAGTGACTGATATTTTTGGAAACCCGATCTTTCGGTGATACCTGAATACGAATCGCTGCACTTTTCACCTGCGAATAGGCCAGCTTTTTTATCTCATCACTGATCGTAGCTGAAAAGAACAGGGTCTGGTGAGCGCGTTTGAGCATCTTTTTAATGTATTTTATATCTTCAATAAAGCCCAGATCCAGCATATGATCAGCTTCATCGAGTACCAGCGTACTGACATAATCCAGTTTAAGCACCTGCTGATTAATCAAATCGAACATACGACCCGGTGTAGCAATCAGCACATCAATGCCATCCTGCAATTTAGCGATCTGCCTGTCCTGTTCCACGCCGCCATGCAGGGTGAACACCTTCACCTTGGTGTGATTGGCAAGGCTTTTGAACACCTCACCAATCTGCAGGGCCAACTCACGTGTAGGCACCATAACGATGCATTTGATGCCACGAGATCGTTTACTGGTTTTATAACGGTGGATTTTATCAATGACAGGAATGGCAAAGGCGGCAGTTTTACCTGTGCCGGTCTGGGCAATAGCCAGTACATCCTCGCCATCAATGATCGATGGGATAGCTTTAAACTGAATATCGGTCGGCCGTTTGAACCCCAGTTTGCCAAGGTTCTTTTTTATATCTTCAGAAATATAATATTGTTCAAATTTCATTATTAACCTTCAGACCTGCCCTGCTGCGCTTTTCCATTTCTCAGGTGTTATCTCAACCGCTGTTTCACCATCACTGAATAATAACTGACCATCAGCAATGGTACACTGTAATCGCATGGACCGCTCTGCCATCTTTCCGATAGCCCTAACTGCTTCATCGCTCAGATTAAATACACTCAGGTTATCAAAACGCTCAAGTTTGTTTCTATGTTGCTGCCACCAGGCTAAGGCGCTGCTGTGTTGATACGTGTATATCATCACTTGTCTGGATCGACCGCATGCCTTGCGAATACGTTTTTCATCAGCTTGCCCCAGATCGATCCACACTTCAATTTCATCACTTAAACTCTTCTGCCAGATATCCGGCTCACTCTCCTCGCTCAAGCCTTTACTGAACTGCAATGATTCGTTTGCATTCAGGGCAAAAGCCAACAGGCGTACCATCATTCGTTCATCATTTTCAGATGGATGTCGCGCTATGGTTAGCTGATGATCCTCATAATAGTTCCGATCCATATCGGTAATCTGGATATCAGCTTTGAAAATAGTAGATTTAATTGCCATGCGGGCTTCTATGGCACATTGCCACTTCAGGCAAGAAGAATGACATCTCAGCTGCTCCTGTATGCTCTCAAACAAGGATGACTTCATAGACTATTCATGATTCAGATGGCAGAAATCGCGGCATGAATTTTTCTGATCACTGGAGAGCATAGATGGACATAGCCCTGATTGCAGGAATATTCCTGACTTCTGCAGGCATACTTGCCCTGTTAATTCTGTTCATGACATTTGAGCCAGACTACCTCAAAAAATTGGCCATCGGGGCTGTAGCTCTGTTTGTATTACCGCTACTCATCGCATTGGTCGGCAACAGCATGGGCTGGTTTGATGTGTATACCATCGAAATAGTCACCCTGAGACAGGGCGCATTGAGTGTTTTTATCGCAGCAGCTTATGGGGTAATGGTCGGGGTACTGCTTAACAGTATCAAAATCTATCTGATCAATCTCTGGCGCGGCATGCGCAGCAGTAAACAGAAACCGGAAGAGTAATTACTTGTTCCCAACCTCTGCCGGGCGCAACTGCTTGGCAAGGTTATCCAGCACGCCATTGATAAATCCGCGCGGTGGCTCCCCTGCATAATCGCGGGTTAACTCCAGCGCTTCATTGATTATCACACGATACGGGATTTCCAAACGATTCTGCATTTCCCAGACTGAAAGCCGGATCACATTAATCTCCAGCTGGGCCACTGAGCGCAAACTTCTGCCGCGCACAGCCGTTTTAATCAATTCATCGAGTGCTTCGACATTGTCGGTAACACCATAGACCAGATCACGCAGATAATTTTCATCCTGATCTTCGCGCTCTTCATGTTGCAGACGGCCAGCGATCAGATCGGGAATCATAGCTCCATCTTTGTCTGCAGAACCCCATGCATAAAGTGTTTCCAGCGCCGATTCTCGCGCCATATGCCGATTTGCCATTAGATCTCCTGAGCCTGCTCTAGTGCCTGCAGCTGTCGCACAACTTCCACTGCAGTTAATGCAGCCTCTTCACCTTTATGTCCGTGCGCTCCACCGACCCGTTCGAGTGCCTGTGCATATGTATCCACCGTCAACACGCCGTTGCCGACTCCAACATCACCACGCTGTGCTACTTTTCCAATCGCGTCCATGGCACCCTGACAGACATAATCGAAATGCGCCGTGTCACCACGAATCACACAACCAAGACAGACAACAGCATCAAAACGGCCTGTATCCGCCATTTTCACTGCAATCGTACCAAGTTCAAACGCACCCGGTACATGCACAATAGTCATATCACTATCAGAGCAGCCGTGCTCCTTTAGCGCCGAAACAGCACCGGCCAGCAGTGCTTCAGTAATATCGTTATTAAAACGGCTGACCACGATACCAACAGTCAAACCTGTAGCATCAACATTGCCCGCCAGATGAGGCGCATCAAGACTCATGATTTCTCACCTTTCACATTCAACATATGCCCCATTTTTTCACGTTTGGTGTTCAGATAAGCAATATTCTCTTCATGCTCACCCACCTGCAGCTGTACACGTTCACTCACTTCCAGACCATAACCGTCGAGTGCAATGATCTTTTTCGGATTGTTGGTCAAAAGTTTCAGTCTGCGCAGCCCCAGATCACGCAAAATCTGGGCACCAATACCATAATCACGCAGATCTGCCTTGAAGCCAAGCTTCTCATTGGCTGAGACCGTATCATGACCGGCATCCTGCAACTCATAAGCCTTGAGTTTATTGAGCAGGCCAATGCCGCGTCCTTCCTGACGCAGATAGAGGATCACACCTTCACCGGCTTCAGCCACTTGTCGCATGGCAGCATGCAACTGAGAGCCACAATCGCAGCGGCGCGAGGTAAACACATCGCCGGTCAGGCATTCGGAATGTACACGAACCATACACGGACGATCCGCATCCGGCTCGCCCATCACCAGCGCCACATGTTCAGCCTGATCCACAGCATTGGTATAACCAACCATGCGGAATTCTCCGAATTCAGTTGGCATACGTACTTCCACTTCACGTTTGACCAGGGAATCGTGCTGCAGACGATGACTGATCACATCGGCAATTGTTCCAACTTTCAGGTTATGCTTTTTGGCGAATTTTTTCAGCTCCGGCATGCGTGCCATAGTGCCGTCTTCATTCATAATCTCGCAAATCACACCGGAAGGTTTCAGACCTGCCAAACGCGCCAGATCGATACTCGCTTCGGTATGCCCTGCTCGTACCAGCAAACCGCCGTCGCGACCTACCAGCGGAAACACATGGCCCGGTGTATGAATATCGGCAGGCGTGACATCATCAGCAATAGCTGTGCGGATCGTATGAGCACGATCATAGGCAGAGATGCCAGTTGTTACGCCTTCAGCCGCTTCAATCGAGATAGTGAAATTGGTTTTGAACTTGGAGTTCGTATTCGACACCATCAAAGGCAACTGAATCTGATCAGTATGCTCCTGCGTCATGGCAAGGCAGATAAGCCCACGCCCGTGTGTTGCCATAAAATTGATTGCTTCCGGTGTCACCCACTCGGCCGCCATGACCAGATCGCCTTCATTTTCGCGATCTTCGTCATCGGCCAGAATGATCATCCGGCCAGCACGCAGCTCTTCAAGCAGTTCTTCGGTTGTTGCCAAACTCATGGTTGCTCCTTCGATACTGATTTATTGCCATCCCGGCAAAAATCAGGACGCAGACACAAAAACGCGATTTTACGCCTGCTCACAAACTGGTCGCCAACGCGCCCGGTTTGGCGGCCAGTAGTCCATAGGCCACTCAGTAGTCCTGAATGAATCATTCAGACTCCCTGTCAGAAAACTGCATCAACCGCTCAACATAACGACCATACATATCGGTTTCTATATTTACTTCAGCACCAGTTTTAAGTGCGCCCAGATTCGTGTGCGACAAGGTATGGGGAATCAGGTTCACGGTAAAGTCGCAATGCTCAACGCGGTTCACGGTAAGGCTGACGCCATTGATCCCCACTGATCCCTTTTTCACCACATATCGCGCCAGAGATGCAGGCAACGTAAATGTGAATTCGCGGTGTTCGCCAATAGCTGCTACAGACTTCACCACACCCAGACCGTCAACATGGCCAGTCACCATATGACCACCGAGTGCATCACCCATGCGCAGGGCTGGCTCAAGATTAATGAAATCCCCCACCTTCGCATACGAAAAACCGGTCAGGTTCAATGTTTCTTGCGACAGCGTGGCAGCAAACGTCGCCACATCCGGAAATGCGGTGATGGTCAGGCAGCAGCCGTTACAGGCAACCGAATCGCCCAATTGCCAGCCAGCCATATCCAGTTCAGTGGTAAAGGTCATGTGAGTTTGTTCAGGCTCTTTCGTGATGCTCGCGATGCGGCCAACGTCCTGAATAATTCCTGTGAACATCGCCGCATCTTACCGTATTTTTACTTTGATTCCATCGAATCAGCAAATATGCATAATCAGGCATATGCAGCGCGCACAAAATATCCTCAAATCAGTCTTTGGTTATGAAAGCTTCCGTCACCATCAGGCTGATATCATTGCAGCGCTGATTGATGGCTCTGATGTATTCACCCTGATGCCAACAGGTGGCGGTAAATCGATCTGTTACCAGATCCCCTCCCTCATCAGGCCGGGCACAGGTATTGTTATCTCGCCGTTGATTGCCCTGATGCAGGATCAGGTCGATGCGATGAAGCAGCTCGGTATTCGTGCCGCTTTCCTTAACTCCACCCTCTCCGTGATCGAACAGCGCGAAATTGAATTACTACTGAGTAGCGGTGAACTGGATATCCTGTATATGGCTCCCGAACGTCTGCTTCATCCGACCACACTATCCCTGCTGGACAACACAGAGATCGCCCTTTTTGCCATTGATGAGGCGCACTGCGTATCGCAGTGGGGGCATGATTTCAGGAAGGAGTACCAGCAGCTCTCCATGCTGCATGAACGTTTCCCGGGCGTGCCGCGGATTGCGCTCACTGCCACAGCAGATAACCGTACTCGTGCGGAAATCATAGCGCAGCTGGCGCTGGATCAGGCCTCCGTATTCGTCAACAGTTTTGATCGCCCGAATATTCATTATGCCATCCATGAGAGCGGCAACAGCCGAGATGAGTTATGGCGTTTTATTCAGGAAACCCATGCAGTCGATTCCGGCATTGTTTACTGCCAGACCCGCAAAGGCGTTGAAACCGTTGCCGCCTGGTTAAGCACTAAGGGGCGCACTGCGCTCCCCTATCATGCCGGCTTAAATCAGGATATACGCCAACAGAATCAGCAGCGTTTTTTACGTGAAGAGGGCCTGATTATTGTCGCCACGATTGCGTTCGGCATGGGCATCGATAAACCCGATGTACGCTTTGTAGCGCATATGAATCTGCCGAAAAATATCGAGGCCTATTATCAGGAAACAGGACGCGCAGGACGCGACGGTAAACCTGCCGATGCCTGGATGTCTTACGGATTGAAAGATGTTGTAGGACTACGCCTGTTCACCGAGAACAGCGATGCCGAAGAGATATTCAAGCGTGTGATGCATCAGAAAACCGATGCCATGCTCGGCCTGTGTGAGCTGACAAGTTGCCGTCGAATCGCCCTGCTGGCCTATTTCGGCGAACAGATGACTGAGCCCTGCGACAACTGCGACAACTGCATCACCCCGCCGGAAACATGGGATGCTACGGTGGCCGCCCAGAAAGCCCTGTCTTGCATTTATCGTACTGGTGAGCGTTTCGGGGCCCAATATGTGATTGATGTATTGACCGGCAAAAGCAATGAACGCATCGAGAACAATCACCATGATCAACTCTCCACCTTCAATATCGGCCAGGAACATACTGGCATAGAATGGCGCGGCTTTTTCCGACAACTGATAACCCACGGTTATCTGGCCACAGACAGCGAAGGTTATGGTGTCTTGAAACTGACCAGGAAATCATGGCCGCTGCTTAAAAAGAGTAAAACTCCGCAAACCGTCATGCTGAGAAAGCTGCGCAAGGCAAAAAGCAAAAAGAAGAAAGCTCCGGCCATCGCATCGGATCTCACGACCCTGGAGCAGCAACTGTTCGATCAACTGCGCGCCCTGCGCGCCCTGCGCGCCCGATTGGCTAAAGAGCAGAATGTACCACCCTATGTCATCTTCCCGGATAAAACGCTGACAGAGATGGCTATCGTCAAACCAAACAGCCAAGGCCAGTTACTCGATATCACCGGAGTCGGTCAAACCAAACTTGGTCGCTACGGTGAACTCTTCCTGACCGAAATCAGCAACTCATCACAGTACTCTCTTTAACACGGGCATGTCTGCTCTCCGGGTCAGCACTAAGCCCCGGGTTTTACCCCATTTCTACGGACGGTTTAAAAACGATGTAAACCTTATATCTTGAGCAGCTAGTCTGCGCCGCATTCTTGGATTATGGAACCTTTCCAAATAATCAAAAATATCTGCTCTTGCCTCATCCTG
>NZ_BDFD01000027.1 GCF_001895085.1 Mariprofundus micogutta | reverse complement strand
ATCATTGTGACATTATAGAGACCGGAAATGAGAGCTGGAGATTCAAAAATAGAGCATGATTTAAACAGACTTTAGGGGGGTCAAAATTGGACGCTGATGGGGGGTCAATTTTGGGTGCTGATTGACAATATAGGTGGACAGAGTGGGAAAAGCGCCAAGTCGAAAAGTTCCTGTAAATGGATTCTTGGCTCGTTCAGCAATATCCTGGATGGTTTCTGTCTCGACCAGTATTCGGCGAGCGGAATGTATAATTTCGTCGCCTTCATCGGTAATCATGATGCGTTTATTGTTCCGCTCAAAAATTTTTATACCTAGATATTCCTCTAGTTTTTTGATTTGAGCACTCAAAGTCGGCTGACTCACGTGGCACTGTTCGGCTGCGTGAGTGAAATTACGTAAATCCGCAACAGCAACAACATAAGAAAGTGCACGTAGATTCATAGTCAGCCTCGCTTGTTAATAGACAAAACCTATAGATAACATAGAAACAATCAATTATACATATAAAAGTCTATTGTTACAATGGATTACATATTCTGTGCTGCTTGATGAGCAGCATCCATTGCAAGGAGGACTGTAACCATGAATCAGCACAAATTAATCATGATAACCGTCGCGGGACTGATGTCCGTCCTGCTATCAACCGTGGGATTAGCAACCCCAGCTAAGAGTTCAGGCGAGCCCAAGTCCAATCAGTTCTGGTGGCCTGAACTGCTGAACCTTGAACCGCTGCATGCGCACGACCCTCGGGCCAACCCTTATGGCAAAGACTTTGACTATACCAAGGCCTTTCAGAGTGTCGATCTCAAGATCTTGAAAAAGGACATCGAGAAGACATTAAAAACCTCGCAGGATTGGTGGCCGGCAGATTGGGGTCACTATGGCGGTTTGATGATCAGGATGGCTTGGCACAGTGCTGGTACTTATCGAGTGCATGACGGGCGAGGTGGTGCTGATGGTGGGCAGCAACGTTTCGAGCCTCTTAATAGCTGGCCAGACAATGCAAACCTGGATAAGGCGCGCCGAATACTCTGGCCGGTCAAACAAAAATATGGCCGTAGCATTTCGTGGTCGGATCTGATGATTCTAGCCGGTAATGTTTCATTGGAATCCATGGGTTTTGAAACCCTAGGCTTTGCCGGTGGCCGCGTGGACGATTGGCAGGCGGACAGGGTTTACTGGGGCCCTGAAACCAAAATGCTGGCTAATAACAAACGCTATAGCAAAGACGGTAAGCTCGAAAAACCGTTGGCCGCCTTGCAGATGGGCCTGATCTATGTAAACCCTGAAGGGCCAAACGGTAATCTCGATCCGGTCTCTGCTGCTGCGGATATACGTGAATCCTTTGGCCGCATGGCAATGGATGATGAAGAGATCGTTGCACTTATCGCGGGCGGACACACCCTTGGCAAGACCCATGGTGCTGTGAAAGCTAGTTGTGTGGGACCCGAGCCAGCCGCCGCTGCCATTGAGGAACAGGGCCAGGGATGGATGAATAAGTGCGGGAAAGGCAATGCGGAAGACACCATGACAAGTGGTCTGGAAGGCGCATGGACACAAACGCCAACGGAATGGTCGATCCTCTTCCTGGACAATCTGTTGCGTTACGATTGGAAAAGGCAGAAGACACCTGCTGGTGGAACAGTATGGCTGCCAACCGATATGGATGCGCACACTGCCGTGCCGGATGCCCATATCAAGGGTAAGCGGAATGCCCCTATTATGCTAACGACAGATTTGGCACTGAAGGAAGATCCCGGTTTCCGTGTAATATCCGAACGTTTCCTGGAGCATCCGAATGAATTCGACAGAGCATTCGCCAAGGCTTGGTTCAAGCTGACGCACCGTGACTTAGGTCCGCGATCGCGCTATCTGGGCACGGAAGCTCCTAAGGAAGTGTTCGCGTGGCAGGACCCTGTTCCTGCACCCGACTACAAGTCGATTAGCGCCAAGGATGTGGCCAAGCTGAAAGCGAAGATTATGAAGTCCGGTTTGAGTGTACCTGAACTTGTTAGGACAGCTTGGGCATCCGCTTCCACATATCGTGGATCTGATATGAGAGGTGGTGCAAACGGAGCCCACTTACGCTTGGCTCCTCAGAAGAACTGGGAAGCCAATGACCCTCAAGAACTAGCGAGAGTATTGAAGAAACTGGTACGCATACAGCTGGCCTTCAACAATAGGGCTGCCGGTGGTAAGCAGGTTTCCATGGCAGATTTGATTGTGCTTGGCGGAGCTGCTGCGATTGAGAAGGCCGCGAAAGATGCCGGTTTCAACGCCAAAGTACCCTTCAGGCCAGGCCGAGGTGATTCATCGCAGAAGATGACAGATGTGCATTCATTCGCCGCACTCGAACCGACTGCTGACGCCTTCCGTAATTACTACAGCGACAGAAGTTATGGGGCGCCGACAAAAATGCTTGTTGAAAAGGCTGACCTGCTGACCCTTACTGTACCGGAAATGACCGTGCTGGTCGGTGGCATGCGTACCATAGGAGCTAATACCGATGGTTCGAAGCTTGGGGTGTTCACCAATACCCCTGGACATCTGAGCAATGATTTCTTTGTCAACTTGCTCGATATGTCCACAAAATGGAAGAAGTCTTCCAAGCATGGCCATGTGTATGAAGGCTATGATCGTCAGTCTGGCAAGCTCAGGTGGACAGCGTCTCCGGTAGACTTAGTTTTCGGCTCAAACTCTGAACTGCGTGCTGTTTCTGAGGTCTATGCCTCCAGTGATTCGAAGGAGAAATTTATACATGACTTTATTGCGGCATGGATCAAAGTCATGAATCTTGATCGTTTTGACAATGGACTGAATTAACAATCTCATGCGCTCTGGGGCTGTGGTGAAAAACTACCACAGCCCTCATATGCAGTTGATGCTCGAAGAGGTATTGAACATCCACCTACTTACAGACACCTGAGTGCTATATGTGAATGTCTCTTTTTGGCCGATAGGCGACCCTCGTTCGAGTCCTTCCAGCATATGCATGCCCGACTCGAACGGATATCTGAAACCGGCTGAAAATGACGTTGATACGTTCTAATACCGGGATTACCCCTGATGATTATCAGTTAAGAGCTGTGAATCCAGAGGGGTATTTAAGGCTTGTAGCTGAGAATCGCATCTCCGATATTAATCGCCTGAGTCGAACTGGTGACCAGTGCAATCGAAGCCCTGTCCTGAGGCACCAGTACTAGCAGTCGGCCGATCTTTTCAAGTGGCAACCGCACATCTTCACCTGTCACTTTATCTTCGACTACACGGCCTGCTTTATAAATAGATAGTGCAGTACCCGGCTTCACGCCATTGGTGATACCCAGGCTGATACCAATCACCTGATTCTGGCCTGCCTCTTTGGCATTATTGCGAATATACATCACGTTGCCGCTCAGCTTCTGATCCGGTGTGCTCGGCACAATCTTTGGATCAATAACCTTGGCGGGTTTCAGACGATCACCTCGGGAAATCTCTTCAAAGCCTTTCACGACCAGGCCGCGATACACGCCGTCAGCATTCGAATCAACACGCACCTGTCCCAGGTGCTCAACCAGAACACCGGCAACATCACCACTGTTCGGATCCCGAACTTCATCGGCAGTACGGAAAACATCAAACAGATCACCCTGTTTGGCAGACTGTTGCAGACGCAGGTAAATATGGTCGTTCACGCCATAATTGATACGCTCATCGCGCGAATCCAGTACATAACCCATGCCTTCGATCTCATCAGCACTGATGAAATCCTGCCGCTCAAGAGCGGCGAGCATAATGGAGGAGTCCACTACCCCATCGATACGTTCAACCGGTTTAATCACCACCTGTGGTCGTGGCGACACGGTAGTTAAACCGCCCTGTTTGATACGCGTGCCATCAAACCAGATTTCGTTGCCCGGATAGATCAAATCCGGATTGGTAATGTAGAGATTACGTTCCCATATTTTCAGCCATTTCCATGGGTCTTTGAAAAAATAATCCGCGATATCCCAAAGCGTGTCATCTTTTTTGACGATGTAGGGCTGTGGCAAATTCGGCTTCACATCATTGGCAGTGATAGTTGGCGGCATTTTCAGGGTATCGGCCTGAACTGGTGCTGAAGCCATTATCAGGCCCAGTGTCAAAGCAATCAGCAATAAGGGATTCGATTTCATATCTGCCTCCACGGCTCTGCCGCATGATCTGAACCAGTGCAACTGCCGCCACTCACATCAGGCATCCGGGCTGGCTTTCCGGTCCTTGCCGATCGCTGGTTCTGTGCCATCGATCAAGCGCCGGATGTTGCTGGCATGTTTCAATGTCACCAGTGAAGCAAAAATCATGCTAACTATCAAAGCAGGGATTGATCCGCCTGTCCACCAGACAAGAAAAGGCAGCACTAATGCTGCAATCACTGAGGACAAGGAGACATATCGGCTGATCATTATCAGTACCAGCCATAGAAAAAAACCAATGCCTGCAGCCAATGGCTGCCAGGGCAACATGGCTCCCAGCATGGTCGCTACGCCTTTGCCGCCTTTGAAACCCAGATAGACCGGATACAGGTGGCCGACAAATGTGGCTGTTGCTATAGCTGCAATCCATATTTCCGGCAAGTCCATCCATACAGCCAGACCGACCGGCAGCAGGCTTTTGGCGATATCCGCAACAAGTGTCAGAATCCCTACGGTTTTGCCACCGGTTCGCATGGCGTTTGTAGCTCCGATATTACCACTACCATGCTCACGCGGGTCGCGATCGGTCATTAAACGGCTAAGCACCAGTCCGAATGGAATAGCTCCGATCAGATAGGAGGCAAAAACGGCCCCTAAAAGCGTAAAGTTCAAATGCCGCCCTTACGGTAATGCTGACGCGAAGCATCCATCTGATGCTGACGCCACTCCGAGCGGGACGCTACGATATAGGTGGGAAGAACAGATTCTACTGCAGCTGGCTCTCCGAATATGGCCGGGAAAGGCTCCCCATCCACTACATTGTCATGCGCCAGCAGCTTTAACTGGTCGAGTGTAATCGGCGGTGTAGGTAACAAACCGGTGAACAGAGCCATTAATTTCGCGGCAAAACCAGGCACCGGTATCAGGAGGCGTTTGCGACCAAGCTCGGCCATAAGCATTTCCAGCAATTCCTGAAAGCTGTAAGTACCAGGCCCACCCAGATCATAGGCCTGGCCGTTCACATGGCGATTGCCAATCGATGAGACAAATGCACGGGCCACATCTTCAACCCATACCGGCTGGAAACGTGTTGCACCGGAAATGACAGGCATCACGGGTAGTAGTGCTGACATGGCTTTGAACTGATTAAAGAAGTTATCGCCTGCGCCATAAATGATCGAAGGCCGGAATATGGTCCAGTTCAAACCCGATTCCCTCACCAGGGCTTCGGCTTCGCCTTTCGTCTGTGCATAAGCACTCTCGTCAACCTGACCTGCTCCCAGCGCGCTCATATGCAGATACTGCTGAACACCGGCTCGTTTACAGGCATCCAATACGCGGGCTACACCATCCACATGTGCTGTGGCAAAATTCTGGCAGCCTTTTTCAAATAATAGCCCGACCAGATAAATCACAGTATCAGCGCCGGCAACTGCCTTATCCAGGCCTGTTCCATCCACCACATCAACTTTGGCCAGTTGCGCGCCATCCACGAGCAACTCACGAGCACGCTCCGGGTGTCTGCAGGCCACTGTCACCTGATGTCCGGCAGCCAGAGCCCTGGCGCGTAATTACGCTACCGACAAATCCACTACCACCAATGATACTAATGCGCTGTCCCATTTTCCCTCTCCCTTGAATAGATGCACACGATCTGCAAGCGGATCACAGATCCTGATTCTTGCACTGGCTGTTGAATCAAAAAACGCACGCACGCCCAGCCCGTACAACTGCAGGGTAAGTATGGCCCTGACTGGCCCAACGTCAATGCATGCACATGGCAAAAACTTTTCACTATTTGAAATATAGTCTATGCTGCGAACAGGGAATTCAGGAGCGGGAGTGTCTTTGTTATATTTACTGGCAATAGCGATTTACTGATATGGGATTTGATTCACCCGATATAGATGCCGTCACCAGCCTGCCTGAAGCGCTGTTCAACGTAGCTGAGCGTTATGCTGCGCGACCAGCTCAGTGGTACCGTAAAAATGGCGAATATTTACCTGTCACCTATGCACAACTGGCCACCCGTGTCCGACGGGTAGCATGTGGCCTGATGGCTGCAGGTATTAAACCCGGAGATCGCATCGGCATATTGATGGAGAATCGCCCGGAGTGGGCCATTGTTGATTATGCAATCCTCTCCATCGGCGCTGTGACTGTGCCCTTATACTGCTCATATCGACCGCAGGACATGGCTTATGTCCTTGAAGATTCCGGTGCTAAAGCGGTATTTACTTCAGGTGGAAACCTGCTGCGTGACCTCAAACTTGCATCCGATAACAACTCCAGCCTCAAACATCTCTATGTCGTGGATGATGTTGTCGATGATGGAATTGTGGAAAACTTTTCAGTTCTCGAAGGTGGCGAGCCTGATGATGAACGCCTGAACCGACGTCTGGCCAAACTGGAGCGAGATCAACTGGCTACGATTGTGTACACCTCAGGCACGACAGCTAACCCGAAAGGGGTGATGCTTAGTCACTGTAATATTCTTACCAACCTTGAAACTGTCCCGGCCGTTATCACCTTGCAGCCCGATGACCGAATGCTCTCATTTTTGCCTCTGGCACATACGCTGGAACGTACAGCCGGCCATTTTCTAGCCTATTCCTATGGCATCTCGGTCGCTTTTGCCGAGCGCCCGGATACCGTTGCCAAAAATATGATTGAGGCAAAACCAACGATTATGATTGCTGTACCGCGTATGCTGGAAGTCGTACGTACACGCATACTGACGCAGGTTAGTAAACAGTCGGGATTCAAACAGAAGCTCTTCAACTCCTATTTCGATCTGGCTAAACGCGAAAACCGGGGACCTGTGGCCGCTCTTGTATTCAAACTGCTTAACAAATTGGTGGGTGAAAAAATTCGTGCTCGCTTCGGTGGCCGGATGCGTGTCATGGTCTCAGGCGGCGCACCACTCAACTCTGAAGTGGGTGAATTCTTTGAAACCCTCAAACTGCCTGTGCTGGAAGGTTATGGTCTTACCGAGTCCGCGCCGCTGCTGGCAGCCAACCCGATGCATGACAGACGAATCGGCTCTGTCGGGCTACCTGGCAAGGGCATTGAAATTAAAATTGCCGATGACGGTGAAATTATCGCACGTGGCAACAATATTATGCAGGGATACTGGAAAAACCGTAAAGCGACCAAAGAGGCATTGATTGATGGCTGGCTTCATACCGGTGACATTGGCGAGTTTGATGCAGATGGCTATCTCAGAATTACTGACAGGAAAAAAGATCTTATCGTGAATTCTGGTGGTGAAAACATTGCTCCGCAGCGTATTGAAGGCTTGCTTGCTATCGATGAAATGATTGATCAGGCCGTAGTTTATGGTGACCAGAAGCCTTATCTGGTTGCCCTGATTGTACCCAACAAAGAAGCCTGCAGCTTGTGGGCTGAATCAGAAGGGCTGCCTGAAGCTGACTGGGATCACCTCTGCGATTCAGACATTCTTAAAAAACATCTGCAAACCAGAATCAACAAGGAACTCAAACCGCTGAATCCGTTTGAACAGGTGCGCCGCATTCATCTGCTGCATGAGGGTTTCACCATTGAATCCGGACTGCTAACCCCCACCATGAAGGTGAAGCGCCGTAAAGTTTACGAACAATTCGCTGATATTTTCATTTCGCTCTACGCATAATCATCTGCCAATAAAGCAGACACCATGCTTTATGTTGGTTGCACACAAACTTAAGGTTGCTCTGAACAACTACATACAGCGCAAGATTTTGACAGGCCTTAAGCATACTCTGACTTGTTCAGAGTATGCTTAAGGCTTTTGGGATGGTTCTTTATTTCTCCGAAACACTATCAGTGCGGTGAGAATAACCAGAGGATTCAACAACACGCCTGAGGCTACTTTTTTCATTATAGCATCTGCTGCAACCGGATCGGGCACTTCACTGCCCACGGGCATATTAGCTCCAACTGCAATCACTATGCCGCCGGCTACGGCTGCTACAACAGCAAGCCATAAGCGATTGATATTGCGTGCAATCAGGTAGCCACAAGCGATATCCAATAATATGCTGATCATACATTCCACCCCGGATTCATTCGATTATCAGAATAGTTCAAATGGCCGGCTTGTAAATGCCTTTATTCACGCCTCCGGGCCTGCGCTGCAGCCCCATTGTTCGCCTCTGCTGCGGCATGAAATACCAGTTATTGGCTCCTGCGCCAGACGATTCAATGACTGGATTGTTTACGCTGATGCGAGCAGGTCATAGTGTATTGTTGTTAATCATGTGTCGGGATTCACATTGGGAGGCAACCATGCATCGAATTATTTTATCTATCTTATGCTTTTTGCCATGTTTTGCTCAGGCTGCCGCACTTGATTCCTGCTCCAGGGTAATCGATGCAAAAGATACAGGCACGCTCAGGATAGCCTTGGAAGACTCCGGCCTGCCCCATTACATCGAGGGAAATACTGTCTGTGTGGAGAAAAAGCATCGTTATGCCTTCCAGATTCTGCTCAATGAAACCTTTTCCCGGACATCCAAAATTGTTCAGAAAGACTGGATTTACATTCCCAAGTCTCCCCGTGGAGATAATCTTGAATACCTGATGCCAATCAACCCGGATATGCATGAAGCCTTGAAGAAGGTACTGACCGAGCGTGAAATCTGGTTTACCACTGATAAAGAGGACATCCTCTGGTTTGAATTGGCGAACCGCTCCAAAGTCCTGGATATCATCTTCGACATTTCCGAGGGCAAAATCAAAGTCGACTCTCACAAGTATTAGACTATTCGCGTCGGCTTCTGTTCAGTAAACACTCTCTGATCAGGCTTCAGCGATCTCCCACAAATAAGCCGGGGAGAGCTGCTCCCTTTCACTGTTTCTTCTTTTCTCCATAGGCTGAATAGAATTTCTAAACAAAAAAGGGCACCCAAAGGTGCCCTTTTTTGATTTTACGTTTGGCTTAGTTATGCAGCTTCGTCTTCAGCGCCTTGCACATCGGCCACGCCGCCATCATCAACAACCTGTCCGAGTTCTTCGAGAATATCGGCATCAGGCGCCTTCTCGATGATCTCTTCATCGGCTTCCACGACTACCGGCTTGGGAGCATTGCGTGTCGCAAGACCCGTACCAGCTGGCAACAGACGTCCGAGAATCACGTTCTCTTTCAGACCCAGCAACCAGTCCACTTTACCTGCTAGTGCAGCTTCAGTGATGACTCGAGTGGTCTCCTGGAAAGAGGCCGCTGAAATGAATGAGTCAGTGTTCAGACTAGACTTGGTAATACCCAACAGGATTGGTTCAAATGTAGCCGGAGCCTTGCCTTCAGCTACCAGTTTACGGTTGGCCTGCAATACATGCTTGCGAACCGGCTGTTCACCTGCAACGAAGTTAGACTGACCCGGATCAATGATCTGAACCTTACGCATCATCTGACGTGCGATCACTTCAATATGCTTATCATTGATCTTCACACCCTGCAGACGGTAAACCTCCTGAATCTCATCAGTCAGATAACCCGCCAGTGCTTCAACGCCAAGTACCTTCAGAATATCCTGAGGAGCAGGAGAACCTTCCATCAGACGCTCACCACGACGTACACGGTCACCTTCCTGAACGAGAATCTGGGAGCCCTTCGGAATCTGATATTCAAACTGATCAGAGCCATCGGACGGATCTACATACACACGACGCTTACCGCGAATATCCTTACCAAAGGAGATCACGCCATCAGCACCTGCGATGAAGGCCAGGTTCTTCGGCTTACGAGCTTCAAACAGCTCGACAACGCGTGGCAGACCACCGGTAATATCCTTGGTCTTGCCCGCTTCACGAGGAATGCGTGCCAGTACGTGGCCTGCCCGAACTTCGATTTCGTTATCAACATTCAGGATCGCGCCTGGTGACAGGAAGTAACGCGCTGGCGTATTGGTACGGGCCAGTACAATTGGATCACCTTCAGGGTCTTTTGGATCAACCAGATGAATCTGCGGACGCAGTGCATCTTTACGCGTATCTGCCTGCTGAGTCACAACACGGCTGGATAGGCCGGTCACCTCATCAGACTGCTCACGCATGGTGATACCTTCTTCCAGGTCAACGAAGCGAATCTTACCATCGGTTTCAGCAATCAACGGCATGGTATATGGATCCCACTCGGCCAGTTTCTGACCTGCCTTGATTTTTTCGCCATCTTTAATCAGCAGATGTGCACCATATGGAATACGATGACGTTCAAGCTCTTTACCCTGGCTATCGGTAATCACTGTTTCGGTATGACGGTTGATAACAATCTCATCACCATTCGTATCGATTACAGTAATCGGCGCTTCCAGTTTCAGAACACCACCGAATTTAGCTTCAACATGTGCCTGCTCAGCAGAACGGGATGCAGTACCACCAACATGGAATGTACGCATGGTCAGCTGTGTGCCCGGCTCACCAATCGACTGGGCTGCAATCACACCAACAGCTTCACCGATACCTACAGGTGTACCATGGGCCAGATCACGTCCATAACAGTTTGCACAAACACCATCTTCAGCTTCACAGGTCAGAACGGAACGGATACGAACAGATTCAACTGCAGCCTCTTCGATCTTCTTGGCCAGCTCTTCGTTAACCATCGCTCCGGCCGGAGCAATTTCTTCGCCTGAGATTGGATCAACTGCAGAGTCAATCAATACACGGCCGAGAACACGCTCGTACAGTGCTTCAATGACTTCACCACCTTCAACCAGAGCCGTAAGGTTCACACCATTTTCAGTGCCACAGTCCTGAACACGGACAACCGCATCCTGTGCCACATCAACCAGACGACGCGTCAGGTAACCCGAGTTCGCCGTTTTCAGTGCAGTATCAGCAAGACCTTTACGCGCACCATGTGTAGAGATGAAGTATTGCAGAATGGTCAGGCCTTCACGGAAGTTCGCGGTAATCGGCGTTTCGATAATCGAACCATCCGGTTTAGCCATCAGGCCACGCATACCGGCAAGCTGTCGAATCTGCTGTGCAGAACCACGCGCTCCGGAATCTGCCATCATATAAACCGGGTTAAAGGTCTTGGCAGTTTCAGTCTCTTTGCCATCGGCAGAGGTCATTTCTTCAGTGGCCAGGTTATCCATCATGGCTCGCGCAACTTTTTCAGATGTATGCGTCCAAAGGTCGATCACCTTGTTATAGCGCTCACCAGCGGTAATCAAACCGTCTGCGTACTGCTTCTGAACCTTGGCTACTTCAGCCTCGGTTGTAGCTACTGTGCTTACCTTACTATCCGGAACCACAACATCGCCCAGGGCAAAAGATGCGCCTGACTTGGTCGCATAGGTATAACCGAATACTTTCAGTCGATCTGCCAGCAATACAGTCGCCTTGTTACCGGCGAAACGATAAGCCTCTTCAATCAAGCCACCCGTATCTTTCTTGGTCAACTCGCGGTTGATGGTAGAGAATGGCAGTTCTTCCGGTAGAATCGTGGAGAGAATCGCACGACCAACCGTGGTTTTTTCACGCGTGCCGCGAACACGGCAAACAATACGGCTATGTAGTTCAACAACACCGGCATCCAGTGCGCGCTGTACTTCATCAGGTGAAGAGAAGACCATGTTCTCGCCCTTACCGAAAGGACGTTCACGGGTCAGATAATAGATACCCAGAACCATATCCTGAGTAGGTACAATCACTGGTTTACCTGTTGCAGGCGAGAGGATGTTATTGGTCGACATCATCAATGCGCGTGCTTCAGTCTGTGCTTCAATAGAGAGCGGCACATGCACAGCCATCTGGTCACCATCGAAGTCGGCATTGAATGCAGTACATACCAGAGGATGCAGCTGAATCGCTTTACCTTCGATCAGTACAGGTTCAAATGCCTGAATACCCAGGCGATGCAGCGTCGGCGCACGGTTAAGCATGACCGGATGCTGATGAATCACCTCGGCCAGAATATCCCAAACTTCCGGAATGCCCTGCTCTACCAGCTTCTTGGCAGCCTTGATGGTGTTCGCCAGACCACGAAGTTCCAGCTTGTTATAGATAAATGGCTTGAACAGCTCGAGCGCCATCTTCTTCGGCAAACCACATTGATGCAGTTTAAGCTCAGGACCCACCACGATCACGGAACGACCGGAATAATCCACACGTTTACCCAGCAGATTTTGACGGAAACGTCCCTGTTTACCCTTGATCACATCAGAGAGTGATTTCAATGGGCGACGGTTGTTACCGGCAATCGGCTTGGAGCGACGGTCATTATCAAATAGCGCGTCTACAGACTCCTGCAGCATACGCTTTTCATTACGGGTAATGATTTCAGGTGCATTCAACTCCAGCAGTCGTTTCAGACGGTTGTTACGGTTGATCACACGGCGATACAGGTCATTCAGATCAGAAGTCGCAAAGCGGCCACCATCCAGCGGTACCAGCGGACGAATTTCAGGCGGCAGTACCGGAATCACATTCAGAACCATCCATTCAGGGTGGTTGCCGGATCCCAGCATTGCTTCCACAGTGGAAAGGCGTTTAGTCAGCTTGGTCAGCTTGGTGACAGCCTTGGTAGCACCAATCTGGGCACGCAGAGACTGACGCTCTTCTTCCAGATCAATATTCTGCAACATTTCCTGCAGCGCTTCTGCACCCATACCGGCACGGAACTCTTCTCCATACTCTTCAAAGGCTTCAATATACTCTTCTTCGGTCATGATCTGGAACTGTTCCAGACTGGTCAGACCGGCATCAAGTACAATATAGGATTCGAAATAGAGCACGCGCTCCAGCTCTTTCAGCGTTTTATCCAGCAACAAGCCGATACGAGACGGCAGGCTTTTCAGGAACCAGATATGTGCAACCGGAGCTGCCAGATCGATATGACCCATACGCTCACGGCGCACTTTGGACTGAATCACTTCAACCGAACATTTTTCACATACAACACCACGATGTTTCAGGCGTTTGTATTTACCACACAGGCACTCGTAATCTTTAATCGGGCCAAAAATCTTGGCGCAAAAAAGACCATCACGCTCAGGCTTGAATGTACGGTAGTTGATAGTCTCAGGCTTCTTAACCTCGCCATAAGACCATGAACGAATTTTTTCCGGACTAGCTAAGCCAACACGCAGGCCATCGAAATCTTCGATGCTGGATGGCTTCTGGAACATTCTGAGAAGTTCTTGCATGGCTTATTCTCCTTCGGTCTCGGCTGGATGTTTAACCATAGAAAGGTCAATTCCCAACGCATTCAATTCCTTGGTCATTACGTTAAAGGATTCTGGAATCCCCGCTTCGAATGACATATCACCGCGAACAATAGACTCGTACATCTTCGTACGACCCTGAACATCATCCGACTTCACAGTCAGCATCTCCTGCAGCGTGTAGGCAGCGCCATATGCTTCAAGAGCCCAGACTTCCATCTCACCGAAACGCTGACCACCGAACTGGGCTTTACCACCCAGAGGCTGCTGTGTTACCAGAGAGTATGGACCCGTTGAACGAGCATGAATCTTCTCATCAACAAGATGATGCAGTTTAATGATATACATGTGGCCGATGGTAATCGCACGATCAAATGCTTCACCGCTACGGCCATCATACAGTGTGGTCTGACCTGTTTCAGGCAGGCCGGCCAGTTTCAGCATGCGCTGAATATTTGCTTCCTTGGCACCGTCAAACACAGGTGTACCAATAGGAACACCACCTTTCAGGTTATTAGCCAGCTCAGTCAGACCCTCTTCATCCATTTCAGAGATGTCTTTGCATGCAGACTCATCTTCTGCATAGCAATCCAGCAGATAACTACGTACCTCTTCCTGTACGGCTCCTGCCTGCAGCATGGCATTGAGTTTCTTGCCCAGTCCGCTTGCAGCCCAGCCCATATGAATTTCGAAAATCTGTCCGATATTCATACGCGATGGTACGCCCAATGGGTTCAGGCAGATATCAACCGGAGTACCGTCTTCGGTAAATGGCATATCTTCTTCCGGTACGATGACCGAAATAACACCCTTGTTACCATGACGACCGGCCATCTTATCACCCGGCTGAAGTTTACGTTTCACAGCTACGAATACTTTCACAACCTTGATCACGCCAGGTTTCAGCTCAGAGCCTTCACGCACCTTGGCCACTTTTTCTTCAAAACGTGATTCAAGTTTAGCGCGCTCTTTGTCCATGGACTCAAGAATCTCAGCCACGCGCTCATTAACAGCATCATCAGCAACAGATACACCCGACAGATCACGCAGGTTCAGGGCTTTAATATCTGCAGCCTTGATTGCATCACCTTTCTTCAGGCCCTTGAATTGTGCTGCAGACTGACCAACCAGCAGTCCCTGCAGACGGCTGACGGCATTGCCTTCAAGAATGCGACGCTCTTCTTCTTTATCAGCATAAAGCTGTTCGATAGAAGACTCTTCAATCACCTTGGCACGGTCATCTTTCTCATCACCGCGACGCGTAAATACCTGAACGTCTACAACAACACCTTCTTCGCCTGGTTTAACACGCATGGATGTGTCACGAACGTCAGATGCTTTTTCACCAAAGATTGCGCGTAGCAACTTTTCTTCAGGAGAGAGCTGTGTTTCACCCTTTGGTGTGATCTTACCGACCAGGATATCACCCTGTTTCACTTCAGCACCGATGTAAGCAATACCACACTCGTCCAGATGACGCAGTGCATCTTCACCGACATTTGGGATATCGCGGGTAATCTCTTCAGCACCGAGCTTGGTATCACGAGCTACCGCTTCAAACTCTTCAATATGGATGGATGTATACACATCGTCTTTCACCAGCTTCTCGGAGATAACGATCGCATCCTCAAAGTTGTAACCACGCCATGGCATCAGTGCTACCAGTGCGTTACGTCCCAGTGCCAACTCACCCAGATCAGTAGACGGTCCATCAGCGATAATATCGCCTTTGGCTACAATCTCTCCGGATTTGACCAGCGGACGCTGGTTAAAGCAGGTGTTCTGGTTAGAGCGGCGATATTTGAACAGGCGATAGATATCCACGCCCGGCTCACCTTCAACCTGCTCGTCATCATTCACTTTCACTACGATACGTTCGCCATCAACACGATCGACCACGCCACCACGGCGAGCGACCTGAGATACTCCCGAGTCACGAGCCAGCGGACCTTCCATGCCTGTACCAACCAGAGGCTTTTCACTCTTCAGCAATGGCACAGCCTGACGCATCATGTTTGAACCCATCAATGCACGGTTCGCATCATCATGCTCAAGGAACGGAATCAGACCGGAACACACGGAAACCACCTGTGAAGGTGATACATCCATGTAATTGATCTCGGCTGGCGTAGCCATAATGAATTCGCCGGCCTGACGACACTGGATCAGGTCTGAAACAAACCGACCATTCTCGTCCACTTTAGCATTCGCCTGAGCGATGACAGGTGTTGCTTCATCAATCGCAGAGAGGTAATCAACGGTATCTGTCACCTGACCATCCACAACGCGACGGTATGGAGACTCGATGAAGCCAAAGTCATTGACCTTGGCATAGGTCGCCAGTGAGTTGATCAGGCCGATGTTCGGGCCTTCAGGCGTTTCAATTGGGCAGAGACGGCCATAATGCGTTGGATGTACGTCACGTACTTCAAAACCGGCGCGTTCACGTGACAGACCACCGGGGCCCAATGCTGAGAGACGACGCTTGTGCGTCACTTCTGACAATGGATTCGTCTGATCCATAAACTGTGACAACTGTGATGAACCGAAAAATTCTTTCACAGATGCAATCAACGGTTTCGCGTTGACGACGTCTGAAGGCATCATTTCAGTCAGGTCACCGGAGCTCAAGCGCTCACGAATAGCGCGCTCCATGCGCACCAGGCCAACACGGATCTGATTTTCCAGCAACTCGCCTACTGAACGCAGACGACGATTACCCAAGTGGTCAATATCATCCACTTCACCAATACCGTCACGCAGTGACAGCAGTGTATTCAGTGCCAGCAGAATATCTTCATCACGCAGGGTACCCTGATCCAGCGGTACATCATCATTGCTGATTTCCAGGCGACTATTCAGTTTCATACGACCGACACGGGAAAGGTCGTAACGTGATGTGTCATAGAACAGTGATTCAAACAATGCCTTGGCAGTTTCAACTGTTGGCGGCTCACCAGGACGCATCATACGGTAGATTTCAACACGAGCTTCCTCACGTGACTGTACCATATCCAGACGCAGGGTGTCGGCCAGCCACGGACCACGTACTGACGTGTCGATCAACAAGCAATCAAACTGTTTGATGCCTGCGCCCTGCAGTGCAGAGATAGACTCTTCTGTCAGCTCCTGGTTGTGGTCGATAAGAATTTCACCGCCATCAATCAGGATGGGTTCAGCAGCAACTTCACCGATAACGCTCTCAACCGGCACATCGATCCAGTCAACTTCAGCTTCGCTGAGGCGTTTGATAGCCATCTTGGTGAACTTCTTGCCTTCAGCAACAATACGCTTGTTACCGATTTTGATGGTAGTAACAGCGCGAGTACCTTCAAACAGTTCTGGTACAAATTTAACCTGAACACCCTTCTTGCTGAAGCGGTAGGTGCGACGCTGATAAAAACGGTTAAGAATTTCCTGTGTAGAGAGGCCCAATGCTTTGAGCAGAACACCAACAGGCATCTTGCGACGCAAGTCGATACGGAAATGTACCTTATCTTTTGCATCAAACTCGAAATCGAGCCATGAACCACGGTAAGGAATCACACGTGCTTTAAACAGGAATTTACCGGAGGCATGCGTTTTGCCTCTGTCATGGTCGAAGAATACACCCGGAGAACGGTGCATCTGGGATACAATGGCACGCTCTGTACCATTGATAATGAACGAGCCGTGCTCGGTCATAGCCGGGATTTCACCCATATAAACGGATTGGTCACGAACTTCGCGAACTTTGCGCTTGCCGCGCTTTTCGCCTTCGGACTCAAATATTTTCAGACGCAGCTTCACCTTCACCGGCAGAGCATAAGTCAGGTCGCGGCGGCGACATTCGTCGAGGTCATAACGTGGCGGGCTGTATTCCAGTCCTTCAAAGCCCAGTTCAGCATTGCCGGCATAATCGCGAACCGGGAATACAGTCTGAAATACTGTGGACAGGCGGGAGTCGTTGACCGCTTCGCCATAACCCACAAACTGATAATATGATTCAGTCTGAAGATTCAGCATGTTTGGCATGCTGATCGGAGAGCGAATACTACCAAAATTCTTACGAATACGTTTTAATGATGCTTGCTTAGCCATTATAACCTCGAACGACGAACAGATTTTCTCTTGAAAACTTTTAATGCGAAAAAGGCTAAACCCCGACGACTTTCGTCGCCGGGGATTAACCTGATACGTTTACTTTCGAAACGGTAACAATTGAGGCAGGGCTTATTTCAGCTCTACGATTGCGCCTGCTTCTTCCAGCTTAGCTTTCAGCTCTTCAGCTTCATCCTTGGAAACGCCTTCTTTCAAGTTACCTGGTGCGCCGTCAACTACTGCCTTGGCTTCTTTCAGACCCAGGCCAGTTGCTTCACGAACTGCTTTGATCACCTGAATTTTCTTGTCGCCTGCAGACTGCAGAACAACGTCGAATTCAGTTTTCTCAGCAGCGGCAGCAGCATCGCCACCAGCAGCCGGACCAGCAGCTACAGCTACAGGTGCAGCTGCAGATACGCCGAACTTGTCTTCAAGAGCAGTTACCAGCTCAGACAGTTCCAGTACGGTCATAGTTTCAATTGCTTCGATTAGTTCATCTTTAGTGATTGCCATTTTGTTTAGCTCCTTGTGCTATAAGTTAAAAATATTAGTGATAAATGTTATGCGGCTTCTTTCTGATCGCGAATTGCTGCCAGTGTGCGAACGAATGATGCAGGTACTTCAGCCAGTGTGCGGACGAATCCGGAAATTGGCGACTGCATGCTTCCGAGCATTTTAGCCAGCAGAACTTCACGAGATGGCAGACTGGCCAGTGCATTAACACCAGCAGCGTCAACCATTGTGCCGTCGAGTACTCCACCCTGGATCTCTAGCGCTTTATTGCTTTTGGCGAAGTCTGAGATGGCTTTAGCCATACCGACAGGATCTTTACCATAAGCGATCGCTACAGGACCAGTGAACAGTTCTTCAGCTGCTTTAAAGCCCGTACCATCTGCCGCGCGACGCGCCAGTGTGTTTTTCACAACCTGCAGTGACACATCTACATTATGCAGAGCGCGACGAAGATCTCCCATTTGGGAAACACTCAGACCGCGGTAGTGTGTAACTACGCCGGATGTGGATTCGGACCAGGCAGCGTGAAGTTCTTCGACAATGCGTTGTTTGTCTTGCTTATTCACATTTACCCCCTTGCTTTTTCGACCCGCGCAAGTGGCTTGCACCCCATCTATGCAGGAAGGGTTACCCCAATTAAGCCGCGCTCATCATAAGCATGGCCCCAACAGTCTAGGACGGATCGTTATTTTCGATTTTCCTTCCCCGGCTATGCCGGGTCAGTGCTATCGATTCTTTTGCCTTTCGGCACTGCCAGCTTTGAAGCCAGCAAACCAGTGCGCCAGCCCTCCGGGGCTGGCACGAATTCAATTACAGAGTGGTTTCATCCACACGTACGCCTGCACCCATTGTGGATGACATGCTCATCTTCAGCATATAACGGCCTTTAGAAGATGAAGGCTTCATGCGGTTCAACTCGCTCAGCAGAAATTCAATGTTTTCATTCAATTTGTCAGCATCAAAAGAACGACGACCAACAGGCGCATGAATAACCGCACCCTTATCTACACGAACTTCAATCTGACCGGACTTGATTGCGCCAACAGCTTTGGTCACATCCATGGTTACTGTGCCCAGCTTAGGGTTTGGCATCAAACCACGGGGGCCTAGTACGCGACCCAGCTTACCAACCTGACCCATCATATCCGGTGTAGCTACAACACGGTCGAAATCCATGAAACCGTCCTGAATCTTTTCAACCAGATCATCCGCTCCAACGATATCAGCACCAGCTGCAGTTGCTTCTTCAGCCTTAGGACCTTTGGCAAATACCGCTACGCGGACAGTTTTACCAGTACCGTTTGGCAATGAGATCGAACCACGAACCATCTGATCAGCATGGCGAGGATCTACACCCAGCTTAATTGCAACATCGATGGATTCGTCAAATTTAGTAGCTGGCTGAGCCAGAATTGCGTCAACAGCTGCTTTTACTGTTACGGCCTGTGCTGGTACAGCTTCCAGGCTTGCTTTCATACGTTTAGTCATCTTAGCCATGATCTACCCCTTAACCTTCAATTTCCAGACCCATTGATACGGCGGTGCCAGCGATAATTTTCGCACCGGCTTCTACGTCGTAGCAGTTCAGGTCAGCCATTTTGGTTTCAGCGATTTCACGAAGCTGAGCATTGGTTACAGTGCCCACTTTATTCTTGTTCGGCTCGCCGCTGCCTTTCTGAATCTTGGCCGCTTTTTTCAGCAACACAGATGCAGGTGGGGTTTTGATAACGAAATCAAAGGAACGGTCTGCATAAACACTGATTACTACCGGCAGTGTCAGACCTTTTTCCATCTCCTGTGTTTTGGCGTTAAACGCCTTACAGAATTCCATGATGTTCACACCAGCCTGACCGAGAGCCGGACCTACTGGTGGAGCTGGATTTGCGGAACCTGCAGGAACCTGCAGCTTCACGATTTTATCGAGTTTCTTTGCCATTTATAATCTCCAACCGGTTTTGGGCCTCTTGCCCTCTACCTTTGTACGCATGCCACTGTCTGTGACTTATGCTCCCGCATCTTCTGCGGTAATACCTTCACATCTTGTGAAAGCGTTTGTTTATAAAAAGTGTAGAGACTTTCGTCTCAGCCCTTTTCAACCTGAATATATTCCAGTTCAACCGGAGTAGGACGACCGAAGATGGACACGCTGACTTTCAGCTTGGCCTTGTCTTCCATCACCTCTTCAACGACACCGTTAAAGGAGGCAAACGGACCGTCGATCACACGAACAGCATCGCCAATATCAAACATCACCTTAGGTTTCGGACGCTCAATGCCTTCCTCAATCTGGTGAATCAATGCATCCACTTCACGTTGCGGCATCGGACGCGGCTTACCACTTGAACCGAGGAAACCACTGACCTGACGCGTGTCTTTAACCACATGCCACGTATCATCGTTCATTTCCATTTCAACCAGGATATAACCCGGAAAAAACTTTCGCTGCGAGGTTACTTTCTGCCCCTCTTTCAGCTCCACAACTTCTTCACGAGGCACAAGGATTTGACCGAACTTATCAGCCTGCCCTGCGCGTTCAGCGTTCTCACGCAACATGGCTTCAACTTTATCTTCAAAGTTGGAGTAAACCTGTACGACATACCAGTTCATCGCCATTAGATCACCTGCTGCACGAGAGCACTCAGGCCCCAGTCTACCAGCCACAAAAACAGGGCCACAAAGATAACCATGACAAACACCATAAGTGTTGCCGAAATTGTCTCTTTACGCTCAGGCCACGTCACCTTTTTGGTTTCGACCTTCACTTCGTTCATGAACTTACGCATCTCAGCGACACGACTCATAATCAGCTCCTATTCACCTAATACACAAAGCTTATCTGGCAGGCGAGGAGGGACTCGAACCCACAGCACCCGGTTTTGGAGACCGGTACTCTACCAATTGAGCTACTCGCCTAAATCTTTACTTAATCTTCGATTCTTTGTGCGGTGTATGCTTACGACATGAGTTGCAGTACTTACTCAGCACCAGCTTGTCAGTCATCGTACGCTTGTTTTTATCTGTCGTGTAGTTACGGCGTTTGCACTCTTCGCACGCTAATGACAACAATTCACGCATTTCCTATTCTCCAGTGACGGCAAAGCGGCGGTAGCACAAGTCTACCGCCGCTGCACGATTTTAACTTCTTACTTACTAATGTCGGTAACGACGCCAGCGCCGACCGTACGACCACCTTCGCGGATTGCGAAACGAAGTTCCTTATCCATTGCGATTGGGGTAATCAATTCAACATCCATAGCGATGTTATCGCCTGGCA
>NZ_BDFD01000026.1 GCF_001895085.1 Mariprofundus micogutta | reverse complement strand
CGGTCAACCTCATGCAGCGAAGGAATATCGCCGAATTGCTGGGAGGAAGCTCACCGCCTCCAAAGCGAAAACCGACCGTGAATCCTCGCCAGATGGCACTGCTCAATGCTTAACCGGACAGCAGTGAAATTGACTAATAAAATAGAACCTATGCCTCATACTCCCCCCCCTTACTTATAAACTATTACGCAATACAAAATGGTCGTCCAATAATGCAAAACCCAATGCATTGACTAAACAAACAGGCATCCCCATATATATATAGAATATAATTATAAGTTAATCAAACTTTTCTCATATTCTATTAATGCCTGAATAATCAATGAAATTGGGTAAATTGAATCGCCACTAGTTTTCTAGGCACTTCCGAGTGTCTTGTCTGGCCGATAGTCGACCCTCGTTCGAGTGCTTCTAACATCCCCATGCAGGACTCGAATGAGTAGCAGATGTCTACCAGATAGTATCGGAAACTTGACCGGTAATTCTTTTCGGCATTTACTATCAGTTTCAAATGGTGCTGGAGGGATAGAGTATGAAGAAGATCACGAGCAGACTTATCATTTCAGCATTGATTGTGAACCTGACGGCTTGCGGAACCATCTTTCATTCTGAACGCATGGGCCAACGCCACTCCGGAGAAATGGATATTAAAATAGCCGTGGCTGATGGTATCGGCCTGCTGTTTTTCATTGTACCCGGCATAATCGCCTTTGCTGTAGATTTCCATTACGGCACCATTTATTTGCCTTCGCGTTATGGTAAGAACGATACAGACAAATCATTTCGTTTGGTGAAAGCAGACAAAGAGATTACCCATGATTATCTGGAAGCACTGCTGACAAAAGAGCTGGGCCTGCATGTGGATTTGGATGCTGATTCAACCCTGACCAGTGAAAACGGCAGTCTGAATGACATTCGCCTGTTCAACTCGAAAGTAAGGGAACTCGCCTCTTATTCGGAGTAATCCGGCAACAGACCGCTGATAAATTCCTCAGCGTTAAATTCCATCAGGTCTTCCAGCGTTTCACCGACTCCGACATAGCGGATAGGCAGACCGAACTTGTGCGACAGTTGCAGCACTATGCCGCCTTTGCCCGAGCCATCGAGTTTGGTGACAATCAGACCTGAAGTGCCAGCCACTTCACGGAATTTTTCGACCTGAACCACGGCATTCTGGCCTGTGCCGCCATCAACAACCTGCCATACTTCATGCGGGGCATCGGGATAGGCTTTGGTGATCACACGGCGTACTTTGGCTAACTCATCCATCAGGCCGCGATCAGTCTGTACTCGCCCTGCAGTATCAACAATCACAACGTCGTAGTTTCGTGCCACGCCACGCTGTACCGTATCAAAGGCTACGGATGCAGGGTCTGCACCTTCATGCTGGCGCACCATATCGGCACCTGCCCGCTCCACCCATACTGCCAGCTGTTCGACTGCTGCTGCACGAAAAGTATCACCTGCACCAACCAGTACCGACTTACCCTGTTGGCGAAACATGGTCGCCAGTTTGCCAATCGTGGTCGTCTTGCCTGTACCGTTCACACCGACCACCAACAATACGAAGGGACCTGAATCAGCAAATTTGACTGCAGTCGCTTCAGGAATCATTGAGACCATGGATTCTTTCAGAGCCACAACAGATGCACCACGGCGCTTGCGAGCCTTCTGTACCAGTTGGCCAGATAATTCAGCACCGCAATCAGCCATGATCAGGCCATCTTCAATATCGATCCACCCCTCTTCGGAGAGCGCATCGACAGCACCACCGGGCACCATTTGTGCCAGTGTATCGCGACTGCGTGACAGGCCCTGTTTCAGCCTGGAAAAAAACGATGACATCTCTGCCCCCTGATTATCCTGAAATCTGTCTGGCTGTGTTAATCATCACGATCAGATGCAACTGGCATTTCCGGAATACCAATCAGCATATGCACAACATGAGTGACCAGTGTTTTATATTCCGAGGTACCGGCCACATCCTGCAATAAACCGGATGCTTCTCCCAACATGGACTGACCGTGATTCACCATCACCGCATCAATATCACCCGCCATGCCCTGCTGACCAAGCATGATCAGGCTGCTACCGGTAGCAGCAACCTCAATGGCATGGTTAAGCATGCGAATGGCATCTTTATCTTTGCTGCCAGTGGAAAGCGTTTTCATTGCTTCGATCAATAAGGTCGTATTATCTGCCAGCTCATGGGTCATTTTCATCAGTGGCTTACCGGCATTGCCCAACTTATGTAGCTGTGCCATTTCAGGCCCGGACATCGCCCGCTTCATCAAGTCGGTTGATTTTTCCAGCAAAACAGGGCCGCGATCCACACCATTGAGATTCATATCCGCACCCTGCGCCGCCATCTGCAGGGCATGATTAATCAGCATATGGATATGATGCATTTTCATTGTGTAAGAGAGATTATGCCTGGCTTCATGCAGTTCGTGGCGATCCAGTTCACAGGCGGACAGCCCCAGCAGGGCGGGCAAAAACAGCAGCCAAACAAAACGTTTCATGATTGCCCTCCTTCCCTGACAGATTTCAGATACAAAAATGGCGCCAATAACACTACTGCCATTGTCGCCATTCTGCTTCTCCTGCCTTGATCGGCAAGTAGTATTACTATTTCACACTGTGAAACTGAGATCAGTGACCGTGATGCTGACCATGCCCACTATGATCCATATTTTCCTGAGTATCACGCAAGTCACGCACTTCAGCATGCACCATGACTTTTTCACCAGCCGCGGTTTCGAGCGTCATCATGACATGCGCACCCGATTTCAACTCACCCGTCAGTCCGATCAGCATCAGATGATTGCCTCCGGTTCCAAAATGAAGTTCACCATGGGCAGGCACAATAACCTTGTCCATTTTCATCATGTGTACCATACCATTATGTTCGCTCGTGCTATGGAATTCCGGCTGTTTTGCAGCATCCGTTGTAATGCCTTTAATCTCGACATCCTGATCACCGGAGTTACGCATCACCATATAACCCGCTGCGGTATCAGCAACCGGTGGTGGCATACGCACCCAGGCTTTCTCAACAGTGATCTCTGCTGCAGCCAGTGATGGTAGTAACAGCATCAGTGCTGTCAGAATCATTACTTTAATTTTCATATTCATCCTCTTTGATTCGTGATTTGAGCGGGTAGCAGAACACTACCCCGCCCCATTCATTTTATACGGTGTAAGCTTTACACGCCTTGATGCAGGTAGCACACGCATCAGCACATGCTTTGCATGAAGCATGTTTCTCATGCTTGCGACACTCTTTCTCACAATCTCCACACACCTGAATACCGAGATCAATCATGGCTTTCAGGTATTTCGAGTTATACGAGGCCAGCTTTGCATGAGCCGTGCAGAATGCCATGGTCTCCTGCACACTGATTGCGCAATCAGCAAGAGTCGTATCACCGCTCTTGAAAGAGTCCAGACAGTGGTCAATACAAGCTTCAGCGGTTGCAACACAGTGATGCAATGACTTTGCCAGCTCCTGGTGTTTACCACCTGCAGCGTGATGATGATGCCCGGCCATACCTTCAGCCATAGCTGCTGTAGTGCCAAGTGTACTTGCTGCCAGTGCTGTAGCGCCCAGTGCACCCGCACCGATCAACATTTTGCGGCGCTCTTCAGAAATATTCTCTTGCATATTCATCTCCTTTTTTCGACTCATTAAAATGCTTTACTTAAACGCAGGAAGAACCAGTTGTCAGTCACCTGCTGTGTACCATTCACACTCTGGTAGACTGGAATGCGATATTCACCACTGACAGCGAAACCATCTCCAACCACCCACTGAAAGCCAGGAGAAATAAACAGCGAATTCAAACCTGTGTTCGCAACGTTATCCAGTACATTACGCGTAGGATTCTGGTAGGCAACCAGACCACTTCGATCAAGTGTCCCATCGCTAGAATCAGACTCGGATGAAATACCATTCAAATCCAGCTTTACATTAAACGCTGAAGTTACACGGTAACGTGCAGAGAGATCATAGTTCAGACGGTTGCCCACTTTATATCCCAGTGAGTTGCGCGTATTGGCCTGATAGAACAACGAGGGGGATAACAGGAAAAGCGCCCCGCCGTCTTCATGCTCACCAAATGCCATCGTGCCATTTGCAGCAAGAAAAGCATCCCACGAGCCGGTACCTGTCTGCATCATCATATGCACCAGCGCACCACTGCCGTTTCGAGCTAGATGATCACCCGTGGGTGCTTTAATACCAACACCGACTGACAAACGATGCCGCGTACGAATATCAGCATCCTTATAAACATCACGCATATAGATCAGTGACATATCACCAAAGCCTTCGATGGTATCCATTTTCATCATTGTATAAGTCGTTCTGGCCGGATTTCCCATCATCGGTGGCATCTTCATGCCCATCATCATTTCCATATCATTGATTAGATAAGGAACGGTCAGAATGAATGCGTTGTCTTCATCCATACGATAGGCGAAGTTGGCGGCGATCTTCTGCATTGTCATGTTGGTGGATACTGCATACATGGACATGCCTGAACCCATGGTGTTCGACAGCGGTGCCAGGTAGTGATCGATAACCTGTTTCGGTGCTATCTTTGTGGTTCCCTGCTTATTGGTTTTCATATACATCGTGTCGTACTGCAATGACATGGTCAGCCCGACATTGGAACCGACACCGTCAACACCGGCGGCGATGCAGCAGGAAAGGCCACACTCACTGGCCTGTGTCTGCTGATTAAAAGAAATGCTACTCATGACCAGCGCAGTCGCGATAGCCAGAGGTTTTAGATGATTCATGCTGTCTCCAGATTAATGTTTTATTGGCATACGCAACGGCAACGGGAACAGACTCCGGAAATCCAGCGCGCAGACGAACCGTCCGTTTGGACAGCCCGAAATTTTAGAAAAACATTAAGCCAGTTGTGGAGGGGGTAGCGGAACCTGCACGGCAGCCATCACCAGAAGTGTCACTGGTTTGATTGAAACCATGCTGGATGCATTACCAGCATGGAAGCTGGCAGAATCAATCATATGTGGTGCCAGAAGATGCGGAAGGGAATCAACACTGCGATGACAGCCACAGCCGCATTCAATGCGATCTTTCTGCCAATCGTTCATCAAGGCCATATGATGTTCATGGCCCGAATCAGCAGTAGCAGATTCATCATGATTAACATGGTGCGCATGCCCGTCAGCCATACTCTGCTCAGAAACCATGTCATGCTCAGGCATGGCACAGCTGGCAGCTTCCACACTCAATGGAGCACTGCTGATAATCAGCAATGTCCAGGCAAGGAAAACAGCGACGAATTTACGCATGACGCGGAATGATGGCGTGCGCACGTAACATCTGCAAGATTTCGCGATATCTGGCGACCAAGTGCGACAAAACAGGACTGAAACAGGAGCAATCATGCAGTATCGTTTTATTTATATTTTTATCATGTTCATGACTTTCATACCGGTTCAGGCGCACGCCTTCAGCTTTACTGATCTGGTTGGTGGCTCTAAGTCCGAGAGCGTTGCATTCAAATGGCAGGATCTGGACGGCAAATCCTATAATATGGCTCAACATGCTGGAAAACCTGTCCTTATCCATCTTTGGGCATCCTGGTGCCCGGCCTGCCGTGACGAGATGCCTGCCTTCACCAACTGGCTCAATCAACATCCTGAAGTCATTGCAATCCCTGTATCACTGGATCGTAATGGCAAAGATGCCGTTGATTTCCTCAAAGCCAACAACCTGGAAATGACTGTATTGCTCTCAGATGAAGTTCAGGCCAGAAACCTTGGTGCCCGAGCCCTGCCAACAACAATTGTCGTG
Source organism: Mariprofundus micogutta (assembly GCF_001895085.1). Lineage (GTDB taxonomy): Bacteria > Pseudomonadota > Zetaproteobacteria > Mariprofundales > Mariprofundaceae > Mariprofundus > Mariprofundus micogutta. Next base: position 18,137 of record NZ_BDFD01000026.1, on the reverse strand, counting down.
GCAGCAGACGGCACAATCAAACGCCACTACAGGGGCGCTCACAACTGGGCTGATGAAAACCTTTCCAAGCAACTGTTAAACGAACTGCAGCCATAAACCCACTCCATCTCATCTTCATCGACCCTTCACAACCAGAGCATCACTCTGCATGATACAGGCATATTCAAATCTGGAGATAATATGCTCAAAACCATTCTGACCCTGACATTTCTTATTCTCTCTCTCTCAGCATGCTCCAATGAAAAAGAAGCAGCTAAACCCGCCACAGACAAACCTGCGCTGTCGCAACTGGAGCAGATCAAGCAGGCTATCCCGTCGCTGAATATTTCTGCTGTGCAGGAGACACCGATCAAAGGCTTATTCGAACTTCAGGTTGGCAGAACCATTTATTACAGTGATGCAGAAGGAAAATACCTTGTTTCAGGCGGCAATATTTTTGAAGTGGGAAGCCGTCGCAATCTAACGCGTGAACGTCTGGAAGAGCTCAACCGTATCGACTGGAGCACCCTGCCTCTGGATAAAGCTATCGTTTCCGGTGATGACAATGCCACGCTGAAACTGGCTGTATTTACTGACCCTGATTGCCCCTACTGCAAGAAGTTAGAAGAGGAACTGAAAAAAATGAGCGGCGTGAAAGTATACACATTCCTGTATCCGCTTGTTCAACTGCATCCGCAGGCACGTGCGAAAGCAGAAGCAATCTGGTGCAGCGAAGACCAGCACGACATGATGCTGAAAGTCATGGTGGACAAGTTCATCCCGGAAAAAGCCACGTGCACTACGCCGCTGGATGATATTGCAGCTGTTGCGAAGAAATTAAATATTAATGGCACGCCAACCATGATTGCTGGTGATGGACGTATTGCTGCAGGTGGTAAAGATGCCACTGCGCTCAAAGCCTGGCTCAATCATCAGTAATTAAAGATCAACAAGGATTATACCATGCGTGAAGACCGCAAGGCGGATGAACTCCGCCCTATTTCGATTGATACATCATTCAACCGTTATGCTGAAGGCTGTGCCCTGATTTCATTCGGCCACACGCGCGTGTTATGCACTGCCAGCGTAGAAGAAAAACAACCGCCATTCCTGCGTGCTACGGAGCAAGGCTGGGTGACCGCCGAATATGGTATGTTGCCCCGCGCAACCCATAGCCGTGGCGGACGTGAAGCCGCACGCGGTAAACAGGGCGGGCGCACTGTTGAAATCCAGCGTCTGATTGGTCGTTCACTCAGAGCTGTAGTTGATCTGGATATGCTTGGCCCCCGCTCGATCAGTCTGGATTGCGATGTACTTCAGGCTGACGGTGGTACCCGCACTGCCGCGATCACCGGCTGCTGGGTCGCACTGCGAATCGCAGTGAACAAGATGCTGACCGACGGGACTCTGGAACAGGATCCGGTTATCGGACAGCTGGCAGCAGTCAGCTGTGGGCTGGTCGATGGTCAGGCACTGCTCGATCTGCAGTACTCGGAAGATTCCCGGGCTGAAATGGATGCAAACTTTATCATGACACCAGAAGGCGGCGTGATTGAAGTTCAGGCTACCGCAGAAGACAAACCATTGCATTGGGATCAGTTCATGCAACTCAAAGCACTGGCTGACAAAGGCATTGGTGATCTGGCTGCCATTCAGAATGAGGCCGTTGCAAAAAGCTGATGGAGATTGTCGTCGCCAGCAATAACAAAAAAAAGCGTCATGAGATCCAGTCAATTCTTGGCACACTGGGAATTAAGCTGGTCGCAGCTGAAGATACGATTTCGCTAGATGTGGTTGAAGATGCCGATAGTTTTGCCGGCAATGCAAAAAAAAAGGCGGAAGCATTTGCCAAAGCCAATAACAAACCTGCTCTTGCCGATGATTCCGGCCTCTGTGTCGATAGCTTAAATGGTGCACCGGGCATCTACTCTGCCCGCTTTGCAGGCCCTAACGCCAGTGATCAGGATAATAATAGCAAGCTGTTAAAAGAGCTTGCCGACACAACAGAGCGCGATGCCCATTTTGTTTGCGCCCTGCATCTGGCCTTTCCTGACAGTGATCATTCGCTGACCACTGAAGGCAGTGTAGATGGTTTTATATCAGAACAGGCCAGCGGTTCCAGCGGATTTGGTTATGATCCCATCTTTTTCTCTCCGGAGCTTGGCAAAGCATTTGCAGATGCCACACCTGAAGAGAAGGCATCTGTTTCCCACCGTGGTCGTGCATTAAGGCTGCTGGCTGAAAAACTGCAGGCGAATGGCATCGTTTAATCCCAACTGTCGAAGCTGTTCGCGTCTTGCCGGGTTCCTCGATCAACTTAAAACAGAAAAACCTGATTATTTTAACGCGCCGGTAGATGCGTTTGGCGATAGTAATCCTAAACTGCTAATCATCGGGCTTGCTCCGGGCATGCATGGTGCCAACCGGACTGGTCGCCCTTTCACCGGAGATGCATCAGGGCATCTGCTGTATCAGACCCTGTTCGATCTTGGCCTGGCATCACAAGCTGAGTCGAAACATGCAAAGGACAAACTGGTTTTAAAAGGCGTACGCATCACCAATGCCGTGAAATGCCTGCCGCCCCAGAACAAGCCGGACACCTCTGAAATCAAAAACTGTAATGTGTATCTGATTGAAGAAATTAATTCGCTGCCAACAGCATGTAACATACTGGCACTTGGAAAACTGGCGCATGATGCAATTCTTCGCGCCTACGACCTCAAACTTTCCAGCCTCATATTTGCACATGCTGCCGAGCATAAACTGCCTGATGGTCGTAAGCTGGTCGATTCCTATCACTGCTCGCGCTACAACACCCAAACCCGCCGACTGACTGAGGCGATGTTTAAACAGGTTATCTTGCAGGCTGCCGGATAAACTTCAGCTTGATCAATCCTCATCTAAATAATACTTGACTTTTTTGCTCGGCTTCTATAATCTGGTTTCACTGATTGATGAAAATAGTTAGTCGGAGGTTCAGTTATGAAAAATGAAACACATGATGGTATGGAAGCTGTAGGTTTAGCCGTTGGCGGTGTAGGAACTGCATTAGCATTCTGGGCTGCCATTGCTTTGCTATAAGAATAACAATTTGTTTACTCATATTTAGCCCCGGTTCTCCGGGGCTTTTTTGTAATACACCTGAACTATTTCAATTCATAGAACCTGATAACTATCTTGTCTAACTGAACTTCTTCTTTTGGACTTCGATTCAAATAGTCGGAAGTCATTTAGACCTATACAGGCGAGAATCACAATAGTCACAAACATAAACGCGTTTCAGTTCGCCCTCTGAGTTCCATTCGACGTTGCGAATAGCATTTGATTTACAGTTTGGGCAAACCAAACCGCCAATTGTCATTACCCCGGGTATTTTAAGAAACTCACCTAAAGTCGGTAAATCTCCCCAATTCTCAACATCATCTGTTTTTTTGACCACAAGCTCAATTCAATTCCCCACCACAAATAATCATTGGTAAGTATAACCTATATTTCAAAGTTGTATGTCCCCCATTTGGGGGACATACAACTAAGGTCGTACGACCTATGCTTCGCTGCATGATTGACTGAAGCCGATTTGCCGGGCCATGCAAACCTCCAGATCCGTAGATCTGGCATATTAATCATGAGTGCTTTAACAGTTTAAAAAACACAAAGGAGGCAATAGCGTTGAAAGAGAACAAAAGAAAAGCGGAGCGTCGTCCTTACCATGATCAGGGTGGCGTCGATTTACACCACATTGCTTCAAATCTGAATTACAGGGCCAAACATGTGTATGATGTTTCAACCCTGGGTATCGGGCTGAATGTAAACGTATGGCTAGATCCGGGAGAGTGCATACGCCTTACCTTGAATCAGGGTGATTGTCATATTCAGCTACATGGACAGGTCGCATGGTGCAAACAGTCCGGCGATACTATCGAAGGCTTTGATATGGGTATCGTGCTTCAGTGACCTGTCACAATCAGATCAATTAAAGTAGAAAATCTATTTAAACTGACATCCCCAGAAAACCCGGAAAATCATTCGTTAAATTCCGGTATCGGTTGCTTTAAAGCGTTTCATCGCAGCAAAGATTTTATTGGGATATTTGTTTTTTCCAAGAGAGCCATTATAAGCACCCAGTGCCCGGTCCAGCTTTTTATAGCGATCTATATAATGCCTGAGAATTGCACAGCCATATCGTACATTGGTTTCGATCTCGAGCAGGTTATCATCCGAACTTCCTAACTCATTTTTCCAGAATGGCATCACCTGCATCAGACCGATTGCACCGACATTACTCACGGCAAAATGATCAAAACGAGACTCCACGGCAATTACACCGAGTATCAGTTCAGGCGAGAGATTAAACCGTTTGGCATAAATATATACCCAGCGCGCGATTGCCTCGGCTTCTGTCTGATCCGGCACCCAGGGTTTAATGGTTTGAATTATATCTTTCGTCCAGACCACCTGCTCATAATCCATCTCGCCAGCCTTGGCTTCCGGTTTGAGCATCTTGCGTAGCTGTTCTTTCTCTTCCGGTTTGATCTCAAGCAGGCCAACATTTTTCTCAATCAACTGTTTAACAGCCGACTGCGCCAGATACTGCTTGTCCTCGGTTGTACTGCTTAACCAGAGTGGAATGGATATCAGAAATCCAGCCACCATGACACCAGCCAGAATGGATTTCGGCGACATGCCTCCCAGTCGCTTTCTCAGTTCATCAGAATTCAGGCTGAATCCTTCTTCAACTGCATGATGGCAGCTGCCGCCACTTCACCAATTGGCATGGATTGACGACTGCCACCTCGCACGCCCATTTCAGCAAGCCCCTCCTTCAGGCTACGATCAGCAACCACCACCTGCACAGGCATGCCAATCAGTTCAGCATCCTTGAACTTCACGCCGGGACTCTCTTTGCGATCATCCCAGAGCACCTCTACGCCGCTCTCAATCAGTTGACTGTAAACCTGTTCAGATGCTTCAATCACAGCTTCGGATTTACCCATGGTAATCAGTGACACCTGAAACGGTGCAAGATTCGCTGGCCAGCATATACCGGAATCATCATTACATTGCTCAACCACCGCCGCCATCAGGCGTGATACACCGATGCCATAACAGCCCATCGTCGCAACAGCACGTTTGCCCTGCTGATCCTGAAACAGCACTTCCATCGGCTCAGCGTAACGTGTACCCAGTTCGAACACATGCCCAACCTCAATACCACGGGACAGTTCCATTGCAGCACCACATTTGCCGCAACTATCTCCGGCACGGGTTTCGCGCAGATCTGTAAATACAACATCACCCAGATCACGAGCCACATCCAGACCGGTCATATGAGTATCGAGTTTGTTTGCACCTGCCACGAGACCGGAAGCCGCTTTCAGACTGTCATCTATAATTACTCTTGCGCTCAGTCCCGCAGGGCCTACAAAACCAGTAATACCACCAATAGATATTACCTCGGCATCGCTTGCCAATTCCACGGAATCCGCACCTATAGCATGAGCCAGTTTTATTTCCTGCAACTGATCGTCACCGCGCAGACAGGCTGCAACGATTTCACCATCATTTTCTCCACCCACCGCACGATACACGAGCGTTTTCACCAACTGTGCAATATCACAATTCAGAAAAGCTGAAACTTCCTCTGCAGATGTGGCATTCGGTGTATCAACAAGCGTCAATTCACCCGGTTCTGACTGAGGCATTGAACGACTCGAAACTGCCTTCTCCACATTCGCTGCATATTCACAGGATGAGCAGTGAGCAATCAGATCTTCGCCCGATTCAGCCAGAACATGAAACTCATGAGAATTGTTACCACCAATGGAGCCTGTATCAGCTTCAACAGGACGGAACTTCAATCCCAGACGCGTGAATATCCTGCAGTAGGTATCGAACATATTCTGATACTCTTTAGACAAACACTCGGCATCCGCATGAAAAGAGTAGGCATCCTTCATCATGAATTCACGACCACGCATCAAGCCGAAACGAGGGCGGATTTCATCGCGAAACTTGGTCTGTACCTGATACAGGTTCATCGGCAACTGCTTGTACGAGCGTAATTCACGGCTGACCAGATCACAGATTACCTCTTCATGTGTCGGCCCCAGGCATGATTCATGATTATGGCGATCATTGAACCGCAGCAGTTCCGGTCCGTATTTCTCAAGGCGCCCGGATTTATTCCACAATTCGGTCGGCTGCACGGTTGGCATCAGCAATTCCTGGGCACCGGAACGATCCATCTCCTCACGCACCACGGCTTCAATCTTGCGCAATACACGCAAACCGATCGGCAGATAATCGTATACACCAGATGTAACACGGCGGATAAAACCGGCTCTTAGCAGTAGCTTATGCGAAATGACTTCGGCATCTGCCGGATCATCTCTGAGGGTAGGAACAAAATATTTTGAATATCGCATGGCATGAAGCATAGCGGGCGATTCTTCATTCAGGTAGTCCCGACATTGACCCCTGTTTTGATCGTTTTTTAGCGATCCTGACAAACCAGACTTTCACCTGCTCATGGAGCAGTAAACGATTGGCTCAGGCTGCAGCAACCTGGTCCACTTTACGATGCTGCATGCGATAGTAAATCGTGCCCATCAGGGACAGGGATGCAGCAAACACAATCACCTGCAGCGCACTCGGCTGATCATCATAGCCCATCAACACATGCAGCAGCTCACCAATCAGGCTGCTTTGTGACAGCAGTGCTGAACTATTCCAGAGCGGATCAACCAATGGGGGTAACATGCCGATCACAACCAGATTCCATGCTCCCTGAGAAGCCATTCCTGCTGCCAGCAACATCAGTAACCAGCCGGCAACCGAGAATAATTTATTCACTGGAACATGTACCAGCCCCAGATACAACAACGTTCCAACCATTAGTGCGGCAACTGCACCCAGCAGTCCGCCGGTTAGCATATCATATCCATCCTGAGCCACACTCTGTGCCGCACCAAAGAGAAAGAATGCAGCTTCTGCCCCTTCTCGCATCACAGCAGAGAACGCCACGATCATCAAAGCCGTTTTTGGCAACGCCCCTTGCATGACTGAAGTTCCCATCTGTTTCATGCGCTGGCTCACTTCACGACCGTGTCTGCTCATCCAGAACACTGTCCAGGCAATCATAAGTGAAGCGGCAAACAGTACGATAGCATTGAATATAAATTCCCCATCGCCTTCGAAGGAATCTTCAAGGTTCTCCATGAACAGGCCGAAAAACAGGGCACCGATCAAGCCGCCAATGACACCAAAACCAATCCATTGCCTTGAACCAATCAGGCCTTTCGTGGCTGCCATCAATACACCGACAACCAGCACCATCTCCAGCATTTCACGAAAAACAATAATAAGTGATGAAATCATCTCTACTCCTGACTGCAGCTTTTGCAGCGCCCGAACATTGTTAACTGATGTCCGCTTAATTCGAATCCACGCTCTTGGGCTGCAACAAGTTGTAATGCCTCTATCGTTGCATGCGTGAACTCTTCAATGTGTCCGCACTCGGTGCAGATCATGTGATCATGGTGTGCCTTGTCGGCACGTTCGTAGCGCTTCTTATCTGCCAGTTGTATCGAATCGAGCAAGCCCGCTGCTTCAAGGGCTGCAAGGCCTCTGTATACGGTTGCAATACCGACAGACTGACCTGCATCAGACAATGCACGTGCAACTTCGTCTGCATCCCAGTGCCGGTTGGATGCGTTGATCAGGTCAAGAATGGCCTGTCTGTGTTGGGTAAGTTTTACCATGGATAGAAATGATAATCATTATCATTATCATGTAAAGCGGTAAGATTGCTCCCTACATAAAAACAGCCGGAATAACCCGGCTATAAAAAGACTTGTAACTGTAATCAGGTGGCTGCAGCCGGAATAGCGTTGTTACTATCCTCGACTTCTACGCGCTCTTCGCGATTCACACGAACTTCCCGTGGAGCATCAATACCAATACGTACCTGGCCACCCTTCACGTTAAGCACCTGAATCTGAATGTTGTCTCCGATAGCAATCGCCTCGCCCTTCTTCCGTGTCAAAATAAGCATAGATTCTCCCGTGCTTAAGTTAATAGACTACTATCCAGAATAACGCAAGGAAAAGTCTTATATAGAATCGACCGCAAGATCCAGGCCAAAAGCACTGTGCAGGGCACGTACAGCCAATTCGATGTACTTCTCTTCAACAACTACAGTAACCTTGATTTCACTGGTGGTGATCATCTGAATATTCACACCCTCACCAGCCAGCACCTGGAACATCTTTTGCGCCACACCGGCATGAGATCGCATACCCACACCAATCACAGACACCTTGGCAACGCCATTATCACCTTTCAAATCCCTTGCACCCATGGAGTCGCGCAGACTGGCCATGATCTGCATGGTCTTGTGATAATCGCTACGAGGTACGGTAAAGGTCAGGTCAGTATGTCCCTCTTCACTGACGTTCTGCACAATCACATCCACATTGATACCGGCCTCGGCCACAGGACCGAATACATTGGCTGCAATGCCGGGATGGTCAGGAATACCTACAATGGTGATTTTGGCTTCATCGCGATTATAGGCCACGCCTGAAATTTCTGCTCGTTCCATAGTTTCATCCTCTTTACTCACCATCGTTCCGGCAACCAGATCAAAACTGGAGCGCAAATGTATCGGCATCTGATAACGCATTGCCAACTCTACAGAGCGCGTCTGCAGCACCTTTGCTCCAAGCGATGCGAACTCCAGCATCTCCTCATAGGAGATCTGATTGATTTTTTGTGCTTTCTCAACAATGCGCGGGTCAGTGGTATAAACGCCATCCACATCGGTATAGATATCACAAACATCTGCCTCTACAGCAATGGCCAGAGCAACAGCTGACGTGTCAGAACCACCACGTCCCAGTGTTGTAATATTGCCTTTTTCATCAACACCCTGAAAGCCTGTCACAACAGCCACTTCATTGGCTGATAAACGTTCCATCAGATGGCCTGCCTCAACACCTTTAATGCGGGCACGCACATATTTACCATCCGTTTTAAAACCCGCCTGTGCACCATTAAATGAATAAGCGGTAATACCGCGCTTCTGCAACTCAATTGCCAACAGCGCTGCACTCACCTGCTCCCCGGTTGCGAGCATCGCATCGAGTTCACGTTCAGCCGGTGCATCAGTGATCTCGTTGGCCAGGCCAATCAAACGATTGGTTTCACCACTCATGGCCGAAACAACAACGGCAACCTGATTGCCGCGATTCAGTTCCGCCTCAACAATATCGGCTGTGCTTCGAATACGCTCCAGACTACCGACAGAGGTGCCGCCGAATTTCTGCACAATACGCATTATTGTGTCTCCTCATTGCTAGTAGAAACAGTGGCAATACCGATTTTACTCATTTCCAGCCCCCGCAGGGTATCGAGCACATAAACCACGCGTTTATGGCGCGCATCAGAGTCAGCACGTAATACGACACGCACATTCGGATCGCCTTTAGAGATATTCAGAATGCGCTTGCGCAAATCGGTATCCTGCACCGCTTCATCCTGAACATAGATCTGACCTTTGGCATTGATGCTGATGGTGACCTTTTTCATCTCATTTTGTTCAGCAGTAGCCTTGCTCGATGGAAGGTCCAGTTTAAGACTGGATGAAACACTGAAACTGGTGGAAACCATGAAAAAAATCAGCATCAGGAAAACGACGTCGACCAGTGGCGTAATATCCACCAGGAAATCCGCGCGTTTTTTCTGACGTAGTTTCACGCCCGCTCACCTTTCAGCAGTTCCACGAATCGCAATGCGTGATGTTCAATTTCAAGCACAAAACGATCCACACGTGATTCATAATATCGGTAAGCAACAATCGACGGAATTGCCACAGAAAGACCGAAAGCCGTGGTATTCAGTGCTTTTGAAATACCTCCGGCCAACACATCGGCCTTACCAACACCAACCAGAGAAATCTGCTGAAACACTTCAATCATACCGATCACCGTGCCCAGCAAACCCAGCAGCGGTGCGATTGCAGCAATCACACCGAGTACACCGATAAAACGATCCATATGCGCCACTTCCTGACGTCCGGACTCTTCCAGTATCTCTTTCATCACAGCACGATGTACACCGCGATTCGCCAAAGCCACCCACAGGATGCGACTCATGGCAGTATTGTGCTGCTTGCATGCTTCCATCGCAGTCTTCACATCACCATCACGAACAGCCGATTCAATTTTCTTTACTTCATTGAGAGGAATAACAACTGAGCGACGCAGACTCCAGCCGCGCTCAAAAATAATAGTCAGTGACAGGATCGATGCCGCCAGCAGGATATACATCACTGCCCCGCCCTGTTGAATAAACTCAAACACTCAAACCTCCATGCACAGCATCAGTGCTGTTCGCCACGTTGCTTTTCAGCCATAAACCAAGAATTGGACGCAATTATGGGTATGGTGCCTCAAGATGTCACCAACCAGCCAAGATAATCGTAGCTTATTCCCCGATTTACTCCGCCAATCAGTCCTTAAACTCTTCGATCCACCACTGGCGAGCCATATCCCGGCGAGATTGCCGCTGAATATTCCACTGCGACATCGAGCCAGTCAGGTCTTCCTGGGCAAGATTCAACACCAGAGTACCAGAGCTGCTATTCTTCACCACTGCCCCGGCGGCCTGATAAGCCTCAACCACATATTTATCTGGGAATCCATATCGGTTATTTAACCCTGTCTGCGCCACGACCAGAGCGGGAGAAAGTGTTTTGATAAAGTCTGCATGATTGGATGTACGACTGCCGTGATGCGGCATAAGCATCATATCCACAGGTTTAATGCCATCGTCCAGCAGCTCTCTTTCCACGGCCCGTTCAATGTCACCGGGCCAGAGCAGGCTTTTATCGACCAGCTCAAGCCGTGCTACGAGTGAAGCATTATTACGGTTTGCCGGGGAAAATCCTAACGGCGGCCACAAGATGGAGATTTTGTAATGCTCACCGATAAAAGTATCACCTTTCGCCAGCCAGCGAACAGATATGCCACGCTTACCTGCTTCCTCAAGTATCAGTCTCACTGCCACTGAATCATGCGCCGAAGGCACATCTGAAAGCCAGATTTCAGTGACTTTATTCACCCCCTGAATCAATGAGAGTGCACCACCCAAGTGATCTGACTGGGCATGACTGAGCAGCAATGTATCAATGTGCGATATACCAAGGCTTCGCAGACCGGCGGCAACAGTCGTTCCCCCATTAAATCTGCTGCCTGCTCGACCCGGCGCATCGACCACCACGACGCGGTTTCCCGGCAACAACAGCGCAGAAGAGGCTCCCTGCCCGACATCCCAGACTATCCAGGTTGGCCTGTTGATTTGATTCTCGGATAATACAAACGACAGGTAAGCTACCAGAGCAAGTAACATGACCGCGGCACTCCATTGCGAAGACCCTTTGAACAGCAACCAGCCGCTCATCATCAGACCTGCAAAGTATAAAAAGGCCAACCAGAGGGGCGGAGTGACCGCCCAAAGCTCGCCAAGTGGCAAATCCACCAGCCATTGCAAGGTGCTGATACCCGCCTCAACAACCAGACTGCTTAAGCCCATCAATGTGGATGCCACATCCAGTAGGCCAGATATAGCGAACAATTCAGCCAGCAGCGCCAACGGTAAAACAAGCAACCCGTACAGTGGGACAAGCAGCAGATTTGCAGGCAGGCTATAAACAGGTATTCGCCCGAATGTAGCAACTATCAGAGGCAAAGTAGCCAGGGTCGCAATCCATGATATCCATAACAGCATGCGCAGTGCAGCCAGAAGCCTTTGCCATCCTGAGTCATCCCGCTCTTCGCGGCCAACACCTGCCCAGAGCAGAAGAGCGGCAGTGGCAACAAAAGAGAGCCATAACGACAATGAAACCAGGGCTGAAGGATCAAATAGAAGAATCAATGCCAGCGCAGTCAGTAAGGTATTGATCGGCTGCATGCGGGAAGAAAGAATCCAGGCCAGCACTCCCGCGCTCAGCATAAATAGCGCGCGCTGAGCAGGAATAGGGAGTCCGGCAATCACAGCATAAGCTGCCGCAGCCAACAAACCACCGGCCAGAGCCAGTTTCCGCACCGGCAAATGTACAATCCATGCCTCACGACGCGTTAACAACCACCAGCATAAGGCAAAGACGCAAGAGGCCACCATACCGACATGCATACCAGAAATAGCGAGAAGATGGGCAGCACCCGTTGCGGAGAAGCTCCGGTTCACCTCTGTATCAATCTGACTCCGGTCACCCAGAAGAATCGCATGTAACACACCGGCTGCACGGGAGTCCTGAGCAGAAATGGCCAGCCGGACGCGTTGACGCAGCTGATCAAGCCACGACTGCGAGTCCGCTAATACCTGCACATTACCCCTGATACTACCAATCAAGGCAATACCCTGATCAAAACACCAGGACTGATAATCAAAACTACCGGGATTCAAGTAATTGCGTGGCAATCGCCAGGATACATTTGCCTCTATCGTTTGCCCGGCCCGCATCAGGAACTGCTGTTTGCCGTACATATAGAGCAGAGCTTTACCATTGGATAAGCTGCCATCACTGTGCGACACCTTACTGACAAGCAGGCGCGAATAAGCGCCATACCTTTCCACCCGTTCGACCGCACTGGTGACAAGCATCGTTTGACTCAGCCAGCTTTCATCAACGGCAACAGCACGTGCATCCAGCATCAGGTCGGCAGCCCCCCATAAACCACCCATGATCAGCAATAGAACTGCAGCCTGTTTTTTCAGGTAGAGGCATGCGCATGCAATAATCAACAGCACAAGTAGTGAATAGTGCGGGCTGAACAAATCACTACGTGCCAGTGTCAGCCCTGCCACCCATGCAGCTACGGGCCACAATAAAGGCATGCGTTCTAAATTGAGCAATAATATGTCTGCGGCAGCTCCCGTAGTCTGCCCACTGACGGGTGTGGCTCTACTCGGGATAGACCACCCGGCCGCGAATCATCTGATCATTGCCAAGCTGTACGCGTTCAACCTGATCCAGACGAATCGCCTGTGAAATCGTTTCAATACCATGACCGCCCCACAGACTCACAGCATCCCTGCCACCGATAATCATCGGTGCCTGATAGAGCACCATCTCGTCGGTAATCCTGCCATCCAGAAAAGAGGTATGTAGCGCCCCCCCGCCCTCCAGCATCAGTTGCAGGCGACCATCATCACCCAGTTGTTGCAGAATGGATAACAAGCTGTCGGCACGCAGGACCTCAACACCACCATCCCGCCACTGCTGTGCATACTCATTAAGATTGCGCACGTACAATCGACTCGGCGCTTCATCGGAGAGCAGTTTGCAGTCAGGATTAAATACGGGGGTATCAAAACATAGTGCCACCCTGAGCGGCACATCACCCACCTGTTCGGCATCACGAACCGTTAACGATGGGTTATCATCCTTCAGGGTGCCTGCCCCGACAATAATCGCATCACTGACAGCGCGAATAGCATGCGCATGGGCGCGTGATTCCGGACCAGTGATCCACTGCGAGTGGTGGCTACGCGTTGCCAGTTTGCCATCAAGCGATATGGCAGCCTTACCGATCACATAAGGGCGTCCGGTTTTAATATAATGAAAGAACGGGCGATTAAGTTCATCGGCCTCAGCACGAAGTACTCCGGCGGTAACTTCTACATGCATCGCTTGCAGCACCTTGCTGCCACCGGCCATATCCGGATTGGGGTCGGATGAAGCATAAACCAGATGTTTGATACCTGCATTTTTGATCGCAGCTGTGCATGGAGGGGTACGCCCATACGCAGCACACGGCTCAAGTGTCACATAGATCGTGCCACCTTTGGCCTTCTCACCGGCCTGTTGCAAGGCCATCACTTCGGCATGCGGACCACCGGGAATCTCGTGCCAGCCTTCACCGACAATCTCGCCATGATTCACCACAACCGCGCCCACTCTCGGATTCGGATGTGTTGTGCCGATGCCTCGCCTGGCCAATTCAATGGCGCGTGCCATCAAGGCTTCACATTGTTGATTCACTTCCACGCTGTATACCCTTCCTGACGGTAAGATTTATTCTTCCTGATTCCAAGCATAGTATATGCACATGCTAATTGTCATCTCACCAGCAAAAAAACTTGCATATAGCAAGCCTTCACCCACTGCCAGGTTCACGCAGCCACAGTTTCTCGATCAAGCTGCCGCATTGATTGATATCATGCGGGAAAAAGACAGTTTCGAAATTGCCGACTTGATGAAGTTGTCCATGAAGCTGGCCGATCTGAATATGCAGCGCTATCAGGAGTGGCACAGGCCATTCACCACTGAAAATGCCAAACAGGCACTGTTCGCTTTTTCGGGCGACGTTTATCAGGGACTGGATGCAGAGACATTAAGTGCCGGTGATATCGATTTTGCACAGGATCATCTCTGTATCCTGTCCGGCCTTTACGGCCTGTTGCGGCCACTGGATCTGATGCAAGCCTACAGGCTGGAGATGGGCACAAAACTGGCCGGTGATCATGGCCGTAACCTTTACGAATTCTGGGGTTCAAGCATTACGCAGGCAATCAATGAAAGGATTGCTGCACAGGGTGATAAAATTCTGATTAATCTTGCCTCGAATGAATATTTCAGCTCGCTTCAAACATCCGATGTTCGGGGCAATATCATCACGCCGGTATTTAAAGAGTTACGCAACGGGGCCTACCGCATCATCAGTTTCAATGCCAAAAAGGCACGCGGTTACATGAGTCGTTATATTATCGAAAACAGATTGACTGAACCGGAAGAGCTTAAAGCATTTGCTATCGCCGACTACGCCTTCAATGCGGACATGTCCTCTGACAATGAGTTTGTTTTTACCCGCTAAGGGCGGCCTGATTACCTCAGCCCCTCTACCTCCTGGTTGCGGGCTCGACATCACAATCAAGACAATCCAGTGGACAGTTCCATTTGCTTTGAGTGAAGCTGTCCACTAATGGCTTGCATGTTGATCGTCCTGCCGAAGGACCTTCCTGCTCGCACTTCTCAATAGCCATAGCTATATCAAGTAATTTATTGGGAAGGAATGGCTTGGCAAGGAAGTGGCACGGCCTTTTCTGAGACGTTGCATCAGTTCCATCAAAACCTGAAATTACTACAAACCTTTGATCCGGATACGTTTCCCTTATCTTGTCCATCAACTGATATCCGCTCATCTGAGGCATTCTGACATCAGTGATAATAGCAACGGGCATTATATACCCATCTGCATTGACGAACTCGAGGTATTCAAGTGGATTAGCATAAGCAACAGCTTCGTAACCCGCATCCTTCAGCACCTCAGAAGCAAAGGTTCGAACAATTTCCTCATCGTCAATAATATGAAACATTGCATCATGATAACAGACATTCACAGCATATTACATTGATAAAGTCCGCATCGTAACAGAAGTGAGCAGTTGAACTGCGAGGGGTGTAGCAGAGCCGTCCCCCTCGCAGTTTATTTTCGCAACAGATTATACTCTGTTATGCAGTAGCAAGCGCCAGAGCCTGATCAATATCAGCGAGAATATCGTCAATGTGTTCGATGCCGATACAGAGGCGAATCATGTCCGGTGTCACGCCTGCAGTAACCAACTCATCTTCGGAGAGCTGACGATGGGTGGTGGATGCAGGATGTGCAGCCAGCGATTTGGTATCACCAATATTCACCAGCCTCTTGAACATACCAAGCGCATCATAGAACTTCTCAGCCACTTCAAAGCCGCCTTTCACGCCAAAGGTAAGCAGTGCAGAGGGAAGCCCGTCACAATATTTCTGCGCCAAAGCATAGTAAGGCGAATCAGACAATCCGCCATACTGCACCCAGTCCACATCCGGATGATTTTTTAGATGATTTGCAACGGCAATAGCATTCTCACAGTGGCGCTCCATGCGCAGTGTCAGTGTCTCAATGCCCTGCAGAATCAGGAAAGCATTCATCGGGCTCAGTGCAGAGCCGGTATTGCGCAGTGGCACAGTACGGGCACGACCTATAAATGCTGCAGGGCCTAGTGCCTCGGTATAAACCACACCGTGATAGGCTGCTTCAGGCTCGTTCAACATCGGGAATCGTTCTGCATGTTCAGCCCAGGGGAACTTGCCGGAATCAACAATCATGCCACCCAGAGAATTACCATGACCGCCCATATATTTGGTTAGTGAATAGACCACAATCGATGCACCGTAATCAATAGGGCGAATCAAAGTCGGTGCCACAGTATTATCGACAATCACAGGAATGCCGTGGCGGTCAGCCATGGCACAGATCGCTTCGATATCAACAATATTTCCAGCCGGATTGCCGATTGATTCACAGTAAATGGCCGAGGTTTTATCATCGATCAGGGCCTCAAGAGCTGCCGGACTGTCATCCTCGGCAAAACGCACATCAATGCCCTGACTCGGCAACATATGGGCAAACAGGGTGTAGGTACCGCCATAGAGCATCGGTATCGTGACAATATTGTTGCCCGCTTTGGCAATGGTCTGGATCGCATAGGTGATCGCAGCACTGCCTGAACTAACGGCCAGACCGGCAATGCCACCATCGAGTTCCGCACAACGTTTCTCCAGCACATCGGAAGTGGGATTCATAATGCGCGTATAAATATTTCCGGGCACAGCAAGATTGAACAGGTCGGCGCCGTGCTGGGCATTATCGAATTCGTAAGCCACAGTCTGATAGATCGGCACCGCAACAGACTTGGTGGTTGGGTCGGTCTCGTAACCGGCATGAATGGCAATGGTTTCAGTTTTCATCTTCTCTCCTCTTGATTGCCTGAATCAGGCAGATCTGTTCTGCGAGCGTTGCCGCTCAAAATTTGTTTTCTCATATACAAGACCCAGCCAGTTATTGACAATCGACTTGGCCGTATCACGCCAGGTGTTATCCAGTAGCGGTTCAAGATGCGCTTCCGGAAAGGCCGGAGGCTCAGTTCCCTGCTCAAGTGCATCAAGCAGGGTCAGACGATAGTGCTCTGTTATCGCGATAGCATCGTCACAGAAATAAGCTTCAGGCAACGGCGGATAATCATCTCGTTCGCCGAATTTATAACGGCACACCTCGCGCTTGTACTCCTTAAGCAGGCTGTTGGTATCATATTCCGGGTGCCCCTGAAAAAAGACCATGCTGAACTGATCAGGGCTGACCGCCATATGCACACCAGCCACATCACTCTCTATCAGAATGGTCAGTCCGGCCCGCTCCAGCGGCTCTTTATAAATCGCATTGAAACGCGAATGCGGCACATCAAAACGGGTATTGATATCGCGCAGCAACGGATGCTCCTGATGTACAATCCGATGTGGATAAACACCCCATAACTTGGCAGCCATCGGCTCGCGATCAATATGGTAGAGCTGCTTGACCAGAGCATGCGTGGCAAGGCAGGAACAAAGTACTGATGTGACATTCTCTCCGGCCCATGCAACGACCTCTTTCAGTGGTTCCCAGAAAGGCTCCTGATCCAGCGATGGATTGGAGACATTGGCACCGGTGACAATAAGCGCATCCAGCCCCATCGCCTTGATTTCATCAAAGCTGTTATAGTAATGGTTGATGTAATCCTGACTCTCTTCACTGCGTTCAAGCCCTTCAACCGTAAAGGGATGAACGTAAAACTGCACGATCTGATTGCAGCTGCCGACCAGCCGCATGAACTGAATTTCAGTGGCGATCAGGGCAGCATCGGGCATCATATTCAGCAGCCCCACGTGCAGCTCACGAATATCCTGATGCAGCGCCTGCTTCAGTGTCAGTACTTTTTCACCGCGCTGGCGCAGCTTCTCGAATGCTGGCAACGATGTATGCTCAACCAGTGGCATAAATGAAAGCCCCTCCCTCTACTTTCGTGCATTCCCCACGAAACTTAATGACAAGCTAGTTTTTTTTACGCGCATTGGAAAGTGACGGGGACAAGTTAAACATGCTCTCGCCTCTATTTTCACTCAACATATTTCACCTTGCATCATCCGGATGAATGTATTCGTTGCATATGGCATAGTATTTTCCAATCCGTAAATGAGTCTGAAAGCTGATCGCATGGTTTATAGTTCATGCTGCCTCGTTGTTCTGCCCAAAGATTGTTTTGAACAAGGTTTTGCGAGCGTTTCGTAAATGCTTCCATGC
>NZ_BDFD01000025.1 GCF_001895085.1 Mariprofundus micogutta | reverse complement strand
GCATGGAAGCATTTACGAAACGCTCGCAAAACCTTGTTCAAAACAATCTTTGGGCAGAACAACGAGGCAGCATGAACTATAAACCATGCGATCAGCTTTCAGACTCATTTACGGATTGGAAAATACTTTTACTTTACTTGTCGGGAGGGAAATCAAAGCTTGCCTTTTATGCAATCACCCCGATAATTCGCCGCACAATTTATTTTAATCCGGCTTTATCTAGAGCAGTGGAGGGTTACAGGCCCTGTGAAACTGCGGCAACCGGCCAACGATGATTGATTCATCTGCGGAGAATGGTGCCAATGCCTGCCCGAGAGTTTAACCTCAAGGGAGCGATGATGGACGGGTTGTTCGCGTGAATCACTTAAGTGATGTCACCATTTCGACAACCTTCGCATTCATCGCGGAGGTTTTTTTGTTTCTGGATACCGCCAACAACTGGAGTTGATGACAATGACTGAAAGTATTGTGCGTGCATTGAAATGTCGCGAATGTGGGCAGGAGTATGAAATCGAACCGACTCATGTGTGTGAGTTCTGTTTCGGTCCGCTGGAAGTGGTGTATGACTACGAAAAGCTTGAAGGGGTATTTACCCGTGAATTAATTGAGTCGCGTCTGCAAACCATGTGGCGTTATAAAGAGCTGCTGCCTATCGATGGTGAGCCGACTGTGGGTGCTCAGAATGGTTTTACACCGTTGGTACGTGCGAAACGCCTGGAAAAAGTGCTTGGCGTCAAAGAGCTGTACATCAAAAATGATTCTGTTTGTTATCCAACACTTTCGTTCAAGGATCGCGTAGTTTCTGTTGCACTTTCCAAAGCGGTTGAGTTCGGTTTTACCACTGTGGCTTGTGCATCAACAGGTAATCTGGCCGGTTCCGTGGCAGCCAATGCTGCAGCTGCAGGTCTGGAGTCCTATGTATTCATTCCACACGATCTGGAGCAGGGCAAGGTATTGGGTGCCGGCGTATTTGGTACCAATATCATTGGCATCAAGGGCAAGTATGATGATGTGAATCGTCTCTGTTCGGAAGTGGCTGGCAAGTATGGCTGGGCCTTTGTAAATGTGAATGTGCGTCCGTTTTATGCTGAGGGTTCGAAGTCACTGGGTTATGAAGTGATGGAGCAGTTGGGCTGGAAAGCCCCCAAACATGTTGTTGTACCCATGGCTTCGGGTTCTCTCTGTACCAAGGTGGATAAATCCATCAAGGAATTTATCAAGCTTGGTCTGATTGAAGATAATGGTACTGCCGTGTACGGCGCGCAGGCCTCTGGTTGTTCGCCAATCGCCAAATCAGTCAAGGATGGTTCAGATATGATTCATCCTGTGCATGCGGATACGATTGCCAAATCACTGGCTATCGGTAATCCGGCTGATGGTTATTATGCCAATCGTGTGATCAAGGAGTCCGGTGGTTGGGCGGAAGACATTTCCGATGAGGAAGTGATTGCAGCCATGAAACTATTGGCCGAAACTGAAGGTATCTTTGCTGAAACGGCCGGAGGCGTTACATTGGGCTGTGCGATGAAGATGATTGAGTCGGGCAAACTGCCGCGTGATGAGTCAATTGTACTGTGCATTACCGGCAACGGCTTGAAAACTCAGGAAGCAGTGGTTGATGCAATCAGCAAACCGCGCATTATTGAAGCAAGCCTGAAAGAATTTGATGTCTTGGCCGCCGCTGACGGCGTCCAGACATCGTAAGTTTATATCAGATTAAAGAAACAGGAGTTAAAACATGAGTGTAACTGTACGTATCCCAACCCCACTGCGTAAGCTGACTGCCGGCGCTGATGAAGTATCGATCGAAGGCGCAACTGTCGGCGACGTGATTGAAAATCTGGAAGCTGCGCATCCTGGTCTGAAAGAACGTCTGTGTGATGATGCCGGTGAAATCCGTCGTTTTGTTAACGTTTATGTGAATGATGAAGATGTACGTTTTATGGGCGGTCGTGGCACTGAACTGAAAGATGGTGATGAAGTATCAATCGTTCCGGCTATCGCAGGCGGTTGCTAAATGCGTTTCCGCGTATATCTGACATTTGACAAGAACAGTGTACGTGAACCGATTATCTGGAAGCTGGCCAGAGAATTTGATGTTGTCACCAATATCAGAACGGCTGAAGTGAAGGATAATATGGGTCTGGTGGGCCTTGAAATTGACGGTGAAGACAATGTTGTTGAGGCCGCATTGAAATGGCTGAGTGAGCAGGGTGTTCACGTTGAGCCGATTGAGCAGAACGTCATCGAAGGGTAAAAACCTTCCGCACAAAGTACGAATGCAGAGGGAACTATCGCAGAGTGGCGTCACTAGAAAGGTACGAAGGGCAAAGAACTATCGAGTGATGGGACACCGCTTGCCGGTAAAAGAAGGAGTTTGATATGCCAATTTATAATAATGCAGCTGAAACTATAGGTAATACACCGCTGGTTCGATTGAATCGTATTGGTGCTGATATTGATGCTGAGATCATCGCCAAGTGCGAGTTCTACAATCCTTTGAATTCGGTAAAGGATCGTATCGGACGCGCTATGATTGAAACGGCAGAAGCTGATGGAAGCCTGAAAGAGGGTGGTATTATTGTTGAACCGACCTCCGGCAATACTGGCATTGCGCTGGCATTCGTTGCCCGTGCGAAAGGTTATCGCTGTATCCTGACGATGCCCGAGTCCATGAGTCTTGAGCGTCGTAAGCTGCTCAAGTTGCTTGGCGCAGAACTGGTACTTACGCCTGCCGAAAAAGGCATGAAAGGTGCAATTGCCAAGGCTGAAGAGATTACCGCATCGACTGAAGGCGCGTTCATGCCGCAACAGTTTGAAAATCCTGCCAACCCGGAGGTTCATCGTACTACTACTGCTGAAGAGATCTGGGCGGACTGTGATGGCAATGTGGATGCCATTGTCGCAGGTGTAGGAACCGGCGGCACTATTTCAGGAACCGGTGAAGTACTGAAAAGCCGCAACCCTGATTTTAAGGTGTTTGCCGTTGAGCCAGCTGATTCGCCGGTGATTTCAGGCGAAGCGCCGGGCCCGCATAAAATTCAGGGCATTGGTGCCGGTTTTATCCCGAAAAACCTGAATGTGGATATTCTCGATGGAGTTGAGAAGGTGACCAACGACGAAGCCTTTGCTATGGCTCGCCGACTCTCCGATGAAGAAGGTCTTCCCGGCGGTATTTCATCAGGGGCCGCAGTGACGGCTGCACTGCGTGTCGCCGCACGTCCTGAAATGAAGGGCAAGCGTATTGTGGTGATTCTACCATCCATGGCGGAACGGTACATGTCTACCGATCTGTTCAAAGGCATCGAAGTTTAAATTTTGTAACCACAGCGTAGGCAGAGGATACAGAGTTAACCCTTATATAGGTTTTCTCTGCGTCCTCTGCGTCCTCTGCGGTGAATAGAGGTTATTGTTTCCTATGATTGATTTTACAGAAGAACAGATTGAACGCTATGCGCGTCATATTATTTTGCCGGAAGTCGGTGCCGAAGGTCAGAGCAAATTGCTTGAATCCAAGGTGTTTATGATTGGTGCCGGTGGTCTGGGTTCACCGGTGGCCTATTATCTGGCTGCAGCAGGTGTGGGTACGATTGGGATTGCTGATGCAGATGTGGTGGATTCATCCAATTTGCAGCGCCAGATTATTCATAATCAGGATCGCATTGGCATGCCCAAAGTGGAGAGTGCGCGCGAAACCATGCAGGCGCTGAATCCTGATGTGAAAGTGAACACGTATAACTACTTTGTTACCGAAGACAATATTCGTGACATTATCAGTGAATACGACCTGATTATTGATGGCTGTGATAATTTTCCGACCCGTTTCCTGGTCAACGATGCATGTTATATGGAGAAAAAGCCGCTGATCTCCGGCGCCATGTTCCGCTTTGAGGGTCAGGTTGCCACATTCAAGCCGCATCAGGAAAAAGGTGCACCATGTTACCGCTGTCTCTATCCGGAGCCACCTCCGGCAGGTCTGGTTCCATCTTGCTCGGAAGCGGGCATTCTGGGCGCACTGGCTGGTGCTGTCGGCACCATTCAGGCAGTAGAAGCTGTGAAAGAGTTGCTTGGTATCGGAGATTCTCTGGCTGGTAAGCTGATGGTGTTTGATGCATTGCGCATGGAATGGAAGAAACTGAAGCTGCGTAAAGATCCTGGTTGCCCTCTCTGTAGTGACAATCCAACGATTACTGAATTGCAGACTTACGAGCAGGCCTGCGAGTTAAAGTTCGGCGACTGATTTCCTTCTGTATTGAAGCTGCATGATCTGAATCCGGGGGGATTAGTATTATGCAGCTTGGCAAAGGGATGAAATGACATGCGGGTTTATTCCGCAAGATAGTTAAAGGTATGGGGTTAGACATGGCGACGGAATTTGATTTCGCACATACATCCGATGTGGATGAGTTTGAAGCAGGATACAAGGCGTTTAAAAACGGCCAGATGCCGGAAGAGCGTTTTACGCCATTCCGTTTGCAGATGGGTGTTTACGGCCAGCGTCAGGAAGGCGTGCAGATGGTGCGTGCCAAGCTGCCTGGTGGCTGCATGACTGCAGCACAACTGGATGTGATTGCCGAGTGTGTTGAGCTGTATGCAGGTCAGTTGCCGACTGATGGCACGCTGACAGAGGCTCCTGAAAAGGTTGTACATGTGACGACCCGTCAGGATATTCAGGCTAACTTCGTGGCACTCGAAAATGTACCTGCATTTCTACGCAAGCTCGATGCTGCCGGCCTGACTACACGTGAAGCCTGCGGTAATACCGTACGTAATGTGACCACCTGTTTTCTGGCAGGCCGATGCCCGTCTGAACATGCCGATGTCACCATTCATGCACGCAAATTCGCGGAGTTCTTTCTGCGCCATCCCCTGGCTCAGCAGTTTCCGCGCAAATTCAAGGTAACCTTCTCGGGTTGTGCGACCGATTGTGGTCTTTCCGGCATGCACGATATTGGTTTTATTGCTACGCATAAAGATGGTCAGCCGGGTTTTCAGGTATGGGCAGCAGGTGGCTTGTCCTCACAGCCTATGGGCGCCTTGTTGCTGGAAGATTTTATCGAAGAATCGGAAATGTTTGTTGTTGGTGAAGCATTGATGCGTATGCATTTCAAATATTCTGATCGTAAACGCCGTGCCCGTGCCCGCATGAAATATGTGGCTCAGAAACTCGGTGCCGAAGGTTTTGTCGAAGAGTATAAAAAACAGCGTGCTGTGATCGAATCAACACATGCAGGTGATAGTGGATATGCCGAAGCGAACTGGCGTACGCCGACTGCAGCCATGCCATTTTCCGATTCAGGCGTTGTGGATCAGCATAATGGACAATCGGCTATTCTGCTTAATCTGTTCCGAGGTGATATGACCCCTGATCAGTGCCGTGCTGTAGCCAATGCTGCGCGTGTAGCCGGAACTGATGAACTGCGGGTAACTGCTGAGCAGGGCATGGTGATTGCTGATGTGGCTACAGACAAGGTTGAAGCCGCTTTGGCTATTCTTGCTGAAGCCGGACTGACAAGTGAATACGCGCGTGGCATTGCTGATGTGGTGGCATGCCCGGGTACTGAAACCTGTCGTTTGGGCATCACCTCCAGCCGTGGTTTGGCAGCTGCGCTGCAGCCAATGATGGCTGATTTGAAACAGGATGGTACGCTGGCTGGTATCACAGTGAAAGCATCAGGTTGCCAGCACTCCTGTGCGCGTCATCATATTGCTGATCTGGGTTTCCACGGTATGGCCAAGAAAGTGGCTGGCCAGGCTGTGCCGCACTACCAGTTGCATCTTGGTGGCTCAGGTGTTGCAGGTTCTCCTTTGGCTTTTGCTACCGACCCTGTGCCAGCCAAACATGCTCCGGAAGCGGGAATTGCAGTGCTTAATGCCTATAAAACCGGACGCAGCGGTGATGAATCCGTTCACGCCTGGGTGTCACGTATTGGCAAGGAAGGCGTTTCAGAAATATTGGCACCATTCAAAGCCGATGCCGGTGAAGTTGAAGGGTTGATTTACGACTGGAGTGAAAACGAAGCATTTAACACCAAGGGTAACAAGAAGGGCGAATGTGCCGGGGCAGTGCTCTCCATGTCCGATGCTTTGATTTCGGAAGCTGAATATGAATTGATGATTGCCCGTGCGCATACCGATGCGATGTTCTGGGCTGAAGCAGCGACTGCATTGCGTCGTTCAGTCATTTCAACAGCACGTGCATTTCTCGTGCCGTTTGGCGAAGCGCCTGAAGAAGATGGTGAAGTGTTCGGTCTGCTGGCAGTGAATGCAGCAGCTGATCAGGAAATTATGTCCGGTTTCCAGACTGTGCAGACAGCTTTGATGAGCATTGATCTGGCTGATCCAGCTCCTGGTGTGACCAGACTGAAGGATGTGCAGACTGACTGGTTGGCATTGGCTGAGAAGCGTTTTGCTGCAGTTCCTGAAACTTCAGAATCTGAAGAGACAGAAGATAATGTGGCTGAGTCTGCGGATGATGCGGTGCTGCTCGATCTTTCCGGTGTGGCTTGCCCGATGAATTTCGTGAAAACCAAGATCAAGCTGACCACCATGGCTGTCGGTTCGCAGCTGGATGTTATCCTCGATGATGGCGCTCCGATTGAAAATGTGCCGTTGTCACTGGAAGAGCAGGGGCAGAAGATTTCAATGAAAGAGCGCATTTCCGATACCCAGTGGAAAATCCGGGTTGAAAAGACCGGAAATATCTGAAGCTCATAACAGCTGATACAATGGAACAACTGAATCCATTCGCTAATCCGGGGCGCACCAAGCTGGCTCTGGTGAGTCAGGGTGTGGCACTTCCTGCAGGTCTGCAGGATGCTTCACACTGGGTAGCTCAGGCGAATGCAACGGAATCGGTGATTGATATCCGGCTTCCGTCCGGCCATTTTGCTACAGTACCGGTAGCGCAGCCGTATAGTGAAAGGAGTTCCATTCAGCTTACTCAGCAGGATGTCAGTGGTAGTGCAGAACTTCGGTGGGGCGATGAAAGGCTGGATATTCAAGTCCTGCCTGCTCCGCGTTTCTACCGTAGTAAAACGCGTTCAGGTGCCCGTATGGGTAGTTTTTCATCCCTGCATGAAAACCTGCTTATGTTGCATCCCTTTATGGGCTGCGGCTTCTTTGCCCGACAGGGTGCCGCCTGCCAGTACTGCCAGTATGATTCCATGCTCAATGAAGATGAACCGCCTATGCGTGATCCGCTGGAATTGGTGGAGGTGGTGCGTGCAGCTCTGACTGAGCGCGAGATCGATACAGTGTATCTCTACAATGGTTATTCTCCGGGAGATGATGTCGGCCTTTCCAGGCTGGTGCCTGTTATAGCACTGCTAAGAAGGCATCTGGGACACCGTCAGATTGCTCTGGAAACGGTTGCGCCAAAGGATGTTGCAGTTATTGATGCTCTGTATGCAGCAGGACTGGATATTTTTGTCTGTAATCTGGAAGTGCATGATGCAGACCGGTTCGCAGAAGTCTGTCCCGGTAAAGAATCGGCTGGAGGTCAGGCTGCGATCTGGAAGGCTTTGGACCATGCGCGTAACGTATTTCGTTCCGGAGCAGTGGTCAGCCACCTGATTGTCGGACTCGATGATGTGGAGTCAACCAAAAAGGGCATTGATACCCTGATTGCGCACGGTGTGGTGCCATTGTTGCAGCCTTTCAGACCCTTGCCAGGCACGCCTCTGGAACATCAGGCCGGGCCATCACTGGGACATATGGAAGAGCTATTTCTGCATCTCTACGCTGCTATCAGTGAGGCCGGATTTCCAACCCATCGCCTGCGCCATATGGGGCGTGTTTTAACACCAATGGAGAGTCGGGTGCTGGACGGCAGAGAGGCAATGCTCAGTGAGCGTTGGGTTTCCTCATCACTGGGTCGCCGCATGGATGGTTGGCTGGATGGCCTGCGCAGACATCTGCGTGCAAGCAATGGTGGGGGAGATGAAATTCTTCTGGATCGCAGACCTATGCATGTGCTGTTGGCTGGTGAAGCGTTACCGTTTGCAGCTCTTATTGTGATTTCATTGCTGGCCTTTGCTGCAGGCTCCATGGATGTGCCGCAAGGCTTAAGCCAGAATGGTTGGAGTTCACTGGTTGTGTTTGCTCTCTGTCTTGTCTTGTGGGTCACTCAGTTGCTGCCTCTGGCCGTCACCTCTTTGTTAGGGCTGGCTTTGTTACCACTGCTGGATGTATTGCCGGCAAGCCAGGTATTCTCACTGTTTGGCAACCCTGCAGTGTTCTTTATTCTCGGCGCTTTCATGTTGGCTGCAGGAGCCATGCAGTCGGGCCTGTCGGAACGTATGGCGCTATTAACCATAGATCGTTTTGGCACAAGCCCGAGGCGCTTGTTGCTGACTATGCTGTTATTACCGGCTGTCATGGCCTGTTTCATGCCGGAGCATGCTGTAGCCGCGCTATTTTTACCGATTGCATGGGAAATTGTCCGCAGCCTCGGTCTTAAAGCAGGCAATCGCTATGCGCAATCGATCTTTTTTGCACTTGCCTGGGGCGCGATTATCGGGGGGGTGATAACGCTGCTCGGCGGTGCGCGTGGACCATTGGCGTTGGCGTTAACCGAAGAGCTGACCGGACAGACCTTTTCATTTGCTGATTGGACACTGGCAGCAGCGCCGATTGCACTGTCAGTACTACTGGTTTCAGCCATCATATTGACACGTATTACGCCAATGACAGGTATTGATGTTTCATCTGCTCGAGAGCGTATTTCACTGCGCAGGCTGGAGATCGGCGATTTTGATCTGAAGTCGAAAGCCATGGGTATGCTACTTGTTGTAACTATGCTGGCCTGGATATTTGCCGGTCACTCCAGTTCACTGGCCGGCATTGCTCTGATCAGTGTTGTAGTGATGTTTGCTCTGCGTCTGGTGAACTGGCGGGCTGTTGAACAGCATGTAAACTGGGGTGTGGTACTGATGTATGGCGGAGCCATTGCCATTGGTAAGGCGCTGACTGTAACAGGGGCAGGTGTGTGGCTTGCTCACGTCATCTTCCCTGAAAGTATTGCCGGCTTGGCCATGCTGGCTGTTCTCGCTCTGATTACATTGATGTTTACTGAAGGGGTGAGCAATGCTGCTGCTGTAGCGATTGTATTGCCGGTTGCAATTCCGGTCGCTGCTGCTGCCCAGATTGATCCGATTACGGTGGCTCTGGCAGTGGGCATAATCTCTGGTTTTGCCTTTATGTTGCCTATGGGCACGCCGCCGAATGCGATGATCTTTGGAACCGGATTTGTAAGAGCCTCGCAAATGCTGCGCTATGGCTCGCTGCTGTCCTTAGCAGCATTTAGCCTGTTTATAATCACAGTATCTCTGTGGTGGCCGTTGTTGGCCAGAGTTGGAGTATAGAATGGAAGATAAAATCAATCAGGCGCTAGCACTGCTGAAGCAGGCACTGGCCGAGCACGGTGATGGACTGGTCTATCCATGTTCCATGGGTATCGAAAGCTCAGTGATGGTTGACCTCATTTGCCGAAATGGTCTGAATATTCCGATCATGACCTTGGATACCGGCCGTTTGCCACAGTCAACATATGATGTGCTTGCTGCGTTTGAAACACGTTACGGCATCAGGATTGAGGTAGTATTTCCCGATTGTCATGAAGTGGAAGCTATGGTGCGAGAGCATGGCGTAAACCTGTTCAGACAATCTGTTGAACTACGTAAAAAGTGCTGCGAGATTCGTAAAGTACACCCCATGATGCGTGCGCTGAAGGGAAAATCAGCATGGCTGACAGGCCGTCGTCGCGAGCAGTCAAAAGGTCGTGCGGAATTGCAGACCGTGGAAACTGATCCTGTATATGATTTGAAGAAATATAATCCTTTGCTTAACTGGAGCATGAATGAAGTGCTGGAGTACATCAAAACGTATGATGTGCCCTATAATATTTTGCATGATGCGCATTACCATTCCATCGGCTGTGAATGCTGTACGCGTGCAATTACAGTTGGTGAAGATGAGCGCGCCGGTCGCTGGTGGTGGGAAAATGATGATGAGGCGGCAGAATGCGGCCTGCATGTCATGAGTATCAAACAGGTAAGCGGAAAGATTGAAGATGGTGAAGGGATTTAGAGGTAAACAATGAGCGAAAAAATTTCACAACACAAGCTGACACAGCTGAAAGCACTGGAAGCGGAATCGATTCATATCATCCGTGAGGTAGTCGCAGAGTTCCGTAACCCGGTGATGCTCTATTCGGTGGGTAAGGATTCGTCCGTGATGCTGCATCTGGCGCGCAAGGCTTTTTATCCTGCACCGCTGCCATTTTCACTATTGCACGTGGATACCGGCTACAAGTTCAAGGAGATGTATGAGTTCCGTGACAGTTACTGCAAGGAAGTTGGTGCAGATCTGATTGTTCGCCGCAATGAAGATGCGATTGCCAAAGGCATGAACCCCAAAGACCATGGTGTGGCGCGTTGCTGTGGTGCATTGAAGACTCAGGGACTGCTCGATGCACTGGAAGAGGGCGAGTATGATGCTGCCTTCGGTGGTGCGCGCCGTGACGAGGAGCGCTCTCGCGCCAAGGAGCGTGTGTTCTCCATGCGTGATGAATTTGGCCAATGGGATCCGAAGAATCAGCGCCCTGAGTTGTGGAGCCTTTATAATGGCAAGATCCATGAGGGTGAGTCGGTACGTGTGTTCCCGATCTCAAACTGGACCGAGATGGATGTGTGGCTCTATATTCGTGAAGAAAATATTCCGATTGTACCACTCTATTTCGCCAAAGAACGTTTGATGGTGGAGCGCAAGGATTTCCTGATTCCGTATTATGAAGAAACCAAAGATCAGCTGCTTGAAGGTGAAGAGCCGACTATGGTGATGTCCCGTTTCCGTACGCTGGGCTGCGGACCTTGTACAGGTGCGGTGCGTTCAGATGCAACAAATATGGATGAGATTGTCATTGAAGCTGCTGCAGCAAGGCGTAGTGAACGTGAAACACGCATTATCGATCACGGTTCCAACAGTATGGAAGACAAGAAGAAAGAAGGTTACTTCTAGGGAATTGTTTGATTCGTCAAAGACCATCCGTGGTCTTTGACTTGAACGGCAGAAGAAAAGGGTGATTGTCTTCTGTCTTACGAATCAGCATAGCTGATTCGCCACCCATCCCAGGTGGAGGCTTTGAGCCTGTGAAAGGAATAAAGAGGGTTTGTAATGACAGAATTGAATATCAAGATGGCTGAAGAGATCGAACTGCTGCGCCTGGTGACTGTGGGCAGTGTGGATGATGGTAAATCAACCTTGATCGGTCGCCTGCTGGTAGATACAAAAGGCGCTTTTGAAGATCAGTTGCTGGCTGTGCGTAAAAAGAAGGGTGCAACCCATATCGCTTCAGCTGCCGAGATCGATCTGGCCATGCTGACTGATGGTCTCTCTGCCGAGCGTGAACAGGGCATTACGATTGATGTGGCTTATCGTTATTTTGCAACGCCGAAGCGTAAATTCATTATGGCTGACTGTCCGGGCCATGAGCAGTACACGCGTAATATGGTGACCGGTGCCTCCACAGCTCATGCGGCAATTATCCTGATTGATGCACGTAACGGTGTGATGCCACAGACGAAACGTCATACTCATATTCTCGGCCTGCTGAATATTCCTCATCTGATCGTGGCAGTGAATAAAATGGATATGGTTGGCCATGATCAGGCGGTCTTTGAAAACATTCGAACAGAGATGCAGGAGTACTGCGCCAAACAGGGTATCAATGATCTGATCTGCCTGCCGATGTCGGCACTTGATGGTGATATGGTGGCTGTGCGTGGCGACAATATGGATTGGTATGACGGTGATACATTGCTGGAAACGCTCGAGTCGTTGTCTGCATTGGGTGATATCGACACTAAGCCGTTCCGCCTGCCGGTACAGCTGGTGAATCGTCCGCAGACTGCAGATCTTCCTGATTACCGTGGTTTTATGGGCACGATTGCTTCAGGTACGGTCAAAGTCGGAGATGAAGTGGTTGCTGTGCCCAGTGGTAATACCTCTACGGTGAAAGAGATTGTTACTTTCGATGGCCATCTGGAAGAGGCATTTGCACCCCAGAGTGTTACGCTGACACTGAATGACGAGATCGATGTTTCGCGTGGAGATATGCTGACCCATGCTGGCGATAAAGCGCTCGACTCCAAAGAGTTGACGGCCAATGTCTGCTGGATTGGTGATGAGCCGCTGACTGAGCGAAAAAAATACCTTCTGAAACATACCACCAATACAGTGAAAGCGATGGTAGCCAGCATTGATTTCCGCAGGGACATTCACACGCTGAATAAGGATGAATCGGATGAATTGGCAATGAACGAAATCGGTCAGATCACCTTCAAGCTGATGAAACCGCTGCACTACGATGCATATGTGGATAACCGTACGACAGGCAGCTTTATCCTGATTGACACTTTTACCAACAATACTGTTGGCGCAGGTATGATTGTTTAAGTCATAACCATTTGAACGATCTCAATAGAGGAGGCCTTGGCCTCCTCTTTTTGGTTTGCTCTGCCATTCATGATAACTTCCAACTTATGGTGTAGGAGGGAGCATGAAAATGATGACGTGCAGACAACTCGGAGGGGCTTGTGATCAGGAGTTTCATGCGGACAGTTTTGAGGAAATAGCTGAAATGAGCAAAAACCATGGCATGGAAATGTTTCAGCAAGGTGATGCGGCGCATCTCAAAGCTATGGATGAAATGAAGGCTCTGATGGCTAAACCTGATGCAATGAAAGAGTGGTTTGAAAGCAAAAGAAAGGAATTTGATGCTTTAACCGAGGTTTAAGGACTCAAACTGGCCATTGACCCACAGGTCTGTGCTCACAGAATGACCGGCTCGGTTGATAGCGTGATGACCGGATGGCAGGAGATATAGATGTTTAGTCGTTTAAGTGAAAAACTCGGAGATATTGCACATAAACTGCGTGGTGCTGCGCGTGTTTCCGAGGCCGACCTGGATGCAACGCTGCGCGAGATGCGTTTGGCATTACTGGAGGCTGATGTTGCACTTCCGGTGACTCGTCACCTGATGAGCGAGGTGCGTGAACGTGCTCTCGGTGCTGAAGTGGCCAAGAGCCTGCAACCGGGCCAGGTTATTATTAAAATCCTTAACGATGTGCTGGCCGATGTGCTTGGCGGTCAGCGCCGTGATCTTGATCTGGCTAAAATTCCTTCAGTCATCCTGCTATGTGGTTTGCAGGGGGCTGGTAAAACAACCACAGCAGGTAAACTTGCACGTTTGCTGGCAAGTCAGGGTAAGAAAGTTGCTTTGACCTCTGTTGATGCGACGCGTCCTGCGGCACGCGAGCAGCTTCAGGTACTGGCCGGACAGGTGGATGTACCCTACATCTCCGGCGAGGGCTCTACAGCGGCCAAGATGGCCAAGTCGGCTGTTAAGCAGGCAGGTTCCGAAGGCTTACATGTTCTGATTCTTGATACTGCCGGTCGTCAGGTGGTTGATGATGAGCTGATGGCCGAGATTAAGGATGTAGCTGATACGGTTGCTGCCAGCGAACGCCTGCTGGTACTCGACTCGATGACCGGTCAGACAGCGCTGCAGATTGCCGAGCAATTCCATGCAGCAGTAAATATGAGCGGCTGTGTTCTGACCAAAACAGATGCAGATGTTCGTGGTGGTGCGGCACTCTCTGTTGCGCACAGTACCGGTGTAGCTATTCGTTATGTTGGTACCGGTGAAAAGATTGATGCGTTTGAAGCCTTTGATCCACAGCGTATGGCCGGCCGTATCCTCGGTCAGGGTGACGTGGTTGGTCTGGTTGAAAAGATCCAGTCATCTGTTGATGAAGAGCAGGCAAAAAAAGCCGCGGCCAAAATCAAGAAAGGTCAGTTCGATCTGGAAGATTTTGCCGAGCAACTGGGGCAGATGCAGAATATGGGTGGTATGGCCAGCATGCTGAAGATGATGCCGGGTATGAAGTTGCCACAGGAAGCACTCGATCAGATGGATGATAAACCGATGAAACGGATGCAGGCGATGGTTTATTCGATGACGCCGAAAGAGCGCAAGTATCCCAAGCTGCTGAATGGAAGTCGTAAGCGTCGCGTCGCCATGGGCTCCGGTACCAGCGTACCTGAACTCAATCGTATGCTTAAACAGTTCGGTCAGATGCAGCGTATGATGAAGAAGATGAAAGGCGGTAAAGGCAAGCGCATGATGGCCCAGATGATGGGTAAATTCGGTGGCATGGGGGGTGGCGGAATGCCACCGGGCATGCCGAAGATGTAAGCATCACATAGCAAAGTAGCCCGGATCTTGTAAACAGATGTCCGGGGGGAAAGGCCCCTGACTTCTTCGAAAGTCTGAATCGGTGAGCTTCTTTTCCTAACTCCTTGCTCCTTACGCACTACACTACTATAGTGCGCCGCCTGTTTTTTGGAGGTTTTACAAAATGGCAACTGTTATTCGTTTGAGCCGTGGTGGTCGCAAGAAGCGTCCATTTTATTCTGTAGTTGTAATGGACGAGCGTAAGCGTCGCGATGGAGCATTCATCGAGAAGCTTGGCTACTTTGATCCATGTACTGATCCTGAAGTGATCAATCTGGACCTGGACCGTGTAAAAGCGTGGACCGACCAGGGTGCTCAGGTTTCTGACCGTGTGGCCAGCCTGATCGCCAAAGCATCTGCATAATATTTCGTTGTAAAAAGTCCATCCATGGTCTTTTTACTGTCGGAAAGCGAAAAGTGTGTTTTTCACTTTCCTTACAAATCCGCAACCTGCGAAGCAGGTGTTGATTTGGGTTCCCATCCATGGGCGCCATGATGTTGCAGGCATCATTTTTGACTGAACGACGAAGCCTTTATGAAGGTTTTGTTTGATGTCTGCTGAGGCATTATTACATATCGGTGATATTCTTGGACCACATGGTCTCAAGGGTACGCTGACGATCTACTCCTATACCCGGCCTGCGCAAGCAATCGCCGGGTATTCTTGTTGGTGGCTCGGAGAATCTGCCGAGACTGCTAAATCTTTTCAGGTAAAACGCTGCTGGCAGCATGGTAAACGCATGCTGGCTGAGTTGGATGGTATCACTGATTGCAATAGCGCAGAGGCCTTTAAAGGCCGGAAGGTTTGGGTCAGGGCATCCGAGGTAACAGTCGAAGAAGATGAGTTTCTCTGGGAAGATCTGATCGGCTGTGAAGTATTGCAGGATGAGAATGATGAACTGCTCGGCACAGTTACTGCATTGGAGGAGTACGGGGCACAGGATAATCTGTTGATTCGAACTCCGGACGATGCCGATGAGCAGGGCGAATGGCTAATTCCGTTCATCGAAGAAGTTGTTGTCGATGTAAATATTGATGAATCTACCATCTGGGTGAATCTGCCGGACGGGATGGATGTATGTTTCACGCCCAAATCCTGACTCTTTTTCCTGAATTCTTTGCATCACCGCTCTCCTGTTCAATTCCGAAACGGGCAATCTCCTCTGGCATTGTTGATGTGGAGTGTATTCAGATTCGCGAATTTGCCACCGATAAACACAGCAAAGTGGATGATACCCCGTATGGCGGTGGTCCGGGTATGCTTATGAAGCCGGGGCCTGTTGTGGCATCGATTCGTGCTGCACGTGAAAAACACCCCGATACACATGTTGTCATGCTTACACCTTCCGGCAGCCGATTTACTCAGGCCAAAGCGCTGGAATACACTGAAAAACCCGGCATTACTCTCCTGTGTGGCCGCTATGAAGGATTTGACGAGCGCATCTGCGATTATGTGGATGAAGAGATATCGCTGGGGGATTATGTGTTATCCGGTGGTGAACCAGCTGCGATGTGCGTACTGGATTCTGTCATTCGCCTTCTACCGGAAGTGCTGGGAAGCCCTGAATCAGCCGTGCTCGATTCGTTTTCTGAAGAAGGAATTCTCGACTGGCCGCATTATACTCGTCCGGAAGAGTTTGAGGGCAAACGCGTGCCGGATGTTCTGCTTTCCGGTAATCACTCGAAGATTGAAAAGTGGCGCAAAGAGCAGGCAGAACTGCGCAGCAAGCAGCGCCATGTAAAGTACTCCGACTGTGACGACTAAACAGTGGTCTATACAATCAGCCTCCGAGCTCTATCAGGTTGAAGGCTGGGGTAATGGCTTTTTCGGCATCAATGATACCGGCCATATGGTGGCGATTCCTGATGGTGAGCATCAGGTTGATCTGAAAAAGCTCTGTGATGAGCTGGCGGAAAAAGAGCTGTACCCACCATTTCTATTACGTTTCTCCGATATTCTTAAACAGCGCATGGGCCAGATTCATCAGCGTTTTTCCATTGCCAGAGATGAGGCGGGATATCAGGGACGTTATTATGGCGTCTACCCGATCAAGGTGAATCAGCAGCGGCAGGTTGTTGAAGAGATTGTCGAATTCGGTGCCGAATATAACTGGGGACTGGAGGCTGGCTCCAAACCTGAATTACATGCGACGTTGGCCATGCTTGAAGATGTGGAAGGCCTGATTGTCTGCAACGGTTATAAAGATCGCGAATTTATCGAGTTGGCGATGATCGGCCGCAAGATGGGTAAACGCGTATTTATCGTAGTCGAAAAACCTAACGAACTGGACATGATCCTCGAAGCCTCCAAACGTCTCGATGTGCAGCCTCTGATCGGTCTGCGCTGCAGGCTCGCTGCCACCAGTGATGGAAAGTGGGAAGATTCAGGTGGTGATCGTTCCAAATTCGGCCTCTCTCCTCACGAATTGATGGTGGTCATCGATAAGCTGAAAGCTGATGACATGCTCGATACCTTGCGTCTTCTGCATTTTCATATCGGTTCCCAGGTGCCGCGCATTCGCCGTATCAAGCAGGCTATGCAGGAGGCTGCGCGTTTTTATGTCGAGCTGCGCAAGCTGGGGGCTCCGATTGAATTCATGGATGTCGGTGGCGGTCTCGGCGTGAATTATGATGGTTCGATTTCGGGCTCTCACACTTCGGTTGATTACAGTCTGCAGGAGTATGCTAACGACATTGTCTGGGCATTGAAAACTGTCTGTGACGATGAAGGGTTTCCACATCCGAATATTATTTCTGAATCGGGTCGCGCACTGGTTGCACATCATTCGGTGATGGTGATTGACGTTCTGGGCGTAACCAAGCGCACCAGTGATCTGTCACTGAATGAGCCTGATGAACATGCACCGATGCAGCTGCGCCAGCTGTGGAATACCTATTCTGACTTCGAACGTATTTCGTCGCGTGAAGCTTTACATGATGTGGTTTCCCTGCGTGAGGATGTCAATCGTCTGTTCGTACTCGGGCACTGTACATTGCTTGAACGTGCACAGGCCGATGAACTCTATTGGCATATGTTGATCCGCTTGATGAAAGAGCTGGATGAAGATGAAGCTGCCGAACTGGTTCCGGGTATCAGCAGTCAGATGGCAGATCGTTATTTCTGTAATTTTTCACTGTTTCAGTCATTGCCTGATGCGTGGGCGATCGATCAGGTTTTTCCGGTTGTGCCGATTCACCGCTTGAATGAAGAACCGGCCAGGCAAGGTATTCTGGTGGATATTACCTGCGATTCCGATGGCAAGATTCAGAACTTTCCTCTCGCATCGGGGCATTCTCCGACCTTGCCACTGCACGCGATTAATAACGGAGATGATTATCTGATTGGCGTATTCCTGACCGGTGCCTATCAGGAAATTCTTGGGGATTTACATAACCTGTTTGGTGATACTCATGCTGTGCATATTCGTATGGATGGAGAGAACTATGAGATCGAACAAATCGTGGAAGGTGAGAGCGTTTCAGGTGTCCTAGATTATGTCCAGTTCAACGAAAAGGTGCTGCTCGACCGTATGCGCCGTCAGCTAACTCAGGCAAAATCAGAAGGGCGTTTGACCGCCTCCCAGGCCAACAAATTCCTGCGTTTTTATAAGGATGGTCTGGCTGGTTATACGTATCTCGAAGAGCAAATGCCCGGCTGAGTTCATGAGAGCCTGTTGCGGAAATCTTCGTAGCTGAAGCTTCGAACCAACTCAAAGGTATCATCGGTATGCCAGATTCCGATATCGGGATGGCGGACACCATTGAACATCGTGGTTTTTACCATCGTGTAGTGAATCATGTCTTCGAACACGAGTCGTGAACCCACCTCCAGTTCCTCATCGAATGAATAATCACCAATCACATCACCAGCCAGGCATGAGGTGCCGCCGAGGCGATAGGTGTGTGGTTTTTCATCTGCTTTACCTGAGCCTGTAATGGCAGGGCGATAGGGCATCTCAAGTACGTCCGGCATGTGGGCCGTGGCAGAAATATCCAGAATGGCGACGGGTAACTCATCGGTTGGAACAATATCGAGTACCGAGGCGATGAGAGGGCCGGTACGCCAGCCAATCGCCCCTCCCGGTTCCAGATAAACCTGTTTACTCCACCTGGCTTTGAAAAGCTTGATACGATCGATCAGTTTATCAACATCGTAATCGGCGTGAGTCATCAGATGACCACCACCGAAATTCACCCATTTCAAGCCGGGAATGTAAGCGGCGAATTTTTCTTCAAAGGCGTCAATCAGAGCTACGGATGAATCGGCCATGTTCTCACATAGAGCATGCACATGCAGACCTTCGATGCCGGAGAGTTCCGCGCTCTTTAGATGTTCGGGAAGTACACCCAAACGAGAGCCGGAAAAACAGGGGTTGTACAGGTCAGTTTCGACTTCGGAAATGCCAGGGTTTACACGCAGGCCGCAAGACACGCCGGCGGCCTGCGCGATCTCTCCGAACTGTTGCCATTGGGCTATCGAATTGAAAATGATGTGTCCGGCAAGGTTCGAAATTTCATCGAATTCATCTTCGCGATACGCTGCAGAATAAATATGGTTTTCACGCCCGAATTTTTCATCACCCAGTTTCAGCTCATATAATGAACTGGCAGTACAACCGGGTAGGTAGGCTTTGATCAGATCAAAGGTCGACCACATGGCATAACCTTTTAAAGCCAGAATAACCCTGGCACCGGATTCTTCCTAAACTTTTTTAATGATCTCCAGATTGGCGATCAACTTCTCTTCTTCCAGCACATAGCAGGGGGAAGGGACTTGTGAAATATCGAGACTCATTCAGGCAGGGAATCCACATCAATATCGGTTTCGCGATCACTCCACGGCAGGCCATGCTCATTCAGAGCTGCCATGAACGGGTCGGGATCGAACTCTTCCATGTTGTACACCCCGGCTTTCATCCACTCGCCTTTACACATCATCATGGCTCCTATCATCGCCGGTACACCTGTAGTGTAGGAAACCGCCTGCGCGTTGGTTTCTTTGAAACACTGCTGATGATCGCAGATGTTATTCACATAACGCGATACTGGCTTGCCATCTTTTGTGCCTTTGACGATAACACCGATATTGGTTTTGCCGACGGTGCGTGGACCGAGGCTTGCCGGATCCGGTAGTAGGGCTTTCAAAAACTGGATCGGCACAATCTTGCGACCTTCAAATTCAATCGGTTCAATCGAATCCAGCCCAATATTGCGGAATACTTCCAGATGTTGGAGATAGGCATCGCCAAAGGTCATCCAGAAACGCATGCGCTTTACGCCATTCAAATTCACAGAGAGTGATTCCATCTCTTCGTGGTAGAGCAAGTACATGTTCTTCGGACCGACCTGATCGAAGTCGAACTGTTTTTTATACTGCATAGGTGTGGTTTCAATCCATTCACCATTCTCGAAATAGCGACCATTGCTGGTGACTTCACGGATATTGATTTCCGGATTGAAGTTGGTGGCGAATGCGTAGCCATGATCACCACCGTTGCAATCGAGGATATCAACCTGATCCATGGTATCGAAATGGTGTTTTTGCATATGGGCGCAGAAGACATTGGTTACGCCCGGATCGAAACCGGAACCCAGTAGCGCCATCAGGCCTGCTTTCTCGAAACGTTCGCGGTACGCCCACTGCCAACTGTATTCAAATTTGGCTTCATCCAGCGGTTCGTAGTTCGCCGTATCCAAGTAATGCACACCGGTTTCCAGACAGGCATCCATAATGGTCAGGTCCTGATAAGGCAGTGCCACATTGATAACCATAAACGGACGAATCTGTTTAATCAGTGTCACCAGTTCAGGCACATTATCGGCATCGACGGCGGCCGTTTCTATTTTGCGACCAGTATTCTCACGAATCTCCAGTGCAATCTGGACGCATTTACTTTTGGTGCGGCTGGCCAGCCAGATATCGGCAAAGACATCTTCATTCTGTGCACACTTGTGCGCTACCACGCGTCCGACGCCACCTGCGCCGATAATCAGAACTCTTTTCATATTCAGACCCAATCCACGAATTTGCCGGTTTATGCAGCCGGTCCGCGTATAATAATGGTTACTTAATCCACATGGGAAGTGTTTGATGTTTCTTGCTTTGATATTTCTAGGTTAGATTAAGCCCATGTTCGATTTTACTGACCGCGATCTGGAAGAGTCGCACGATATCCGCATCATCGGTGTGCCGTTTGATGGCACCGTTTCATTCCGGCCCGGTGCCCGTTTCGGACCTGCCGCGATCCGTGAAGCTTCCGATGGTGTTGAAACCTATTCGCCCTATCTGGATGCCGAACTTGAGTCTCTGCATTATGCAGATTCAGGAGACCTGGAATTACCTATGGGCAATGTTGAAACAGTGCTCTCGATTACCCGTGAGGCAGTGGATGATTGTCTGAATGACGAAACCATTCCATTTCTGCTGGGTGGTGAACACTTGGTCAGCTTGCCGGCGATTGAATCTGTGTTCGAAAAATATCCGGACCTTGTCGTTATTCAACTTGATGCGCATGCAGATCAACGTGAGGATTATCTCGGCGTTGAACTTTCTCATGCCTGTGTGATGCGACGGGTTTCCGAATTTCTCGGTGATGAAAATATACGCCAACTGGGAATTCGTTCCGGGACAAAGCATGAATACAACTTGATGAAAAGTTTCGGCACACTCACCACATTCCGCGATGAAGATCTCGAAGGACTGGTCGAATGGATTGCAGACCGTCCAGTTTATCTGACTGTGGATCTTGATGTGTTTGATCCGGCCTGTTTCCCGGGTACCGGCACGCCTGAACCGGGTGGTATCGACTGGTGGACCTTCCAGCGCTTCATCAAAGCTATGCAAGGTGTTGATATTGTCGGACTCGATGCGGTTGAACTGGCACCACAACTGGATACAAGCGGATGCTCATCAGTGCTGGCAGCGAAATGTGTGCGTGAAATGTTATTGATTGCAGCCAATAGGGTTTAACCCGAGAATCAGAAAAACATTTAAATTTGCGCCACCGAATAGCTCTAAAAGTTGCGTATTGGCAAGGAAAGTGCAGTCTGCGCTGCTCCTGAAGAGAGGATACTCCTCTTTTCGTCAGCCCGGCCAATCACTGATGACCGGCGATTCGGAAAATAAATCAGTACCCAGCACGTTCAGTGAAGCTATTAGTATCGGGTGCTACGGAAATATATATACATGACATTTGATGACCTCGGCCTTTCAGCCGAATTGCTTCGCGCGGTGCGTGAAGAGGGCTATTCCACGCCTACGCCGGTACAGGAAAAATCCATCCCGGTAGTGCTTGAAGGGCACGATATTTTAGCTGGTGCACAAACAGGCACCGGCAAAACTGCAGGATTCACCCTGCCTATGCTGCAGTTGATGCAGAAAGAACATCCGGAGCGCCATCACAGGCGTCCGATCCGTGCGCTGGTACTGACACCAACACGTGAGCTGGCTGCTCAGGTTCAGGAAAGCATCGAAACTTATGGCAGGCATCTAAGCCTGCGCTCCACCGTTGTATTTGGCGGTGTGGGCATTAATCCCCAGATTCAGAAACTGCAACGCGGCGTAGACATTCTGGTGGCAACACCCGGTCGTCTGCTCGACCTGGTCGGGCAGCGAAAATGCGACCTGCGCCATGTGGAATTTTTTGTGCTTGATGAAGCCGACCGTATGCTCGATATGGGTTTCATTCATGATATCCGCAAAGTCTTGAAATTGTTGCCACAGAAACGTCAGAACCTGCTCTTTTCAGCGACCTTCTCCGAAGAGATTAAAAAACTGGCCAGTGGCTTTCTGCGTTCACCGGTTTATGTGGAAGTAGCGCGTAATCAGACTGCGCATCAGGTGACACAGGTTGTGCATCCGGTGAGTAAGTCGAAAAAACGTGACCTGTTATCACACCTGATTAAACAGGGTGACTGGCAACAGGTGCTGGTCTTTACCAAAACCAAACATGGCGCCAATCGCCTGACCACGCAGTTGGAAAGTGACGGCATTCAGGCAGCAGCTATTCATGGCAACAAGAGCCAGACTGCGCGCACGAAAGCGCTGGCTAACTTCAAATCGGGCGCTGTGCGTGTACTGGTGGCAACCGATATTGCTGCTCGCGGTCTTGATATCGATCAACTGCCGCATGTGGTGAACTATGAATTGCCGAATGTGGCGGAAGATTATGTACATCGTATAGGTCGTACGGGGCGTGCAGGTAATACAGGTGAATCGTTGTCGCTGGTATCTGCAGATGAGAAGAAACTGCTGGTCGGTATTGAAAAGTTGATTAAAAAGGCAATTCCAAAAGTGGTGGTCGAGGGTTTTGAACCAAACCCGAATGACCCGACAGAGATTCCGAAACAGCAGCGTCACAGGCCTGATCATCGTAGACATGATCCGAGTTCCCCGCGTAAACCGCGTGGCAATCGTTCGCGCCGTCCCGGCAGAGGTGAACGCGCTGCTGCGAAGAAACCTTCGTAATGGCTTGTAAAGGCACTGTTGGTGTTTGCTATGGCCCTCGCTGTAGCGATTTCGGCAGCAGGGAAATGGCTAAAGAGCTAAGGCAGAACGGTTATGAGGTGGAGGATCTGGATTGCCAGAGCCTCTGTCCTCATGCGCCGGCAATTCGTGTAGGTGATCGCTTTATCCATCGGGCTACCCTTGAAAGAATAAACGAAAAGTTGCAGGAATCTTTATAGCCGATCATTGAGGATGGCAACAAATACCCCCTCATGTTCAGCAATACTTGTATCTCCAATGTGAATACTGGACGGCAACCTGATTCGGGCCCGTCCTTTTCTTTTCAACATGTTACAGAAGCGATTCCATTCCACCTCATCCGGCAGTGAAGCTGTCGCATCAAAATCGGCATCACCGGGCGCTGTGAAATCCATGCTGCTGCTCTGAATGACAATACGGCTTGGCAAGCCCAGTGCGGTCAGTGTGAAATGAATCACAGACCATCCAGCAAGAATGCCGATGGAGGAGAGGCTGCCACCGAAGGCGGTATCGCGGTGGTTG
Source organism: Mariprofundus micogutta (assembly GCF_001895085.1). GTDB lineage: Bacteria > Pseudomonadota > Zetaproteobacteria > Mariprofundales > Mariprofundaceae > Mariprofundus > Mariprofundus micogutta. The sequence continues at coordinate 3,117 of NZ_BDFD01000025.1, read as the reverse complement.
ATGTTGGCTGCCAGTGGCGCGCGCAGATGAATCGTCCCTTTTTCGAATGCAATGATTTTAACTGCAAAATGGGCCGTGATCGGAATATGTTCATGCAGATAGGTTTCCATGGTTTGCAGCTGTGTTTTGTCCATACAAACTCCCTGTTTAAACGTGCCTGACCTGACGTTTGTTATGACCGGTAGCGCCACGCTGTTTCAGTTCAGGAAGTGCATGTGCAAATGGCTTAAGGAAGTTAGGCATTCTCCTGCCTTCCAACTTCATAATGTCGCGGATGAGCATCTCCGCCGTGGCTTCCGGTTTGTTGCCCAATACTTCAGTCAGATAGTTGAACAACAGTTGAGCCAGGCGCTCCAGTGATATTTTCCATGTACTTTGGGTTTGACCATAAACCCAAACAGAAAAGGCATGAAATTGTTCAAATACATCGCCATCAGGCCAGAGCTGTTTGCTGCCTTGTTTGAAATTACCGCTGTTGTAGTAGAGGTCCCAGAAACGGGCAAAACGTTTCATCTGCTGAATATCTTCAAAACTTAGCTCACTGTTTCTCAGAATGTCATACGGTGGAAAATCGGAATAGACCATGCCGAACTCTGTATCATGCCTGTGCAGGCTGGTGCCAGAGAGTTTTTTCAGGATACCGATCTGGATCTCCGAGTCTGTCATGGCAGATAGCCGGTTAAGATTGTTGCCGAAACTGCTCAGTGTTTCACCAGGTAGGCCTACGATCAGATCCAGATGCATGTGAGCTGAGGTTTCATTTTCGAGAAAGCGGATATTTTCTTTGATTTTGTCCATTTTCAGATTGCGATGGATGCGATCGGCCACTTCCATATTCAAAGTCTGGATGCCGATCTCCAACTGCAATGATGCGGCAGGGAAGGCTTTGATACGTTCTTTCAAGGCATCGGGAAAGTGATCAGGAATCACCTCGAAATGTACGAAGTAGGGAGGCTCTTTGGCCAGAAAAAAGTCGAGTAATTGGCTGGCAATCTTCACATTGAGGTTAAAGGTTCGGTCGATGAACTTGAAGCTGCGCACACCGCGATCCCACAGCTTTTCCATGGCGGCCAGCAGTACGTCTGTATCGATATTGCGTACTTTTTTGTCGATGGAGGAGAGGCAGAATTCACACAGGAAGGGGCAGCCTCGTGATGCTTCGATATAGATATAACGATTAGCTACATCTTCATCGCTGTAATAGTCATAGGGCAACTTGATAGTGTCGATTTCAGCCATAGTCGCCTGAATGATTCGTTGTTTGGGAGCCAGACCGCTGAGTATAGCTCGGGCCAACCCACAGAATGCTGTGTCGCCTTCGCCCTGCATAATGTAGTCAGCGGCATCAACGTTGACCCGCAGCGGTGTATAGCTCACCTCAGGCCCGCCCAGCACCACTGTGGTGGCTGGTGATACCTGTTTGATCAGTCGCACCAGCTCGGCACACTGCTGTGTGTTCCAGATATAGACACCAATACCGATGATGGCCGGTTTTTCGCCGAGCAGCTTCTCGGCGATGTCCTGAATATTATCGTTGATGGTGAATTCGCGGATGGCAGTTTCGCTCTGCAATACCCCCATATTGGCAAAAATATAACGCAGACCGATGGCGCTATGCGTATAACGCGCATTGAGTGTTGTCAGCAGGATGCTGTTCTGTGTGGTACTCATAGGTGCAGAGGATACGGTCTTTTCGCACTGATTACGAAGGGCGGTTGCATTGTTCTCAGACTAGGGTGTGTTGTCCTGTTTCTCTGCTATACTGATATGTACATTACAGGTGGGGCGGGGGACATATGACGCAAGAAACAGAGAAGAAGATAAAGAATAAAAACATCATTGTTTGCGCTGATGGAACAGGCAATAAAGGCGGCACTACGCCGGACAGCAACGTTTATAAAATTTATAAGGCGATCAACAAGCGATTCAAGGGAGAAACCTCCGATGGTTTTGCATGTGATGAGCAGGTTGTTTTTTATGATAACGGTGTGGGCACTGAGAAGAATAACTATTTGAGAGCGCTTGGTGGCGGCTTTGGTTTTGGATTTGAGGACAATGTTCGTGATCTCTATAAATACCTGGCGCGAAATTACAATCCAGGCGATCGTATCTATTTTTTTGGTTTCAGCCGCGGTGCCTCTACCGTGCGTGCTTGTAACGGCTTTATTAGAAAATGCGGATTAGCAAAAGGAAAAGGCAAACAGAACCATCAACTGGATGAGTTGGTAACAAAGGCTTTTTCTGCCTATCAGTTACGTAAGAAACAGCCTGATGTAGCAGAAGCAGTCAGAACATCAGAACAATTTCATGCCGTAGTGCCTATTCATTTCATGGGAGTGTGGGACACGGTTGTTGCTCTGGGTTTCCCCACAGGAACAGATGTGACTGGTACAGCCTCAAAAGTATTCAATAAATTTTCTGAATGGGCAGGAAACAGGTTGGATCGCAAATGGTGGCAGCATAAATTCTATTTCTACAAGCTGACCGGTAATGTGGTAAATGCCTATCAGGCATTGGCGATTGATGACGAACGCACTGCATTCTGGCCTTTTGTCTGGAATGAGAAACTTCCACAAGTGGAACTTGACCTGCTAAAGAAGGAAGATGGTTCTCCAATAGAGCGCACTGTTGAGCAGGTCTGGTTTGCTGGCATGCACTCCAATGTCGGTGGTGGTTATGCACGATCAGGAATGGCCAGTGTACCACTTTATTGGATGATGAAACGGGCAGCGAAGTGCGGCCTGCAGTTTGAGGACGGGGCTATTGAGGATGCGCAGCATGATAGTCATGTACACGGGAATATGTATGACTCACGCAATGGTGTGGCAATGATGTACCGCTATCATCCTCGTGAAATAGAAAAGTTATGTAAGCCAGAAAAAGATGGAAAAGTTATTAAAAAATTAAAAGGTGAGATTAAAATTCACCGCAGTGTGATCGAGCGCATCAATCATCGTACTGCCAATTATGCACCCGGTCAGTTGCCCGGGTGTTATTCAGCGTTCAAAATTGACCCCCTAGAGGGGTAAATCAGCGTCCAAATTTGACCCCCCTGTAGTATCCCCAGCTAATGATTTAGTTGGAGGAAAAAACAGGAGTGATCACAGTGGAAACGAA
>NZ_BDFD01000024.1 GCF_001895085.1 Mariprofundus micogutta | reverse complement strand
CGGTCAACCTCATGCAGCGAAGGAATATCGCCGAATTGCTGGGAGGAAGCTCACCGCCTCCAAAGCGAAAACCGACCGTGAATCCTCGCCAGATGGCACTGCTCAATGCTTAACCGGACAGCAGTGATCGCATATAATAAAAGCGGCTTTAAACAAAGACGGTCAAGAAAGCTTTATTTTTCAGGGCTTTAATAAGGGCGGCAGGCGGAAAAGTCAGCCAGTTCGGCCAGTAAAGACTTAATCTCGGGGTCGGTATGCTCCGGCAATAGTGATTTAGCACGCTCGGCATAATCCCGGGCTCTGGCCATGGTAAAACCGGAACCATCCTGTGCAGCCACGCGCTCTCTGATCCATTCGCGATCACCTTCCAGATAACCATCACGCTCGGAAATCTCCTCAACACGTTTGGCCAGTTCCGCATCATGTTTCATAGCATGAATCAGCGGCATGGTGATTTTGCCCTCTTCCAGATCATGCCCCACAGGTTTGCCTGCCTGTTCAGCCTCTACCAGATAATCAAGTGCATCATCCATAAGCTGGAAAGCCACACCCAGACACATGCCGTATTCAGCCAGAGCTGCAACCACATCGGCATCCTGACCTGCCGCATGAGCACCGACTTCGGACGCTGCTTTAAACAATACTGCCGTTTTTCTCTCGATCACTTCAAGACACTCAGCTTCTGTCATCTCAAGATGGAAGGTTCGGGATAATTGAAGCACCTCACCTTCAGCCAGAGCATTGGTGACATCAGACATCAGTTTCAGCATGGCCATATCACCATCTGCCACCATCATTTGAAAAGAACGGGAAAACAAATAATCACCGACCAGAACACTGGCCTGATTACCCCAGACACCATTGGCGGAAGGATTACCACGGCGCTGATCGGATGAATCCACCACATCGTCATGCAGCAACGATGCGGTATGAATAAATTCTACTACGACCGAGAGCGGTATATGGCGTGTGCCCTGATAATTAAACAGGCGGGCAGTCAACAGGCAAAGCAACGGACGCAAACGTTTGCCACCACTATTTACAATATAGTGGCCTATCGCAGGAATCATCATGATATCTGATTGCAGGTTTTCATGGATACAGGCATCAACCAGTTCCATATCCGACCTGCAAAGATCTACAGCACGTTCCAGTGGAGAAGTCTTTAAGTCAGTCACAGCGCTGAGCATCGTAAGCTCGCAGCTGCTGCCGTCAAGCTAAGGAAGCATTTTTCAGATAATTTGACTATGCTCGCTGACATGGAAGTTATTCTCGCCTCACGATCCCCCCGCCGCCTTATGTTACTTCAAAGTGCCGGCCTGGCTGTTGAAGTTCGCCCCAGCCATATTGATGAAACACCGCTGCCGGGTGAAACGGTGGCTGAAATTGTTGCGCGCCTGGGCCGGGAAAAAGCTATGGCATGCGAAGCTGCTCCGGATATCCCCGTCATTGCAGCTGACACGCTTGTCGCCATCAATGGCAAACCTTTAGGGCAACCGGCCGATCTCGCTAAAGCCAAAGCCATGCTGATGGAGCTTTCCGGCAACACCCATCATGTGTTTACCGGCGTTACAGTCCGCCTCGGTGACCGGATTCAGGCTGATCTTGTGCAAACGCGGGTGGTATTCAGACAGCTCTCATCAGAGGAGATCGATACATATCTGGCTCACAACGAAGTACTTGATAAAGCCGGTTCTTACGCCATTCAGGGTGGTGCAGCCAGTTTTATCGAAGCGATTGAAGGACCACTGGATAACGTGATCGGTTTGCCGGTTCGTTCCACGTTGAATATACTGGCAAAAATAACTTTTTCAGGAACAACAACATGAGTGTGGAACTGCTGGTCAACGTAGCACCGTTTGAAACACGGATTGCCAGAATTGAAAACAATCTGGCTGAAGAGATTTATATTGAGCGCGAACGTGAACGTGGCCTGAAAGGCAATATTTACAAGGGCCGCGTACAACGCGTATTACCCGGCATTCAAGCTGCATTTGTCGATATTGATATGGAGAAAGCCGGTTTTTTGTATGCCGGTGACATCGCTACAGCCAAACAGTCTGATGATGAAATATCTGAAGAGATTGAGGACAGTGATGATGGTGACAACGGGGAAGAAACAGCCGAAACAAGGCCATCCCGCCGTAATGCACCCCCTATTGCCAACCTGATCAAAGACGGTCAGGAGCTGATGGTGCAGGTATCACGCGAACCGATCGCTTCGAAAGGCCCGCGCCTGACCACTCAGGTCGGTCTGGCAGGTCGTTATCTGGTATACCTGCCACATCTTGATCATGTTGGCATTGCCAGACGGCTCGAAGATCCTCAAGAACGTGAACGCCTGCTCGCCATTGGTGAAGCGATCAATCCCGAAAAAGGCGGGATCATCATTCGCACTGTTGCCGAAGGCCGTCAGGAATCTGAAATGAAGCAGGATCTGGATTTTCTGTTACGCCTCTGGCAGGACATCGAAAAGCGGTCAAAAAGTTCAGCCCTCGGAAAAATGATTCACAAAGAATTGAATCTCTACCTGCGTGTCATGCGGGATTATGTCGATGCAGATGTTGAAAAAATCCATATCGATTCACGCGAAGCTTATGAAAGCATGAAAAAGTTTGCCCGCCGCTTTATGCCTGAGGTTGCCAAAAAGCTTTATTATTATCCTGGTGAACGCCCCATCTTTGATGTTTACGGTGTTGAAGATGCTATCGATCGCGCCCTGCAACGCCGGGTACCGCTGAAATCAGGAGGTCATATTGTCATCGACCAGACTGAAGCATTGATTGCTATCGATGTGAATTCCGGTTCCTTTGTCGGCTCCCGTAATATGGAAGAGACCGGCTTTAAAACAAATCTTGAAGCTGTACATGAAATTGTACATCAACTCCGCCTGCGTAATCTTGGCGGCATCATCGTTGTTGATTTTATTGATATGCAGGAAGAGGAAAATAAACAGCGGCTGATGGAAGTGCTCGAAGAGGCACTCAAACGGGACAAAGCCAAAACGCATATTGTTCAGCTCTCTGAACTTGGTCTGGTGGAGATGACCCGCAAACGAACACGTGAATCACTGGGCCGTATACTGCTCAATGAGTGTCACCGTTGCCATGGCGTCGGCAGCAGCAAGAGTCCGACAACGATCTGTTACGAACTGTTCCGCGTTGTGGTGGCAGAAGCTCGTGCTTACCCTTGTGAAAAACTGATGGTGATTGCACATCCATCTATTATTGACCTGCTACTTGGCGAAGAAAACAAGGGGGTGGAACAGCTCGAGTCTTTCCTGAACAAAGAGATCACACTGAAGAGCGATGAAGATTTTGCAGAGGATCATTACGAAGTCGTACTGCAGTAAGCACCGTGTCCGCTTATAAACCATCACCGCTGATGTTATACGTGCACATTCCTTATTGTGTGCATAAATGTCATTACTGCGATTTCAATTCACATGAACGCGAAAAACCAGACTGGTCCGCCTATCGGAATGCCTTGCTCGCGGAACTGCAACATTGGGCTGCATCCCCGATGTTCAAAGGACGCCGTTTAAGCAGCATCTTCTTCGGTGGTGGCACGCCTTCGCTTGCTCCTCCTGCATTGATAACATCCGTTATCAAGCATGCTGACAAACTATTCGGATGTGAAACCGGGATAGAAATCACCCTGGAGGCCAATCCCGGCACAGTCGATGCGGGCAACTTCTCAGCCTACCGTCAAGCTGGTGTAAACCGCTTGTCGATGGGTGTGCAAAGTCTGAACACAGAGGAACTGCAATGGCTGGAGCGTATCCACGGCTCACAAGAGGTATTCGATGCTTTTCAGACTGCCAGACAGGCAGGCTTCAACAATATCAACCTCGATCTGATTTACGGGTTACCTGATCAATCCATGCAATCGTGGCTGGAGTCTCTGAATACTGCGATCCATCTGGCTCCCGAGCACCTCTCCTGCTACCAACTCACTGTTGAACCACACACCAGACTTGCAGCCCGGCATCGCCAAAAGCCATATAGCCTGCCCGATGATGAACTGGCGCTAGAGATGCTTTTCTCCACCAGAAAACGCCTTCAAAAATCCGGTTATCATGCTTATGAAATTTCAAATTTTGCCAAAAAAGAGCGATATTGCAGACACAATGACGGCTACTGGCTTTATCATGATTACATCGGCATCGGTGCAGGGGCATCAGGCAAATGGGATCAGGCAAATGATCTGGGCATGACCCGCTACAGCAACATCCGCAAACCTGAGACTTATATCGAATCGGCTCTGCAACAAGGTACTGCGATCAATTCTCAGGAAACATTAGACAGAAACAGGGCTGCAGCAGAAGCCATCTGGCTTGGTTTACGCCGAAGCCCCGGCATTGATCGAAAGTCATTCTGCAATCGCTTTGGTTTTGATGCCTATGAGCACTTCTCAGCTCAACTGCTGCCGTGGCAGCAGCAGCAGATGATCGACATTTCTGAAAATTTCATTCAACTGACCGAACCAGGTCTTCCACTGGCTGATGAAATTGCAGCCAGCGTACTCTGAGGCAACGTTCTGGCAGAAGCCAAACAGCTCCAATCTCTTTAATGATGCTCTCTGAAAAACTCCATCCATGGCCTGTACGGATACTCGAGTTATTTAGAGTATCCTTAATTTAGTTGGATGACTCACCCTCAGTATCAATCACTGTCGGTGTAATGAATATCAGCAACTCACTACGATTATTCGTTTTTTGTTTGCGCTTAAACAGATGACCAATGAGCGGAATATCCATCAAGCCGGGAACTCCGGAAACATTATCTGAGGTTGTCTGGGTATAAATACCGCCGAGCACTACCGTCTCACCGTTCTTCACCAGCAATCTGGTTTCAACTGTTTTGGTATTGATTGCAGTTGCTGTACCCGCGACATTGGTAATAGGCGTATCCTTATTAACCTTGAGCTCCATAATTATGCGTTGATCAGCCGTGATCTGTGGCGTGACACGCAGTGATAATTTAGCGCTCTGGAAGACAGGTGTAATCGTAGTTGCTCCACCGGAAGTTGTGACCTGATCAAACGGAATCTGCTCATCCTGTTGAATCAATGCTTCCTGCAGGTTACTGGTAAACACACGCGGACTGGATACAACTTTCACATCACCATTTGCTTCTGCCGCCGATAATTCCAGATTCAGGTTCAGCGCCCCACTGAGTGTGCCGAGCGAATAACCGATGGCGCCACCAGCTCCAGCCCCAACAGCAGCACCCAGATCCACTACATTACCAAGCGTAGCCGGAGTGCCTACCCCTACCCCGTGCGTAAACTTGTTACCGGCAGAGTTAAATTGACCGCCCCAGCGGATACCAAGGTCACGTGAAAAGGTATCACTGGCTTCTACAATACGAGCCTCGATCAACACCTGCTGCATCGGTTTATCAATGACTGAAATCAATCGTTTGATATTGTTCAGGCGCTCACGTGTATCGGTAATGATCATCGTATTACTGCGCTCATCCAGCAGAATACTGCCGCGATCAGATAGCAACTTCAGACCACCTTCACCACCAATACCTGTCTCGGCTTTACTGGTCGTACGGTTTTCTGAATTACCCAAACCTGCGGACTGGGTAACTGAACCACCTTTCAGTATCGTGCTCACATCATTGACAGAGGCGTAACCCAACTGGATGAAATCAGTATCCAGTGGTGCGATTTCTTCCGCAACCTGTTGCGCCTCCTTGCGGGCATCAGCATCAGATTTTAGTACATCCAGCGGTGCAATTCTGACCACATTGCCTGACTGCTCTTTACCAAGCCCACGCGCCTGCAGAATAAGGTCAAGTGCCTGATCCCATGGCACATCCACCAGACGCATGGTCAGCGTGCCTTTGATATCATCGGCCATAATCATATTCAGCTCGCTCATTTCAGCGATCAGCTTCAATGCGTTGCGGATATCAATGTCTTTGTAATTAAATGTAACTTTCTGGCCTGAATATACTTTCTCATCGCGGAGTTCTTCTTCACTCAACTGGGCTGCAGTAGCCATATCTTCGGGTTTAAGTGTTACCGTTAATACATTGCCTGACTGATATGATGAAACTACGGCTTTACCGCGCAGTCGAGCAACAATGCGCACATCTTTATTAACCGCGTAACTATCGATCTGATTTACAGGACCAGGGAATGCCCGGACATCCTGTGACCGCTCCTGACCAGAAGCCAGAGCCGCATTCTTGATATCCAGAATAACCTTTCCATTATCTTCCTGAAGATTAATGATCGGGTTGGCTGCATTGGTGCGAATAACCATATGCGCGATTCTGTCATCCGGCTGAAAATCCACTGCTTCTACTGTCAGGCCGGTTGCAGTCGGGATGGATTCTACCTTGCCAAAACGAACAATCATCTGGTTAGCACTGGCATCAATCTGGTGATTGGCACCCGCACCCGCCCGCAGTGATACAACCAGACGCAGACGACCTTCCGCAGCGCCCACAGTCACATCATTCAAACGCTGTGCGGTATAGGTAAAATACTCTTTAGGAAGCTTTGAAACGCCACCCCAGAAATCAAGCACCATGGTTTTTCCATCGTTGGTCACCAGTGAATTATGATTAGCGTCCATCTGCTTACCGCGCAACACCAGCTCAGTTACACCAGCTTTATCTCTGACAGAGATATCCTGAATCTCAGCGCCCCCGGCTTTAGCTTTCCGTTTCGTGTTTGATACAAAAGAAATCAGCAGATCATTGCCTTTTTCAACGATATCATAGGTTGTGCCTTTGGCTAAACCGACTTCGATGCGAGCACCGTTGCTATCCTGAACAGGGAATACTGTTTCAACGCCCCCATCACCTTTCACCTCGCCCACACTGTCCGCCATGGTGGCTTTAGGGAAATTCAGAACAACTCTCGCCGGTCCTTCAAGATTATACACCTGATACTCTGCAGCTTCATCCATCACGATACTCAGATTCTGACCGCTACCATCTGACAGCAACTGCAAACCTTTAATGGTTGCTGCTTCAAGCTGTGGAACAAATAACACGCCAAGCAGGGATACTGCAGCCATGATGCCAAACAGTTTTTTAACACACGCATGTGCCAGTTTAAAAAAACTCATGTTATACCCCATCACACTCTCCCAGACAGTTAAAATAGCTCATTTTCTCCGTCCTTTGCGCTTCTTTGTCTCGGGTTGTTCTTCTACAAACCTGTAAGTCACTGCCTGGCCACGCACGGACAGGTTTCCACTTTTGCCCTGAGTTAGCGTCAGATTTTTCACATCCACAATTCGAGGCATCTCACCAACGCGTTTGAGAAAGGTCAGTAACTGACGGAAACTGCCGGAGATATTCAATGCTACAGGCACTTCAGCATATATCTGCCGGGTAACCTCAGTCCCCGGTTTGAAATCCTTGAACTCTAGTCCGGAGTCTTTACCTGCCCAGGACACATTCTCCAGCAGATCCGGTATCTGCGATTGTTTCGGCAACATATTCAGTGCCACTTTCAGCTGTTTTTCCAGCTTGGCGTACTCTTTCTGTTTGCGCGGCAAATCATGAGCCAGCCTTTGATTCCGGATCAGCAGCGTCTGTTGCAATTTCCCCTGAGCTTCCTGTTGGCTGATCTCTTCCTGTAGTGGCATCCAACCGAGATAAGCATACAAGCCGAGAATGACTGAAAATATTGCCACCAGTGTGAGCATCTTCTGCCACATGGGTAGCGGCAAAATCGGACGCAGACTGTCGAACAGTGAGGCCTTCAACGAATCAAACATCAGGATGCCCCTTTCTTAGCATCTGCTGTTTTGGCCTTTGCAGACTCTTCCACACGCCTGATTTTCAGGTTAAAACTACGGACTGGCAAACCATTCACCATGACACGACTGATCACTGTCAATTGCACATTGTCGAACAATGGAGAACGATCAAGCTTGCGCATGAAATTGGCCACCGCCTTATTACTCTCGCCCAGACCGGACAATGTGATATCCGTGCCACTGTGTTTCAATGTCTTCACCCAGACATTTTCAGGAATCACCTGAGCAACTTCATGCAGGGTTTTCAATGAATGGAAACGCCCTTCCTGCAAACGATCCACAGTCTTCAACTTGCGCTCTACATCTGTTCGCAGTGCATCAAGATTATGAATTTTACCGATTTTATGCTTCAGCTCAGCATTCTGCTTTTGCAGCAGCAAGGTCTCTTCCTTAAGATCAGCAAGCTGCAGTGATGATGCAGTATGTGCAGAAAGAGCAAGCAGTGCAGCAATAATCACCACGCCAAAGAATATGCTGACATGGTGCATAATCTGCTGTTGGCGACGGGCAACACGATAGGGCAGAAGATTAATGCGAATCATTCGTCAAATGCCCTGAGCGCAAGACCTGCAGGAACCATTAACATCGGGCCAATGCGTTTGATATGCTCAACATCAAATTTTTTCTCTGAAACCTTGATCTGCTTGAATGGATTGAGAATCACTGTATCAATTCCCAGGCGTTGCTCAAGTTCAGTTGCAATATTCGGAATCAGGGCACAGCCGCCACTGAGCATCAGCTTACGCACAGGGAACTCGGCCTTGCTGGCTGAGTAAAAATCAAGCGAACGGACCAATTCGGAAGTTAATCCCACATAAAACCGTTCCAGAGCATCGGGGTGAATCTCCGAAAAATTCTCGGCTTTCAACTGCTCGGCAGCCTGATAACTGATGCCATGTTCTTTCTGGATCTCTTCAGTCAGATTCTGTCCGCCATAAAACTGGTCACGCACAAAAGACATCTGACCATTAATCAAAACATTGATATTCATCATATTCGCACCGATGTTAATCAGGGCATGCACATCAGCATCTTCATCAGGCACCAGCTGCCCCATACCATCTGCTGATCCATGCTCTTCAGTAAGTTCAGCAGCATTTTCCAGAGCAAATACAGCGCAATCGACGCATTTGGCCTGCAAACCAGCGTCACTTAACACCAGCTGATAATCCTCAACAACTTCCCGTTTACAAGCCACCAGAACAACTTCGATCTGTTCAGGATCATCTGCTGACATACCTTGAATCTGAAAATCGAGGAACACGTCATCAATATCATAAGGCACATGCTGGTCTGCTTCAAAATCGATCTGGGCTTCCAGATCGAATTCATTGGTCACAGGCATGTTGATTGTTTTGATAATAACGGCATTGCCGGAAACTGAGAAAGCCACGTTGCGGACTGAAGGTTTAGCAATTTTCACAGCTTCGATAAGCGCCTGAGTCACTGCGGTAGAATCAATAATAGTGTTTTCAACAATCGCATCGCGCGGCAAGGGAACCATCGCCATGGCACTAAGTTCGTAACCTGAGCGCGCATTGCTAAGCTCCACCAACTTGATGCCGGTTGAACTGATATCGATTCCCATCATGCCTTCCGACTTATTTGAGAAAAAGGACACTTACCCTCCATAGCTTATGCATCACTAGCACATATTTATGCAAGTTACCTTATTATAAGAAATAATGTCAAGATGACCCTGAAATTATTGTATCAGAACAAGGCTGTTTCATCTCTAAGCAAGGATGACGCCATTTCATCTATGTAGTTCATGGAGAGTCAAAAGCTCGTCATGCCTGCTTCAAAACAGCCTACCCTTGTGCAGATTGATTGGACGAACCGCACTGAATACTGAACGTTTCATTTGGCATACGGCCGACTTGCGCCACAAACACCGTAAGGAACAGACTTATCCCCAGCATTTCAAGGAACTCTTCCAAAGACTTTGCAAAATGATCCACTGTATAATCCTCGAGCATATAAGCCTGTTTCAACCAACTGTAGATGTTCAAGCTGTGGTCGGCCGGAATGCCTTCAATAAAATCAAGTATGACTGCAACCCCAAAGCATGAAAATGCAGCCAGCACCATCAAAAGCGGACGCCCGACACCGAGCACTTTCCAGAGAAAATAGAGCACATACAGGCCAATGGCTATAAAAAAGGGTAGCAAAAACTGCCACTCATAACTGGGAAACATATCCAGCCACTGCGCCAAAGCCCCCGCCTCTCCTGATTGTTCAGACTTCTCCAGCATATCCTCAATCATGGTGCCAACACGCTCATGAATCAGGGCCCCATCATCGGCTGACATATAGGTAAAAAACAGAGCCAGAATCATCCAGCCTCTGCGATGAAAGGCCGCAGCACCATCAAGGTTCCGACTCAGCCAGTAGAGAAACCATAATACCAATGCCGCCAGCAGTGTTTGAGAGGTCATAAACCATGCGGCCAACCCGTCCTCCCGGGCAATATTGCTAAGCCTCTGAATCGAGTTGTATTCAATGAATTCCGCATAATTCACAATGATATCAAACACGACAAAAAACAGTTCGGCGCAAATCAGAAAAACCAGCAACTGCCGACTCAAACGATCTGTATCAACACTTAGATGATGAGACTCACCTGACATCAAACTCTCCTATTCCACACCGAAACATCATGCCAGAAAACAACCATATTGCCAAAAAAATGGCGCCCTGTTCAGACGCCATTTGATAGAATCAGATATACAGCTGTAACCTACTGACCATGAATCTCACGCTGTGAAGCAGGTGATCCAGCAGATGCGGGCCCGGGGCCTCCAGCAGTTCCATCAGGACAAACACAGGAACTCACACCTGCAGGACAGATACAACTTGCCGCAACTGGACATTCTCCCACCACATCACCATGAGCCAGATGTGCGCTTACGGCTGACTCTGCAACGCTGATATTATGTGCATTGTCCGGATTCCCGGGAGGTACATGACAAACCGTCACCTTCTCATCGTCTGAAGATTTACTATCCTCAGATTTCTTTTCTTTCGACTTACTGTCTTCTGACTTTTTCTCCTTTGATTTGCTATCTTCGGATTTCTTCGCTTTAGAGTTATCATCTTTCGACCTATCGCTACCTGCATACGCAGTTGTTACATCAAGCATCAGCAGACCTTGCCCGACACTGAATGAAAGTGTGATTAATGCTGCAAGCAATACGACCCATATACTGTTTTTCATAACTATCTCCAAAAATAAAAACGGCGCCTGACCTATTTCAAGGAAAGACGCCGTTTGAGTTTCAATTCATCCGAGACCCGTGCCTACTGACCCATAATCTCGCGATGCGATGATGATGACGATGGTGTAGCAGCGCCACCGCTTGTTCCAGGGGTGCCATCCGCACAGATACATGAACTCACACCCGGAGGACATACGCAACTAGGAGGAGTGCCACCTTCACCTCCACCACCTTCAGAAACCGCACATTCCCCCATGGTATCACCGTGGGCAATATGCGCAGGCACTGCTGATTCACCTACTGACAACGTCTGCATATTATCAGGATTCCCTGGAGGATAATGGCAGATGGTTTCTTTTTTCTCTTTGTCCTTGGATTTGCTGTCCGACTTTGATTTGCTGTCTGACTTCGATTTGCTGTCTGACTTCGATTTGCTGTCTGACTTTGATTTGCTGTCTGACTTTGATTTGCTGTCCGACTTCGATTTGCTGTCCGACTTCGATTTGCTGTCCGACTTCGATTTGCTGTCCGACTTCGATTTGCTGTCCGACTTCGATTTGCTGTCCGACTTCGATTTGCTGTCCGACTTCGATTTAGACTTGGATTTACTACCTTCAGACTTCGCAGTTGCGTCGGCAACATCCAGACTCCAGCCTTTTTCCGTACTGAATGCAAACGTCAGTAGAGCTGCAAAGAAAACAACCAATATACTATTCTTCATACTTATCTCCTCACAAACGGCTCGCCGGTCGCATGTGTAAATTTTTTCTGGCAAATCGTTCAATATTTCACCATGAACAACAATTGACGACTTAAGCTCCGGCAATCGCACGGGTGTTATATTGACAACTATCAAGGTATGTATCGGCAAGAATCAGGGCGACTTTAGAAAAATATTCAAAAAAAATGGCGCCCCGAATGGGACGCCATAAAACTGTGAAAGAATACAGCTAGAAAGAACGTTGTCTCAGTGGGCCAGCAGCAGTCGGCGCTTCAGTAGAGGCCTGACCATCTGAACCATCTGCGCAGACACATGCGGTGATTCCCGGAGGGCAGACACATGTATACGAAACATCATCGGATGAGCTGTCATCCTCATCATGTGTGCCATCAGCCGATGCAACAGGAATATTTAACGCGACCTCACCATTTTGCAGTCCAAAACCGGCAGCCAGAAACAGTGCAAAAAACATACTCAACACAAAAATCTTTTTCATAACTAATACCTCGAATCCGCGGGAGTGTAGGAAAATCCTTACGCGGGTCAAACACATAACCCGTTTCACCAGGAAAAGTGCGTCATTTTAATACAGTAAGGCGACCTGTTGCAGGTCGTTTTTTCAAAAACACATGAGCTCAACAAACTGATCGGTGGACCTTAAGGATACTCTGAAAAAGTCAGGTATCCGCACAGGCCACGGACGGCCTGTCAAAATCGTGTACTGCAAGCTCATGATTTTGTGAGGAAAGGAAAATTCGCACTATTTCATTGTCGTGCCGAACAACTACATGGACATTAGTTATTCAGAGCAACCTAATTATACAGTGTCACAACCGCCCTGAGCAGATGTGTGGCCTTGCCATTCACATATCCGATAGCATATATCACAATCGGAAATGGCCCATCTACCCATGCCCCCCTGCCTGCCGCGGCAGTCGCATCACCGGTTGCATGCGCTTCACATGCCACCGGATTGGTTACAGTCCCGATCGTGCTGAAATCACATGGACACGATGGCATTTGACCCGCAGCACAAGCCGTTGCAGCCGTACCGCCACTGGCATTGGCCGGATCAAGCGGGAATAGCTCAATATCTCTATCCACATTATTCGAATCACCGGCTGTTATCCATACCACCGCACCATTTTGCGGAACATCCTGCCCGACAACTGGTGGATTCTGGTGAGGCAATTGGGGGATGGTCGGCGTGATCGCGCCACTGGCTGCGATATCCAGCTTGATGTATCGCGGCAAATTAACGCTGATATTATACATCGTCGGAGCTGCTCGAGTTGCCGGGTCCACGCTCACATCAATACAGTTCGAGAAAATTGTCGCATCTTCAAAGCAGACTGACCGGCTACCCATGGGGCTGTTATCAAAATACATGATCTGCCCCAGAATGCCGGCACCTGAATCACTGATCACTGTCGGCCCCGGATCCCACATATAACTACCGAGTTCTTCTCTGTCACCAATCGTGGAAGGATTCGGCGTTGTAGGATAGTTCGGTTCACCAAACGGCGACGCGATATAAGTGCCTGAGTAGGTAAAGTTGTCGAACTCTGCATCATTGGCCAGAGCCCAGGTCATGTAATTGATTGCTGTCTCGGCATAATAATAAGCTTCTGTACTGCTCTGAGCCGAGCCACTGGTCTTCGTGGCTGTACTGCTGGTGAAATACATACCCAAGGACATCAGCGTCAACAGACTGAGCATAATCAGCGCAGTCACCAACACAAAACCCGATTCAGCAGATTGTCTGATTTTGTTACAGGCTATCTTTGCCATGTCAGTTCCTTGGCCAGGTTTTAAAAGTCAGGGAAAGTGTTTTCCCCTGCTTATTTTCATTGGTGTAAGCAGATGTCAAAGTCACCGTCACATTGCCGCCGCTCACGGTCACGGTCATACCGCTGCTCGTATCGAGGTCACGCATCAACTCCTGAAAGGTAGAGCTACCGGTCACACCGGCGGCAAGGGGTCTGAGCCAGTAGATACGATCATTGGCAGTACGCTGATACTGAAAAATACCGACATTCCCCTCCAGGTCCTGATAAGTAATCGTTTTGCTTGTTGCATCCCAGTATGGCAGAGCAGTGAATGTCGCATCACTAGCAGGATACCCTGTGGGTGCTGTTATACTGCGACTGGCGAGATTGGTAAGAATTGAGGTTGTCGCATCAGGCACACTCAAAGATTCACGCAAACCCGCCTGCATCACATGCGAGGCAAGATACAGATCACCCATGCGCTCTGTGCGCGATGCCATGGCTCTGGATGAATCACCGTATGAGACAAATAGCATGGTCAGTCCGGCCAGAATAATCAGCCCCATAGCCATACCGATCATCATCTCAATCAGTGTAAAGCCCTGTTCCCGGGCCTGATCCGTTGATCTACCGGATATCATATGCGTGGCTCCGCAATATGTGTCAGATAGATCGAACGGGACACGCCCTTGTTGGACCAGCTTACCGTCACCAGTCGGGTCATCGGACTATTCAGATAACCTGTCGGCTGCGTTAATGTCTGGTAGGCTGAAAGGTTGGAGGACAAAGGCCCGGTAGCCTGAGTTTCATTAACAGCAATAGTGAACGCTATGCCAACTCCGGTTGATGGCTTACAGGTCGTCGTTACAGGATAAGAAGGAGCAGAAGTAGCATCGGTCAAAGCACATGTTCCCGTAGCAATCAGTGGAGCCCTGTCATTGGCATCATGCTGCCAGTGCTCAAGCACCTGCTCGGCCAGATGCACTGCAGTAAGACGCTCGCGTGACACCTGCCCTGAACTCAGGCTTGAAACACCAAAACCGCCAAGAGCCAGCACCGCAATCGAAACAATCGTCAGCGACACCAGAATCTCGATCAAGGTAAAACCGGCAGATCTATACTCAGTCAAAGGGTTCATTACATGTACGCCCTGCCAATCACATTCAATACGATATTCTGAGTGTGACTACCCGCTGTTAATGTCACCGTCCCTGAATTACATGTGCCGCGACTCGAAAATGTTCTGGTTGTTGTCGGGGAGATCGATAACACACCGGAAAACTGCCCCATAGGAATCACCTGATCTTTGCATGGGCCACAACTTCCGCTCGTGTCGGCATCAAAGGTATAAGAGCTGGAAGTAAATGAAACACTCACACTCCTGTTCTCAGCCAACGCCTGTACCCTTGCCTGCTTTAAATGGGAAAGCAGCGATAGTGAGGCGCTGCGAACAGCCTGTTTTTGGCGCCAGTCTGAAAATGCGGGTACGGCCACCCCTGTCAATATGCCGATAATCACTATCACAATCATCAATTCGATCAGCGTAAACCCGAATTCTTTACGACGCACTCGACCATGCAGGCAAACTCCAGCTTGCCTGCATCGAGTGCTTCCGCTTGAATTGGGAATAATGCGCATCCTTTCTCTTATCGCGAAAATCATCATCTCCTTAAGCCTTCTTGGTGCCTTGGGCATTACGATAGGTTATCTGCTATTCTCCAGCAACCTGCCAAAGCTTAGTGCACTGTCCGACTACCAGCCTCCTCTGGTAAGCAGGGTTTACAACACTGATGGTGAACTGATTGCCGAATATGCAGATGAGCACAGAATACTGGCTTCAAACGAGCAGATCCCTGAGCGCTTAAAAAAAGCGTTTCTGGCTGCAGAAGATCAGCAATTCTATGAACATCCGGGCATCAATCCCGCACGCATCATATCAGCCGCACTCGCCAATTTACGTGCCGGACATACCGTACAGGGTGGCTCCACCATTACCCAGCAGGTTGCCAAAAACTTTCTGTTAACATCCGAGCGCTCCTACACACGTAAAATCCGTGAAGCGATACTGGCTTACCGTATTGAAAAATCATTCAGTAAGGATGATATTCTTTACCTGTATCTCAATCAGATTTATCTGGGCCGTGGCTCATACGGTGTGGCCTCAGCCGCCTGGCGATATTTCCATAAAAATCTGGATGAATTAACACTGGCTGAATGTGCCATGATTGCGGGCCTGCCCAAGTCTCCTGGCAGCGTTGCGCCACATATCAATCCAGAAAAGGCACTGCAACGCAGAAACACTGTTTTACACCTGATGAAATCCAGTGGTTTCGCTGAAGCTAAAGATGTTGACCGTGCCTTGCATGAACCTCTCGTTGTCGCCGAACTCGAAGGACCAAAATTAACCGATGCCTATGCTGACCTGGTCTATGAACAACTGGTCGAACGTTTCGGTCTTAAAACCCTGCGCAGACAGGGCCTGACCATCACTGTACCTTATGATCCGGCGGCTGAAGAAGCGGCGATCCGTTCCATTCGTCATGGCGTACTGGAAATTGAACAACGTCAATATTACCGCTATCCGGTCAATCACCCGCGCGACAGCTGGCAAGCCCTGTTTGATGAATGGAATAAAAACGCTGGCAACGAACCGATTACTGCAAAATCTGACACCTTGATTCCTGCACTGGTGGAAAAGGTTTACCGCAGTGGAGATCTGCTGGTGAATGACGGCACCAAGCAGTGGCGCCTGAAGAAACCGAAATGGACCTGGAAACCTGTTAAAGAGTATAAGAAAGAAGGCGCGTCCGAAGATACACTGGCCTATATTAAAAAACGCCGTTCCACCTGGATGGTCGGTGATGAAATACGTCTTCAGGGAACCGGAAAAACAGGCGTTCGTCTGGCACAGGAACCATCTATTGAATCAGCCCTGTATGCTATTGATCTGGAACGCGGCACTGTGCTGGCTCGTGTAGGGGGATACAAACATCAGTTCGGCGGGTATGACCGGGTTAAAAAAGCAATGCGTCAGCCGGGTTCCGCGTTTAAACCCTTCCTCTATGCCACAGCCATCGAAAATGGTGCAACGCCTGCAACCATAGTCATGGATACACCCGTTGTATTCGACAGCTCACAGAATGATGAGTTCTGGCGTCCGGAAAACTATAAAAATGAATTTGCCGGCCCCGTCCCACTGCGCGATGCACTTGAGCATTCACGCAACCTGGCATCAATCAAAGTCTTGCAGAATGTCGGCATTAAACGCTTCCTCAGGGCACTGGAAAACTACCCGTTCGGACGCAAGTTCCCACCGCAACTGGCACTGGCCCTTGGCGCCACAGAGGTCACTCCTGAAGCACTGACTGAATCATATATTGTGCTGGCCAGCGGTGGTAAAAAATGGAAACCGGTTTCACTGCAACAGGTCCAGGATCGTACCGGAAAAACCCTGCACCGCTCAGTATCCGGCAACCGTTGCCAGGTCTGTCACGTCAACCCGGTAATGAGCGTCAATCAATCAATGAAACCTGCTGAGCAGGTGATTGATCCGATCAATGCATTCCTGACGACCAATATGATGAAAGGTGTTATTGAGCGTGGCACCGGACAGCGCGCTCGTGCACTGAACAGGCCCGCCGCAGGAAAAACCGGCACAACCAACAAGCAGGTTGATGCATGGTTTATGGGTTATACGCCGCAGGTGCTCACAGGCGTATGGAGTGGCCGGGATACACCGACACCAATGGGACGTCGTGAAACCGGTTCCAGAGCTGCTCTGCCAGCCTGGCTGGAAGCCATGCAAGCCTTTCATAAGGGCAGGGAAAAAACTGATTTTGTGCCACCAGAAGGTATCGAATGGGTAGCTATTGATCCGAAAAGCGGACTACTGCCGGGGGATGATTCCGAAAAGGTGATGCTGGAAGCTTTCCGTGCAGGTACCGCTCCAACTGAGGAAACGCCTGCAACTGAAGGCTCTCTGAATTCAGATCCTGCCTCCAACCCGGATTCAGGCTTCTTTGGTTTGGGTCTGTAATGAATAAATCAGCAGCAAGCATCTGATTCAGGCGCCAGCACTAACGGCGCTCCAATTAAGCAATAGATCTTATTTCAGACAGTTTACTTTAGCACCCCAGGTGCACTCTCTCTGGCCTAAAGGCCATTCACCAGCAAGCAACGGTGATCCCGTTGCGCGATAGATCTTATTTCAAGCAGTTTACTTTAGCTGCCATGATAAAATCGTTATCGTGTAAGCCGCCAATTTTGTGGGTGTAAAAAGTAACCGTGCAGTAAGCCCAGCCATAACTGATATCCGGATGATGATTCTCAGTCTCCGACAAGTTGCCTACCTCAGTGGCAAACTGCTGCGCTGCCATAAAATTCTTGAAGGTAAACGAACGACGAATCAGCCCGGCATTTTCACTCAACTGCCAGCCCGGAACCTGAGCCATCATCACTTCGGCCTGCTCTCGACTCATAGGTGCGATACCACCCTGGCAAGGCACACAGGTTTTGCGGTGCAAATCACTTGTCATGACACAACTCCATTCCACTCAAACACAACATCATAAAAAAGCAGTTGAATTTCCTTATCTATTCTCTGCAGCCGGTGCCGCAACACCATCCATTACAAGTTTGTACTCAATGGCGTCATTGAGTGCCCTGTAAGCAGCTTCAAGCACATCGGTAGAAACACCCACGGTGCTCCATTTTCGTTTCCCATCCGATGACTCAATCAACACACGCACGGCAGCTTCGGTTGCTTCACGTGTCGTGAGTACGCGCACCTTGAAGTCGGTCAGAAACATCGCTTCCAGACCCGGATAGGCATGCACCAACGCTGCCCTGAGCGCTCTGTCCATCGCATTCACCGGACCGTTACCCAGTGCAGCGGCATGTTTTAACTCACCACCAACCCGAACCTGCACGGTAGCTTCAGACTCAGGATCTTCATGATGACCACGCTTTTCATCGTAGACGCGAAAACGAACCAGTTCAAAATGACGCTGAAAGCGGCTCATAGAACGGCGTAACAACAATTGAAATGAAGCGTCTGCACCTTCAAATGCATAACCCGTTGCTTCAAGTTCCTTGATTCGAGTCACAGCTTCCGCAACCACCGGATCATCATCAGCAAGGCCAGCCTCCGGCTCCAGCTTCTGCAGTTTACTCAGTATATTACTGCGTCCAGCCTGATCGGATACAAGCACCCTCTGTTCATTGCCCACCAATAGCGGATCAATATGCTCATAGAGATCACGTTGTTTACGGATCGCCGAAACATGGATGCCGCCCTTATGTGCAAATGCATTCTGGCCTACAAAAGGCTGATGCTGCCACGGCAGTCTATTCGCCATCTCATTGACGAACTGTGATAGCGATGAAAGTTGTCTGAGTTGTTCAGGCGACACGCCGCAATCCACTTTCACTTTCAGCTGCAGAATTGGAATAATTGACATCAGATTGGCATTGCCGCAACGCTCGCCCACACCATTGACTGTACCCTGCACCTGCTGCACCCCGGCCCGCACAGCTGCGACCGAATTAGCGACAGCCATTTCACAATCATTATGGGCGTGGATGCCCAGCGCCTGATCAGGCAGATGTTTTTTCACCCTTGTAACCACATCGAAGACAGGGAATGGAATTGACCCGCCATTGGTATCACACAACACCAGCGTATCTGCCCCGGCTTCGGCAGCCGCCTCCAGCACCTGTAATGCATAGCGTTCATTGGCAGCAAAACCATCAAAGAAATGTTCAGCATCGAAAAAGACAGTATCAAAATGCTGTTTCAGATAAGCAACCGATTCACTGACCAGCCTCAGGTTTTCTTCCAGTGTAATGCCGAGCGCCTTGGTGACATGTACGTCCCAACTCTTGCCGAAGATGCAGGCTGCATCTGCACCACTGCCAATCAACCTGTTCAAACCGCGGTCTTTCTCTACCGCATGCCCGGGCCTTGCAGTAGAACCGAAAGCGACCAGTTTGCTGCGACCCCAGCTGCGTTCACGCATCTGTTCAAAAAACAGATCATCTTTAGGACTCGCACCGGGCCAGCCACCTTCGATCCAGTGAACACCGAATTCAGCCAGACGATTGGCTATGCGTTTTTTATCTTCAACAGAAAAAGAGATGCCTGCAGTTTGAGCGCCATCACGCAGCGTAGTATCAAACAGATCTACATGCTTGGGCAATGCCATCAGGGCATCGGAATCGTATTTAAAAAGGTAGGCCATTGGTGGAACGACATTTTACTTCCGTTGCAGAAAAATGATACCTGTTTCATTACACTTGAAAGTATGCTGAAATTTGTTCTCATCCAGCACAAAGGGAGATAATCGATGCGCGCAGTAATCATGAATGAGCCGGGCCTGCCCGATGTACTGATTCCGACAGAAATGGACAAACCAGTATGCGGTGATGGTGAAGTACTGATTCAGATCATGGCCGCCGGCATCAACCCCATCGACACCAAACTGCGCGAACGGGGTCTCTATTTCCCGGATGCCCTGCCCGCCATACTGGGCTGTGATGGTGCCGGCATCGTCGAGAAGACCGGCAAGGATGTTACCCGTTTTCAACCTGGAGACCCTGTCTATTACTGTTACGGCGGCCTGGGACAAAAGGCCGGCAACTATGCCGAATACATTGTCGTGCCGGAGCCCTATGTCGCCATGAAACCGGACTGTATCGACTTTGTTGATGCTGCAGCGGCTCCGCTGATATTGATCACGGCCTGGGAAGCACTGTTTGATCGTGCCCGTTTATCATCCAGACAGAAAGTGCTGATCCATGCCGGCGCAGGTGGTGTCGGCCATGTCGCCATTCAGCTGGCTAAACTGGCCGGCTGTGAGGTTGCCACGACAGTCAGTTCGACTGAGAAAGCTGAACTGGTGAAAACGCTGGGGGTTGATCTGGCCATCAACTATAAACAAGAGAGTGTTACGGATCGCCTGCTTGAGTGGACCGATGGAGTGGGAGTTGATGTTGCTTTTGATACTGTCGGCGGCGAAGCATTCAATCAACTGGTAGAAGCCACACGCGTATACGGTGATATCGTTACCATTCTCCAGGTGCCGGACAATGCTGACTGGAAAACTATCCGCTTGCGCAATATCCGCATATCACAGGAACTGATGCTCACACCTATGGTTATGGAACTTGAGGCGGCGGCTGAACATCATGGGGATATTCTTGAGCAGTGTTCCCAGTTCTTCGATCAACAGCAGCTTTCAATCTTTGTTTCAGACAGCTTCCCTCTGGAACAGGCAGAAGAAGCACATCGTTTAATCGAGGCAGGCAATATGACAGGTAAAATCGTTCTGGAAGTACAGCAGATTGAGGATGAAATTAATGAGTGACGAGATAGAACTGATTGAAAGCCCACAAACCGAGGCCGCTAAAAAAATTGCTATACTGGTATATGCGCTACAGGCAGGCACATTCATCATCCCCATCTTGTTTGTCGCCTCAGTGGTCGTCAATTATGTCAAAAAAGGGGATATATCCGGCACTTGGATTGAATCACATTTCCGCTGGCAAATCAGAACATTCTGGTTCGGTCTGCTCTGGGGTTTCTTCGGCATTATTACCCTGATCATGGGGGTGGGTTATTTCATTCTCATCGGTGTTGCAATCTGGGTTATTTATCGAATCGCCAAAGGCTGGCTGGCACTGAATGACAACAAACCGATGTATCTGGAGGATTAGTCCTTCTTCGCTGTTGTTTTCTCAAGCGCTTCAATGCTCTCTTCGAGAATCTGCTGCGCCTCGGAGTCACCCATGCGCTGATGTATCACCTTTTCAGCCGCATCCACGATAAGGTCGGCTGACTGGGCACGAATTTCTCGAATTGCCTGCTGACGTGCCACTTCCGCGTCTTCAAGAAACCGGAGTTTTTTTCGTTCCATCTCCTCATTCCACTCGCCCATCATCTGTTGACGTCGCTCGGAAATACGTTTTTCAGATTCATCGAACATCTTTTTCGCTTCCTGATCAATATCAGCAAGCTTGTCTGCATATTCCAGTTTCAGATTGTCCACCTCTTCACGCTTCTTGCGTGCAGCTTCAATCTCATCATTAATCAGACGCGTGCGTTCATTCAGAACTGCGGCAATACGCGGCAGCACCCAGCGACTGAGTAACAGAAACAGCACCAGAAAAGAGATAATCGTCCAAAAAATCTGTGATGAAAAAAATGTCGTATCAAATTGCGGCATTGAATTCCCTGATCGGATTATTGATGTTGCAGATTATTGTAAAATGATGTAACAGAAGAACTTTTCATTTATATCACTCCCCCTGCCCCATGATAATGAATGCGATCACGAGCGCATAAAGTGCAATGGTTTCGACCAGTGCAAAACCGATCCATGCATATTTGGCAAGCGTGGGTTCTGCCTCAGGCTGACGCGCAACAGCCTCGATCATTTTACTGAAGATCATACCGATACCAACGGCTGCGCCTCCCATACCGAGCGCGGCTAACCCCATGCCAATCGGAACCATTGCTGTTGCATCCATAGACCTCTCCCTAGTGATCAACTAAAGCATCATCAATATAAACACATGATAACACTACAAAAATATAGGCCTGAATAAAGGCGATAATCATTTCAAGCAAGATTTGCACCACAGTGAACCCCAAAGGCAACCATTGCAGGAACCATGGCGTTGCCAAACCCAGTACAGCCAACACACCGAGAGCCATATGGCCCGCCGTCATATTGGCAAACAGTCGCAGCGCTAGTGTGACGGGGCGCGCAAGAAAAGAGAGAAGTTCAATCGGCACCATCAGAGGCAGCATGATTTTCGGCACTCCCTGCGGCGCAAAAGCATTGAAAAAACCCCAGCCATGCTTGTAAAAGCGAAGCCCGGTTGCATAAAGAAAAATACCAATAGCCAGGGTACCTGTAACAGCCAGTTGCGATGTCGGAGTAAACGCGCCTGGAATCAAACCAACCAGATTACAGCCGAGAATAAAGGTAAACAGGGTAAACATCAGTGGAATATATTTTTCACCCTCTCCATGAATATTCAACCTTGTCTGGCGCGCCACAAAGCCATAGAGCATTTCAGCCAGCAACTGCCCCATACCCGGTATCATTGTCGGGCGCACCATCATCAGACGAAGCAGCACAGCAACGAACAGCACAGCAAGCCACATAAACACAGTCGTATTTGAGATTGAGATATCAAGTGGTCCCAGATGAATATCATGATAGACAATCACTCGGAAGTGCTCGAGTGGGCCGCTCATATCCAAACTCAAGACTTGCTTGCCTCATTTTTCTTTTGCAGATCAACAACCATCAACTGGTAGAGATTCATGAATCCTCCAGCCAGACCAAAAATGGCAAAAACGATGAGAAATACAGGACGTGTATCCAGCCAGCGATCAAGAAAGAAACCAAGCCCCAGTCCGATCATGGTCGAAGCAACAATTTCAGTTCCAACCCGAAGCCCCCATTGATGGCCATGGTGGTGCTCTTCATGTTTTAGCTTGGGCATCTGCTTACTCTCATGGTTACCCCTATTGCTTACATAGTGTACTACAATCACACGCCATCAGCAATTCGTCGATTTAATATTCGCACTGCTGAAGTAGTTGCCAGAGGCGCTCGCCGACAGGGCCCATCGGTTCATTTGAGCGCCGGAAAAGATAAATATCAATCTTCAGCGGCTCCAGTTCTTTGCCGGAAAGTGCCAGCAGACGTCCATCTGCCAGCTCCTCGTGGACGCGATGATAAGGCATACGCCCCCAGCCAGCGCCAGAGATAATCATTCGCTTTTTCATATCAAAATCATTGACCAGCCATTGGTGTGCGCCTTCGATAATGCCGGCTGAGCGTTTCGGCTGATTTCGGCTGGTATCACGCACCACAACCTGCACATACTGCTCCAGGTCAGACTCGGTAATCGCCGGGTAGTGTGTCGCCAAAGGAAAGTCAGGGGAAATAACCGAAACCATTTCAGTTGAAGTCAGGCGCACCTCTTCAGTGTGCGGCACCGGCATAAAACGCTCGGCAATTGCGAAATCGACATCTTTCTCCAATAACCGCTCCAGCGTGCCTCCCATATTCTCAATCTGCAGGCTCATGCGTGTGGCAGGAGCTGCTTCTGAAACCTGTTTGATCACATCGATGACCTGCTCAACAGGGGCAATAGCACCAAGTGCTATGGAGATTTCTGTCTCTTCACCCTGGGCAAAATGACTGGCAATACTGGATAGCTCTTCAGATCGGGAGAGTATGCTTTTGGCTTTTCCGTAGAGCACCTGCCCTTCAGCTGTAAGAGCCGGCCGATATGCTTTGCGATCAAACAATGAAAGCCCCAGCTCCCGCTCCAGGTTTTTGATGGCGATACTGATAGCCGACTGACTGCGGAACAGTGAGACTGATGCAGCATGAAAACCGCCTTTTTCAACCACAGCACACAGAGCACGCAACTGTTCCAATGTCATTCTGGGCCTGCCAGTACTGATTCTGGTCGAAGCGAAATCGCAATTTTCGTGTGCCACAAGGCATTTCGAGAGCAATGTGCCCTCTGCACTTCAGCGAGAAATAACGCAGCGGCGTACAAAAATTGCCTTTCCCTGCGGGCTGCGTTCCAAATAGACTCATTCAGCGTTGCTCCCCCAAGGGGCCTTCTCTTGCCTAAGCGCAATTCACCTTGTCGTCGTTCATATGGATTCACCATACATCTCTCCTCGCGCCTTGACTGAGTCTATTTGGAAACAGCAGCGCTTCGATCAGAATCAGTACTGACAGGCCCAGTATAATGATTCGATTTATCAATCATGTCTATCATATTTTTATACTTTTTTTAAATCATCATAAAGCCGATTATTCCACCATCGAAACAGTAAAGGAGGCACAGTCAATGTTACGCAATACATCCACATCATACGGCTCAATTGCCATCTTTATGCACTGGCTGATGGCCATCGTCATTTTCGGTATGTTCGCTCTTGGCCTGTGGATGGTAGAGCTGAATTACTATGACAGCTGGTATCACGATGCGCCGTATATTCATAAGGCAGTCGGCATGCTGCTCCTGTTCGCACTCATCTTCCGCTTCGGATGGAGATTGACTAACACACGCCCTGACCTCATGGGGGAAGTCTGGGAGAAATTTATTGCACTGCTAGTGCATCGTATGCATTACCTGTTGCTATTCACCATCACCATCACCGGATACCTGATCCCTACAGCAGAAGGTGTCGGCATTGATATTTTCGGACTATTCACTGTGCCGGCCAGCCTCTCGTTTAACAAAGATGAGGCAGATCTGATCGGCCTTATTCATCTGTATGTCGCCTGTGCGGCTATCGGACTTGCTGCTGCACATGCAGCTGCAGCTCTGAAACACCATTTTATAGACAAGGACACCACGTTACTGCGTATGTTAGGTAAAACCAAAAACAAGCTTCACAACTAAAAAGGAGAACAATATGAAACTGAAATACCTCTTAACATCACTGATACTGGCACTTGGCATCACTACCTCAGCACAGGCCACTGAAAACTATGCCTTCGACATCAAAGGGCAGCACGCCTTTATCCAGTTCAAGGTAAAACACCTGGGTTACAGCTGGCTGATCGGCAATTTCAACACATTCACAGGCTCTTATACCTATGATGAAAAGAATCCTGCCAATAACAGTGTCACAACAGAAATCGATGTGGCCAGCATTGACTCAAACCATGCTGAACGAGACAAACATCTGCGCAGTGCTGATTTCTTTGACGTTGCGAAGTTTCCTAAAGCCAGCTTCACCAGCACCAGCTTTGAAGACAAAGGCAATGGCAAAGGTCTGCTAAAAGGTAAATTTACCCTGCGCGGCGTTAGCAAAGAGATTACATTCATTGTTACCCAGATCGGAGCAGGTAAAGACCCATGGGGTGGATTCCGCCGTGGCTTTGAAGGTTCAACCACGCTTCATCTGTCTGACTACAATATGAAAAAAGCCGGCATGCTCGGCCCTGTCGCTGAAAACGTAGAGCTGTTTTTCTCCATCGAAGGCGTTCGTCAATAAGCACGCGCCGGTGCACCCTGCACGCGATAGCTAAATGACGATTCCAAAGTCATAACAAATCCAATGTGTGCCGGAAGCCCCTCCCCCTCCCCTCGTGGCTTCCGGTACGCAGAGGTTTACCCTCATCATTCAGGAGCAACAATGAGCAAAAATCTGTTTACAAATATAGAGCTGGCCGGACACAAGTTGAGCAATCGCATGGTGATGGCGCCGATGACACGCAACCGGGCACCGGACAATATCGCCAATGCCATGATGGCTGAACATTATGCTCAACGAGCAGGTGCAGGTCTGATTATCACCGAAGGCACGCAGGTTTCCGAACAAGC
Organism: Mariprofundus micogutta; assembly: GCF_001895085.1. Classification (GTDB taxonomy): domain Bacteria; phylum Pseudomonadota; class Zetaproteobacteria; order Mariprofundales; family Mariprofundaceae; genus Mariprofundus; species Mariprofundus micogutta. The sequence continues at coordinate 7,173 of NZ_BDFD01000024.1, read as the reverse complement.
GGTGGGTTATCCGGCCACGCCGGGTATTTATAACCAGCAACAGGCTAAGGGTTGGAAACTGGCTACCGATGCAGTACATGCCAAAGATGGTCGAATTTTTGCCCAACTCTGGCATTGCGGGCGCATATCACATCCCGATTTTCATGATGGGGAACTGCCTGTTGCACCTTCAGCGATCGCTGCAGCAGGTGATGCCTTTACCTTTGAGGGACTAAAACCATTTGTAGAACCACGTGCTCTGGAAACACCTGAAATACCGGGCATTGTCGAGCAGTATCGCCATGCCGCTGCCTGTGCAGATCAGGCCGGGTTTGACGGTGTGGAAATTCATGCTGCCAACGGCTATCTGATTGACCAGTTTATTCGCGATGGCAGCAACCAACGCACAGACCAGTACGGCGGTTCACTGGAGAACAGAACTCGCCTGTTACTGGAAATCGTCACTACTGTTGGCAATGAGATCGGCTTTGACAAGGTCGGCGTTCGCATTTCACCGGTTAATGCATTTAACGACATCTCCGATTCCGATCCTCAAGCTACATTTAATCACGTCGCTGCAAGCCTGAGCGGGCGGGGATTGGCCTATCTGCACGTCGTGGAAGTAGATATGACAGGGCAATCTGATCCCGATTTTGATGTTTCGCAATTGCGCGCGAGTTTTGACGGTCGGTATATTGCCAATGGTGGTTATGACCGGGATCGAGCCGAGCAGGTGATCGCTTCTAAAGCCGCAGATATGGTCGCCTTCGGTATCCCGTTCCTGGCCAATCCGGATCTTCCTGAGCGTTTTCGTATCGATGCTCCGCTCAATGAAGCAGATCAGACCACTTTCTACGGCGGCAATGAACACGGCTATACTGATTATCCGGCACTCGGAGCGGACTAATGGGCATGATGATTGACGGCATCTGGGAAACAGATGATGGGAAATGGGCTTCAAAGGATGGTAAATTCCATCGCGCCGCATCAAAATTTCATTGCCAGTTTGGCCCTGATGAAGCCGGTGATGTCCGTTTCTCCGCCGAAAAAGATCGCTATCACCTCTATGTTTCACTGGCCTGTCCCTGGGCACATCGTGCACTGATCTTTCGTAAACTGAAATCGCTGGAGAAGCTTATTCCGGTCACCGTGGTTGATGCCCATATGCTGGATCAGGGATGGCAGTTTTCCGAACCTGAACCGCTGTATGGGTTCACCCATGCCCATCAGCTTTATCATAAAGCTGACCCTCATTATACGGGTCGCGTCACCGTGCCGATCCTGTGGGACAAGCAGAACGAAACCGTAGTATGTAATGAATCCGCTGAAATTATTCGCATATTCAATTCAGGCTTTAATGATCTGACCGGCAACACTGATGACTATTATCCTCAGGAGCTGCGTGCAGAAATCGATACCATCAATGCATTTATCTATGATGGCATCAACAATGGCGTGTATAAATGTGGCTTTGCTACAGCACAAAATGCTTATGAAGAGGCTTTCGATAACCTGTTTGCTGCTCTCGACCATGTGGAAGCCAGACTTTCCAACCAGCGTTATCTGATCGACAACCGCATCACTGAAGCAGACTGGCGCCTGTTTACCACCCTGCTTCGCTTTGATGTGGTCTACTACTCACACTTTAAATGTAACCGCAATCGCATTACCGATATGCCCAACCTATGGGGATACCTGCGTGATCTGTATCAGCAACCGGGTATCGTTGAAACGGTGAGTTTCAGGCATATTAAAGATCATTACTTCTACAGCCACGAATCGATCAACCCGACCCGCATTGTACCTAAAGGCCCAACACTCGGTTTTAATGCCCCGCATGACAGGGACAGGTTTTCAGCATGAGCATCACTATCGTGCAAAGCGTCAGTGTGCCTGAAGGTGACGGGGTAACAGTCAAACGACTCATGCCACTGCACGGACTGCGGAATTTCGACCCATTTGTCCTGTGGGATCATTTTGAGGTTTCAGGCGGTGGCTTCCCTGATCATCCTCACCGCGGCTTTGAGGCAATCACCTATATGTTTGCTGGCGGCATGCAGCACACCGACAACCTTGGTAACAGAGGCACAGTATACGGTGGCGGTGCCCAGCGCTTTACCGCAGGCCGAGGCATTGTTCATTCGGAGATGCCAGATGGTCATGCGGCTGGTATTCAATTGTGGATTAACCTGCCGAAGCGTTTGAAAGGGTTAGACCCTGATTATCAACAGGTAGATAAGGATATCATTTCAGAAACCACTTTTGATGGTGGTCTCATTCGCACCATTGTTGGAGAGGGAAGCGCAATCCGGTTAAAAACAGATGTCGAATATCTGGATATTTCTATTGAAGCAGGTGCATCTATTGAGCGTAACATAAGCGAAGATTTCCGTGGTTTCATGTATGTAGTAGAAGGCTCTGTAGATGTGAATGGTGAAACAGTCAGTGCCGGGGCTGCTGCTTATGCAGATGCTGAGCATTCATTAACAATCAACGCCACAGAGGACACTCGATTTATGTGGTGTTTCGGTATACCTCATCATGAAAGCATATATCAGCATGGCCCGTTTGTTGATTAAGTTCATGGTAATACGCACCAGCTTTGAGACTGTATTTTAGTACTTTTTGATTGGAGAAATGAATATGAGCAAACCTGTCATTGCCGACAATAAACCTGTTAAGGTCAATTTATCCAAAGGCCAGGAGTATCATTTTTGCACTTGTGGACGCTCAAAAAGCCAGCCTTTTTGTGATGGTTCGCATGTGGGAACATCATTTACTCCGCGTGTCATTACGGTGGATGAAGATCAGGAGGCGTGGCTCTGCGCATGCAAACATTCACAGAATTCACCATTTTGCGATGCTTCCCATAAACAGTTCTCATCAGATCAGGTCGGTAGTGAAGGGCCGGGGGTAAAACAGAAGGCAGGTCTTTTACCTGATGCAGAACCCACACCTGAGGAGCCAACCGTCGCTTTTATTCACCAGCTCGCCAAAGAGGGTTTGTCCAGGCTTGGACATCACGGGCCGATGACCTCGATGGGTGTACCTCGTAACACACTGCCACATTGGGATGAACTGCAGATCATGGCAGCCCAGATGGCAACCAAACCCCTGTTTGAAGATCAGGCCGTAGGTACGGAACTAATCATTGGCCCAGAGGCTGAAAAACCTCTACTCCTGAATATTCCCCTGTTTGTCTCAGACATGAGTTTTGGCGCACTCTCTGAAGAGGCAAAAGTATCACTGGCCAGAGGGGCGGAGCTTGCAGGCACAGGCATCTGCTCGGGAGAAGGCGGCATGTTGCCCGAAGAGCAGGCAGAAAATTCACGCTACTTTTATGAACTTGCAAGTGCACAGTTCGGTTACAGTGAAGCCTTATTGAAAAAGATTCAGGCCTTCCACTTTAAAGGTGGCCAGGGTGCAAAAACAGGAACTGGAGGTCATCTTCCCGGCAACAAAAACAGAGGAAAGATATCCCAGGTGAGAGGTATCCCTGAAGGTGAACCCGCGATATCTCCTCCAACATTCACGAATCTCTCAAGTGTATCCGACTTCAAACATTTTGCCGATCGTGTTCGAGAAATTACAGGTGGTGTTCCAATTGGTTTCAAACTGAGTGCCAATCATATTGAAAAGGACATTCAGTTTGCACTCGATGCCAGTGCAGATTATATCATTCTGGATGGCCGGGGAGGAGGCACAGGAGCTGCCCCTGAGATGTTCAGAGACCATATCAGTGTTCCAACCATCCCGGCGCTGGCAAGGGCACGCCGGCACCTGGATCAACAGGGCGCCAGCGGCCGCGTCACTCTGATTATCACCGGCGGTTTGCGTGTGCCGGTAGATTTTGTGAAGGCTCTCGCTCTCGGTGCCGATGGCGTAGCGATTTCAAACAGTGCCATGCAGGCCATTGGATGTGTTGCAGCAAGAATGTGCAACACCAACAACTGTCCGGCAGGCATTGCAACACAGAAACCTGAACTGAGGCAACGACTGGATATTGATATGGCTTCAAAACGGCTAAACAACTTTTTCAATGCCTCTTCTGAATTGATGCAGGTCATGGCGCGTGCCTGTGGCCATGATCATTTTAACAAATTCAATAAAAATGATTTAGCGACATGGAATTACGATCTCTCTATGTTATCCGGAGTTGAATATTCAGGCATTGGCAACAATTAAGTATCAGGTGACCCAAGAACCTTGTAGATGTTCATATTAGCGGGCTTTATTGTGTGGTCACTTTAAAGCGGTTTTCTAAAATAGTCCGTGTGAGACTAAGGAGGGGTTATGAGCAAGATTCAGAAATACGAAGGCAAAGAGACCACTGTTTTTTTCGATGCTGCTCGCTGCATCCATGCAGGACATTGTGTACACGGATTGCCCGATGTATTCAGGGCCAATGCAAAAGGCCCCTGGATCAACCCCGATGCCTGTGATGCGGAAACACTGGCCAAACTTATTGAAAGCTGCCCTTCCGGTGCACTGAGATATGAAACAGAGAGAACGAAAGAAGCCACTCCAGCAGTCAACACGGTAAGTGTAGAAAAAGATGGCCCATTAACCATTCATGCAGATTATACATTGAACGGCGAAAAGCCTGATTCACCGCGCACCACCCTCTGCCGCTGTGGTGCTTCAAAAATCAAACCTTACTGCGATGGATCACACTCAGATGCCGGTTTCACGGACGATGGTGAAGTTACAGTCTTTAACCCTGATGAAAAACAGGCCTCCGGATCCGTTGAGATTAAAACCCTGAAGGACGGACCGCTCTATCTGGTTGGGCCGCACAGCATCTGTGATAGCAACGGAAAAACGGCAAGGGTATGTGCAAAAAGCGCTTTATGTCGCTGTGGTGCCTCAAACAGTAAACCTTACTGTGATGGATCACATGCAGGCATTGGCTTTAAAAGTGAGTGACGATTCAGCCGACTGTTTTACACGGTTTTTTCAACCACCTGCCGTAAAGCTTCAATCGTATATGGCTTGGTCAGAAAATCATTCGGCATGCTGTTTTCAGACAGTGCCAGAGCGTTTTCAGGATCATAACCGGATGACATTACCACATACAGGTCAGGGTTGATTTCACGCAGTTTTTTCAGGCACTCCACACCATCCATCTCCGGCATCGTTACATCGAGTAGCACCCAGTCAAATCTCTGATCAGCACTATATGCCGCCACCGCTTCTCTGCCATCGTGTGCTGTCTCAACCTCCAGACCAAGCCGCTCCAGCATCCTCTTGGCAACATTCAAAACGGCCTGTTCATCATCCACCACAAGTACACGCCCGGATGTATTGGCTGCCTGCGTTTGAGGCTTTTGAGAATCATCCCGAATCCCATTCTGGTGAGGGAACCAGACCGTCATAGTTGTTCCGGAACCAGGTGTGCTGGTGACTTCAAGCCCGCCTTCATGAGCATTTAAAATCCCCAGAATTGCACTCATGCCGAGCCCGCGCCCGGTAAACTTGGTGGTAAAAAACGGGTCAAACATATGTTCAATCACTTCGGCATCCATACCGCAGCCATTATCCTCAACCTTAAGAACCACATATTGCCCCTGGATCAGTTCAGCGCCTGAAAAGCTGTGTGTATCCGGGTTGCTGAGATCCTCAACAGTAATGGAAATATTGATCTCACCCGGGGCGTTCGTACCAATCGCCTCTGATGCATTAATCACCAAATTGAGTAATACCTGATTGATCTGGCCCCGATCACCCTGAATCAGGCTGCTCTGTTGGCATTGGTGAAACTGCAGTGAAATGTTTTTGCTGATAGAGACATCAAGCAGAGATCGCATCTCATCAACCAAGTCGCAGAGCTGAAGCTGTTCCGGTTTAAACAAGCCCTTGCCGGAATAAGCCAGCATTTGCCTGCACAGGTCTGCAGCAGCCTTTGATGCTGTGTCAATACACTCCAGCGACTCCTGCAGGCCTGAACTGAGGCTCCCTTCCAGTTTTGCCAATTCGACACTACCCTGAATCGCAGTCAGCAGATTGTTAAAATCGTGGGCAATACCGCCAGCCATAACCCCGAGTGATTCAAGCCGTTGTGAATGCTGAACCTGACGCTCCAGCGTCGCCTGTTCGATCTCTGCCTGTAGTTTATCTGTAATATCAATGGCAAACCCGACCAGCCCTGTCACCTTACCCTGTGAATCAGTCAGTTTAACTTTAATCATATCAAAAGTGCGCAACTGATCGTCGGCACAAAGTACCTCTTGGTTAAAATAATGAGCCCCCTCTCCATTCAGGCATGCCTGATCTGAAAGCAGAGAACTTTCTGCCAGTTCATCAGATAGCAGGGTGGTATAATCATCAACTTCTCTGGCTTGCTCTTCCGATATGCCGCTCCATGTCACCCAGGATTTATTGAGAAACTGGATATGGCGCCCGGCATCAATCATCCAGATACCAATTGGAGAATGATCCAGCACAACCTGCATACGCTTCTGCTGCTGCTCCAGTTGCCTGTTGAAGTGGGCCAGTTGGTGCGTGCGCAGTTCAAGCTGAGACTTGTAAATGTGTGACAACACCGAAAAAAACAGCACAACAGCAACAAGGCAGAACACCTGAATAGCCGAGTAAGGAAGTTCTATAAAACCAAAAGAGACCAGAAAACCTGTGGCAGCCAATAAACATGCATAGCCGGCAACCCAGAATTTGGCCTGTCTGGCCGGGTGCACGAAATAGGCGACAAAAGGATAACCTGCAACCCAGTAAACACCTGTATTTTCAATACTGTCAAGATAGACAAGTGCCGAGAACAGAATGACGGCACAAAGCATGAGAATATTTTCAATGACAGTCAGGTCCGCACCCCGACCAATCCACCAATAGTTAATAACCATGACCACTGCCAGAGCAGCCTCAGTAACAGCAAGAGGAAAATAGCCCGGTTCAACATATTGAATGATACTAAACAGCACGAGGGCGGCAGCTGCATTCATGTGCACCAATGCCAAGACTTTGCGCCTGTCATCAAAAACCGACAAAGCCTCTATCTCTACGCTAGATTCCATCCCTGCTTTATAGCCTTCTTCACCCATTCTCGCAAGATGGAGTCTTTTCCAATATGAAATGAGTCTGAAAACGTAGTTGTCCTGTCCATCATATGGGGATGCTTATCCAGATGGACGAAAGGAAGATCAAAACAGTTGCCGATATTTCAGTCTTTCTGTCAGGAAC
>NZ_BDFD01000023.1 GCF_001895085.1 Mariprofundus micogutta | reverse complement strand
CATTGTGACATTATAGAGACCGGAAATGAGAGCTGGAGATTCAAAAATAGAGCATGATTTAAACAGACTTTAGGGGGGTCAAAATTGGACGCTGATGGGGGGTCAATTTTGGGTGCTGATTGACAGTCACCCCATGTATACCGGTTTCATCACGATGTTGCTCTGCCTTCCATTGGCTTTGGGTTCATGGTGGACGTTGCCGCTTGCGTTGCTGATTTCTTTATCATTTCTGATTCGTATCTTTTTTGAAGAGAAGACGCTGCATGCCGAACTCAATGGCTACACTGACTACTCTGAACGGGTACGCTATCGTCTGGTTCCAGGTGTATGGTGATTAGGTTTATGGAATATTAAAACTCCATCGCCTGAACAAGGGCCAGTTCAGAACCGACTTTTCTATCGTTGGCCAGATCGGTCAGTGTTGTGTTCGGCAGCATGTCCGCAAAACTTGCATGCGGTGGGATAGTTCCCGGATTACCGCCAGCAACACCGAGGCGAATAGCCAACAGGTCAGCCAGATATACTGCCAGCACTTCAGCCCTGATTTCAGATGGAATAGCTTCAGCTTCGACGTAGGCCGGATGATGATGATAACGGATGCCCTTACATATTTTCTCCGGTAATTGCCAGTGCTCTGCCAGCAGTAAACCCATATCAATATGGGTGCAGCCTGAACGTTCAAGCTCGTAAACGAGATATCCTTTGGCCGGATCCAGCTCTGCAGGCTGCATGAATTCATTCACCAGATTGTATCCCAATCTTCCTACATCATGGAACAGACCGATTGTGCCGGCTTCATTCCGATTGCAGCCGGGGATATGGTCGGCAACAATTTCTGCCAAAGCTGAGACTGCCATACCATGCTTCCATAACATCGGAATGTCATACACTTTGCCTGTGCTTGAAGAAGATGCAGAAAAAGCGTGTTTGGCGACGACGCTACGAACCATAGAGTTCCCTAGGCGTGAAATACCTCTGCCGACATCATTGATCGGCGTATGTACAATGCCAGCTGAATTCGCAAAGCGTAGTATGGACGCGGAAAGTACAGGGTCATCCTTGATAATCTCTCCGAGTTGCTGACTGGAGGCTTCTTCGCTGCAGGCGCGTTGAAAAGCGTTCCAAAGGGCCGGTGGCAGTGGCAGCGAACTGATGCTATTCTGGTACATGGTTAATCGACCACGTGTACCTTCGGCTGGCAGTAACTGTTGATAGAGCAAATCACCATCTTTCAATGAGAGATCAAAATGTGGGTGTGTGGCATTGTTTTGCATATCTGCTCCTTGCATAAATCAGGATGACATCAGAGAGCAATCAATGGGCCAAAAAATCAGAAGCTCAAAGGCCTCTTGTCGGGTCGATCTGGCGGAGTAAGCTATAGCTTGCCGAGGAGGTGATTATGAAACGATATGTTTTTATTGCTGTGACCCTGGTGCTGACCGGCTGCGCGACCGCACATCAGGAACGGACGGCTACACAGGGAGCTGTGGTTGGAGCCACCGCAGGTGCAGTCATAGGTGCTCAGAGTGATCAGATTGTTGAAGGCGCTATTATTGGTGGTGTTCTCGGTGGCTTGGCTGGAGCGATTCTGGCCGATGACAGAGATGATCGTATTCATGCATCGGAAGTACGTTACCATCGCAGATCTTGTAGAAGAGGTGATGTCTACTTCGGAAAGGCAAGGCATGCCCGCAATCTGGGTATGAGAGTATCTTTGATGCGTCAGGGTATTGCTTATTGCCCGGACAACCCGGCGGCACACAATGATCTTGGTATGGCATTGATGTTATGGGGTGATTCAGCTGGCGCAAGAGCCCACTTTAATCATGCTCTCAGGCTTGATCCACATTACTACCCTTCCCGGCATAATCTATCGCGCATGAGTCGTTACCATGCACCGAGGCACAGGGTTCATCAGCGACGTGACATGCGGGATGAGGATGATCGTTACAGTCATGAATATGATCAGTACCGGAACAATAGTAATGATGACCGGAAGCGCAGAGATATTCGCCGGGAACAGCGTCAGCAAGAATTGAATGAACATCGTAAGAATCGTCGGGAACGTTTACTTCAGCATGAAGAGCGGCGTCAGAATTATATTGAGAGCCGCGAAAAGTGGGAAGAGGAACACGATGACTGATCATGTGACTATCAGTTGCAGCTTGGATTTACCGCTCTTTTTGTAACAGATCAATGCGTATAGGCATTAGATATTGCGCACCGGATTCACTCAAATGTGATTCGAATTTCTGTTTTACCCGCGCATAGAGTGCATCAGACAGCTTATGGTCGGTGTGAGTCGCAGCGAGAATTTTTTGTTCAAAGTCAGCAAAATTCTCAAAGCAGATTGGAGCATTGAAAAAGTATTCCTTCTGCAGCGAAAGGAGCTCTGCATCAACGCAGTCTTTGATTGCTTCAAAGGCAGCAAGACGCACGATTTGCTCATCATGAAACATTTTTAGTAGATCATTGAAGTCACCAGCGAACACAGGTTCTGAGATATAGGCAAGCCCTCCGGGTTTGAGAACGCGGTGAATTTCCTGTAATGCCTGCTGCATCAGATCCAGTGGTACATGATGCAGTGATTTAAACATGAACACGATATCAAAGTTGTTATCAGGACAGGGAATGCTTTCGGCACCAGCCATGATAAATTCTACATTGGCAAGGTCATCGATGGCCTGGAGATGGCGATACTGAATCTTATCCACCTCCAGCGCAGTGATGTGGCGGTTGATTCCTTCGCAGGCAATGGCACGGGTGATTTCGGCACGACCACAACCCAGTTCCAGAATATTTTTGCCATCGAGTTGCAACAGCTTGTTGTAGATCTCATTCTCGGCGCAGGTCTCTGGAGTGGTTGAATCTAAAAGTTTCATTATGCTGTGAGCGTAGGTGCATATTGACTGCTGAGCAACCACAGGTATTCACGAGTGTCTAAGTATTTTATGTCTGATTCCGGCACTGAAGGGTCACAACTTTGACAGTAAATGAGCTGTTCAGGTTGCGGTTTTTGACATGTTAGAGGTGTATCAACAAAAAGGCCTGCCGAAGAGGGGGGGGGGAGGATGGCAGGCCTTCTATGATCTATTGTCGTTGCACTGGTATTGTGACCTATGTACTGAACCCTTTATGATAAGGTGGGTGCCGCATCCTGATATCAGGTATCCCAGGTTAAGGGATTCACACAATCCGGAGATATTAGCTCCCGTTCAGTGCACATCGGCCCAGACTTATAAGTCACAAAACCAGTGCAACGAGCTATGTATAGATGATAAAGCATATCTGATGCCAATAACTGTTCTCGGGCATAGATCAGCTGATTTATCTGCCGCCTAGCAGTGAACCGAGCAATCCGCGAACCAGCTTGCGACCGATGGCACCACCTATGGCTGTACTGACGGAGCGGGCCGCTGATTTCATCATGGATGTACTCAAAGAGTCACGCGGGCGACCGGGTCTGCGTTTTGGCCTGACCGGTTCGGACATGATTTTCTGCTGCTGCTCAGCCTTTTCGGCTACCTCACGACGGGATTGTTCCTCAGCGCGAGACTTGAGTAATTCATAAGCTGATTCACGGTCGATGATATCATTATATCGTCCGGCTGCTGGAGAACGCGAGATCATAGCCGCTCGCTCTTCGCTACTGGCAGGGCCAATACGTGATTGCGGTGGTGCGACCAGAACGCGCTCAACAGCTGTAGGTGCACCGCTTGCATCAAGCGTGGAAACCAGAGCTTCTCCAATACCAAGCTCGGTAATCACTGTTGCAGTATCTAGGGCCGGATTCGCTCTAAAGGTTTCGGCAACTGTTTTTACCGCTTTTTTATCTTTGGGAGTAAATGCTCTGAGTGCGTGTTGCACACGCATGCCAAGCTGACCAAGTACATTCTCGGGAATATCAAGTGGGCTTTGGGAAATAAAATAAATGCCTACGCCTTTGGAACGGATCAGACGCACAACCTGTTCCACTTTATCAAGCAGCACATCCGGTGCATCGTCAAACAGCAGATGTGCTTCATCGAAAAACAGCACCATTTTCGGTTTGTCCACATCGCCAACTTCAGGAAGGTTTTCATATAACTCAGCCAGTAGCCAGAGCAGAAAAGTTGCATAGAGCTTGGGTGATCTGGTGATTAACTCGGTGGCATCAAACAGGCTAATGACCCCCTGGCCTGAGAAATCCACCATCATCAGGTCTGCGAGCCTAAGCGCAGGTTCACCAAAAAAGTTTTCAGCCCCTTGCTCTTCAAGTACTAAAAGACTGCGTTGAATAGCACCGATACTGGCCGCCGATATATTACCATAATCAGATTTCAGTTCTTTTGTGTGATCACTCATCCAGGAGAGCATGGAACGCAGGTCTTTCAGGTCGAGCAGTAGCAGGCCCTGATCATCTGCAATACGGAACGCTGCATACAGAACGCCGCTCTGTGTATCATTAAGATCCAGCAGGTTTGAAAGCAGCAGTGGTCCCATATCTGAAATCGTAGTGCGTACAGGGTGGCCTGAGCGACCGAATATATCCCAGAACAGCACGGGATTACCTCGCTGTGTATAACCATCAATGGCGATTTCACTAATGCGCCGGTCAATTTCCTTATGCGGTCTGCCGGTCTGCGAAATGCCGGAAAGATCGCCTTTGATATCTGCCATAAATACTGGCACACCTATGTGTGAAAAACCTTCAGCAATTGATTGTAGGGTTACAGTTTTACCAGTGCCTGTGGCCCCGGCAATCAGACCATGACGGTTGGCCATGCGTGCATCAAGTGTAACCTGTTGTTGGCGCATGCCTCCAATAAGAATGTGGGATGTTTCGCTCATGATCTTCCTCCTTCAACAGCCAGTAGAAAGATACAGCGTAATTGATATGGCTAGCATCGTGAAGAGGTATGATAAATTTATATTCATAGTTGGTTCACAAAGTGCTAACGGGTGAATCACAAAGTATCGCCTGTCCGGAGCGAATCACCCTCCCTCCCCGATGGCTCCGGATGTCAGTCCCTCTCGAATTGAGGTGTTTTCACAGGCTCCGGTTTACGCCGGAGCCTTTTTCACGAGTGCCTGTTTCATTCTGGAGATTCGGCTATAAACTGCCACCAGCCCGGATTCGTCGGGTTAGATTTCCTCAATATATGTTTTAGGAGAAACCATGCGGATTGCATTGCGTATTGCTAAAGAGCTGCAAGTGAATGAACGACAAGTCGTTGCTGCGACAGCTCTTCTTGATGATGGAGCAACCGTGCCGTTTATTGCCCGTTACCGAAAAGAGATTACCGGGGGGCTGGATGATACACAGCTGCGCTTTCTGGAGCAGCGTCTTTCATGCCTGCGTGATTTGGAAGCACGTCGCACCGCAATCCTGAAATCGATAGCTGCGCAGGAAAAACTTACATCCGGACTAGAGAACTCTATCAAGGCAGCTGAAACACTGGCTCGTCTGGAAGATCTCTATCTTCCCTATAAACCGAAACGTCGCAGCAAAGCTCAGATGGCACGTGAAGCTGGTCTTGAGCCATTGGCAAAGGCTCTGCTGGCCAACCCGTCACCAAAACCGGAAGTGCAGGCTGCATCATTTATCAATATTGAACATGGTATTGAGAATATAGAGGCCGCCCTTGATGGTGCACGTGACATTTTGATTGAACTGTTTGGTGAAGATGCCGATTTGATTGGGCGTCTGCGTGATTATCTAAAGAAACATGCCCTGCTTACCAGCAGTGTCGTTGTCAGCAAGAAAGAAGAGGCTGTGAAGTTCTCCGATTACTTTGCCTACAGTGAGCCACTCAAACGTGTTCCATCTCATCGAGCGTTGGCAATATTCAGAGGCCAGCATGAAGGACTACTGCGGGTGAAGTTGCTCGAAGATATTCAGGCAGAAAACACTGCGGGTGCAGGCCACTGCGAGTTAGCAATTGCCAATCATTACAGAATCAGCAAGGCGGGAAGGGCTGCGGATAACTGGCTGCTGGAGGGTGTGAGTGCTGCATGGAAGCAGAAGATATCCAAACGACTTGAGCTTGATCTGCTTGGTGAGCTGCGAGAAAAGGCGGAAGCCGAGGCTATCAAGGTGTTCGCCAATAACCTGAGTGACCTGTTATTGGCAGCACCTGCAGGCCAGCGCGCTACCATGGGACTTGATCCGGGCCTGCGTACCGGTGTAAAAGTGGCCGTGGTTGATCCAACCGGAAAAGTACTTGATACCACCACGATCTATCCGCATGCACCAGCCAGACGCTGGGATGAGGCGATTGCTGCTCTGGCTGTGTTGGCTGATAAACACCATGTTGATTTGGTCTCTATCGGAAATGGTACGGGTTCTCGAGAAACTGAAGCACTGGTCAAGGAGCTGCGTGAGCGTTTTGCGCAGTTGCAACTTACTCAGGTTATGGTGTCAGAGGCCGGTGCATCTGTTTATTCCGCTTCAGAAATTGCGGCTAAAGAGTTTCCTGATCTTGATGTGTCGCTACGTGGTGCGGTTTCTATTGCCAGGCGTTTGCAGGATCCGCTGGCGGAGCTTGTGAAGATTGAGCCAAAATCTATTGGAGTCGGTCAGTACCAGCATGATGTAAACCAGAATCATCTCGGCCGCAGTCTTGATAACGTGGTTGAGGACTGTGTGAACCGTGTTGGTGTTGATATCAACACTGCTTCGGTGCCATTGTTGGCGCATGTTGCAGGTTTAAGTCGTTCGATGGCCGAGAATATCGTTAAGCTACGCGATGAGCAGGGGGCTTTCCGCAATCGCCAACAAATTCTTAAAGTGCAGGGGATTGGACCAAAGAGTTTTGAGCAGGCGGCCGGTTTTCTTCGCATCATGAAGGGGGATAACCCTCTCGATGCTTCGGCTGTACATCCGGAAGCCTATCCCGTGGTTGAAAAAATCGTGGAGGAAGCCGGCAAACCGGTGCGCGAGTTGATGGGGAACCGTGAGTTTCTTCAGCAGTTGAAAGCCAGTGATTTTTCGGATGATCGTTTCGGTGAAATGACTGTGTCTGACATTCTGCTGGAATTTGAAAAGCCGGGGCGAGATCCGCGCCCGGAATTCCGCACGGCAAAGTTTAAGAGTGGTGTCAAAGAGTTACGTGATTTGCGCGAAGGTATGATACTGGAAGGGGTGGTGACCAACGTTGCTAATTTTGGAGCCTTTGTTGATGTCGGTGTGCATCAGGATGGTCTGGTACATATCTCTGCAATGACCAATCAATTTATTGATGATCCGCGTAAAGTGGTGAAGACGGGTGATGTAGTGCAGGTGAAGGTTCTGGAGGCAGATGCCAAACGAAAACGTATATCCTTAACCATGCGTATGGATGATCAACCGGGTGAATGCGCTGAGAGGTCCGTTCGTTCAGACAAAAAGCATGGAGTTAAACGTCATGATCAGTCACGTCAGGGCAAGCCTCGCTCCAGTCGTCCGAAAACAACGAAAGATCAGGTGCAGCGGCAAATGAATAAGCAAAAGAAGCAGCCTGAAAATGCTTTGGCGGCAGCATTTGCCAAAGCAGTGGCAGACAAGTAATGAAGTAAAAATTAGCCCTGTCAGAGCTTTGCGCAGTCTTTTGAAAGATACATAGTGGGTGAGTCAGCCATGGTTATTACCGATGTTTGGTCCATAGCATTTTATTGATTAAATACTAAAAGGCCTGCCGAGGAGGGAGGGGGCAGGCCTTTGGGAATTGAGTCATTGCACTGGCATTGTGGCCTATAATGTCCTGAACCCTTTACGTTAAGGTGGGCGCTGCATTCTGACATTAGGTATCCCGCAGGGGACTCACACAATCAGAATATAGAAGCTCCCGTTCAGTGCGCATCGGCTCACCTTTATAAGCCACAACGCCAGTGCAACGAACTTGTATACAACCTACAACATCATGCTGTTGTCGTCAAGCCGCATCGCCCATTCATGTTAGAGATCTGGCTTGCATTTCAAACATACAGACCTGCCAGGGAGGGGGGGAGGATGGCAGGCTTGAATTGTTGCCACTGCACTGATGTTGTGACCTATACACTGAACCCTGATCGTAAGGGGGCGGCGCATCCTGATATCAGGTATCCCAGTTTTAAGGGGTTCACACAATCCGGGGATATTAGCTCCCGTTTAGTAAACATCGGCCCGGTTTTTATAAGTCACAAGACCAGTGCAACGAGCCATGTCTGCTGTAGGGCATAGATGATGGATGCCAGTACCAGAGGACTGGGTTTTGTGTTATCAGCTGTGATTCTTAACTGTCGGTGGAATGAAGTTGCCTGATGCTTGCATCTCAATCGCTTCCGGATGTCTCCGATAATGAGAACGAACCACTTCAGCGAGTTTTTGTTTCACTGCTTCATCTACCAGCGCGGGCGAAGTCCCGGGTAATGCGGCAACCAGAGCTTCCAGAAGTCTGTTCTGAGGAGCTTGCATGCGCTCGATCCATGAAGCCAGAAGCTTACGATCAACCAGGGCAGGTAGTGAACCCATGATGCCTACATCGTTCTGATCATGAACCAGAAGACCGGTGGTAGTACCCCGATCCAGTGTCAAAACCTGGAAGAAATAGAGTGTGTGGTAGGCAAGTTGTGCCGCTTGCTCAACGTCTGTGGCCTTGGCTGGATTCTGCAAAGCCTGCGTGAGAATTTCGAGATAGGTGTCAATGGCTGCTTCACCTATCGTTTTAGCCAGTGCGTAATCGGCATCGGCATTTCCGGTGCGGTAGTTTTCCAGATAGAAATGAGCAACGCCGCGATGGCGGCCGAGTGCGGGAATAAAGAAATAGCGATTCCCTTGTGCAACAGCTTCATCATAACAGTTGGGGGCAGCTTCCTTCATGGCATCAAGAAACTGTAATGTATGAGCGGGATTTTCATTGGATGGATTCAGGTCTGCCATCATGCGCCAGTAACCTTTGCCATTTTTCATTTCGGTCCAGCTTATATGGATGTGTACTGATGGAGCCAGTGGATTCTTCGGATGAATGATCGTGGAGATGGCTGAGGCTGAGCCCAGTTTTTTCTCCGGATTATCATCGTAGTGGACCTGTGAAACATTGACTGAACCGCGCCCGAACAGATCACCATCGGCGCTTTCATAACGGATACCGCCACCGTGCCTCCCCCCATCACGGAACCATTCGACGGGTGAGAAACGCTGATTGCTTCCCAGAGTACTAGCCAGTGTTTCCAAACCGCTTACAAAGCGGTTCTGAAGAGATGATACCAGTTCATGGCCTTTAGTGGCGGATGTGGAATTTGCGGGGATACGTTTCATTTGGACAACCTCAGATTTATTGGTGCTGAACTATGGAGGGCGTTGCGTATCGCTTCAACAACGAAGATGAGACGGCTTTTGGTGGTCAATAGATCTTCGCTTGGCATAGAGTGGCAGCCATGAGAAGAGTGTATTTACCCTTTGGCGAGAGCGACGTAGTTCCAGGTATGGATGCAGGTCAGCGAAAGGAGATGATCGAGAGACACAGGGATAGCGTGTCTTACTTTGGTTATTCTTCCGAAGCGCTGTATTGGGAATCTCGCGGAGGGCAGAAGATTCGGTTCGAGGCACTTGCCGAGATTGGTATTCGTCCTTGGGATTCTCTGCTAGATGTGGGTTGTGGCTTTGGCGATCTCTATAGCTGGTTGAATGGAAAGGGGCTGCCGGTGGATTATACCGGCATCGATTTGTCACCTGATATTCTCGCCAAAGGACTGGAGATGAATCCGGGACTGAAATTACTTCAAGGAGAGGTGTTCGATTTTGATTGGGCTCCAGAGAGTTTTGACTGGATAGTTCTGTCGGGTACGTTGAACTGGGATCTGCATGATGACGGAGAATATGCTATGCGAGTGATTGATAGAATGTTCAAGCTTTGTCGCAATGGCGTGGCTTTTAATATGCTGGATCATCGAAATATTGATGCTGCATCACTTCTCGAATTGATTGCCTATGATGTGGACGCAGTATTCAGTTTCTGTAAAAAAATCACACCGGCTTGTCAGTTGCGAACCGATTATCTTGCGGATGATTTCACTATCTATATGCGGCGCTCTGAACAGGCATGATATGAAGAGGAACAGTGTTTGATTTTGGCAGGCCAAATGGTCTGCGCGGATATTCTGACTATATTAGTTTATTTTGAATAAGGAGATTATATGTTTAAAACCAATGAATATTTTGACGGTAAAGTAAAATCGATTGCATTTGAAACGGCAGAAGGGCCAGCAACAGTTGGTGTGATGGCCGAAGGCGAATACGAGTTCGGCACATCCTGCAAAGAGATTATGTCGGTCACATCAGGTGCTATGGATGTGAAATTGCCGGGTGCCGATGCATGGATGAGCTTTGTAGCAGGTGACGAGTTTATGGTTGAGGCCGATCAGGCATTCGGTGTGCGTGTGAAAGGGCAGACGGCCTATCTCTGTTTGTATAAGTAATAACCAATCTCTTAAATAGAGAGGTTCTGTGGATAACAGAGGTTCGTTTATTCCGGCACCAGCCAGTTAAGCTGCGTCAGTCCATTGCCGTCAGTGAGTTTTTCAGAAACCCAGTTCAATGAATTTTTTATGGCATGTTGTGCATGCCAGGGAGGGTTGACAATCAGCATGCCGGACCCGCTCATCTGCATGTCGGGGAATGTATCAGCGCAATCCAGTTCCACGCGCAGGATTTTGCGAATGCCTGATCGTTTCAGGTCATTGAACAGTTCATGGTGGCGCCCTGCAGGCAGAATCGGGTACCAGATGACATAGACACCGGTGGCAAAGCGACGATGGGCATCGACTACGGCTTTGGCGATTTGACGGTATTCATCTTTTACTTCGTAGGAAGGGTCGAGAAAGATCAGGCCGCGTTTTTCTTTTGGTGGCAGTAGTGCTTTCAAGGCTTCAAAGGCATCACGTTTGAGCAGGGAAAAACGGCGATTGGCTTGAAAAGAGCGGCGCAAACCGTCGAACTCCTGCGGGTGCAGGTCACAGGCGCTAAGGCGATCGAATTCGCGGCACATCTCATGCAGCAGAGCTGTTGAGCCGGGAAAACGTGAAAACCCTCCATCCTGGTTGCCGGATGCGATCAGTTTGAACCAGCGAGCCACTCCCTCCGGACTTTTCTGGTTGCGCCTTGGCCAGAGTTTGCCAACGCCGGTATCAAACTCCCTGTTCTTTAATGCTTCATCTGAATTCAGATTATAAATACCGCGGCTGGCAAAGGCATCAAGCATAAACAGCGGCGCTTCCTTGTTGAACATCCCGCTCACAACATCACCGAGGATGATATGTTTCAATACGTCGGCATGATTTCCTGCGTGGTAGGTGTGCTGATAGCTGAGCATTAGCGCACTCTGAATGGATTATCCGATCATGCATAGCAGAGCATGTTAAAATAAAGATGCATATAACAATAGTTGTATAATACAACAATTGTGGGTAGTGTGCGCACCACAGGAGAGAAATATGAGCGAATCAATACTGGATTTTCAGCTGGAACAGGCCATTGGTCTGAATGTGAATCGCACGGCGTTCCTGATGACAGAAGAGATTGCCAGGCGTTTTGCTGCCAATGCTTATTCATTGTCAGCTCAGGATTTCTCCATTTTATTTCGCTTGATGAAACAGGGGCCGATGACTCAGGTTGAAATAGCGGCTTTGACGATGCGTGATAAAACTACCATCACCCGGCGTATAGACGGCTTGGTTAAAAAAGCTCTGGTTGAGCGAAAATCGTGTCAGGAAGACCGGCGCTGTTTTCGAATTGCATTGACCGAAGCGGGGAATCAGGCACTGGCAGTGATGGTTCCATTGGTGCGCAGTTTTCAGCAGGAAGTGCTTAGTGATATTCCGGCTGAAGAGAAAGCTATCGCAATCAAAACACTGAAACATATATCAGACAAACTGATCAGTATTCGATAAAGAGAAATCAATTTAAAAACTTACTAATAAAAAGGAGAGAAAAATGACTACAGAAAGAGTAATTCGAATTATTGCAGGATTTTTTATCATGTTGTCGGTGTTTTTGAGTTCGGTGTATAACGGCAGCGTATTGAATGAACCTACGTGGTTATGGTTTACCCTGTTTGTCGGTGCAAACCTGTTCCAGTCAGGCTTTACCCGTTGGTGCCTGATGGAGAAAATCCTGATCAAACTGGGTGTGAAGCCCGGTGGTGCGTGCGGTACCTGTGCAAGCTAATAGCCTGTAAATATGTCAGAACAAGAGCCTGCTACTGCCAGCAAGGTAATGATGTATGTTGCGGCATTGGTTGCCGTGCTGTTTGGAATTATGACACTAAAATCCGGCGGCCAAGTGCTATTCGGTGATGAGAGCTATCGAATTGCAGCCGGAGATTATGTCCCATTTGTCCTCTGGTTTAATTTCACTGCCGGTTTTATTTATCTGATTGCCGGTGTGGGCATTGCCTTTCGAAAACCCTGGGCTGCAGGCGTTTCCATGCTGATTGCAGCCTCAACGTTATTGGTGCTCGCAGCATTTGGGCTGTACATATTTACTGATGGCGCTTACGAGATGCGAACGGTTGTAGCCATGACACTGCGCTCGACAATCTGGACAGTGATATCAATGCTGGTTTTTCGTCAATTAGTACGTCGTTGATACAGAGGAGGATAGAATGAAGGTGATTGGTTTGTTGATTCTAAGTGCAACGATGTTTTTTGTAGCACCGGTCTATAGTGGGGAATCAGGCGGACTGGAGATTATGCAGCAAGTGGATGCGCGGGATGATGGTGATGACCTGATTCAGAAAATGAAGCAGCGCCTGATTGACCGCCGAGGCAATGTGCGTGAACGTGAGATGATTTCGTTTCGCAAGGATTACGCTAAGGACAGTAAATCGATCACCTATTTTCTGGCACCGTCGAATGTGCGTGATACAGCTCTGTTGACCTGGGACTATGATGGCATTGCTAAGGATGATGACCAGTGGCTTTACCTTCCAGCCCTGAAAAAAGTGCGTCGTATCTCGTCCTCGGACCGTGGTGATTATTTCATGGGAACCGACTTCACCTTCGAGGATATCAAGCAGACACCAGAGCTTGAGGATTACAACTGGACGTTGATCGGTTCTGAGGTATTGGATGGTCATAATGTGTGGGTTGTCGAAGGTGAGCCGAAAACCGATGGGCTAAAGAAGAACCTGGGATATTCAAATGCCCGTTATTATATTCGCAAAGATATCAACATGTATATTCGCGTTGATTTCTGGGATCGTAAAGGCAAAGAATTAAAACGCCTGGTATCTGAAGAGATCAAACAGATCGATGGAGTATGGACGGCAATGCGGGGTACAATGACAAATATACAGTCCGGCCATCGCACAGAACTTTCATTCTCTGAACATCGTTATAATACTGGTCTGACTGATCGCACATTTTCAGAACGCATGCTCAAGCGCGGCTATCGCGCGAAATAGTCACAGCTGAACAGTTCAGTCTGTTTCAGGTATATGGGGAATAACATGAAGAAACTTTTTAACTGGGTTCTAACCCATCCGAAATCGGTACTGCTTGTACTTGTGCTGGCGACAGTTCTCGCCGTCAGTCAGATGCGCCATATTTATATCGAAACCGACATGGATGCCATGTTGCCCAAACACAGTGATGCTTATATTAACAAGCAGGTGTTGGAAGAGCGTTTTGGCAGCACGGACCTGGTGATTGTCGGCATCATTAATGATGAAAAAGATGGCGTGTATAATACGGCTAGTCTGAAATTAATTCAGGAGTTAACCGACTGGCTGGCAGATCAACCTCACTTCCGCACATTGGCGCTTAATGATCTGCTCTCTCTGGCTACAATCAAAGATATTCGCGGCTCTGATGCTGGTTTGGATGTGGAAAAATTTATGGAGGATGTGCCGGAAACACAGGCTCAAATTGACCATCTGAAACAACGTATGCATGAATTCGGTGTTTATGAGGATGTGATTGTCTCTGCCGATGGCAGCGGTACCATTTTTGCAGTTCGACCTATGCCTGATTCGCGCCATCAATATGCCGAGATTTATGATTTGATGAAAGCCAAGGTGGCTGAGTTGGAGGCGCGTGGCGGTTCAGAGCGTTTCTATATCTCGGGACGCCCGGTAATCGAGGGCGTGTTTGGCGTGTATATGCCGGCAGAAATGAAGCGCATGCAGCCGATTGTGATGGCGCTGTTGCTGGTTTTATTGTTTCTCTCTTTCCGCACACCTCGCGGGGTACTCTTGCCGATTGCAGTGGTGTTGATGGCTGAGATCTGGACGCTGGGAACGATGGCTGCACTGGGTGCTCCGATCTATACCATTACCACCATGCTGCCGATCCTGATTCTGGCTATCGGTATTGCTGATGCCGTACATTTTCTCAGTCGCGAACGATTGCTGGCCCATCATCAGGCTTATGCTCATCACAAAGAGCGTATGGTTGAAGTGATGCACGAGCTGTGGAAGCCGATGCTGATGACGACGGTTACCACCGGTGTCGGTTTTCTATCTATGCTGGCTTCAGACCTGCCGCCAATTCGTGATTTCGGTATGTTTGCAGCTATCGGTATTATATATGCTCTGCTGATTACCATGCTGCTGTTACCCGCGGCACTGATGCTGCTGCCTGAAAAAGAAAAACATGCAGAGCGCAAACCATTGTTTTCGGCTTATGTGGAATGGCTGGGTGTAACTGTGTTAAAGCACCCTAAGCGCATTATGGCCTTCTTCGGGATACTGCTGGCTGTTTCTGTTTTCGGTGCGATGAAGCTGGATGTGAATGCATCACTGGTAGATCAATTCAAGCCGGGTGACCCATTGCGTCAGGCAGATGAAATGCTCAATGAGCACTTTTCCGGCACCACAAGTCTGGATGTGATGATTGATACAGGTCGTGAGAATGGTCTGCTGGAACCTGAGTTTCTGCAGCATTTGATCGATCTCCAGGATGAGATTGAAAAAGATCCTATGGTTGGCGACAGCTCATCCATTGCTGAGTTTCTACAGACAATGAATCAGGCACTGCATGCTGATGATCCGGCCTGGAATCGTGTCCCTGAAACATCAGATATGGCAGCTCAGTACCTGCTGCTCTATTCATTTTCCGGCGCACCCGATGATTTTGAGACCTTTATGACTGGCGATTATCGCCAGGCCCATATTCGGATCAATATGAAAACGGATGAAACCAAGGTGGTGGCTGCACTGTTGGGCAGGATGCAGGATAAAACTGACAACTGGTTCCCGGAAGATATGGGATACAAAGTGGAGTGGGCCGGTACCGGTTTCACAGTGCACCGTCTGTCTGAAATGATCATCGATGGTCAGATTGCCTCCCTTGCAACCTCTATACTTGCCATCTTCCTGCTCTGCTGGTGGATGTTCAAACGTCTGTTGATTGCAGCCATCGCCATGATTCCTGTGTCGCTCGCGGTCACTGTCAATTATGGCATGATGGGGAATATCGGTATCCCGCTTGATATAGCTACAGCTCTGACCGGAGCGATGGCTCTCGGAATCGGCGTCGATTTTGCCATCCATTATCTGCATCGTTACCACGAAGAGAGCGTGGCGGGGAACAGTTATGAGGATAGCGTTATCAATACTAACCGCAGTGTCGGCCATGCTATCCTGTTTAATACCTTTGTGGTTGTCGGTGGATTCCTGGTGTTGCTGACAGCAGCGCTTTATCCGCAGATGAAACTCGGCGCATTGATCGCAGCCACCATGGTGATCTGTTATCTGGCCACCTGTTATCTGTTCCCGGTATTGCTGGGGCTGGGTAAGGAAAAAATCAGGGTATGAGACGAATAGTTTTAATTGTTGCGGCGGCGTTGGCTTTTTCTTCTTCTGCCTTTGCAGCAGAATGGACAATGCATGGCAGTCTGAAAAATGAGACGGCTTATTTTGTTTCGGGTGAGAAGCGGCTGGATAAACTGCAGACTCGACTGGATTTGAAGCCGGAGGCTATCTTAAGTGATCGCTGGGAGTTTCGTGGCAGGCTGCTGGCCTGGTATGACGCAGCAATGGATGTTGAACAGACCAATGCCACAGATCTGACAACTGGTATCAAGAAGCACTATCGCACTTATCTGCAGAGTAAGGAGGCATATCTGCTCTACGGCGGTGATGCGTTTGATTTCCGTATTGGTCAGCAGCAGATCGTCTGGGGAAAGACTGACGGTCTGCGTATGCTAGATATCGTCAATCCGTTGGATATGCGCGAATTCATGCTCGATGATTTTCTCGACTCACGCATCGGTCTGTGGTCTGCACGGTTGAACTGGTATGCCGATATCGGCGGTTCTGAGCATGAGTTCGAATTTATTGTTATTCCCGATGCGCGGCCGGGAGAGTTTGCACCGGCTGGCTCACGCTGGGCTTTTGCCCTGCCTGCAACACCTGCCGGCATTGCTCTTGCCGTACAGCCTGGAGATGAACCTGGGTGGCGTCTTTCAGATGTTGAAGCCGGTCTGGCATGGCGTTCCAATCTCTCCGGCTGGGATTTGTCACTGAACTGGTTTTATGGCTGGAAAGATTCACCCAATATGCAGAAAAGCCTGACTCCGGGTCTGTTGACGCTGACACCGGTATACCAGCGCATGAATACAGTCGGTGGTTCTTTCTCCAATGCTTTCGGGGCACTGGTATTGCGCGGTGAAGTGGCGGTAAATATCGGTGAAGGTATCAATAGAACAGGTGTCACGCCTGCAACATCAATCGGCAGGGAAACAACAGTCAATGCTGCTTTCGGTCTGGACTACAACAAAAATAACTGGCGTATCAGCCCGCAGTTTTTTGTCCGTTATCTGCCGGGCTGGGACAAAAATGTGGTTGAAGATCAGGCCTCGGGTTTTGTCAGTCTGATGGTCTCTACCGATTACATGAATGAGAAACTGAAGCCGGAGATCATTGGTCTGTATGACTGGGCAGATGGCAGTTGGATGTTGCGTCCTAAAGTGTCTTATGAGTTCAGTGATCAGATTACTGCAAGGCTTGGTGGTGATGTGTTCGGTGGTGTGAACGGCTTCTTCGGTCAGTTTGATAAAAATGACCGAATTTACAGTGAGATTGAATACACCTTTTAAAGACCGGAGTGGATATGAAAAAGATCATGGTTCTGACAGTAGCAATGTTATTGACTGGAACAGCCTGGGCTGGTGACGGCTCATTGAAGCAAATCATGCAGCAGTTAGGTAAGGACTATTCCAGCCTTAACCATGCAATCCTGTTGAAAGATTTTGCCGGGGCGGCTCATTTTGCACATGCGATTGCCGATCACGACAAACCATCAATGGGCCAGCGTTTGAAAATCATGGGTGAGTTGGGCACGGAAATGTCAGCGTTTAAGAAAGCGGATGGCAGAGTACATGAGCTGGCGATTAAAATAGAAGAGGCTGCCAGGGCTAAGGATATGCCGCTGTTGATTCAGTCCCAGTCACAGATGCTCACTGCCTGCATGGCTTGCCATACCTCCTATCGCAGCCGAATTGTTAATCTGTTGGAATAAGTTAAGTCGTATGTGTGACAATCTGTCCAATTCAAAGGGGTATTGCATTTATCTATAATTTCTTATGTGAACTAATCCTGGAAAGGAGGTTAGCAATGAAACGAGAAATGTATTTGGCCATGATGGTGGCAATGCTTATGGGCATATCAGCCGGATCAACTGTTGCGTATTCTGCTGAGAGAGAGACTGTCTATGGGCGTGAGCTGATGACTGAGCAGGAGCGCAGTGAAGAGCGCCAGAAGATGCGTAGCATGAATGATGCAGAGCGCGAACAGTACCGCATTGAGAAGCATGAACGCATGAAAGAGCGTGCCAGAGAACAGGGGAAAGCGATTCCTGATGAAGTGGGCGAACACGGTCAGGGTATGGGTCAGGGGCGCAGAATGGGTGGCGGCCGAGGCCGTTAACCTGAGATATTGAATAACAGGCCCTGTATTTGCAGGGCCTGTTGGTATGCAGGATTCGATTATTCGATTAGCAGGATATGAACCCTCTACTGCACCATCAGGCTAAATTGATAGAATTAAGGAAGTTGTTACTACAGTCAGGGCAGATGCCATGGCTTATTTTTGGCAGGGCCGGGTGTTGAAAGAAGTCCCGTGCAGTGATTTCCTGTTCTATGGGTTGCCACTGCCCCTTGCTGTTCTTCAGGTCTCCGCAATAACTGCACATGGTGATAATATTGTCATCCGTGTTGCAAAGTTTCTGTACAATAGCCGGATCGCGTTTGATCTCATTTACCAGTTTAAATTGAACTTTCAGAAACTGATGTGGAAGTGGAATGATGCTGGCTTCAAGATGTCTAATGGTATCGAGAGCATCACAGTGGATCAGAAATGAAATAACCCGTTGTGCAGAGCGAACCTTTTTAAAAATCTTGGAATATATCATGCGGGTTTCAGCATCGCTGAATTGGCTCAGGATCGGTTTTCCTTGCAAGGCAGAAAATGAACATTCAGGCAGCCCTTCGTTTGCTGCGGCAAATGACTCCCATGTGGCGCTGACGTTAACTATCAGGTCGCTATCATCGATGTAGTAGAACCAAGTATCGGGTTCATGTGAATGTGATGAGTGGGCCTGTATGTCATCGTCCATTGTTAAGTAAGCTAAAGCCTTCTGTATTTATGCTCAAGAATTAAACAGGGCCTGCTGTAACGCAGGCCCTGTTTTTAGTAGCGCAACAAACGAGCTTTGATCCGATTGGCTTTTGCACTGAATTCAAACGTGGCAAGGCCTGAGAGAATCAACAGTGATCCAATGATGATTTCTACTGTCAGGGGTTCGTTGTTGAGTATATTGCCAAGGCCCAGTGCGCAGACCGGTGTAACAAGTGTCAGTAGTGCCACACGTGTTGCCTCCACCTTGCTCAACACATAATAGTACAGCGCAAAGCCAAGTACCGAACCAAGCAGTGCCAGGTAGGCGATAGAACCAGCTGTACGTGTGGAAAGCGCCTCGTCTGGCAACGATGCACCGCTTAATATCCATGTAAGCAGAAACAGCGGTGCCGCAAACAGCAAGCCGCCACTGGTCATGACGATAGCAGGTACTTCTGCATCAATACGTTTGATCCATACTGCACTGGCACAATGTACAGCCACTGATACAAGCATGCCGATCACACCGAGGGCGGCATGTTCATGAAGGCTGAAGCTGGTTGCAAA
This sequence comes from Mariprofundus micogutta, assembly GCF_001895085.1. Classification (GTDB taxonomy): domain Bacteria; phylum Pseudomonadota; class Zetaproteobacteria; order Mariprofundales; family Mariprofundaceae; genus Mariprofundus; species Mariprofundus micogutta. Next base: position 16,975 of record NZ_BDFD01000023.1, on the reverse strand, counting down.
AATAACAACCAGTCCGGACAATCCCATCAACATGCCAGTCAGGCGTGAACGTGTCAGCTGTTCGCTGTCCAGCCACATGCGAGCCATGATTGCTGTGATGATTGGTGAAATGCCGAAGATGACTGAGATCCAGCCCGTTGGAATAAATTGTGCTGACCAGTAAACAGTAATCATGCCCCCGTAAATACCGAAGCCACTGGTCATGTAGGCCATTTTGGCGCGGCGGTGCCATTGCAGTCCGGAGCCGAGCAGGGCGGCAACCACCAGTGCCAGAATGGCACCGATCAGCATTCGACTGGTTACGCCGAACACAAAACCGACCTCTTCACTGCTCCATAATATGGCCAGTGGTGTGGTGCTCCAGATTATAATGACGCCTAAATACGCCGATGGCACGCTCATTTTTTCTCCCTTGGTATGCTGATTCGCATTGATTTGGATGCTCTTCCATGAGCATCAGATGAATTCACGGCCACAAAACAAAACGGCCACGGATTTATCAAAACCCGTGGCCGTTTCAGCAGCAGTATTAAAGGTGGTCCTTTAAATAATGAATACTCCGGGGCACAGGGAAGCAATTCGGCGAGCCACTAGCCAACCGAAAGGTGCAATCTTCTTATGTGCGTGGTGTTTATTCATAGCGGCGGAGTTTGCGGTGATGGTCCTGCGAGTCAAACAGCATTTATGCCGTTGTATCATTCAAGCACACCTGATGAGTGAGGGAGAAGATGCGGGTGCAAATAGTACGCTTGCGATTTGTTTGCAGGCGCCATTATAATCACAAATAGATAGTGGGCTACGCCTGAATGAAACGGAGGTTTGACGATGAGAAATGGTTTTATCATTGTATTGATTGGCTTGTTGATGATCCCCGTGGCCGGTTGCAGGACACAAAGTGACAGGGAACATGTGGGGTCTGTGGTTGGTGGTGCTATAGGCGGAGTGCTCGGATCTACTGTTGGAAAAGGGGTCGGGAGAACTGCAGCAATCGTTGCAGGCACTGTAGCTGGGTCATTGCTGGGTCGAGAAATTGCCAGGCAAGCTGATGAAGCACGCGCGCAGAGGGCGCTGGAATACAATTATGATGGCCAGTCAAGCAGCTGGAATAATCCGAATACAGGTGCGAATTTCACCACTACACCGACATCGACCTACCTGAATGCTGCTGGAGAGAATTGCCGTGAATATCAGCATGATATTTATATCGATGGAAAAAGGGAGAATGGACAAGGTACTGCTTGTCGGCAACCTGATGGTAGCTGGAGAATGATGGATTGATTGCTGGCCGATTATAACAGCGCGCCTTTCAGACGATGATATCCGGGCTTAATGAATGAGTCTGATTCCTAGTCTGGATACAGGCATTTGTATTGTCCCCGTAGATCTCATGCCAATTGAACTGCTCCACATTACGTAGCCAAGTATTGGTGTGAAGCTCCGGTTGTGTTGAAGGCGAAGCAGTACCTTATCACCACTGTTTATTAAGCCACAAACAGTCAATCCAACGCCGTTCGGTGAAAAATCATCCACATTATCCACTGAGAAGTGGCGATGGTCGGCACAAAGATAGAGCGTGCCTTTTTGGACCTCGTGCGGAGTGTTTCGGTCAGATCTTCGTTTTTCGGTATCCACAGTAATCTCCTGCTGAATCATTGTTAAGTCTATTGGTGCTATTATAGTCCAATATTTGTGGTTTCGCATTTTGAGCAGGAAAGGCCGGTGTGAAGCCAGAATGCTGAAGCGTTCAGGCAGATGGATGGGACAAGTGATCATCAGTTCGCGGAGCTATTCAGGGTTTCAGTTAACGCTCTTTTGTCGCCCATGCTTTGAGCAGGCGAATGCCGTCGGATTCAATGGCTATTGTTTTATTTTTATACAGAGCCCCGACTGCCTTTTTGTACATTTTTTTACTGATGCCAAACATAGCCATGATTTCTTCAGGATGACTTTTGTCAGTGACTGAAAGGAAGCCATCATTCTTTCTTAATTTCGTAATAATTAACTGCGAGACTTCGTCAGTTTTTTCGCTGGGTTTAAGATGCAGGCAGACATCGATGCGCTTATCTTCACGTATATGTTTGATGAAACCGGCCACGGTTTCGCCGCGTTTTAAATTGTGCGCCACCTCGGAGTGGTGCAGAAGGCCCCAGTGGGTATTATCAATTATGACCTGATAGCCAAGCTCGGAGCGGTTGGCTATAAACAGGTTGACGCTTTCTCCAACATCGAATTCGTCATCAGATTCACGGTATAGAAAGTCATCAAGCATGGCTGAGCCGACAATGCGATTACTGTTTTCATCGACAAACAGGCGTACCACATAGAGTTTGCCCTCTTCCATGCGCGGCTTTTGTTCAGAGTAAGGCACCAGTAAATCTTTCATGATGCCCCATTGAAGGAAGGCTCCCGTTTGATTGACAGCAACGGCTTTCAACAGTGCAAACTCTCCAACCATGGCATAAGGCTTTTCAGTGGTGGCAATCAGGCGGTCTTCGGAATCGCAATAGATAAACACTTCCAGTTCATCACCGATAGCGCACGGTACAGGCACATAGCGGATTGGCATCAGTATTTCGCCAAGATCACCACCATCAAGATAAACACCAAAATCCAGTTGTTTGACTACGCGCAGTGTGTTCAAGCGTCCGATTTCAGCCATATTATCTCCCTTGGTAATGAAGTACGCCCATGCTTGAATTAAAGCATGTGAATCATTCGGCAATCATAGGCATGGATGCATCATTTGCACATGTCCCGGATAAACTCTGCTGGCGCAAAGTATAAGAGAACGTAATCTTGGCAGATGTTTGGATTCCTGTTTGCGATTGCCTGCTGGGGCATATGGTACCTTACACCTGAGCGAGCCGATCTTCTGATTTATAGCCGGCAAGCTATTATCGATGGTGAGTGGTGGCGTTTATGGACTGCACAATTAACGCATGACAGTCAGCTACAGCTCACCATTGATTCTACGGCGCTATTTTTGCTCGGATTGCTTTTGAATCGATATGTTAAATTTCTGCATCTGCTGATCGCCTCTGTTTTTGCCATGCCGGTGATGATGTGGCTGCTGTTTTATTTTATGCCTGATGTAGAGGTGTATCGCGGTAGCACGGGGCTGGTAACGATGGTCTGGATGATGACCAGCTGGTTTCTGATTGTTGAGTGCAAATCACTTGTGCTCCGACTCTTTCTCGGATATCCGCTGCTGTTCATCCTGCTCGGAAAAATATGTATTGAGGGTCTGGCTGTCTGGACTACGTATGCGGTGGCAAGTGAAGATCTGCAGATATTATGGAGGATTCAGGGGGTCGGTGCGCTGCTGGGTGTTGCCCTGTTTACGCCTTTTGATCGAATCTATCTCGGAGCTCGTAAGATTAACCGCAAGCCCCGTGCACGTATGACGCCTGACGGTAAACCGATTCCCCTGCCTTTGAATGCACCTAGGCCACCAGCTGATGGAAAGAAATTACCTCCGTTAATTCCACGGCCCAAGCGATGATAGTTTGTCAGTCAGAGTATGTTACCGCTGTAAATGATGTAGACTTGCATCATGTTTGATTCTTCTTCTCGTATAGCTGTGGCGCTGGTGCATCATCCGGTTCTCAATCGTGGTGGAGATACTACGACCACTGCGATTACTTCCATTGATGTACATGATTTCGCCAGAAGCTGTGCTTTTTATGATGTGTCACCGGTTTATCTGGTACATCCTGCTGACGGCATGCATGCGCTGATTCACGATATGACCGATTACTATCTGAATGGTAAGGGGGGAGAGAGAAATCCCGCCCGCAAGGAGGTTCTCAGCGCCATTCGATGCGTTAAATCAATCGATCAGATTCTGGATGAAGATGATTATCAGCTCTGGTACACATCGGCGACACCTCCTGACGAGTCCTGCATCAATCCTTCAGAACTCAAGAATATCAACGGAAAACACCTGATTGTGCTCGGGACAGGCTGGGGTTTGGATGAGAAAAACATGCCAGATGCAAATGGATGGTTGTCACCAATCGAAGGTGTCGGTAAAGTGCGCCACCTTTCTGTCAGGGCTGCCTTGGCGATTTATCTGGATCGCCTTGCTATATAATGGAAAACAGACCCTGACTGGTTTGTGTTTGGAGGCAAGTAACAATGCGTGCATTGGATGATGTAACAAAAGATCAGCTGCGTGAAGATATCCCGTCATTCCGCGAGGGCGATACTGTCCGCGTGAATGTTCGTCTGATCGATTTTAAAGACACCAAGAATGGTGTGGTGAAGACCGAGCGTCTGCAGGCGTATGAAGGTGTTGTTATTGCCCGTCATAACAAAGGCATTTCAAGTTCTTTTACTGTGCGTAAAATTTCTAACAATGTGGGTGTTGAGCGTGTGTTCCCGCTGCATTCCCCAATGCTGGAAAGCATCACTGTAGTTCGCCATGGCCGTGTTCGTCGCGCCAAGCTGTACTACCTGCGTGCTCTGCGTGGTAAGGCTGCTCGTATCCGCGAGCGTCGTTTCTAAGCGAAGCTATTCAGCCTGAACAGGTGTCAGGATTGCAAAAGGGGAGCTTAGGCTCCCCTTTTTTTGTTTTTGAACGTTTTAAAAGGTCAATTTAAAGTAACGAACTTTCTACTTGGTTTCCGGTTGCTACTTCATAGGATACGGACATGACTGAACCGATTTCCTCCACTCACATTATTACACTGAAAGGACAGAATGCGCTGTCCGACTTTCGACGTGAAAAGCTGAATGCTGCATTTGCAGCTGCAGGTGTTTCTGTAGATGCGATAATTGCTGATTATATCCATATCGCTGAAGTGAATGACAGCTGGGCCTCTGAGGATACGGGACGTCTGGCCGAACTGCTCAATCATGCACCCGAACAGTTTACCTCACATGCGGCTGATGATCTGTTTGTTGTTGTGCCGCGCATCGGCACGATCAGCCCATGGTCATCAAAAGCAACCGACATCGCCGGCTTATGCGGACTTTCCGGTTTGCTAAGGCTTGAGCGTGGTATTGCTTACCATATTTCAGGTGTTTCTCACGATCAGCATGCCGCTGCCGCAGCGTTTTTGCATGATCGTATGACTGAATCGGTCCTGTCAGATGTAGATCAATTGCAACAGCTATTTGCCCATCATGCGCCTCAGCCACTGGTTACTATTGATGCTCTGGGTGGAGGGCGTTCGGCGCTGGAAGCGGCTAACCGTGAACTGGGGCTGGCTCTGGCTGAAGATGAAATTGATTATCTACTGGAGAATTTCATTGCGCTCGAGCGCAATCCCTCTGATGCCGAATTGATGATGTTTGCACAGGCCAATTCCGAACATTGCCGCCACAAGATTTTTAATGCTGACTGGGTGATCGATGGAGAGGAGCAGGAACGCTCTCTGTTTTCCATGATCCGCAATACGCATCAGCTTAACCCGGAAGGTACACTGGTGGCATACAGTGATAACTCATCGGTGATTGAGGGCGGGCAAGCCAAACGTTTCTATCCCGGCGTGGATGGTAAATATACGGCGCATGATGATGAGACCCATATTCTGATGAAGGTGGAGACCCATAATCATCCGACTGCTATTTCTCCGTTTGCGGGTGCGGCAACAGGTTCCGGCGGTGAAATCCGTGATGAAGGGGCAACCGGTGTCGGTTCCAAACCCAAGGCCGGTCTGTGTGGTTTCTCAGTATCCAACTTGCGGATTCCCGGCTTTGAACAGCCATGGGAGCAGGATTTCGGTAAGCCCGAACGTATTGTTTCAGCACTTGATATCATGATTGACGGTCCGATCGGTGCGGCCGCATTCAATAATGAATTCGGTCGTCCGAATCTTGCCGGTTATTTCCGCACTTATGAGCAGGATGTCGCCGGTGAGCTCAGGGGATATCACAAGCCGATCATGATTGCCGGTGGTGTCGGTAATATAGATGCGCGCCACGTGTATAAAAAAGAGGTGCCGGAAGGCAGTCTTATTATTCAACTTGGTGGACCCGCCATGCTGATTGGCCTGGGTGGTGGTGCGGCATCAAGTATGGACACCGGCGCCAATGCTGAATCACTCGACTTTGATTCAGTGCAGCGTGGAAACCCTGAGATGGAGCGCCGCTGCCAGGAAGTACTTGATCGCTGCTGTCAGATGGGAGATGAGAATCCGATTCTGTTTATTCACGATATCGGTGCAGGTGGTCTGTCCAATGCTGTACCTGAACTGATTGATGATGCATCTCGCGGTGGCTGGGTGGATCTTCGAGCTGTGCATAACATGGAGCCGGGCATGAGTCCGATGCAGATTTGGTGCAATGAAGCGCAGGAGCGTTATATGCTGGCGATCGCGCCTGAATCACGCGATCTGTTTACCGCCTTGTGTGAACGTGAGCGTTGCCTGTTTGCAGTGTTGGGTGAGGCGAAAGAGCAGCGTGACTTGGTGGTCAACGACCCTGAATTCGGTAATCAGCCGGTGAACCTTCCGCTTGATGTTTTGCTTGGTAAACCACCGAAAATGGTCCGTGATGTGAGCCATAAAGATGCTGTCAGTGTACCGCTTGATTTAACTTCGGTCGATCTGAAAGAGGCTGCTGAACGTGTGTTGAGATTGCCCTCTGTTGCCAGTAAAGAGTTTCTGATCACGATCGGAGATCGTTCAATTACAGGGCTTGTGGCGCGGGATCAGATGGTTGGTCCATGGCAGGTGCCTGTGGCTGATGTGGCGGTTACAGCCACCGATTATACGAACTATACCGGTGAAGCGATGTGTATGGGTGAGCGTACACCGATTGCGGTGCTGGATGCAGCCGCATCCGGTCGTATGGCAGTGGGTGAGGCGCTAACCAATGTTACTGCTGCAGCAATTGCTAAAATCGGTGATATAAAACTTTCGGCCAACTGGATGGCGGCCTGTGGTCACGATGGTGAAGATGCGCGCCTCTACGATACTGTTAAAGCGGTAGGTATGGAGCTGTGCCCCGAACTCGGCATCTCTATTCCGGTGGGTAAGGATTCTCTTTCCATGAAGTCGGTATGGCAGGATGGGGATGAGAAGCGTGAAATGACTTCACCGCTTTCCCTGATCGTTTCTGCATTTGCACCGGTGAGCGATATTCGTAAAACACTTACACCGGAATTAAAGCTGGATCAGGGTGATTCTGATCTGATTCTGATTGATTTGGGAGAGGGTAAAAATCGTCTGGGCGGTTCGGCTCTGGCGCAGGTTTATGGTACTACTGGCGAAGCGGTTGCCGATGTGAATTCTCCGGCACTGCTGAAGGCATTCTTTGAGGCCGTGCAAACGCTGAACCAGAAAGGGCTACTGCTGGCTTATCATGATCGTTCTGATGGTGGCCTGTTTACCACCTTGAGTGAAATGGCTTTCGCTGCACGCTGTGGTTTGAAAATTCATCTTGAAACACTGGCCGGGGATGCACTTTCAGCGCTGTTTAATGAAGAACTGGGAGCCGTGCTGCAGGTTCGCAGGAGTGACCGTGAGGCCGTACTGGCTGAACTGGCCAAGACAAGTCTGCTCCACACCGTTCAGGTAATCGGGCACCCACGAACTGATGGTCAGATTGTGTTGCAGGAAAACGAACAGGTTCTGTTTACTTCACATGTTCAGGACTTGCAGCAGATATGGGCTGAGACGAGCTTCCGTATGCAGGCGTTGCGTGATAACCCTGATTGTGCAAAAGAGGCATTTGACGTGATTGCTGATCGTAATGCCAGAGGGTTGGTTGCCGATCTTGGCTTTGATCCATCTGAAGATATCTGTGCACCATATATTCATAGTTCACGGCCAAAAATGGCAGTGCTCAGGGAACAGGGTGTAAATGGTCAGATTGAGATGGCGGCCGCATTTGATCGCGCCGGTTTTGACTGCACCGATGTGCACATGTCTGATGTCATTGCAGGGCGGACAGGCCTGGCTGATTTTCAGGGGCTTGTGGCTTGTGGTGGTTTCTCGTTCGGGGACGTGTTGGGTGCCGGGCGTGGCTGGGCAAATTCGGTAATGTTCAATGCGCGTGCGCGTGATCAGTTCGATGCATTTTTCCATCGTGCTGATACATTTGCACTTGGCGTTTGTAATGGCTGTCAGATGATGTCCGGTCTGAAAACTATAATTCCGGGTGCTGAAAATTGGCCGAGTTTTGAACGCAATCGATCTGAACAGTTTGAAGCGCGACTGTTGCAGGTCGAAGTGCTCGATTCACCATCGCTTTTTCTTTCCGGCATGGCTGGTTCAAAGTTGCCGCTGGTGGTTGCACATGGTGAAGGAAGGGCTGAATTTGCAACGGCTGATCAGCAAAATAATGCCATCGCAGCCCTGCGTTATCTTGGCCCTGACGGGCAGGCTGCAAGTGTTTATCCACATAACCCGAACGGGTCGCCAGATGGTCAGACCGGTTTTACTACAGCCGATGGACGATTCACGATTATGATGCCGCATCCGGAGCGTTTGTTCCGTACGACGCAATATTCCTGGGCGCCGGATGCCTGGGCTGAAGATGGGCCATGGTTGCGCATGTTCCGTAATGCACGGAAGTGGTTAGATTAATAGCTTTTAACTGGCGTGAGGCAAGGTGTTCTGCTAACTTGCCGACCCGTCATGACTAATAATACTCGATTTGTTTTTGTAACCGGCGGGGTGGTCTCATCACTCGGCAAAGGTATCGCCGCTGCAAGCCTTGCAGCTCTATTTGAAGCACGTGGTCTCAAGGTCACGATGCAGAAGCTCGACCCCTACATAAATGTAGATCCCGGAACTATGAGCCCGTTCCAGCATGGCGAAGTATATGTGACCGATGATGGGGCGGAAACCGACCTCGATTTGGGGCATTACGAGCGTTTTACCCATGCAACCATGTCCAAGCGTTCCAATTTTACCACTGGTCGTATTTACGAATCTGTGATTCGTCGTGAGCGTCGTGGTGATTATCTCGGTGCTACGGTGCAGGTGATTCCGCATATTACCGATGCAATCAAGAATGCCATTCTCTCGCTTCGTTCTGAGGATGTGGATGTGGCTCTGGTTGAGATTGGCGGCACAGTTGGTGATATTGAATCACAGCCTTTCCTGGAAGCTATCCGTCAGCTGCGTTTTGATCTTGGCCGTGAAAATACAGCCTATATTCACCTGACGCTGTTGCCGTATATCGCATCTGCAGGCGAAATTAAATCCAAACCAACGCAGCATTCGGTGAAGCAATTGCGTGAAATCGGTATCCAGCCGGATGTACTGCTGTGTCGTTCGGAGCATCCGATTCCTAAGGGGCAGAAAGATAAAATTGCCCTGTTCTGTAATGTGGACCGGGAAGCTGTGATTGATGCCCCTGATGTGGATACCATTTACGGCGTGCCGCTGAAGTTACGTGAAGGTGGTCTGGGTTCTGCTGTGCTGAAGCATTTCCACATGGATGACCCAGAACCTGATCTGTCTACCTGGGAAGATATTTGCCGCAGAATTCGTGAGCCGGAACAAGAGATTACCATTGCCATGGTGGGCAAATATGTTGAGCTGGCAGATGCCTATAAGTCGGTCAATGAGTCACTGATTCATGGCGGTATGGCTAACTCCGTTCGTGTTAAAATCGAATATTTCGATGCGGAAGCGTTGGAAAAAACAGGTACTGATTGCCTGAGTGATATGGATGGTATTCTGGTTCCCGGCGGTTTTGGTGAACGCGGCACTGAAGGCAAAATTGCGGCAATTCAATATGCGCGAGAGAATAAGGTGCCGTATCTCGGTATCTGCCTTGGTATGCAGTTGGCCGTGATTGAATTCGCACGTAATGTGGCAGGCCTTGCAGGTGCAATCAGTAGTGAGTTTAATGAGAGGGCTGAGCATCCGGTGATTGCTTTGATGACCGAGTGGGAGCAAGAAGGCGGCCGTGTTCAGCGTAGTGTTGATAGTGATCTTGGTGGTACCATGCGTTTGGGTGGTTATCCGTGTAAGGTGATTGAAGGAACCAATGCTTATGCTGCTTATGGCAAGCCTGAGATTCGTGAACGTCACCGTCATCGTTATGAGTTTAACAACACTTATCGCGAACAGCTTGAACAGGCGGGGCTGATTGTGTCCGGTACACTGCCGGATGATTCACTGGTTGAAATGGTTGAGGTGTCAGATCATCCGTGGTTTGTGGCTTGTCAGTTTCATCCCGAGTTTCTTTCTCGTCCGTATGCACCGCATCCTTTGTTTGCCGCCTTTGTCGGAGCAAGTAAAGAGAAGGCTGCAGTATGACAGATGCCTGCGTAAACGTTGGTGATATCACTATTGCCAATAACCTGCCACTGGTACTGTTTGCCGGTCCTTGCGTTATTGAGGGTGAAGATTTCTCTCTGCAGGTAGCTGAAAGAATTGCCGCTATTGCTGAGTCATGTGGTGTGCCTCTGGTATTTAAATCCAGCTTTGATAAGGCTAATCGTACCAGTAAAGACGGTTTTCGTGGTCCGGGTCTGCAAGAAGGTTTGCGAATTCTGCAGCGTGTGAAGGATGAACTGGGTTTGCCTGTGATAACCGATATCCATGAAGTGGATCAGGTCGAAGCAGTAGCTGAAGTCGCCGATATAATGCAGACACCTGCATTCTTATGCCGCCAGACCGATTTCATCGATGCCGTTGCACGTGCCGGGAAACCAGTGAATATCAAAAAGGGTCAGTTTCTGGCACCCTGGGATATGAAACATGTGCTGGAAAAAGCACAGGCGACTGGAAATGATCAGATTATGCTGTGCGAACGTGGTGCGAGTTTCGGTTACAATAATCTTGTTTCCGATATGCGCTCTCTGCTGGTGATGAAAGAGTTCGGTGCTCCGGTTGTGTTTGATGCAACGCATTCAGTTCAGCAACCGGGTGGCCTCGGCGGTGCAACCGGCGGAAATCGTGAATATGTGCCCGGATTGAGTCAGGCAGCTGTAGCTACAGGTGTCGCAGCACTATTTATGGAAGTGCACCCTGATCCTGATAAAGCAAAATCTGATGGTCCCAATTCGCTGGCGCTGGCTGATTTGGCCGCTTTACTGAAACGTTTGAAACGGATTGATGAGGTCGTTAAAGAAAATTAAGCCTGTTAGTCCAGGATGGACGGTTCAGGTTCAATGTTATAAATGAAAAGAAAGATGTTCGGCATGGGGTCGGACACAGGAGAAAGAAGTGAGTGAAATTGTAAATATCCATGGACGTGAAATTTTTGATTCGCGTGGCAATCCGACTGTAGAGGTCGATGTGAAACTGGCCAGCGGTGCTTTTGCACGTGCTGCCGTTCCAAGTGGTGCATCCACTGGCGCCCGCGAAGCCGTGGAACTGCGCGACGGTGATCGTCGCCTTGGCGGTAAAGGTGTTAAGAAGGCCGTTGCCAATGTAAATGATGATATAACTGTTGCTGTTCAGGGCATGGATGCTGCTGATCAGGAAGCTGTTGATAGCAAGTTGATTGAACTTGATGGTACGGCAAATAAAGGACGTCTGGGTGCCAATGCAATTCTTGGCGTATCCATGGCTGTGGCGAAAGCACAGGCTGTTGAGAATGGAGAGTCTCTATTCCGCTATCTGGGTGGTAACGACGCAACACTGATGCCTGTTCCATGCATGAACGTCATCAATGGCGGTTCACACGCTGATAACAGTATTGATTTTCAGGAGTATATGATTGCTCCGGCTGGTGCATCGAGCTTTGCTGAAGCCATGGATATGGGCGCGGAAGTATTTCATGCGCTTCAATCCGTGTTGAAGAAGGGTGGCCATATCACTGCAGTTGGTGATGAAGGTGGCTTTGCCCCGAATCTCGGTTCCAATGAAGAGGGTATTACCGTTATTCTGGAAGCCATTGAAAATGTTGGCCTGAAAGCCGGCTCCGATATTGTACTCTGCTCTGACATGGCCGCTTCCGAGTTCTGCTTTGATGGCACCTATATCCTTGCTGGAGAAGGCAATCGTAAGCTGGATTCGGCCGGGATGGTTGATCTGATAGATTCACTGTGTCGTCAATATCCGATCGTTTCGATTGAAGATGGTCTGGATGAGAATGACTGGGATGGCTGGAAGCTGTTAACTGAAAAGACCGGTGATCGTGTACAGTTGGTGGGTGATGATCTGTTTGTAACCAACCCTGAGATCCTCAAGGAAGGTATTGAGAAGGGCATTGCCAATGCACTGTTGGTGAAAGTGAACCAGATTGGCACATTGAGCGAAACGATTGCGGCTGTGAACATGGCACATGATGCCGGGTATCGCTGCATGATGAGTCATCGCTCCGGTGAAACTGAAGATACTACAATTGCAGACCTGGCTGTGGCTCTCTCTTGCGGTCAGATTAAAACCGGTTCTGCTTCACGCTCTGATCGTATGGCTAAATACAATCAATTACTGCGTATCGAAGAAGAGCTGGGAAGTGCTGCCCGTTATGCGGGGCGCGACGCTTTTTCACGTAAGTCCTGATCCGGCAGAAGAGTCTGTGAGATGGTTCGCTCAATAGGTCGGTGGCTCTACTGGGCTCTCGGCGGAGCTCTGCTGGCTTATATGTGCTGGAACCTGATTTTTTCTGATCATGGCTATCTGGTCTACCGTGAGGAGGCTGTTCAGTTACAGGCATTGAAAGCGGAGCTCGTTACGCTGAAGGCTGACAGGGAACGCCTGGCACAGGAGATCCTGCGTCTGCGTGATGATCCCAAGGCGTTGGAGGAGTTGATTCATCGTGAGTTGGGTTATGTTTATCCGGACGAATTTATGGTGATCATGCCCGAGAACAAGCTAGATAAAGGTAAGAGTGAGTAGACTATGAGTCAGGTTGTTACCCGATTTGCGCCATCGCCAACCGGATTGTTACATCTGGGTAATGTGCGCACAGCATTGCTTAATTGGCTGTATGCCAGAAAACACGGTGGTCGTTTCCTGCTACGCTTTGAGGATACAGATCAGGATCGTTCCCAGATTGAGTATAGTGATGCTATCAAGGCTGATCTGAGCTGGCTGGGGCTGGAGTGGGATGGAGACGTACTGTTTCAGTCCGGACATGCAGGTAAACATGGTGAGGCTTTAAAAAGGCTGGCAGAGCAGGGGATGGCTTACCGCTGTTTCTGTTCTGAATCCCAGTTGAGCCTGGATCGCAAGCTGGCTACTTCGCGTGGTTTGCCACCGCGATATGTCGGGCGTTGCCGTGAATTGGGCTGTGATGAAGCGGAAGAGCGTGCTGAGCATGAATCGTATGTATGGCGTCTGGCGATCCATGCCAAAGAGGGTGAAGTAAAGGTTCCCGATCTTTTGCATGGTCAGGTGACGTTCGCCCGACGCGATCTGGATGACCCTGTGGTGGTCAGGTCAGACGGCAGCTTTACATTTCTGTTGCCGAATGCCGTGGATGATGCTGTGGACGGCATTACCCACGCTTTACGTGGTGATGATCACCTGACCAACTCGGCATATCAGGTCTGGCTGCTAGAACGGCTGGGTTATCAGGCTCCGATATATCTGCATCATGGCCTGTTATTGGGTCAGGATGGAGCCAAACTGTCCAAACGTAGTGGTAGTCACAGTGTTGCTGAATTGCGAGAGGAAGGACTGCTTCCCGGAGCTCTGGTGCAGGCCATGGGCCGGTTGGGGCATCCGAATATGCCGGATGAGGCACACTGTGCAGATGAACTGGCTCTGCATCTGGATGAAGAGCATATCTCCACCAGTTCTGTACGCTGGTCGGATGAAGAGATGTGGCGCTGGCATACACGCCTGTTGCATGAACTCGATAGTGAGTTGTTGATTCCTCTGCTGTTGCCGCATGTTCCGGAAACCAGTCATGATCGTCTGGCTTCGTTTGCCAGCCTGATTGAAAAAAATCTGGAGCGGGTGGAAGACGCAGCACTGTTTCAGCGTCTGCTTGATGTACAGGCCCCCCTTGAAGCGGAAGCACTGCCTGTAGTCCATGAGGCAGGAGCTGAATTTTATCAACATGCGCTGGATGCCTGGCATGCCAACCCTGACTGGAAAAGCTGGACCTTTGCTGTGAAAGAGAAAACTGGCAACAAGGGCAAGGCCCTGTTTATGCCGCTGCGTGTTGCGCTCAGTGGTGCCCTGCATGGTCCCGAGATGTCTGAAGTTGTGTCATTTCTTGGATACGCTGGCATTGTGGAAAGAATCGAATGCGCTATCTCTGAATGTGCGAAGGGGCAGGCGGAAACATGAGTTTGTATGTATATAATACACTGAGTCGGACGAAGGAACGTTTTGAGCCATTGCATGCAGGTAAAGTGGGCATGTATGTCTGCGGGGTTACAGTTTATGACTATTGTCATGTAGGACATGCCCGTGTGATGGTTGTGTTTGATATTATCAATCGCTGGTTCAAAAAAACTGGATATGAAGTGAATTATGTGCGCAACTTCACCGATGTGGATGACAAAATCATCAAGCGTGCCGGTGAGCGTGGTATCGACATCAATAGCCTTACCAATGAAATGATCGAAGCATTTTATACAGATGCGGATGCGCTTGGTTGCCTGCGCCCTGAGCATGAGCCGCGTGCTACCACGCATATGGATGAGATGCTTGCCATGATTCAGGCACTTGTCGACAAGGGGCATGCCTATGTTTCCGAATCAGGAGATGTGTTGTATGCGGTGCGTGAATTTGATGGTTACGGACAGCTCTCAGGCAAGAATATTGATGAACTGGAGTCGGGTTCACGTGTCGGTGTAGATGAAAAGAAACGCGACCCGCTGGATTTCGTATTGTGGAAAATGGCCAAGGAAGGTGAACCTGCCTGGGCCTCACCCTGGGGTAATGGCCGTCCGGGTTGGCATATTGAGTGCTCGGCCATGAGTTGCTCTCATTTGGGTGATACCTTTGATATCCATGGTGGCGGCATGGATCTGAAATTTCCACATCATGAAAATGAAATTGCCCAGGCAAAAGCTGCAAATGGTGGTGGCTTCGCGCGCTACTGGTTGCATAACGGTTTTGTGAATATCAATGCAGAGAAAATGTCTAAATCACTGGGTAACTTTTTTACCATACGTGAGGTGCTTGAACGTTATCATCCTGAAGTGTTAAGGATGTTCATGCTTGGTACGCATTACCGTTCACCATTGGATTTCTCTGATCAGGCTCTGGATGTGGCCAGAACAGGCCTTGATCGACTGTATGAAACCAGCAAGCGTTTGGCCGAGCAGGATGTAAGCGAAACAGAATTGCCCGAAAAATTTATTGCAGTGATGAATGATGATTTTAATACGCCTGAAGCACTCGCTGAGATGTTTGAATATAGCAGAGCTATCAATAAAGCCCTTGATGCAGGAGAAGATATCAGCCTGATCGCAGGTCAGTTTAATCAGATGGCTTCGGTTCTCGGTATTCTGCAGCACTCTTCACATGAGTGGTTCCAGGGTGGTGATGTTGATGGAGATGCCATTGAGGCTTTGATTGCCGAACGCAGCCAGGCGAAAAAGGCGCGTGACTTTGCACGTGCAGATGCCATTCGTGATGAATTGGCAGGGCAGGGCATTGTATTGGAAGATACGGCAGCCGGCACCACCTGGAAGAAGATCTGAACCGGGTTTTGAAACGCAGCTGCAAGCAATAAAAAAAGAGGCCGAAAGGGCCTCTTTTTTATTCGAGTTTGTCCCGTCCTGAAATAAGTTGACAGTAAAAGGACTTATTTATGGAGAAGGTAGAAACAGCAAGGCGTAGACGTAGTCAGCGTGATTATTCGTTGACCTTTAAATTGAGCGTAGTCGAGCAGGTTGAACAAGGGGAACTGACCTGTAGACAAGCTCAGGGTCGTTACGGCATTCAGGGCAAAAGCACCGTTTTGGTATGGTTGCGTAAACATGGTAAGTTGGACTGGTCTCACTCAAGGAGTCGTCCGATGCCCAAGTCAAAAGAAACCCCTGCACAAACAATCAAGCGGTTGGAGAAGGAACTGGAAGATGAACGCCAGCACACCCTTCTTTTGAACAGAATGATCGATATTGCAGATAGTCAGTACGGAACATCTATCCGAAAAAAGTTGGCATCCAGGCCACCCGAGAACTCCAGGAAGAAGGATCGGTGAGTCTGGCGAAGTCTTGTCGTTTTATGGGGGTATCGCGTCAATCTCTCTATCAGGCGGAACAGCGTCACCAGCAAAGAGAGACTGGCCTTGAGCCAGTCAAAGCGATGGTTCAGGAGATCAGGAAGCGCTTGCCTCGTTTGGGAACACGCAAGCTATACCATCTGATCAAGCCTGAGTTGCTTGAGGCAGGCATCAAACTTGGACGTGATGGCCTGTTCGGGTATTTGCGCCGACAGAGGATGTTGATCGCCCCGAAACGCAGCTATACCAAGACGACAGATAGTAAACACTGGATGAAAAAACATCCGAACTTGCTGGCTAATCTGGAGATTCACCATCCGGAGCAAGTGTTGGTCAGTGACATTACATATCTGGAAAGCGATGAGGGTGTACATTATCTCTCACTCGTTACAGATGCCTGTTCGCGTAAAATCATGGGACATGAACTAAGCCATGATCTGAGGGCTGTTCATCCGAATGCAGCGTTAAAGCAGGCAATAGCACAGCGAGTGGCGGATCACCCAATGATTCATCACTCGGATCGGGGTGTGCAGTATTGCTCGGCTACATATCAGGAGACGTTATCAAAACATCACATTCAGCCATCGATGACGGATGGATATGATTGTTATCAGAATGCGTTGGCGGAGCGTGTGAACGGCATACTGAAACAGGAGTTCCTGTTATACCGGTGTAAAACCTTTGAGAAACTTAAAAGGTTGGTGGATGAATCCGTTGATGCTTACAATCGACTCAGACCGCACCTCAGCCTGAGTGTTATTCAGCGTTCAAAATTGACCCCCTAGAGGGGTAAATCAGCGTCCAAATTTGACCCCCCTGTAGTATCCCCAGCTAATGATTTAGTTGGAGGAAAAAACAGGAGTGATCACAGTGGAAACGAAAGCAAAAGTAAGGCGGGATTTTTACGTCCATAAGAAGAGCATCAAACAGATTG
>NZ_BDFD01000022.1 GCF_001895085.1 Mariprofundus micogutta | reverse complement strand
AATGTGCTTCATGGCCTGAGTTCTCCGTTCTGTGAATTTGCTGTCTGGATAACTACAAATTTACCATAATCGTTGGGAATTCAGGCCTGTTTTCTTGCTGCTAATTCCTTAACCGGACAGCAGTGATATTTCATCTCGATTTAGTGCTAATTCAGCCTTGTATATACCTCTTTTCTTCCAACCTCTCAGATAACCTGAACGTAAATTGCCATCCACACTTGATGAAGCACCAAATCTAATCGCATTCCACTCTTTAACTTCAGACATACCATTCGTAAAATTGAGTTTGATGTACGCCCTTTTGGACACCAATAATTCATGCTTAAAATCTTCCTCAGAATCCGGGTGATAAATAATCTCTAAAGCATTTGCAGGTTCGATTTCTTGGCTAGCTTCTGGGCTACTGTTGTTTCTTGGAGCTGATTCAATTCCCTCATAAGCATCCATGATTCTCTCTATCACATTAGAAGGTGTATCAAAGCCTAATGCATGTTCCTCTAGTCTTTTGTATAGCTTATCTGAAATGCGAATTACTTGACTCATGATGACTGCCTCATAGTTTAAATGGTTACATGGTAACCATACAGCAATATATTGTCAAGTCTTGTTTGTAAAGGTCCTGCACTGATTATTATCAATCACAATAAATACTGGATGGGTTATATTTAATCACTCATATAAGGGAGATTTTTGAATGGCCGAAAGTGGTCGGAAGCAGCCATGCGGTAAGAGTATAGGCCCGGCCAGTTTTCAGCATACGCCATTTTGTTGTCATTAAACTGTTGGTTGTTTTCCGTATTAGTGGGTAGTTAAATCCAGCGGCGGACTTTGGATTTGTAGCGGATGTAAACATCGCCGAACTGTTTTTCCAGTGCCTCTTCTTCTGGCTCAATCTGAAATGTGTTCATATACAGGATAAAGGCTGCCACCACGAAGAGACCGAATTTGGCTCCCAGCCAGATGGAGAGGGCGGAGAGTATCAGCGTCAGCCCCAGATACATCGGATTGCGCGTATAGCCGTAAATGCCGGATGAGACGATTGTGGAGGTTTTGTGCGGATATCGCGGATCAATCGTGGTTTTTGCACGCCTGAAACTGAGCAGCGCCCAGAGGTCAATCGTGAATGCCATAGCCAGCAGGAGATAGGCAATCATATGTCTGATTCCGGCATCAAGAGCATGCGAAGGCAGGGCAATGCTGAGTTCCCAGATGATCAGGCCGCATACGATTGCGACTACCGGTGGCGGGATCTTGAGCTTGAAACGTTTCACTGTATTCGCCTGATGTGATCGTTCCAGATATGAATCACATAATAGATAGGCGCGTGATCATTGATATTATCCAGCGGCAGGGCGGTGAAGTCCCCGCGTCTCCAGCATTTGATTATTGTGCCCATATGCCTGAAATGGCCCCGGATCATGGTGCTCAAATATGTCCAGAAAGACGGAGCAGAATTCACAGCGCCCTGATCATCAATATATATCATGTTTCCTGTATGCCGATATGTAATAGCCGGAGGCAACATGCAAACAGCATCGTTGTTATGAACAAAACGCCAGTACCTGTTTGTAAAAGCATTGCTGAATTCCCGGTTGCCACAGCGAGGTGAGGCAATGGTGTAGATGCCCTGAGCAGCCGGATAGCGGGCAGCAGCCAGCGTTGCCAGACCTGCACCCAGACTGTGACCGGTAAACCATACTTTCATCGGGCTGCTGCCATAGTCGGTAATATCATTGAGGTGGTCGCTTATACCGTCCCAAACTGAGTCGAGCGCAATCTTGAAGCCCTTGTGTACTTTTCCTCTGCTACCACTGTCGGTAAGCAGAAACTTCAGGTCTGTGATAATGTCCTGCTTCACGATTTCCGTGCCACGAAAACATACAATGGCAAAATCATCATTGTGAGCCACAAAACATTGCGTATGCGTTTCATCATCTTCAAAGGGTTTATAATGCGGCAGGCCTGCATCAGCTAACTTCTGGCTGACAAAATCATGTTGTTGCACGTATGCCAGTAAAGAGGCCTCGGCCAGCCACCATGCATTAACTGATTGATAGGTTTCGGCATCAAATTGAAAAGGCTGGGTGTCGGCATTGGCAAAGTAGTCATAGCTGAGGTTGGGGTAAAACAAGGCCTGAAATGAGAGGTCTTCAGGCAATGGTTTAGGGTCAAGGTCGGGCATGGACAACCTCCTGCGGCCAAATGCCGGAATCAGCCGGAAGATCATAGGCCTCGAATTAACTTATGCCAAATTGAATCAGCGAGAGGCTGGAAAAAGACTTTTCTTTCATGAATGATATCGTGTTACTATTTCGATAAGAGTGAGGCAAAGGAGATACAATGGAATCGCAAAATGGGCCAAGCAGGGAGCAGTTGCGTGCGCATCGTCAGGTGTTCTGGGATGCATGGCATAAGGCACAGGCAGATCTGCCTTTGAATGCACTGGAAGTACGCATTGCCCGTGTGATCAGTATGCACCCTGAATACCATCACTATTTTGAAGATATGGAAGATTTCCTTGAGCGCGACTTTCAGGTGGATGACGGCATGAATCCCTACCTGCATCTCTCCCTGCATCTGGCACTGGAGGAACAGGCAGCGACCAAACATCCGCCGGAACTGGCCAAAGCGCTGGATCATATGGTGTCGATCAAGAAAATGGATCGCCATGATGCCATGCATAAGTTGCTCGAAGTGCTGGCTGAAACAGTTTATTACGCCCAGCGTGCAGGTCGTGAGCCTGATGTAGAGGCTTATGCCAGACGTATGAAGGAGCTTGCACAGCTATGATTCGTAATCTGCTCGTATCCATCTTCTTTTTCATTGGACCTGCACTGCTGATGTTTATTCTTCGTAATATTGTCATGATAATTCTGCTGACCCTGAAGAACAGACAGCGTCGGGCACGTGAGCAGGAAGTCATCGATGTCACACCGATTCATCACCATATTCATCCGAACTGGTTTGTGATTGTGGTTGTCATCGTCAGCACGTTCATTGCAGTGACTGTATTCATGAAATTACAGAACTCCGATGATGTTGAGCCGCATCAGTATGTGCCGGCACATATGGGTGAATCCGGCAAAATCGTTCCTGGCGGCTGGAAACCCAAAGAGCCGGCCTCCGATCAGCAGTAGTCTGCCTTCATGCAGCAGGAACTGTTCAATAGACAGCTGAATATCGACGAATCCATTTCCGCATCCGGAGTTTCATCCAGTCTGGATAAGGGGGGCTTGCTTATCACGGCCTCCTCCAAACAGGCCGTGGACTGGAAGCGCAGGCTTGTGGCTGAATCAGTTTTACCCGTATGTGAAACACCGCATGTTTTATCATGGCAGGAGTGGTTGCTTGAGCTTAGCAAAGCTCTGCCCGCTTTTCCTGTGCCGCTGAATCGTATGCAGGAAACTGAGCTGTGGCAGCAGGTGATTCGTAAAGACCTTGGCGACAGTTCACAATCCTCTTCATCCATTCGGGGTCTGGCAAAACATGCCAGTCAGGCTTATACCATCATGCAGGAATATGCCATAAAAACCGAAGAGTTAAGCTTCTCAGGTGAAGAGTCAGATGCACTGCTGCGGTGGATTTCCGGCCTGCATAATAAGCTTGATTCTGAACCGCTGTGCGGGCGCATGCTGGTTGCTGATCTGGCTAAAGCACTGCTGCCAGCGATTCTCGATCTGTGTCAAAAGCGGCAGCTATTACTCGATGGTTTCCACAGTTTCACACCGATGCAGGAAAAAATTCTGTGTCGCTTGCAGGCAGCTGGCATATCCATTGTACACATTGAACATGAGGGCAGGGCTACTGAGCAGAGCATGATCTGTTGTGAGACTGAGCAGCAGGAACTGCAATATATCAGCTCCCGAGTTCAAACTGAATTGCAGGCCCAGCCTCAGGCACGTATCGCGGTCGCGGTGAGTGACAGTGTTGATGTCAGATTACTGCACAAGGTTCTGAATCGGACGCTTATGCCTGAGCGCGTAAATATGCCGGATCATCAGATGCTGGTTGCAAATATGGCGGCTTTACCTCTGTCTGAAATGCCGATGATTCAGCAGTTGCTGCATATGCTCACACTTGCTGGAAAAGATAGCGTCAGCTTCGCAGATTTTTCCCGCCTGCTGTTTTCGCCGTATCTGATGGGTTATGCACAGGAACGCTTTGACCGAGCCGGGCTTGATCGCACGCTGAGGATGAACAATCGCCATTATCTTTCTCTGCAGTTTTTGATTGAGTCGAAAGAACTCGAAGGCATGCCCGACCTCTCTTCAGCGTTAATGGCCCTGACAAACTGGCAGGTCAACAATCGTCCGGCTCGTGAGTGGGTTAAAGCACTGCATCAGCTATTGCAGGATACCGGTTTTATACATATCAGTTTTGCTGAGAGTGAACGCAGCAATCATGAGATTCGTCAGCTCAATACCTTTCGTGACTGCCTTAGTTCTCTGGTTGCACTTGATGCAGTGACCAACAAGGTCAGTTGGACCCGCTTTCTGGCCCTGCTCAGAACAGCCTGTAGTGATGCACAGCTTGCACTGCCAATCAAATATCCAAACCTGTCCGTTTTGCCGATTTCCCAGATGGCCGGTTTACAGTTTGATAAGCTGTTCGTGGCCGGATTTGATGCCCAGGCCTTTCCTTTATCATCCAGTCCGCAGCCATTACTGCCTTTGCCTGTGCAGCAGAAGTACAGAGTATCCATGAGCAGGCCTGCACTGGCTTATGAGTATTCAGCCTTTTTATGGCAGCAGCTGTTGCAGGCTGCCCCTGAAGTTTATATATCCTGGTCAAAACAGAGCGGTGATCAGGAATCACTGAATGTATCTGCTTTTGCCGGTTGTCTGGATGTGTCTGCTTGCCCGGAAACAGCGTTACCAGCCACAGAGAAGGCCGAGACTGAAAGCTTTGATGATGCAGTGCATATGCCACTTTCAGTTGATGAAACAATACGCGGTGGCACAGCACTGATCAGAGATCAGTCGGGCTGTCCGTTCAGAGCTTATACACGCTATCGCCTGCATGTTCGTGAACTCGAAGAGACCGAGCCGGGCATTGAGGCAACCACCAAGGGATCGTTAATACATCTGGCACTCGAACATATCTGGCAGAAGCTCAAATCTCAGGCTGCGCTGAAGGCTATGAGTGCGGATGAGCAGACGATATTGATTGAGCAGGCCATTGACGATGCATGGCAGAAGAATCGCAGTGCTGTGACAACATCCACGCAGAGCGTAGAGAAGAGACGCATGTTTCTGGTGTTAAATGACTGGTTGAACGAAGAAAGACAAAGGCCTGCATTCGATGTGATAGCAATTGAAAAACTGTATGAACTTGATCTGCCGCGTTATGCCAAACAGAAGCTGAGAATCCATATTACAGCTGACCGTATGGATCGGGACCAGCAGGGTCACCGGATTTTAATCGATTACAAAACCGGTGCAAAACAGAGTTTCAGCAAGTGGCTTGGAGAGCGAATGGAAGAGCCTCAGTTGCCGCTTTACGCGCTTGCAGCAGCTCTTGGTGAGCATGATGCAGTAAGCTTTGCTCGCATTCGCAGTGGAGAAATGGGTTTTGAAGGGCTCTGTGGTGAAAGTACAGGTATCAAGGGGATGACTATCTGTGATGGCAAGCGCAGCAGTCCGGAAGACTGGCAGGCGTTATTAAACGATTGGGCAGAGCAGACAGATTCGCTTGCTGAAGAATTTATTCAGGGGCTCAGTACGGTATCCCCGCGTGATGAGAAGGCTTGCAGATACTGCGGTCTGGAAGCGGTATGCCGCATTGAAGAGACCGGTTTTGATCAGGATACCGGAGATGATGATGAGTGAGTCAGCACGCAGGCAGGCGCGTGACCCTTCGATCTCATGTCTGGTACAGGCACCAGCCGGTTCCGGGAAAACGGAATTGCTTACCCAGCGCATTCTGGCGTTATTAGCTATTGTTGAAGAACCGGAGGAGATACTGGCGCTCACATTTACCCGCAAGGCTGCGGCGGAAATGCGCGGCAGGGTTATGCAGGCGCTGAATATGCAGAAACCGGATGAGAAACAGTCCCATAAGATGGAGACCTGGCAGCTCGCGCAGGCGGTACTGCAACGTTCACAGACAAGGCAATGGAACCTCAGTGAACATCCGGGACGTCTGCAGTTGATGACGCTCGATAGTCTCACCTTTGCACTGGCCAGACAGTTACCGCTGTTATCCGGCCTTGGAGAGATGCCTAAGCCCGGAGAGAACCTGTTTGTACTCTACAGAGAAGCTGCCGAAGCTGCGATCAATCTGTTGATGCGGGCAGAACCTGAAAAGGCCGAATCGCTATTATTGCTGCTGGATCACCAGATGGCTTCATTGATCAAGCTGGTCGCCGAGATGCTCGCCAAACGGGAACAGTGGTTACCGACTGTGGCACAGAATCTGGTTACATCGTCTGCACGACATGATATGCAAGAGATTCTGGCAAGGCTGGTTCTTGAAAGGGTCGAACAGTGCAATGCGATGATTCCCATCGAGGTCAAAGATCAGTTACCTGCACTGCTGGTGTTTGCTGCAAAACAGGATGATTGCACGCTGGATATCAAACATCTGCTTGATCTGCAGCAATGGCCTGCTGTGAATGTGGAGTCCATTGCCCTGTGGCAGGGAATAGCTGCTGGATTATTGAAGAAAACCGGTGGTTTCCCGGCTCCCGCATCGATCAATAAAGCACGTGGTTTTCCTGCTCATGCCAAAGCGGAGAAACTACAGATGCAGGAGATGACAGCTTTACTATCATCCATAACAGGTTTGGATGAACTGTTGGCTGATTTGATCCGCTTGCCTGCACAACCAGCTTATAGTGATCAGCAGTGGTCATTGCTGGAAGCTCTGTTTGAGTTGCTTGTGCGGGCCAATGAACAGCTGCAGGGACTGTTTGCACGACAGGGTGAAGCTGATTTTACCGAGGTGGTTCTGCGTGCCTTGCAGGCACTGGAGGATGAAGCGGGTACACCATCGGATCTGTTGATGAAACTCGATTACCGTATTCACCATATTCTGGTTGATGAGTTTCAGGATACATCATCACTACAGATGCGGCTGTTGCAGAATCTGACGGCTGGCTGGCAAGCAGGAGATGGTCGCCACCGCACACTGTTTATGGTGGGGGATCCGATGCAGTCGATCTACCGCTTCCGTAAGGCCGAGGTTGGCCTGTTTCTGCAGGCCGCTGCCAATGAGGCAGACCTGCCATGGGTGGAATCTCTGAAGCTGGAACGCAATTTCCGTTCAGCCCCGGACATTGTGGCGTGGGTGAACCGGACATTTGCAAACGTGTTACCTGACGATGATGATGTGGTCAGGGGAGCTGTATCACATGCAATGGCGGCCTCAGCCCTGCATCATACGGGGCGGGTAAAGCTTCACGTTCAGCAAGGACGCGATGATATTCAGGAAGCCGCTGCAATTGTTGCACTGGTGCAACAGGAGAAAAGCAGGGCAGGTCTGGATGGTGAGCTGCAGCGTATTGGTATACTGACGCGTTCACGTAAACAACTGCATGCCATCATACCGGCCCTGCAAGAGGCGGGCATTGCCTTTCGTGCGATTAAAATTCTGCCGCTGGCAACAAGGCCGGAGATCAGACTGTTACGCGCGCTGAGCAGGGCACTGTTGCATCCGGCTGATAGTCAATCATGGATGGCTATTCTACGTTCGGTCTGTTGCGGACTAAGCAGCGCCCGCTTATTCCCCTTGCTGACTGCAGACAAACGTTCGGTATGGCAGTTGATTCATGATGAGCAGCGCATTGAGGCAGTTGATGCGGATACACAGCTGCGACTGGCTTTCATCAAAGATGCTTTGGGCCCATGTGTTGAAGTTGCGGGTACTGTACCCGTACATGATCTGCTTGCCACCGCATGGCATCGGCTTTCGTTGCCGGAGTTGCTGGATGAATCGGCAGAGCAGAATGTAGCGGCGGCGCTTGAGTTGATTGAGTCCCTGGATGAAGGCGGTCAAATTAATTTCGCGCTGCTTGATGAACGGCTGGAAGAGCTGTTTGCTGCTCCGGACTCATCCAGTGAAGCGGCACAGGTGGAGCTACTGACCATGCATGGTGCTAAAGGCCTGCAGTGGGATGTGGTCATATTACCCGGGCTTGGCAAAACAGGCCGTGGCGCTGATGCACCGCTGCTGGCATTTACTGATGTGCCCGAAGCCGGGGGAGTGAAGCCATTACTTGCTCCTAAAGCCGAGGTTCGCGGCAAAGATGCAATTTATTCGCTGATTAATAGTATTGAAAAGTCTAAATATAACTATGAGTTGGCACGTTTACTTTATGTGGCGTGTACGCGCGCGGAAAGCGGCCTGTTCATGTATGGACATGTCTCCGAGTCAACAGAACTTGCAGCCAATGGATCATTTTTAAAGCTGCTGTTGGCAGATGGTTTGGAAGGAGAATGTTTCGGCGCTGAAATAGAAATTTGTGAAGCCGGTGAGCAGATTGAAGCAACTGAAAAGAAAGCTCTGCAACGCATGCTTCACATTCCTGAACTGGTAACTGAACAGGCAGAACAGGAAGAGCTTGAAACAGAATATTTCTGGGCAGGGCCGGAAGCCGCACCCGTCGGTAATGCTGTGCATGAAGCCCTGCAACATGCAGCGCTCATAGGTGTTGAGCAATGCGGTGACAGTTTTATGCGGTCCGAGAATACATCGATGCGTAATGCATTGATGGCTGAAGGACTATCAGGTCCCATGCTTGAAACCGCTTTGTCCCGATGTTCAAGAGCGCTCGAGCAGGCATTAGCCAGTGACAGAGGCAGTTGGCTTCTTTCAGCGCGACATCCGGATGCCAGATGTGAATGGGCTTTAAGTGTCAAACAGGAAGGGTTTATTGCCCATTATGTGATTGATCGCAGTTTTATTGATGAGCAGGGTATACGCTGGGTGATTGATTACAAAACCGCCTCCCATGAGGGGGGTGATCTGAACGCTTTCCTGAGTGAGGAAGAGTCCCGGCATGCGCCGCAACTACAGCGATATACCTCTATTCTGAAAAAGATGCAGCCTGATCGTCCTGTGAAGTGTGCGCTCTATTTTCCTATGCTGGATGCCTGGAGAGAGATTGCGCAGCCTGGTGAAGATTCCCCTGTCATGGATTAGGTATACAGCCTTTGCCTGAACGAAGCCGCGGCGCTAGTCTGCGCGACCGTTTTAACGGGCTTAACCTCGGAGGTAGTAACGATGTTACCACGCACACATTGCGGAGATTTCACAGTAATGCATATCGGACAGACTGTTCGTCTGAACGGTTGGACTCAGACCAATCGTGACCACGGCGGCGTGGTGTTCCTTGATGTGCGTGATCGTTCCGGCCTTGTGCAGGTGGTCGTGCATCCGGACACGGCGGAAATCCACAAGCTTGCACATGCCATGCGTCAGCAGGATGTGATTGAAGTCGTGGGTGAGGTCATTGCCCGTAGTGAAGAGGCTGTGAATCCCAAACTTCCTACCGGTGAAATCGAAATTAAAGCGACTGAGATTGTCATTCTGAACAGCGCTGAAACGCCGCCGTTTATGGTGGAAGACGATTGCGACACTTCTGAACAGATTCGCCTTGAGTACCGTTATCTCGATCTGCGACGCCCCAAGATGCAGCGTTTAATGGAATTGCGTCATCGTGTGACACATGCTGCGCGCAACTATCTGGATAGCCAGAGCTTCCTAGAAATTGAAACACCGATTCTGAATAAATCCACACCTGAAGGAGCACGCGATTATCTGGTGCCCTCACGTGTGTATCCCGGGTCATTTTTCGCCTTGCCGCAGAGCCCTCAGATTTTCAAACAGCTGCTGATGGTAGCTGGCATGGATCGCTATTATCAGATTGCCCGCTGTTTCCGTGATGAAGACCTGCGTGCAGACCGTCAGCCTGAATTTACCCAGGTGGATATTGAGCTCTCCTTCGCGAATCAGGATGAGGTGATGGCTGTAGCCGAAGGCTTGCTACGCGCAATGTTCGATGCAGGTGTAGGTATTCGATTGCCGGAAGAGTTCCCGCGTATTACTTACCATGAAGCCATGGATAAATATGGTCTGGATCGCCCTGATGTACGTTTTGACCTTGAACATGTGAACATCACGGAATTGATGAAGAAAGTGGAGTTCAAGGTATTCCGTGATCCTGCCGATAAGGGTGGCCTGGTTAAGGTTATGCGCGTGCCCGGTGGGGCATCTTCTCTGTCACGCAAGCAGATTGATGACTACACCAAGTTTGTTTCTATCTACGGGGCCAGAGGCCTTGCTTGGATCAAGGTGAACGATAAATCCGATCTTCCGGGTGGTTTGCAGTCACCTATCGTGAAATTCCTGCCGGAAGAGATTCTGGCTGAAATGCTGGAAGCCTGCAGTGCCGAAAATGGCGATCTGCTCTTCTTCGGAGCAGGGGACACCACTGTAGTCAATGATGCGCTGGGTCACCTGCGTGTGAAACTGGGTCAGGATCTTGGCCTGGTGGCTGAAAATGATCACCGCTTTGTCTGGGTGGTAGATTTCCCGATGTTTGCCTGGAATGCCGATGAGAAACGTCCTGAAGCACTGCATCATCCCTTTACTGCACCATCAGCTGAAGATCTGGATAAACTTGAATCTGATCCGCTCAATATCTGTTCTCAGGCGTATGATCTGGTCTGGAACGGTACGGAGATCGGTGGCGGCTCGATCCGTATTCATAACCCGGAAACACAGGCACGCGTATTCAAGGTACTGGGTATTTCCGATGAAGAGGCAGATGCCAAGTTCGGATTCCTGGTTAATGCACTGAAATATGGTGCACCACCACATGGTGGACTGGCCTTTGGACTGGATCGTGTGCTCTCGCTAATGGCAGGTGTAGACTCGATTCGTGATGTGATTGCATTTCCGAAAACACAGAAAGCAGCTGATCCGATGTCGGATGCTCCGAGTGAAGTGGCCGATGAGCAGTGGAAAGAACTTGGGCTGCGTAAACGGCCTACCATTAAAGAGAGCTGAGTTTCATCTGACCACGTTGACAATGCGCAGCGATAGTTCGATTATGCATTGCATGAAACGAGTCCTGTTCGTTCTGCTTCTCACATTATCTGCCTGTGCAACGCATCCTCCTGCTCAGGAAATGTCTGACGCTCGTACTGCAATCAAAACTGCGCAGGCGCTACCTGGTGATCAGATGATGGCGGACAAACATCTGCAATCAGCTGAAAAAGCCTTAGAAGATGCGGCGTCAGCCATAAAATTGGAACAATATGAAAGAGCACGCAGCAAAGCGCTGGAAGCCAAAAGGCATGCGCAGCATGCGGCTCGTCTTAAACAGTCTCAGATCAATAATTAAGATTTACGGGGTTAATCATGGCATTTGATAAAATCTGTCTGCCGGAAAGCGGCGAGAAAATTACTATGGGAGAGAATGGCAAGCTGAATGTGCCGGATCAACCAATTGTTACGTTTATCGAAGGTGATGGCACCGGACGTGATATCTGGCGTGCATCGAAACGTGTCCTCGATGCCGCTGTCGAGAAGGCTTATGGCGGTTCACGTAAAGTTGCCTGGATGGAAGTCTTTGCCGGTGAAAAAGCTTGGAATATGTACGGGCAGAGTGACGATGCCTGGCTACCGCAGGAAACACTGGATGCATTTTCCGAGTATCTGATTGGTATCAAAGGCCCCCTGACGACACCGATTGGTGGCGGCATTACTTCATTGAATGTGGCTCTGCGTCAGAAACTGGACCTGTATACCTGTCTGCGTCCGGTTAAATATTTCGATGGTGTTCCTTCTCCGGTGAAACGTCCTGAAGATGTGGATATGGTTATTTTCCGTGAGAATTCTGAAGATATCTATGCCGGCATTGAGTGGGCGGCCGGTAGCGAAGAAGTGAAGAAGGTGGTCAGCTTCCTTCAGGATGAGATGGGTGTAACAAAGATTCGCTTCCCTGATTCAAGCGGCATTGGTGTGAAACCTGTATCTCAGGAAGGCACGGCACGTCTGGTGCGTGCAGCGATTCAGTACGCTATCGATAATAATCGCGAGTCGGTCACACTGGTTCATAAAGGCAATATTATGAAGTTCACCGAGGGCGGATTCCGCAATTGGGGTTATGACGTTGCCAAAAATGAGTTCGGCGCTGAAGAAATTGATGGTGGCCCATGGTGTAAACTACCGAATGGTATTGTGATCAAGGATGCCATTGCCGATATCGCACTGCAGCAGGTGCTGACCCGTGCTCCGGAATTCGACGTGATTGCGACACTGAATCTGAATGGTGATTACTTGTCTGATGCACTGGCTGCTCAGGTTGGTGGTATCGGTATCGCACCGGGTGCAAATATCAATTACAACTCGGGCCATGCCATTTTTGAAGCAACACATGGTACGGCTCCGAAATATGCTGATAAGGATATGGTGAATCCATCATCCGTAGTCTTATCCGGTGAGATGATGCTGCGTTATATGGGTTGGACTGAAGCCGCTGATCTGATTCTGCAGGGTATTAATGGTTCAATCGCTGCGAAAACAGTGACCTATGATTTCCATCGTCAGATGGAAGGTGCGACCAAACTCTCCACCTCTGAATTCGGTGATGCTGTCATTGCCAATATGGATTCAACCGGGGCTGATTCTGCCGAAGATCAGTATGATTTACTGGCAGCGCGTTTTAAGGAGTTGTTTGAAGCCGGTGCAGAGAAGAGCGGTGAAGTTGCTCAGGCGACCATGGAGAAGGCTCGTGAGCAGTTAACCGCAGCGGGAACTTTTTCAGAGGCTCAGGGTAAAAACCTGAAGGCATTTCTGGAGCGCGACTTTTCTCAGATGGCAAACACCATGCGCAACGAAGCCAAAGAGAAGCTGAATCCATCGCGTGTTAGTGCAGGAGCGCTTTCATCACTGTCTGCTCTGTTGACTGTTGCGGGTTCTGCTTTGACCAGTATTGCTGAGCGTACCCAGAAAGCTGTTTCATGCCGTTCGGGTGAAATTACCAGTGCAGGAACACTGACCTGTAATGCTTGCGACCATGAATTGCACTTCAAGAAGACAGGACGTGTACCTCCGTGTCCGAAATGCCATTCTACAGAGTTTACCAAGAGCTACTGAAGGGCATTTATCACTGAGAGCACGAAGTTCACGAAGAAACACAGGAATGAGAAAGGCCCGGTCATTGACCGGGCCTTTTTTATCATCAGATCCTCTGCTGGGAAAAGATCAGAAGCGGAAGAATCCACCCGCATAAGGACCTTTAAAGGTCGTGTCGGCAAATACGCCCCTGTTGTCGATTTTCAGTGTCATCTGACGATAACCGCCATAAATTCCCAGTGTCGGAATAGGTGAGAATTCAATCTGGGCATCGACGTCGAGGAAGCTATTGCCTGCATAACCAAGATACCCGACACGACCAACTAAACCGATAAAATCAGCCAGTGCCACACGCCCACGCAGACCCAGAGTAGGGATAGGCAGGGTGACATCCTTGTTGGCTGTTAAAGCTCCACCGGTCATGGATGTTTTTGCGATGACAGTTTTGACTGAGCTTTCAATACCCAGTTGGAACCGTGAAGGCAGGTCATCCATATTGACCAGATAATATGTGTAGCCGATATCGATGATATCCGCATTGAATTCACTGCTAACAGCTCCGGCGAAAGCAGTGCCGTTGAATACTACGGGGGCAGCAAGTACACCGTTGCCGGCAAAGCTCATCGGTACATAACCGATGGTGAGCAGGGAATCACCCAGATTGATGCTGATCTCGCCTGTCGGTTGCGTGCTGTTGTCAAAATTCAGGTCGGTATTCATATCAATTTTAGTTCCGACATTGTTCACTGATGCACCGAACTGACCTGAAGGTGACAGTATCATATAACCAGCCTTGATTGCGACGGTCTCATCGGCTTGCGCAAAGCCAGCAAAAGCGAAACAGCCTGCTGCAACAGCAGTCATCATTTTCTTTTTCAAATTCATCACCATTGGTTAGGTCTCCATTATTAGGATTTGTGAAAAGTAGACGTATTCTGGATATATGGTATGCAATAACTGTGATATGAATCACGGCCAAATTGCACGCTGCAAATCCTGAACCAACGGTTACAATCCTGCCATGTTTCTGGGTGTGGATACGGGGGGGACCTTTACCGATTTTGTACATTTCGGTGAATCTGGTTTGCGCTTTCATAAAGTATTGTCGACGCCGGATGATCCGTCCCGGGCTATTGAACAGGGGATAGCTGAACTTGGTCTGGACACTTCACAGTTACATCTGGTGCATGGTTCAACGGTTGCCACCAATGCCATCCTTGAACGCAAAGGCGTAAAAACCCTGTTTGTGACCAATAAAGATCTGCAGGATTTGTTGATTATTGGCCGACAAACCAGACCTGAGTTGTATAACCTTATACCGGTAGCACAAGAAGCCTGGATTGATTCTGATGACTGTTTCGGTGTGTCAGGGCGAATGAATGCGGATGGCTCTGAACTTGCCGCGCTTGATTCCGAAAGCCTGAATGAACTGATGCAGAAGCTTCAGCAGGGGGCTTATGAGGCGATAGCAATATGCCTGCTGTTTTCATTTCTAAATCCCGATCATGAACGAAAGCTGGCAGAACTCCTGCCTGAACAACTCTTTATTTCGCTGTCGCATCAGGTGTTGTCGGAATACCGTGAATATGAACGCGGCGCTACAACCTATCTGAATGCTTATGTGGGGCCGCTTGTACAACGTTATTTGATTCGATTGCAAGATGAATTGGCTCCTAAACACTTGCTTGTGATGCATTCAGCCGGCGGTGTGATGAGCGCTGAATCGGCAGGAGAGCAGGCTGTGTCCCTGGTGTTATCAGGCCCGGCGGGAGGTCTTGTCGCTGCCCAGGAAGTGGGGCGGCAAACTGGTAAATCCAAACTGTTGAGTTTTGATATGGGTGGGACCAGTACTGATGTGGCATTGATTAACGGGACCCCATCGATGACGACTGAGGGAAATGTCGCAGGTATTCCTGTCGCATTACCCATGCTGGATATTCATACCATTGGTGCCGGTGGTGGTTCACTTGCCTGGATTGATGAGGCCGGGCTGCCGCAGGTTGGACCGGAGTCAGCCGGGGCTAAACCCGGCCCTGTCTGTTACGGCCTGGGCGGCACTGTTCCGGCTGTGACTGATGCCAATTTGTTGCTGGGGCGAATTCCCGCATCTGCCAAACTCGGTGGCTCCATGCGGCTGGATCGGGATGCTGCTTATGAAGCTCTTTCAACGTATGGGGCAAGGATAGGCCTGAGTGCTGAAGCGGCAGCTGAAGCGGTAATCCGTATTGCTGAAGAACATATGGCTGCTGCACTGCGCGTGGTGTCGATACAGCGCGGCTTTGACCCTGTCGATTTTTCGTTGCTCTGTTTTGGCGGGGCAGGTGGCCTGCATGCCTGTTCACTGGCTGATAAGCTGGGCATGAACAGCGTTGTGTTTCCGGTTGCCAGTGGTGCATTTTCAGCCATGGGTATGCTGGCGGGTCGTCAGCAGAGCGAGTTTTCCAGAACACGCTGTCTCATGCTTGATGATGAAACATCTGTTGCAGATCTGTTTGAGCTGTTGGCCGGGTTGGAATATGAGGCCATGAGTGCCATGCCGGGACTGGTTTTGTCGTTCGAGAAACGGGTGGATATGCGCTATGCAGGTCAGGGATTTCATATCACGATAGAGCTGAATGAGCTTGATGAGAACAATTTACACAAAGATCTCAAACAGCGTTTTGAACAGGCTCATCGACAGGCCTATGGACATAGGCTGAATCGTCCTGTTGAGATGATGACGGCAAGATTAACGGCCGTTGTTGAGCAGGGTGCCATTTCCTTCCCTGCGCTTGTTTCCGGTTCTGAAGCAGTATCAGTAGGGCAGTCGGAAGTGTATGGCGCAGGTACTGTTCCACATTATCAAAGGGAAATGTTGCCTGTTGGATTTAGCTGTTGCGGACCGGCTTTGATTGTTGAATCAACTTCAACACTATGGTTACCCTCAGACTGGCAAATGCGCGTGGATAGATTTGGCCACCTGATGCTGGAGCGCCAATGCATGTGATTGAATCGAATGCTGTTGAGTTAAGTCTTTTTTCTCATCGCCTTGCAGCTGTCTGTGAAGAGATGGGCGCCATACTCAAACGCAGTGCGATTTCTCCGAATATCCGTGATCGGGAAGATTTTTCCTGTGCTCTGTTTACCCGAGGAGGAGAGTTGATTGCACAGGCTTCCCATATTCCTGTGCATTTAGGCTCAATGGCATTTGCCATGTCCAAAGTCGTGGATATTTTTGATTGGCAAGCTGATGATGTGGTAGTTTTCAATGATCCCTATCTGGGTGGTACACATCTGCCGGATATCACAGTCGTCATGCCCCTGTTTGTCGAACAGCACTTGACCGGTTTTGCTGCAGCGCGTGCGCATCATGCGGATATCGGAGGTGCCACTCCCGGCTCCATGGGGGTGGAAACCAGTCTTGAAAAGGAAGGTCTGATTATTTCACCCTGTTACTGGTTCAGGGCAGGTGACGAACAACCGGAACTGGTGAAGCAGATCTATGCCCGGGTGCGGGCACCGGAAGAGCGTTTGGGGGATCTCTCAGCGCAGCGTGCAGCCTGCCAGCTTGCAGCACAGCGGCTGAATGAATTTGATCGCGATCATCTTGAAAGCATGTTTGCGGCACTGATTTCTGTATCCGAATCCTATGGACGGACTGCAATAGCATCGATTCCGGATGGCATCTATCAATTCGAAGATCTGCTTGAAGATGACGGTTGTGGAACGCTGAATCTGTCGATCAAAGTGAAACTGACAGTGATAGGTGAACAGGTGAGTGTGGATTTCAGCGGTTCTGCAGATCAGAGCCGTGGGCCGGTCAACTGCCCGTTGGCGGTTACAGCTGCCAGTGTGTTTTATGTGTTTCGCTGCCTGATGCCAAAACATTCGCCACAGACTGCTGCGATCTTTCATCCGATTTCGATCATTGCACCTCAGGGCTGTCTGGTGAATGCGAATGCAGGCGCTCCGGTTGCAGCGGGTAATGTCGAGACCAGCCAGCGTATTGTTGATGTGGTGCTTGGGGCTTTGGCGCTGGCCATTCCGAACCGTATCCCTGCAGCGGCACAGGGTACGATGAATAATGTGATTTTCGGTGGTGGAACGGGTGATTCTGAATGGGTCTATTATGAAACACTGGCTGGAGGTATGGGGGCGCATGCTGCTGGTGATGGCTTAAGCGCTGTACAATGTCATATGACCAACACCAAAAACTCATCCATTGAAGTGCTGGAAATGCATTATCCGCTACGAATTACCGCTTATGCGGTCAGAAAAAATTCAGGTGGCGACGGTAAATATATAGGCGGTGATGGATTGATTCGCGAATGGCAGGTGGTTGAAGACTGTCATCTGTCACTGTTAACCGAGCGCAGGCTAAGTTCGCCTTATGGTTTACTGGGTGGAGCAGACGGCAAGAGTGGATGTAATAGCCTGTTCAGTAACGGAGTATGGTCGGAGCTGCCTGCAAAAGGCAGTGTTCAGCTTCTTGCCGGAGATCGCATCAGAATTGAGACACCCGGCGGTGGTGCTTACAGCATAAGTGATGAAAAGGACTAAAATGATTTTTCTGGGTATTGAAAGCTCATGTGATGAAACAGCTGTAGCGCTCTATGAGGGAGACATCAGCAGTGGTGATGGAAAGCTCATTGCCGAGCAGGTGGCTTCGCAGATTGAAACGCATGCTCGCTTTGGTGGCGTAGTGCCTGAAGTGGCATCGCGTGAGCATCTGGCGGCATTGCCTCCCATGGTTGAATCGCTGATGCAGGATGCCGGTTTTACATTTGATCAGATTGATCAGATTGCAGTGACGGCGGGCCCCGGTTTGATGGGGGCATTGCTGGTTGGCACATCCTATGCCAGAGCTCTTGGCATGGTTCATCATATTCCGGTGATGCCGATCCATCATATGGAAGGACACCTGTTGGCTCCCGGCATTGATAAACTTTTACCGGAGTTTCCGTTTATCACACTGCTGGTATCCGGTGGCCATACCATGCTGGTGCGTGTGGACGGCATCGGTTCATATTCAATTGTCGGGCAGACGCTTGATGATGCAGCCGGTGAATGTTTTGATAAGTCAGCGCGATTGCTGGGGCTTCCATATCCGGGAGGGCCTGAGATTGCCCGTCTGGCCCAGCAAGGGGATGCGAAACGTTTCACACTACCGCGTCCGATGTTGCAAAAAGATAATCTGCATTTCAGTTTTTCAGGCCTTAAAACTGCCGTGATGTACGCTGTGAAAAATGCCGGCGGCATTGATTCTTTTGATGCTCAGGCCATATCCGATATGGCCGCGGCCATTGAATCGGCCATCTGTGAAGTGCTGGTGAAAAAGAGCATCAAGGCATGCATTCAAGAGGATGCTCCCCGTCTTGTGATTGCCGGAGGTGTGGCTGCCAACCGGAGTTTGCGTGAGCAGCTGTTTGAAATGGCGGCCAGGAAACAAATTGAAGTACACCTTCCTGATCCCAAACACTGCACCGATAATGCCGCGATGATCGCTTATGCAGCCTTTCAGCGGGCTAGGTTCGGAGTACATATTCCTGATGTATGGGATGCGCAACCACGGTGGTCATTGGCTCTCTGAGAGAGGCTAGTCTACAAGTCCAAAATGGTAATTCACTGGTTTTTCGCCGTTGCAAATCAACTGGTAGGTCGCCGTATTCTTTTCCCCGGTGAAATGCATTCCCATGATCTTTCTGCCAATTTGGCAGGCTCGCTCGTAGTTGGCTGCATACATATGTGCATAAAACAGCACTTGATGGGCAGATAATGAGGGAATCTCCGGCAATGACGTTTCCAGAAATGGAATGACTGGTTTCAGTACTTCGGAATGCTGTTTGTATAATGCTACTGTGTATGCCAGTGAGGTTAGCGGAATGGCGCGCACTCGTGGTAGATGCATGACTTCATCTAATCGCTTGATGCTCTCTTTATTTTCTACCTTTATCTGTCTATAGATCGATTCAGACATAAACCATTGCGATATGGATTGAGATGACCATAGCACGACAACCGAAACAGATGCGATCAGGATAATTTTCGCGGCTTTTGTTGGTTTCAAGTTCCAGCTTTTGTGACGAAGCCATGGAGTGAGTGCAATGCCAGAAAAAAGTGCTGCAATCAGTAACACCAGTGGTTCACTATATATAATGCCGATTTGGGAATGCAGGAGAAATCCAATGACACTCAATGCAAATGGCAGTCGAATCGAGTCAGGTTTCAAGAGTAGGCTGCCTGTATGTTTTGCCAGTATCCAACAGCCCCAAAAAAACAGAATAAGAGCAAATACTCCTGCTTCTGCAGCCAGATGAAGAAAGATGTTATGTGCATTAAATACTGTGTTATATAACTGTAGATTATTCAGTCCCAGACTGTCTTGCATGAATTGCAACGCGGCTGGGGCTGCATACCAGAACTGGTCAGGAAATTGCCCCCAACCAACACCGAACCATGGTGAAGTTAGAAACTCGGAAAAGGAGGTGGCCCAGATTAACAATCGTTCAGTTTTAGGTGATGTGGCGGAATTGATAACAACCAGACTCAAGTCGTAATGTTGAACATAAGGTGTAGTCCTGAGTTCAAAACAAATGTAACCGAGAAAAGCGCCGCTAAGCCAGTATGGTAAAAATTTACGCAGCCAATAGCTGAACTTGTTTGTAGTCAATAAAAGCATGATCAAGCATATGCAGTAGGCAATCCATGCCCCCCGGCTAAGGGTGCTTAACAGGGCGATTGTGAAAAAAAGGATGGAAAACCTATAAATATGTTTGCTGCTATTGAGGGCAAACCAGTGAGAAATTAGCCAGGAGAACCCAACCAGTGTGGCAAGAATATTTCCTTGTTGAAAAGGTCCTGCAAGCTTCAGATAGGGTAATATGGCAACGGTGATGACGCCAATCTTCAGGTCATTCCCATCTGTTCCATCAAGCCAGACATAGAGTCCAATTAATACCCAAAGTGACGATAACAATAGATAAATGTGAAGCCACGATTTCAATTTATTTCGAGGAATATTGATTCCTGAAACAAACAGTAAAGCTGCCCCCAGATATAATAACAGATGTAAAAACCATGCTTGTGGGGCAGCGGGTTTATATAAGGCTGATATGAAGAGCTGCGAAGCAAAAACTACCAGGCATGAAATGAAAAAAGCTTTGGGTAAGTAGAATCGTTGTTGTTGTAAAGTGACGCTTAATACGATGAGTAATGCGGAACTGACTGCGAAAAGGCGTTGAACGTCATGTGGAAAATACGATGGAAATGCCATCGGTGAAAGCAGTAGTAGAATGAATGCAAGGTTTAATGGATACAAATTATCAATATGATAAGTTGTTTGTTTTTTCAAAACAACTGCAATTACTGTTTTTTAATATGAATCCCAGCCCGTCATATCATTGTTGATGGTTGCATCCGGTAAGCTGGCTTGGCTAAATGCACCGGAAATTATTTTTTTGAAATAACCATCTGTGTCCATGTCCATGGCTATGGTTGTTCTACTACCTTGATGACGGCCTCCAACAACAATGGTCTGATTGCCGGCCCCGACTTTAGTTGCCAGATTCACATCCGGCGAAAGGTTGCGGATTTCAAACAGGACGGTAGAACCATCAGCAACTGTTGCATTTTTGCTTACTTTTCCTCCAGCATCTTTGTCAGTGACAACGATTGGTACAAATACGCCATTATCATTGAAAAACTGGTTTTCAAATAGATATAGGTGGTAGATATCTGCAACTGCTTGTGAGTCGCTGGCTCGTTCCCTGTAGCTGTGATAACTTGGAATAGCGATAGCGGCTAGAATTCCGATGACTGCAACGACTATCATGAGTTCAATCAGGGTAAATCCGGACTCTTTTTCAGGCATAACAATTCCCTTGTCATATAGATATATAGCACTCTACAGAGCATCTGATTTGTACGAGGTCACTGAGTGAATGATTCAATGATGCTCATCTGTTACATTATCTAGCAAACTGCTTGCCAATATAGTGTTTTAGGGTGAGAAGTTTTTGATGTGAGAGGTAATCCGGTTCTGCATCAGGCAGAGAGTGCTAAATTAATCCTTTGCATTCATCCTTTTTCTTTAAACGCTCAATCCTGAGGAAAATCCCCTTGTGATATTTAGGTGGCATACCATCCAGCCGGCTTTTGAGAAAATCGAGAGCCAGTTTGCAGCCGTTTTTTTTCTGAATCAGACTGCTTGAGAAGCCAATAGCAAGATTAGTTGCATCCGGCTTTGCTGATGCACGTTTGGCTAAACTAATGGCCAGATTCGAATCTTTGAGTTCTTGAAATGCGATGAAACTTGCTGCCAATAGTGGATCCGAGCTGTTCAATCGTTGCTCACTCATCGCTAAAATTTCAACAGCCTGTTCCATCTTTCCTGCTTCAAAAGCCAGTAAGCCCTCTGTCAGTCTGTATATGTCTCTGAAATAAGGATCCATTGCCTGTCCCCGACGAATTTCAGTATAGAGTTGGGGCCACCACAAAGAACGATTGCTGATATCTTCTTTTTGACTCTGTGCATAGATATTGAAAATGTTTAACACGGCCAGATCTGCTGCTATTGCCGGTACAGCACCTGCAAGTGCTTTATGCCAGTACATTTGATTCTCTGTCCATGTGATATGGTGAGGGGGCGGGCTTTGATTAATATGGGAATTGCTTCGAGCCCAGTGAATACTCACCAGCAATAGCAGTGAAAGAGCAATGTATCCGCTGATTGAGTGGCTTTTCATCCAAGATCTCTGCGTTGAAAGAGTAACACAGCAACTATCATAATCAGGCTGGAATATGCCAAATGTTCAATGCAATATGCAATCACTGCCATGTTTTCCAGGGGAATATGATGCGCAAGATGAAGTGAAATCTGACTGCTTGAAATATCCGGTAATAATTGATTGATAAATTGAAGGATACTTTCTATCCAGGGCGGATTTTTTGCAGCAACGTTTTGCTCTTGCATGGCGCCCAGTACCGGCGGGATACTCCAGCAAAGTAACCATACAGAAAAGAGGAATACAGTTGTTTCAGACAAACCTGTTGCCGTGGAGGCGATAAAAAACAGCACGGCAGTCAAGGCAAGGTATGGCAAGAGGATCAGGAGCACTCCATATGTAAACTGAACTCCGGATCCTGAAAGGACATAACCCGGCCAGGTTCGCTCAGCAAACTCAAAGGCCAGAACTGCAGAGATGAGATAAGCAAGCAGTATGGGAAGGATGGTTGCAACGACACCTGCATATCTCCCCCATAAGTATTCGGCTCTGCTCATTGGCAGAGTGAGAAACATATTACATGTACCCATTTCAATATCTCTTGCCAGTAGGGGGGCGGCAAGAAAGAAGATATATATAAGCAGCCATAGATGCAGAAATGTAAATAACATGTCCATAAAGACTTTGCCGAGGTCCATCATGAACAGCGAGGTAGGTATTAACAGCAACCATGGAATAA
This sequence comes from Mariprofundus micogutta, assembly GCF_001895085.1. Lineage (GTDB taxonomy): Bacteria > Pseudomonadota > Zetaproteobacteria > Mariprofundales > Mariprofundaceae > Mariprofundus > Mariprofundus micogutta. The sequence goes on along the minus strand of NZ_BDFD01000022.1, from coordinate 25,478 downwards.
TAATTAATATAGCAAGCAGAGTTTGATAGATACGCTGGTTGGATATCTCTTTCATCGAAAACAGCAATAGAGAGAGTGATTTACTCATGCCTGTGGCTCCATTGAGCTAGCCTTACTTCCAGGTCTTTCGCTTCTTCTAAAGAGTGGTCATGTAACTCTACAGTTTCGCAGACTCTGCCGGACGCCATGATTAACACCCGGTCACATAATTGGACCATGTCACTAACAATGTGACTACTCATCAGAAAAGCAGTGCCTGCACTTTTTCGTTGTTGTAAGAGCTGGAGGATTTCAGCCCGTCCAAGGGCATCGAGACCAGACATCGGTTCATCTAAAATTATTAATTGAGGCTCACCACAAAGCGCTAGCGCCAGAGAGGTGCGTTGCCTCATTCCTTTAGAATATTCTCTCATAGCCTGATTGCGGACCTGCTTTGATAACTGCACATCATCCAGTGCCTGTTGAGCAGATGAAGGGGGGAGCCGGTTTGTCTTACATTTGAACTTTAATAAGGATAATGCAGACAGGGAAATCGGCATTTGTGGCTGTTCAGGCAGGTAACTTGATGATGCATTGATCTCAACACTGCCTTGACTGGAATGGACAAGACCAAGGATAGATTTGATCAGGGTACTTTTTCCGGCACCGTTAGCTCCCAGCAGGCCAATTGCTTCTCCTCTGCGGATTACAAGATCAACCTCTTTGACAACCAGATTGTTGCCATATTGTTTACTAAGTTTGTTAACAGCTAGATATTCAGGGCGCATGAGTTACTCTGGTAGAGAGAAAAAAGAGGGCCATAAGGCCCTCTTTCACAAAACTCGCTAAGAATTAGTGAGTTGTAGGTACATCACCGGCAACCAGAGCGGTGCCTTTGGTGCCAGTGCTTGAACCGATAGTAGGTGTGCCGCTGGTAGTGGTGTAAATCAGATCACCAGAGTCGTGCTTGGTTGCAGCACCATAAGTCTGAGAGGAGCCAGCATTGCCATCATCATCAGATGCAAAGCGACTGTTGCTTGATGTGTTTACAGTACCCGTGGTTGTGCCATCTGTGATGGTTACAGCACCAGTGCCAGGAGCTGTTGTGTTAGGGTAGTGGGAATTGTCATTGAAATATACTTCAAATGTAGTCTGAGCAGAGTGTAGGTCAGCCTGAGCTGCGGCATTAAATGCTTTTACACGGTAGCTGGCAAACTGAGGGATAGCGATAGACGCAAGAATGCCGATGATGGCAACCACGATCATCAACTCGATCAGTGTGAAGCCCTTTTCTTTGTTGATCATGTTCATCATAAGAATGGTTCTCCTTGTATAATATTGCTGCCAAGCTTGTGGCAATCAACAGAATGAACGCAAGTGTCATGCCAACATATGCTTATAGAAATCAGGGTTACTATGGGTGGTGTGACAGAAAGTGTCACTCATGAGTGCCCATATGGGACAGTTTGTATGGTTTGATGGATAAGCATGATTTACAGATAATTTGTGATTAGTGTTTTGCTTTACTCATAAGTGTGACAGGGACGTAGTATGGCAGTGAGATTGTTTAATCTAAGAGATGTGCCGGATGATGAAGCAGAAGAGGTGCGGCAACTCTTAAGTGAGCACGATATTACATTTTATGAAACGCATGCCGGTGGCTGGGGAATTGGAACACCGGCGATATGGTTGAATGATGAAGGGCAACTGGATGCGGCTAATGCATTACTTGACTCTTTTCAAAAGCAGCGCTCTGCCGAAGTCCGAGCTGAATACCAGGCACTGAAGGAAGAAGGGAAACATGTCACCTTCCTGGATAAATTCAAACAGCATCCGGTGCTGGTGATCGTCTTTATTTTTGTGACCATGTTTATTCTTTACGTAAGCCTCAGTCCTTTCCTGAATTTCGGAAAATAACACGAACTGTCGCATACTCTGCACTTTCATCTATTTACCTGATCTTCTACACTGTTGGTATGAGAGTACTCTACTGTCTGCTTGTCTGTTTTTTAGCGCTTCCAGCTTTTGCTGCAGAAGAGCTTGCAGATAAAGACCGAACCAGCTTTATCCTGAATAAAGTTGATGATCTCTGGCGTGGTGAGTCCTCATTTGCTGTGGTGACCATGCAGGTGAAAACCGAACACTATACCCGAACCATGCGCATGGAGGGGCGGTCCAAGGGCAAAGAGAAAACCCTGTTTCGCGTGCTCGAGCCACTGCGTGAAAAAGGTACGATGACACTGAAATCTGAAAATCATATCTATACCTATTTACCCAAAACAGACCGAACGATTCGCCTGACCAGTGGCATGATGATGGGGTCATGGATGGGCAGTCATTTGACCAATGATGACCTGGTGAAAGAGGCGCGTCTGGAAGAGGATTATGACGCACGAATCAGTTTTGAAGGGCTGCGGAATGGTAAACAGATAATCGAGTTCACGTTGACGCCGAAAGCGGATGCGCCGGTGGTTTGGGGTAAGTTGTTGTTGATGATTCTGGCTGACACTTATACGCCGTTGCAAGAGCTGTATTTCGATGAAGAGATGCAACTGGCACGTACGTTTACCTTCAGTGATATGAAACTGCTCGGTGGCAAGGAGCGACCGGCTGTGTTGCGCGTGGTGCCTGCTGACAAACCTGATGAATACACCGAGTTTATCTATGAACAACTGGAGCTGAATATTCCGGTCAGCGATGCAATGTTCAACAAATCGAGTTTGAAGCGGCGATGAGAATTTTGACGCTGGCTTCCCGCAATGTGTGGAGAAACTGGCACCGCTCTCTGGTGACCATGCTGGCGATGGCTTTTGCCTGCTTTATCATGATCTTTTTTGCCTCTCTCATGGAGGGGATGATTCAGGGAAGCGAGCGCAGCGTGGTAGCCATGAATATGGGTGATGTCCAGATTCATGCGCATGGATACAGAGATGATCCCGATCTCTATACCCGCATTGATCATGCGGATGAGTTGGTGAATGCTCTGGAGAAGCGGGGCTTTCGTGCCGCCAGTCGGATTTATGCTTACGGGCTTCTGGCTGCCAATATGGCCTCCAGCGGTGTGCAGTTGCGTGGTGTGGACCTGAAACAGGAAGAGCAGGTTACCGAGCTCTACCGGCATGTCAGCAGTGGGAAGTGGCTGGATGAGAATGATGCGCTTGGAGTCGTGATCGGGAAGAAACTGGCTGGTACGCTCGGCGTCGAGTTGGGTGATGAACTGGTCTTTGTTGGACAGAGTTCGGGTGGATATATGGCCAATGAACTGTTCAGGGTACGCGGCATTCTAAAGTCAGTGTCGGATGGTATCGACAGGATGGGGCTGTTTATGCCTATGGATTCGCTCCGCTCGTTGATGGCGATGCCGGAAGGGGTGCATGAGATTGTTGTTATCCGCAATGACCGGACTACTGATCTGGCAGTCAGGACCGCCGAGGTCGAAGCGCTGTCTGTTGGGCTGGAGGTAAAAAACTGGAAGCAGTTGATGCCGGTCATTGCGCGCATGGTCGAAACGGCTGACGTGCAAATCATGATTATGCTGGTGATATTCTATATAGCCGTGGCAACAGTCGTACTCAATGCGATGTTGATGAACGTATTTGAACGCATTCACGAGTTTGGCATTATGAAAGCGCTGGGTGTTTCTCCATGGCAGCTTTTGGCACTGGTCTATGCAGAAACCCTGATCCTGACCTTTCTGGCAGCGGCCGTAGGTCTTGCAGGTGGCTGGTGGATCTCTGATTACTATCGTATCCACGGCGTTGATCTCTCCTCCATGGCCGATTCCATCGCTTATGGCGGCATTGCATTCGATCCGCTCTGGTATGCTGCTATTACGCATGAAGCCCTGTTCTATCCTGTGCTGTTCCTGTTTATCATAGCTGCAATTGCAGTGATCTATCCGGCGGTAAAGGCGGCCACGTTAAGGCCGGTAAAAGCGATCTACTTCCGATGAACCTCAATCAATTAGCATGGCGCAATATCTGGCGCAGAAAACGACGCACACTGATTACTGCATTCTCAATTGGCTTCGGTGTGATGCTTGCGGTTACCTTTACCGGCTCCGGCGATTATACCTACACCAATATGATTGATACCGGTGCGAGCATGGGTATGGGGCATGTGACTGTGGAACCGGTAGGCTATCATCTGAAGCCGACACTGGATAAACGGCTCACAGGCACAAAAGATCTGCGCGAGCGTATTGTCGGTTTAGACGGGGTTTCGGATGCCACGGTTCGCATTACAGGGCAGGCGATGTTTGCCAGTGCGCGCAAGAGTGTCGGCGGTGCCTTTATTGCGGTAGATCCGGCTTTTGAAACAGAGGCAAATAACTTGTTGGTTCGCTCGCTAGTCGAAGGAGAACTTTTCGCCAGGCGCGATGGACGGGGTATCGTGGTCGGTAGCCGGCTGGCCAAGAAGTTACAGGTGAAAATCGGTAAAAAGATAGTTTATACAACGACCGATGCGACAGGCGAAATCGTCAGTAATATTGCACGCGTGACCGGCATCTTTACCACAGGTGAAGATACGATAGATGGCATTCTGGCACTGCTGCCAATTGCAAGTGTGCAGCAGACGTTGAGCTATGCGCCCGACGAAGCTACGGTGATTGCCGTCCTGATCCGGGATCAGCGTCATGCCGAATCCATGCGCGATGCGATCTCAGTACTTCCCGAGGCTGGTGATGCTTCAGTACTGACATGGAAGAAGTCACAGCCTGATCTCGCTGCCGTAATCGCTTTCGATAAGGCTGGCAACTATATCAGCCAGTTTCTTGTCGGCTTGCTGATAGCTGTGGGTATTCTCAATACCATGCTGATGAGCGTACTGGAGCGTACTCGCGAGTTCGGTGTGATGATGGCGGTTGGCATGTCGCCGAAAGTGTTGTTTAAGCTGGTCATGGTGGAGTCGTTCTGGCTGACCATAGTTGGCCTGATACTCGGGATAATCATCACTGCGCCCTGGTACTATTTTCTTTATTACTATGGTATTGATTTTAGCGACGCCTTTGGTGACGATTTTAGTTACGGCGGCGTGCTGGTTGATCCGGTTTTCAAGGCCAGATTGTTCAAGGAGAGTGTTGTGGCGATTCTCGGCACACTGTTTATGCTCGCACTGCTGGCCGGCCTTTATCCGGCCTGGCGAGCAGGACGCGTGCCGCCGGTTGAGAGCCTGAAAACGATATGAGGAACGATAATGCACAGTAAGGTGAAGCATATAGTCCGAATGCAGGATGTCGTGAAAACCTATCGTCAGGGTAAGGTGGATGTGCATGCGGTAAACAATGTCTCGCTGGAGATTGAGCAGGGTGATTTTGCTGTGCTTTGTGGACCATCTGGCTCAGGCAAGACAAGTATTCTCAATCTGATTGGTGGTTTGGATGTGCCAAGCTCGGGTCAGATATGGGTGGATGATGTCGATCTCTCTACACTGGATAATACCGAGCTTTCCCAGGTGCGTAAAAATCGTATCGGCTTTGTTTTTCAGGCCTATAATCTGATTCCTGTCATGACTGCTTATGAAAATGCCGAATTCGTTTTGAATCTTCAGGGTGTCGACGAGGCCGAGTGTAGAGAGCGGGTCATGCAAACCTTGAGAGCCGTTGGTCTTGAGGGCCTTGAGCATCGCCGTCCGGATGAGATGTCCGGCGGCCAGCAGCAGCGCGTTGCCATTGCGCGTGCAATTGTTACTGCACCGGCTATCGTATTGGCGGACGAACCGACAGCCAATGTGGATTCGCATACGGCAGAATCGTTGCTTGATCTGATGCAGCAATTGAACCGGGAGCAGGGGATTACATTTCTTTTCTCTACCCATGATCAGCATGTGATGGATCGTGCCAGTCGGATTATCCGCGTACATGATGGTAAAATTGACTCGGATGAAGTGTCTCACTAAGTTTTTTCATCTATCCCTGCTTTTATTGCCGATGCTGTTTGCACAACCGGCTCATGCTTTTTATGCATGGCAGGATGAGGCGAGTGCCATAGAGCTTCGCGGCTTGCTCCGCGGATCAGCTGTCACTTTGATTAACCCTGATAACCAGCTGTTTTATAATAGAAAAAATGTATCCGGCATGGCTGTTTCGGGCAGGCTGATGCTGGATGCTTCCTATGATTCTTTATCCTTTGAAGTTCATGCCGAACAAAGTTATGTGCCGATCAAACTTCAGACTGCTGGCTCAAATTTTGCCTTATTGCAGGGGATAGAGCGCTCCGATCTGCTGGACTGGAGTTTCGATCATCAACAATCTCACCTGATACTGGATCGATTGAATGTGCAGCTTGCAACTGAACGGATAAATCTGAAAGCAGGGCGCCAACCGGTGAACCTTGCCGCTACCTATTATTTTACACCGAACGATTTCTTTGCACCATTTGCGGCGCAAACTTTTTTCCGCTCCTATAAACCCGGTGTGGATGCAGTACGTGCTGATATTCAACTGGCTGAACTCTCACAATTGTCGTTGATCGGTGTTTTGGGATATGCAGTCAATCCGGCTAGCGATAGCGGCTGGAGTAACCGGATTGATGCTGCAAGAAACTCTTATCTGGCACGCCTGTCAGCTGTGTTTGGTGATTTTGAGTTTGCACTATTGGCCGGTTCAGTAAAAAAAGATGTGGTATTTGGTGGAGATTTCCAGGGTGAGCTATTTGACTGGCTGGGGCTTCGTGGAGAAGGGCATGTGAAATGGCCGGATTCACCACGACTTACTACAACAATAGAGTCGTCCCTTGCCCTGGAGCACCGTTGGGAGAACACTCTGACCATCAGGCTGGAGCAGTATTATCATGGAAGTGGGGCCACTTCCACGGCTGCTTATAAGCTTGCAACGGCCAATAATAGTTACTATCTGGCCAGACACTACAGTGCTATCGGTGCCAGTTATGAATTCACACCACTACTGACAGGTGATATGACGACGATTTACAACTGGGTAGATCAATCGGCTCTGCTTGCACTTTACGCGCTCTATTCTCTGACAGATGAATCTGAACTAGCCCTGAGCGGTACGGTAACAACCGGAGATAAACCACAGGCTGCTGCCATAAGAAGTGAGTTCGGTTTATATCCGGATTCAGTCAGTATCGAATACCGGGCATATTTCTAGGGCAGATGAACAGTGATGCTGGCTGAGTGAACGTCAGAATTAATAAGGTCTTGTAGATGATAATTGTTTGATCTGCTGTTCAAATGAACCATAGGCATTCATGAAAGAATGAAAGATACCTTCGGGTAGCTTGCACAATAACAGATGTTCGCGTACTTTTAATTCGGCGTCTCCCGGCAGTTGAATAAAGGGGCTGGCATTGCCAAACATGGCACCGGACGTTAACAACTGATTGCCTTCGGATGAACTGCATTCAACTGCACCGGAAAGGATAATTTGACATGTTTTGGGACTTTCAGATGAAACCTTAATCGCTTCTCCCGGACGATATTCATCCACAACTGATTCTTCTGCGGCCCAGAGCTTGTCCTGTTCCGGCAGCTTAGCAAATGCAGGCATACTGTATGTCATGGCATGTACCATGCGGGTTTGCACAGTTCTGAGCATGTAATCCCCGGCAATAGGGAAGTGCTGTATTAACATGCTCAGGGCCTGATCGGAAAATTCCAATAGCAGTGTGGATTCCAGGGTGACGACACTGGCAGAGCGGCGCAGGTTGTAGATACAGGCAAATTCCCCGAAAAAGTCTCCCGGCTTGAGTACTTTTACTGATTGACTCTGTCCACCTTCCAACTCAATTTGTACATCCACCTGGCCTTCAAGAATCAGATAAAAGGTTTTGCTGCTATCACCCTGTTTAACCACGTTACAACCGGCTGCTTTGCGTTTCAGGTTTCCCTGTTTGATGAAATCCAGCGCTTCTGAATCTGATAACTGCTCAATCAGGGCAAATACCCTGCATTCAGAATTATCAGTGTCCGGATAAGCCGAGAGAGTGAAACGGGCCATATTGGTCAAAGATTCAATTTCTGTCGTGTCGGGGTGATTTAGCTGCTTGCACAAGGCGAGAAAGCCAATGGCGTGACTGGCTTGACCTGTTGCCAGCATTCTTCTGGCCATAGCCATGGCCAATTCTCTGGCAAGTGGCCAGCGCTCCTGCTGTTGAACCATCTGGATCAGCGGACGAGCAATATGCAGGTCTTCAGGAAAGACCCTGTGCAGTAGCCCGTAACTGCGCAATAACTCATCTTCTTTCAGAGACATGTTGCTAGTGTAGCCAATCAATAGAGATTGTCATTCAGTCAATCTTCTTGGGTCTGGGCTGAGTTGCCGCTAGTCTGCTGCCATGACAAAACAACTACCTATTTCTGTGGGGCTGACTGTGATTACTCTAAAGTCCGATGCCAAAGAGCAGGCCAATGCCTAGGTTTAAAGAAAAAATGGGCAAGCGGGGCGTTTACCTGTTACCCAGCCTGTTTACTACCATGGGCCTGTTTGCCGGTTTCTATTCTCTGGTCGCATCTATACAGGGCAATTTTGAACTAGCGGCATGGTCAATTCTGGCTGCTGCCGTATTTGATATGCTCGATGGTCGTGTAGCCCGGATGTTGCATGCCGAAACGGAATTCGGTGCAGAATATGATTCGCTCTGTGATATGCTCTCTTTTGGTGTTGCTCCAGGCGTGCTTGTATACATGTGGGCGCTGATTAATCTGGGGCCGGACCTGCATAAGCTGGCCTGGCTTGGCGGTTTCTTTGTTGTGGCATGTGCTGCGATCAGACTGGCTCGTTTTAATGTGCATCATGAACAGGAGGATAAACGTTATTTCCAGGGACTACCGACACCTGGAGCTGCACTGTTTATCGCAACTGCCGTGTTATATCACGTTAAAGCCCATGCGGAACCCTGGCCATGGTTATGGCTGGCACTGGCACTGATACTGTCATGGTTGATGGTGAGTAATGTACGTTTTTTTGCTGGCAAGGATGTTGATCTGAAACAACGACATTCGACCAGTATGCTGGTGATTATGATTGCAGTCATGGGGTTGATGGCGCTTGATCCATATCGTGTGCCGTTTGGAGTGATGTTTCTCTACATCGCAAGCGGGCCGGCACTGAGTCTGTGGCAGGGCAGGCGATTGGCCGAATTGCGGATGAAAAGAAAATTACGCAAAAAAAAGGCATCGTCTGTGTCCGGTAGCGACAGTAGTGAATCATGACTTGTTTGACCGCTGCTCTCACCGGTGGTCTAATGTGCCCCATGAATATCCGGTTCGAAACATTGAATGCACAAGCGAAGTATCTACTACTTCGAAGGGGTCTGTGCGTCTGCTGAATCGTTTCAGCTACTGATGTACAGGCCGCGGATTTCCGCGGCCTTTTTTGTTTCTGTGTTTTGATTATGAATAGGAGAGAATGATGTCTGATCGGCTGTATATATTTGATACGACGTTGCGTGATGGTGAACAATCACCCGGTTGCTCGATGAATCTCGATGAAAAGATGAGAGTGGCGCACTCGCTGGCAGCGTTGGGTGTAGATATTATCGAGGCAGGCTTTCCAATTGCTTCTCCGGGCGACTTTGAGGCTGTGCACCGCATTGCATCAGAAGTGAATGGCCCGAAAATTGCCGGCCTGGCAAGGGCCGCGAAGGGGGATATTGATCGAGCCGGAGAGGCTGTCAAACCAGCCGGTGATCGTGCTCGTATTCATACCTTCATTGCGACGAGTCCAATTCATATGGAAGCCAAGCTGCGCATGACTCCGGATCAGGTAGTGGAGCGTGCTGTGACGGCTGTGAAGCAGGCAAGGTCTCTGGTGCCTGAGGTGGAGTTCTCAGCTGAAGATGCCGGACGTTCTGAAATGGACTTCCTGTGCCGCATTGTAGAGTCAGTGATTGCTGCCGGTGCTCGTGTGATCAATATTCCTGATACCGTGGGTTATATGACTCCGGATGAATTCGGCTGGCGAATTCGTAACCTGATTGAACGGGTGCCGAACTCTGATCAGGCTGTTTTCTCGGTTCATTGCCACAATGATCTGGGTTTGGCTGTGGCTAATTCATTGGCTGCAGTAGAGAACGGTGCGCGTCAGGTTGAATGTACGATTAATGGTCTGGGTGAGCGTGCAGGTAATGCATCATTGGAAGAGATTGTGATGATCATGAAGACTCGTTCAGATCGCTATGATATCGAGACGGGTATCGATACCACTAAAATTGTACCGAGCTCGAAACTGGTTAGCCAGATTACCGGCATGCCGATTCAGCCGAATAAGGCGATTGTTGGTGCTAATGCATTTGCACATGAGTCGGGTATTCATCAGGACGGCGTTTTAAAACATAAGAAGACGTATGAAATTATGACACCTGAATCAGTGGGTTGGTCTACCAATCGCATGGTGTTGGGCAAACATTCCGGTCGTGCTGCATTGAAATCCCGATACGCTGAACTGGGAGTTGAACTCGATGATGAGCGACTGGTGGTGATATTTGATCGTTTCAAAGTATTGGCCGATAAAAAGAAAGATATCTTTGATGAAGATCTGATGGCCATCCTGTCCGGAGATTCAGATATTGGCGCAGAGCATGTCAAGCTGATTGCTTTACATGCGGCATCAGGCACCAATGATGCACCTGTAGCAGCTGTGGAGCTGGATATTGATGGAGCACGCCATAAAGCAACAGCTGAAGGGGACGGGCCTGTGGATGCTGCTTTCAAGGCAATTAAATCTCTGGTTGAGCCAAACGGAAAACTGTTGCTGTATGCAGTGAATGCGATCACTGCGGGTACAGATGCACAGGGCGAAGTGACTGTGCGCCTGCAGGATGGAGATCGTACTGTAAATGGTCAGGGCTCTGATACGGATATCGTAGTTGCTTCTGCCAAAGCCCTGATCGATGCGCTGAACAAGCTGCCAAACATGCATGCTAAAGTGGTTCATGCACAGTATTCGGGCGTTTGATTAGTAAAAAGGCCGGGCTAATGCCCGGCCTTTTTATGGCTTGGATATTTTAACCCTTACAGGCTCATTTGATTCAGCCATTTCTCAAGGAAATGGATGTTAAAATCACCACTCTGGAAGCCAGGGTTGGCCAGGAGTCGCTGATGCAGTTCCTGATTGGTGGTTACCCCCAGAATGACCAGTTCATCTATCGCTCGCTGCATGCGGCGAATACATTTCTCACGATCCCTGGCATGCGTAATGACTTTGCCGATCATGGAATCGTAATGCGGTGGAATCTTATAACCCGTATAGAGTTGTGAATCCACGCGCACACTTCGACCGCCCGGAGCGTGATAGAGCTCTACCGTGCCTGGAGAAGGAGTGAATTTGAACGGGTGCTCCGCATTAATGCGGCACTCAATGGCATGCCCCTTGATCTTGATGTTCTCCTGGCTAAAGGCGAGTTTTTCACCGTATGCAACACGGATCTGCCACTCAATCAAGTCTACACCGGTAATCCATTCAGTTACCGGATGTTCTACCTGAATGCGTGTATTCATCTCCATGAAATAAAAGGATTTATCTGAATTCATAAGGAATTCGATTGTGCCTGCGCCTTCATAGTCTACTGCTGCTGCGGCTGCAACACCGGCGGCACAAATTTTTTCCCGGGTTTCAGGATCAAGAAACGCGCTTGGCGCTTCTTCAAGTACTTTTTGATTATTACGCTGCATGGAACATTCACGCTCAAACAGGTGGATAAGGTTTCCATGTGTATCGCCTAATACCTGTACTTCGATGTGGCGTGGCTGCTCAAGGTATTTTTCAATAAATACCGTGTCATCGCCAAAGCAGGATGCAGCTTCAGATTTGCACATGGAGAATGCATTGGCCAAAGATGTTTCGGAATGCACAACTTTCATGCCTCGACCACCGCCACCTGCAGAGGCTTTGATGATAATCGGAAAACCTGCCTCTTTGGCAATGGCTCTGGCTTCTTCAACTGTTTCAACAGCACCATCTGAACCCGGAACGAGTGGTACGCCGGCATCCACCATCTTCTTCTTGGCAGTAACCTTGTCACCCATAATACGCATTGATTCAGGGGTGGGGCCAATCCAGACCAAACCTGATTCGTTGACGATGCTGGCAAATTCAGCGTTTTCAGCCAAAAATCCAAAACCTGGATGGATTGCTTCAGCATCAGTTAGTTCTGCTGCAGCCATCAGGGCTGCAATATTCAGATAGGATTGGTTGCTCGGGGCAGGTCCAATGCAGACCGATTCATCAGCGAGCCTTGTATGCATGGCGTCACGATCAGCTTCTGAATAGACGGCTACCGAACGAATACCCATCTCTTTACAGGCGCGGATGATGCGTACGGCGATTTCGCCACGGTTGGCGATGAGAATTTTATGAAACATAATACCCCCGATCAGCCTAGTGGCGTGATTACGAAGAGAGGCTGGCCATACTCAACAGGAGTAGCATTGTCGATCAGAATGGAGTCAACAACACCGTTATATTCTGCTTCGATTTCATTCATCATTTTCATGGCTTCGATAATGCACAGGGTATCGCCTTTTTTGACCTTCTGGCCCTCGGCAATAAAGGCATCTGCATCCGGACTAGGTGCTGAATAGTATGTGCCAACCATTGGAGAGTTGACTGTATTGGCATCATCCTGAGCCGGTGCTGCTGGAGCGGCTACATCTGCTGCAGCGGGTGCTGGCGCAGCGATGACAGTTGGGGCTGCAGCAGGGGCTGACTGAATCACGGCCGGGGAGCCCTGACGTGAAATGCGAACAGTCTGTTCACCTTCACATACCTCAATTTCAGTAACATCTGTGCTTTGAATCAGTTTAATCAGTTTGCGAATCTCAGAAATATCCAAGTTTATCTCCTTTACCTGTTCGGTATGATTATTGTTGGTTTGTTCTTAAAAAATCGTTCAGGCCTGTAAGGGCCAGTGTATATGATGTTGCCCCAAATCCAGCTACAACTCCGGTTGCAGCATCAACCAGCATAGAGCGATGGCGGAATTCCTCGCGGCGGTGGATATTGGACAGGTGTACTTCAATAAAAGGGATGCTTGTAGCAAGCAGGGCGTCGCGAAGGGCAACGCTGGTATGTGTGTAGGCTGCCGGATTAATCACAATGCCATCAATATGATCGCTAACAGCCTGCTGAATACGATCAACCAGTTCTCCTTCATGGTTGCTCTGAAAGGTAGTGATTTCCAGGCCCAGCGAATCGCCCATATCAATAAGTTTTTGGTTGATATCAGCGAGTGTGGTTGTGCCATAATGACCGGGTTCTCTGGTTCCCAGAAGGTTCAGGTTCGGTCCATGCAGGGCAAGGATGCGTAAGGTTTTCATTTTACGGTCTCCAGATCCCACTGCAGTAGTAATTCATTCAGCGCAGGATCTTGCGGTTTTTGTATCAATAGTTGCGATAACATTTCCAGAGCTTCTTTTCGCTCGCCTTGCTGCCAGTGCAGTTTTGCTAATGTTGTTGAGATTGGGTTTGATTGTTTCTTCTCTGCGTTTTGCAGTTGCAGGGCTCGTTTTGCACTGCTGATTCCGGCATCGATATTTCCAAGCTGACGTTGCGTGCGCGCTAACAGTTTCCAGCCCCTGGTTTCTGAGGGGGCGAATTCAAGCATTTCTATCAGGATTTGCTCTGCACTCTCAAGATTACCGGATGCGATAGCATTTTTTGCTGCCTCTATGCCGCCACGAACGCCAAACCAGTTGCCTGGCGTCGGCGCAGGTTTGGGAGAGTTTAGCTGGCTATTGGGTGCTGAACCGCTTGCTGTTAGCATGTGGCTCACGCTAAATGTTCGTCTATGCCGGGTCAATCAAGCAAAAACATGAAATGGGTAAAAATACACTATTTCTGTCGATTAATGACTGATTCTTGCCAATTTTTGCGTAATTTTGGAGAACTAGTATGTCAGGTGAGATAACTATCCATCTCAATGGTGAAGTTCAAACAGTACGTGCCGGCACACTGTCGGAGCTGGTTGAAGAACTGGGTTTGAGTAAGCGGATGATTGCCATAGAAAGGAATCTCGAAGTTGTGCCGAAAAGTGAATATGCCATGACTCAGCTTGCTGCCGATGACCGTATTGAACTGGTGCATATGATCGGTGGTGGTTGATTTTTTTGTCTCTGCACGAACGAGTCTATTTGTTATTCAAGCACATATTAAAACGTGCTTCTGATTGCTAGCATGTCCCGGTTTTTGCCGGGGGATTTGAAATAGCCTCAACTATTGAGGAAAAGGGGAGTTTTGTGATGTCTGACGTTTTTAAGGTTGGAACCTATGAGTTTAACTCACGATTGATCGTAGGTTCGGGTAAATATAAGGATTTCCAGACCACTAAAGATGCCACCGAGGCATCGGAAGCTGAGATGATTACGGTCGCTGTTCGTCGTGTGAATATCACCGACCCGGGCAAAGAGAATCTGCTTGATTATATCGATCCCAAGAAATATACCATTCTGCCCAATACTGCGGGCTGTTTTAATGCAGAAGATGCGATTCGCACGCTGCGTCTGGCGCGTGAAGCCGGAGGTTGGGACCTGGTGAAGCTTGAAGTGCTCGGCGATACCGAAACCTTGTATCCGAATGTGGTTGAAACAATCAAAGCGGCTGAAGTATTGGTGGAAGAGGGATTTCAGGTCATGGTATATACCAATGATGATCCGATTGTGGCAAGACGTCTGGAAGAGATTGGTTGTGTCGCTGTGATGCCTCTGGGGAATCCGATTGGATCCGGTCGTGGTCTGGCCAACCCATTTAATATACGTGTAATTAAACAGCGTGCGAATGTTCCAATTGTTGTGGATGCCGGCATCGGTACAGCTTCTGATGCTGCCAAGGCGCTGGAACTGGGTGCTGATGCAGCTCTGATCAATACAGCGATTTCTGAAGCTAAAGATGAATGCCTGATGGCGAGGGCTATGCGTGATGCTGTGCGGGCCGGACGCGCTGCATTTCTCGCCGGACGTATGCCGAAAAGAGCTTTCGCTTCCGCTTCATCACCGACTGAAGGGTATATCTGGGATTAAAGCTAATAGACGCTGATTAACACAGATGAGTACGGATAGTGTGCTTTGATCAGTGTGAACGGAAGAAACTGTATGAGCAGAATGGGCAATGTTGTTTTTTAAGATAGCAATCTTATCAATCAGCGATAATCTGCGTCCATCTGTGTCTAGAAAAAAGGATTTGAAATGACTGAATTGAAGAATGATTTATTTTTGCGTGCATGCCTTAAAGAAGACGTTGAGCGCACTCCAGTATGGATGATGCGTCAGGCTGGTCGCTATCTGGCTGAATACAGAGCTACGCGTGCCAAAGCCGGCGGTTTTCTGAATCTTTGCCGTTCACCAGAACTGTGCTCCGAAGTGACGTTGCAGCCGATTGATATTCTTGATGCTGATGCAGCGATCCTGTTTTCCGACATCCTGGTTGTACCGGAAGCCATGGGCATGGAATTGACATTTGGTGTAGGCGAGGGACCTAAATTTCCTGATCCGATCACCTGCCGTGCTGACGTGGAAAAACTGCCGGTTCTGGATGATCCATCCAAAGAACTCGGTTATGTCATGGATGCGGTAAGTACCATTCGCAGAGATTTGAATGGCCGTGTACCATTGATTGGTTTTGCAGGTTCTCCATGGACTCTGGCGACCTATATGGTTGAAGGTGGCGGTTCCAAGAACTTTTCCAAAGTCAAAGCTATGGCATTCAACGAACCAGAAACCATGCATCTGCTGCTGGAAAAGCTGGCGGATTCGGTTGCGTCCTATCTGAATGGTCAGATTGCCAGTGGTGCGCAGGCAGTTCAAATCTTTGATACCTGGGGTGGCATACTCAATACGCGTGATTATAAAGAATTCTCTTTGCAATACATGCAGCGCATCGTATCGCAATTAACGCGTCAAAATGATGGCCGGAAAGTGCCTGTTATCCTCTATTCCAAGGGTGGAATGGGCTGGTTGGAAGCTATGGCAGATACCGGTTGTGATGTACTGGGGCTGGACTGGTCCATTGATATTGATGAAGCACGCCGTCGTGTTGGTGATAAGGTTGCTCTGCAGGGTAATATGGATCCAACTATGCTTTATGCAAAACCGGAACGCATCCGTGCTGAGGTAAAAGATATTCTGGCCAAATTCGGTCATGGTAATGGTCATGTGTTTAATCTCGGCCACGGCATCACTCCGGATGTGCCGCCTGAGCATGCTATTGAATTCTTCAAGGCTGTGCGTGAAGAGTCAGTTCAGTACCATACAAACTAAGCTAAACTCCTGATTGAAGAGGCCACTCTCAGAGTGGCCTTTTTTCGTGGTAAGGAGAAGTAGAACTTGCGGCTTCTATCTGAACATAAGATTTATTGCGTTGATTCGGCGCTCGACTCGGCTTCATCTGTAATATCTTCGATCAGACAGCGTATCTCTTCGATAGCGCCGGTATTGCCGGATTCAATGAGACCGATGATGAAATTCTCGATGGTGCGCGGTAGCAGGGCGGGTTCATCCACAGGTCCGCGAGAGTAAAGAATAAAGCCGTTGAGAAAGGCTTCAAACTGTTCATCTGAGAGTTTTTCGTAATTCTTGTTCTGTGAGCCGGCCATAAAGGCCTTGACCTGACTACTGCTGAATTCGAAGCCGCCAAGTTCAAAGATCTCTTTGACTTCAAAGTGTTTGAGATTGTTGGCAATTGTTATTTTCTTGAGAATACTGTTATTTGTCATGACGAAAGTTTAGTGGATAGAGGGGGCTTTAGGATAGCTATTTCTAATAAACCCATATATTCATGGTATATTCATCTGCTTATAGGCACTCTTCGCGCCCGATAAATCCAGAAGGTGTAAATAATGACTACAGAACAAGAACAGCAGCCTAATGCAGAGCAAGTTACATTCGCTGACCTGAATCTAAATCCAGACGTGCTTAAAGGTGTTCAGGATGTTGGTTATGAAACACCTTCTCCGATTCAGGCGCAGACCATTCCTCTGCTCATCGAAGGGAGGGATCTGGTTGGTCAGGCACAGACTGGCACAGGCAAGACCGGTGCTTTTGCACTGCCTATGCTCTCCCATATCGATTTGAGTACAACCACTCCGCAGCTGCTGGTGCTTGCACCCACACGTGAACTGGCCATTCAGGTTGCCGAGGCATTTCAGATCTATGCTAAACATATGAAAGGCTTTCATGTGCTGCCTATTTATGGTGGCCAGAGCTATGATATTCAGCTGCGTGCACTCAAGCGCGGCGTGCATGTTGTCGTCGGTACACCCGGTCGTGTTATGGATCATATGCGTCGCAAGACGCTCAATCTGAGTAAACTTAAAGCACTGGTGCTGGATGAAGCAGATGAGATGTTGCGCATGGGCTTTATTGATGATGTGAAGTGGGTGTTGGAGCAGACGCCGTCAGAGCGTCAGATTGCTCTCTTTTCTGCAACCATGCCGCCAGTGATTCGCAAGATTGCCGAACAGCATCTGAATAATCCTGAACATATTACCGTTAAAGTGAAAACATCCACTGCTGAGACGATTCGTCAGCGTTTCCTTGTCGCTGGCGGTGTTCGTCAGAAGATGGATGCATTGACCCGTATTCTTGAGGCAGAGGCATTTGATGGCATGATCATCTTTGTTCGCACCAAGTCCGCGACTGAAGAGATTGCCGAAAAGCTTGAGGCGCGGGGCTTCTCTGCATCAGCACTCAACGGTGATATCACCCAGAAAATGCGTGAGGCGACAGTAAACCGCCTGAAGAAAGGCCAGATCGATATTATTGTTGCTACAGATGTTGCAGCACGCGGTCTCGATGTGGAACGTATTTCGCACGTGATTAACTTTGATATCCCCAACGATACTGAGCCTTATGTACATCGCATCGGTCGTACCGGCAGGGCAGGTCGTCAGGGCGATGCAATTCTTTTCATCGCACCACGTGAAAAGCGTATGCTATACGCGATTGAGCGGGCGACGAAGCAGACGATCGAGCAGTATATCATGCCGACAACTGAAGATATCAATAACAAGCGCATTGATGAATTCAAGCAACGAATCTCTGATACACTTGAATCAAGTGAAGGTCTGGAGTTGTTTACCGGCATCATTGAAAGTTATGAAGCTGAACATGGCGTTTCTGCTATCGAAATTGCAGCAGCACTGGCAAAAATGGCGCAGGGTGATAAGTCGCTGCTATTAAAAGATGAACCACGACGCAAGGAAAGGCAGGAGCGGCCAGAGCGTTCTGAGCGCGCTCCGCGTACTCGAGAATCTTTTGAAAATGATCGTGGGGAACGCAGACCAAGGCGTGATTCTTCACCACGTCATAGCTCAACAGGAACACCACCGAAAGAGGGTATGCAGCGTTATCGTTTAGAGGTCGGTGAAACTCATGGCGTGAAAGCGGGCAATATAGTCGGAGCAATTGCCAATGAACTCGGTCTGGAAAGCGAATTTATCAGTCAGGTAAATATTCAGGGTGATCATAGTACTGTTGATCTTCCTGAAGGTATGCCCAAGGCCATTTTCCAGGATCTGCAGCAGATCTGGGTATGCGGCCAGAAACTTGATGCATCAGAGCTATCCGGTGTATCAGGTGGAGAGTCCCGTCCCAGAAAGAAATTTGCTTCAGGTCGAGGTGACAGACGTCCGGGTAACAGAAGGCCGGGTGGTGCTCGTTCTGGTGGCAAAGGCGGAAGAAAACCTCCAAGGCGCAAATAAACTGAACAAATATCAAGAGGGGCTTTTCGCCCCTCTTTTTTTGTACATTCGTAAGCCAATTATTCCTGTGAAATAACCTGTATCCATCAGGGGTTAAGGCATAGTCATTCTGCGTTATCATTAGTGTTGCCGGAGGTGCTGTGTCTGAACCTTGTCCCATTATTGTGAATGTAAAAACTGAATATTCGGCTGAGCACTCTGAGCCGGATCAGGAGCATTTTGTTTTCATATATTATGTAAGCATCAAAAACAGGGGGGAACAGGCGGCCCAGTTAATTTCCCGACACTGGATTATTACCGATGGCGATGACCAGACACAGGAGGTTCGTGGTGATGGCGTCATCGGAGAACAGCCGGTGTTGGAGCCGGGGGATGAGCATTATTACAATAGCTTCTGTGTCCTGAGCACGCGTGTCGGTTGTATGCAGGGTAGTTATATGATGCTTGGTGAGGATGGCCTCTATTTTGATGCACCGATTCCGGCATTTTCTCTGGCTGCCCCCGGATCACTGAACTGACATACCCGGTCCTGTATAGCTTTCGCCGCTGTCCTTATGCGATGCGCTCCCGTATGGCACTGTATGTTGCCGGGATTCAATGTGAATTGAGAGAGGTGGCGCTAAAAAATAAACCTCTGGAGATGCTGAATATTTCGCCGAAAGGCACGGTGCCGGTTTTATTGCTACCTGATGGCAGGGTGATAGATGAAAGCCTGAATGTCATGCTTTGGGCCTTGAATGAATCTGACCCTCTGCAGTGGTTGAAACCAGCTGATAGCTCTGTTGAAGAGATGTTAGAGTTGATTGAGATGAACGATGGACAGTTTAAATTTCATCTGGATCGTTATAAGTATCCTGATCGATATGGTCTGCGTAATTCCATTGACCATTTTAAACAGGCTTCAAGTTTTCTGTCTGCTTTGGAACGAAGCTTGGAGAATAATATTTTTCTATTCGGTTCTGCACCATCTCTGGCTGATGTTGCGCTATTCCCATTTGTACGACAGTTCGCAGCTGTTGACCGGCAGGCTTTTGAAAGCTTGGCATTGCATGGTTTAAACCGGTGGTTGGATCACTGGATAACAGATCAAACTTTTCAGGCCATCATGTTGAAACATCAGCCCTGGACGCCTGAAGGAGGACCGGTATATCTGATCCCATCCACTGATATGGGTATATAATTCAATACAGGATTATAGAGCAATGTCAAAAACGCACACTCCTGTTAAAATGTGAGATTCATCACATTATAATTGTCCGATATCCGTATTCTTGTTGTGGTTGAAGAGATTGAAACCTGACAGGGGAGCTGACTATGTTTGTGACTAAGACTGGTAAAGATGAAAAGGCTGAAGCAAAAGCTGAAAGCAAAGTGACACGAAACACTGGCCATACATTTCCGCGTCCACTATTTGCTGATAAGGCATCATAACTATTATTGACGGCGCCTGCGCTGCCTTTGTTTCGGTAGGTTTGCGCGTCGTTTAGATACTCTGCTACGGGCATCTTCCCGGCCAGCAGGAACCAGACATTCAGGGCCGTTTCCGACCAGATCGGAGCGGCCCATTTTTTTGAGCGCATCTCTTAGAAGTGGCCAGTTCTGAGGGTCATGGTAACGCAGGAATGCTTTGTGCAGATCACGTTGTTTTTTCCGTTTCGGTGTAAATACAGTCTCGCTCTTTTTACCTACCTTTCTTAACGGGTTTCTGCCCGAAAAATACATGGCTGATGCTGTAGCCATTGGTGATGGCAGAAAAGCCTGCACCTGATCCGGCTTGAAATGGTTGGCCTTCAGCCAGAGGGCAAGATTGAGCATGTCTTCATCTGTCGTGCCGGGATGAGCAGCAATAAAATAGGGGATCAGGTACTGTTTCTTGCCAGCTTTTTTTGAGGCAGTTTCAAACATTTTTTTAAAGCGGTCAAAACTGCCTATACCCGGCTTCATCATTTTGTTCAGTGGTCCGTCTTCGGTGTGTTCCGGAGCAATTTTCAGGTAACCACCAACATGATGGGTGGCCAGTTCCGCAATATATTCTGGAGATGTGACTGCCAGGTCATATCGCAGGCCGGAAGCAATGAAGATACGTTTGATGCCGCGAATGGCACGTGCTCGCCGGTATACGTTGATCAGGGGGGTATGGTCGGTATTGAGGTTTTTGCATATATCAGGGAACACACAGGATGGTTTTCGACATGCAGCTTCAATGTCGCTGGATTTACAGGCCAGCCGATACATATTGGCTGTCGGGCCGCCGAGGTCTGAAATGGTGCCGGCAAAGCCCGGTGTTTTATCTCGGATCTGTTCGATCTCATGGATGATTGAGTCTTCCGAACGGCTCTGGATGATGCGCCCCTCATGTTCGGTAATAGAGCAGAAAGTACAGCCACCGAAACAACCGCGCATGATATTTACCGAATGTTTGATCATGTCGTAAGCAGGAATGCGTTTGTTTCCATAAGAGTGGTGCGGTGTACGCGAGTATGAGAGTCCAAAAATGGAGTCCATTTCTTCTGTAGTTAACGGGAATGATGGTGGGTTCAACCATACATTACGTGTACCATGTTTTTGTACTATTGCTCGTGCATTGCCCGGATTGGTCTCCAGATGCATCAGGCGAGATGCATGGGCATAGAGTACAGGGTCGGCTTTGACCTCTTCAAAGGAGGGCAGGCGAATCACGGTATTGGCTGCATCCAGACTGCGGGTCATCAGGCGTACAGGTTGGGATTTGTTCGACTCTGCACAGGTCTGGGGTTGACTATTTTTTATCGCATAAGGGTCGGGGTGTTCAATCAGTTGCCCCGGTTTGTCCACTTCGGTGGAATCAATTTCATGCCATCCATCCGGGATGCCATTGCGCATCATTGCAGTACCGCGAAGATCCGTCATGGCCTTGATCGATTCACCGTTTGCAAGGCGGTGGGCAATTTCAATGATCTGGCGCTCTGCGTTACCGAATACCAGCATGTCTGCCTTGGAATCGGGGAGTACTGAGCGGCGTACGCTGTCAGACCAGTAGTCATAGTGGGCTATACGACGCAAGGATGCCTCGATACTGCCGATAATGACCGGCACACCTTTAAATGCTTCACGACATCTCTGTGCATAAACAGTGACAGCACGATCAGGACGTTTACCGGCTACGCCATCCGGAGTGTAGGCATCATCGGAACGAATACGGCGCTCTGAAGTGTAATGATTCACCATCGAATCCATATTGCCGGCTGTAACACCGAAAAATAGGTTCGGTTGCCCCAGAGTGCGGAATGGTTCGGCAGATTTCCAGTCGGGCTGGCTGATGATGCCGACGCGGAAGCCTTGCGCCTCAAGTACGCGTCCAATCACAGCCATGCCAAAACTGGGGTGATCAATATAGGCATCACCCGTGACAATAATGATATCGCAGCTATCCCAGCCAAGCGCATCCATCTCCGCTTTGCTCATTGGCAGCTGAAGGGCAGGGGTAAGTTCAGGCCTGTATTTCGGCCAGCTTAATATTGAGCGCAGTTCAGATGATGGATGCGTAAGCATTGCCGTATCCTAACAGCCAAAGGCGACCAGTGCTTATATCGGATTATTGGGGTTATTAACTCGGATAATTCAATATTGCTGTCGCGCTCCTGCTTGACCTTTTGTTTGCAACAAAGCTTTCATAAATCACCAGATGTACTGATACGATCTCCAGTTTCATGATCCCTTACAAACTATCGTTTAGGGCAATCATCTGGCTGGATCATGAATAGTCCGGATTTGCTGTACTGTTTAATTCCTTTTTAACCTCATACAGGCCAATATTGCACAACTCATACTTTTGGAGTATCGATGATTTCAGCGATTAAAGATTTTCTCAAACTAGAATCAGCCAGCGGCCTGCTTCTGATTGCAGCGGCGCTGCTTGCTGTCGGACTGGCTAATTCACCTTTATCTCATTACTACGATCTGCTACTGGATACGCCGGTTGAAGTGCGTGTGGGAGCGCTCCACATTGCCAAGCCTCTCCTGTTATGGGTGAACGATGGTCTGATGGCGGTTTTCTTTTTCATTGTTGGCCTGGAGTTGAAGCGCGAAATGCTTGTGGGTGAACTCTCCAGTGCTCGTGCGATTGCATTACCTGCATTCGGTGCTTTAGGCGGTATGCTGGTGCCAGCCGGTCTGTATGTTCTGGTGAACGGCTCCGATCCTGTTGCCATGCAGGGCTGGGCGG
This sequence comes from Mariprofundus micogutta, assembly GCF_001895085.1. Taxonomy (GTDB): domain Bacteria; phylum Pseudomonadota; class Zetaproteobacteria; order Mariprofundales; family Mariprofundaceae; genus Mariprofundus; species Mariprofundus micogutta. The sequence continues at coordinate 2,642 of NZ_BDFD01000022.1, read as the reverse complement.
TTCCAACTGCAACAGATATCGCTTTTGCGCTTGCTGTTCTCACTCTGCTGGGTGATCGCGTACCGTTGGCACTGAAGACCTTTCTTGTCTCACTGGCGATTTTTGATGATCTGGGAGCGATCATTATTATCGCGCTATTTTACACCAGTAACATTTCCACCATCAGCCTGATTGTGGCTGCTGTTTGTATCGCAGCGCTTGCTATGCTCAATCGCAATCAGGTTTACAGATTGACACCATATTTTCTTTTTGCGCTGATCATGTGGGTGGCGGTATTAAAGTCGGGTGTGCATGCCACACTGGCTGGTGTGATCGTGGCCATGTTCATTCCGCTGGAAGCGGACCCTGAGAGCGGGCGCTCACCATTGAAAGATCTTGAACATGATCTGCATGGACTGGTCGCTTTTGCGATCCTGCCCATTTTTGCCTTTGCCAATTCAGGGCTGAGTATGAATAACATGGGCCTCGAACAGTTAATGCATCCGGTCACGATCGGGATTGCTCTGGGCCTGTTTGTCGGTAAGCAGCTTGGCGTTTTTACCTTTGCCTGGCTGGCGGTCAAAATGGGTTTGGCCAGCTTACCCTCCAATGTGAACTGGTCACTGATCTATGGTGTTTCACTATTATGCGGTATCGGTTTCACCATGAGTCTGTTTATCGGTTCCCTGGCTTTTGAAAGCAGTGGTGAGAATCTGTTTTTCGATGAACGTCTGGGTATTATTGTGGCCTCGACATTTTCTGCCATCTGCGGTTATCTCTGGCTGAGAAAGGCGTTGAACTGATTGCGTGCTATATCATATCTGCTGATCCAGAGTAGGCACAGCTATGGCCACATTTCGATTCAATAAGCCCTATCAGGTACTGAGCCAATTCACGGACGAAAGCGGACGTGAAACGCTGGCAGATTATATTTCCATGCCTGATATTTATGCTGCAGGCCGCCTTGATCGGGATAGTGAAGGGTTGTTGCTGCTTACCAGTGATGGTCAGCTTCAGAACCGTATCTCACACCCGGATCACAAGCTTAAAAAGATCTATTGGGTTCAGGTTGATGGGGAGATTACAGCTGCGGCGATCAGTAAACTTCGTGCAGGCATTGAACTGAAAGATGGCATGACAAGGCCGGCCAAAGCCGAGAAGATAGCCACACCTGCATCATTGTGGTCGAGAAATCCACCCGTGCGATACCGTGCGGAGATTCCGACTTCATGGATCAGCCTGGAGATTTCAGAAGGGCGGAACCGTCAGGTCCGGCGCATGACGGCAGCTGTTGGTTTTCCAACTCTGCGCCTCATTCGCTATGCCATTGGTTCCATTACACTTGATGGTTTGAATCCCGGACAATATGAAGAGATTGATGAGCAGCCTCTCTGGTCTATGTTTCCCAAGCAGAAGAGCAGACGCTCCAGACCTTATGCTGGTGCGAAGTCGAATAACAAAAAACAGTTTTCAAACAAAATCAGAAAATGAGCGTGGGCTGATGAGTGGAGCAGAGATCATATGAGAATTGATACCCCGTCAGATCAGAGTGATGTGTCAGACCATTGGCAACAAGATATTCAGCTGTTATTGAATCGGTCCAGAGTCAGCTTTTTAGCCACACAGGGGCAGGCTGGCCCGGAGGTATCCATGGCACCTTTTGCATTCCATCATGGCAAGATCCTGCTGCATCTTTCCAGGTTGGCAAAACATACTATCAATATCGAACGCAGCCCGAATATCGGACTGATGATTTGTACTCCCGAATCACAAGCTGATTCACCATTGGCTTTACCTCGCCTTAGCCTGCAGGGTGAGATTAACCTTGTTTCAGACGATCAACTGGAATCAGCAAAAGCTGTCTATCTGGAAAAGATACCGGATGCCGAACCGTTATTCTCTTTTGGTGACTTTCGTCTGTTTCAATTCTCACCTACGCATATCAACTGGGTGGGTGGCTTTGGCAAAGCCCGTAAAGTCTCATTGAAGCAATGGAGTATGATGCATTAAAAAAGGCGACCCGAAGGGCCGCCTTTAAGTAGAGATTGATTATTTATTTAAGACCATTCAGAAATGCGATGACCTCATCTGCTTTAGCCCCTTTAACCTTTTGCGAACTCATTTTACTCTTTCCACCAGCCGCTTTTGCCACACCTTTCGAATCCGCGATCCACGCTTTCATGTTCTCTTCATTCCAGGTGAAGTCTGCTGACTTCAGGTAGCTTCCATATTTAAAGCCTTCAGCTGAACCGGCTTTTTTACCCATGATACCAAACAGATTCGGTCCAACCTTGTTTTTACCGCCCTGATCAAAGGTGTGGCACGATTTACATTTTCCTTCTGCTCCGGCTACAGCTTCTGTTACTGCCAGACCACTGATCAACATTGTAGTTGCTGCTGCAATCATCATCGTTTTTTTCATAGCTATCTCCTGTGGGTAAATAATAACAGAATAATATTATGAATTAATTATATGTCAACAGTGTGAAAGGTGTGAAGGTGTTCCCATTAATAGCAAAGAAGCAAATGAAAAAATCACTGCTGTCCGGTTAAGCATTGAGCAGTGCCATCTGGCGAGGATTCACGGTCGGTTTTCGCTTTGGAGGCGGTGAGCTTCCTCCCAGCAATTCGGCGATATTCCTTCGCTGCATGAGGTTGACCGA
>NZ_BDFD01000021.1 GCF_001895085.1 Mariprofundus micogutta | reverse complement strand
TAATGTGCTTCATGGCCTGAGTTCTCCGTTCTGTGAATTTGCTGTCTGGATAACTACAAATTTACCATAATCGTTGGGAATTCAGGCCTGTTTTCTTGCTGCTAATTCCTTAACCGGACAGCAGTGAAAAGTAATAATAAAACTTCACGCAAAATTGCAAAGTTACTCATAGAGATAATATATATTCCAAATGGCCATACAGTCCAATCGCTGTTTGGCGATGGCAGTGAAGCATCAGATCTGGACGCAATGACGTTCTGGGTAGAATCCAATATCAATGAAATTAATGCACAGGATACCATTCAAAGGCTACAGCATATCACCCGCTCCAAACAAATAACTTTGGGAGGCAGTAGCAATGCAACTATGTAATGCAGTCCACTCAACATTTACAGTAGGGAGAAGTGAACATCGAATGGCAAGGAATCAACAGGCTTACTTACGCTTAGAGCTAGAAAATGCCTATGAATCCATCTCTGCCAACTGCTGGCCAAATAGCTACCGAGGCCCTGATTCCTTTACTGAACAAGATATCGTGGAAATTGCAGGAATTCGTAGACACCTCGACTATCGGGAGATAGTTGACATTCATAAGGCGAATATCGTGCCTCCTGTTGGAGGTGCCTCTCTAGTGTCAATTCCAGGCTCTATTACTCCAATACCCGAAGACTTACGTCAATTGATTATGATAACCAATAGCATTCAGACAGAGCCTCTGCGAAATTTTATTTACGACGCTTTCTCATGTCGTGACTTCGCGTCTCGTTTTGTGTCGCTGCCTGCAAGTCATCGGTACCATCATGCTTTCGAGGGTGGCCTGCTCAAGCATAGTCTAGAATGCGTTGAAATTGTTGCCTCTTGCCCTACCCTCTCTGCTACAGCCAGAGAACTGGGCACTATAGCAGCGTTATTTCATGACGCTGGTAAAACTATAACCATGCAAGCAAACAAAAAAGCTCCGATTGGATACATGGTTGATCATGATTCACTGACTTTAGCTGCCTTGAATCACTCACTTTCACTCTTAGATTCATCATGGACAGATGCAGCAATTGCCCTCCGCCATATCTGGACGTGCCGATCGCAAAAGAGTTGGGGGTTCAAAGCAAAGATGCCATTAGTACATATAGTACAAATGGCAGATCGTATTAGTTCAGAATTGGATTCCGAGAACCAAGCCTTTGAATTGGTCGAACCATGGAGAAGCCACGCCAAACATCCGAACTCAGAGCAACGTTATTGGCGCCTTCTGCCATACCGCAATGACGGTGCTATTGGTGGATTTCAGCGGGCTTGCCATGACTAAGCGCCTTGATGTGATTATCAGTCACGAAATCAAACTAGACAAGAGCATCATTCAAATGATTGCAGAGGACTATATCGAATGGCAAAACGAGCAGTCCTCTATTTAAGGTCGAGCAAGGATCGCCATGACGTCAGTGTTGAATCCCAACGCAGGGAGCTTCAACGCTATGTTTCATCGTGTGGCGATATTTTGGTGGATGAGTTTATCGATAAAGTAGAGTCGGCAAAAACAGCTAATAGACCCGCATTTCAGGATATGATGGCTGAAGTTAAGTCAAAGCAATGTCGCTTTACGATCATCTACTGTTATGACACCAGTCGCTTCTCACGCCGCATGTATGATGCTCAGCTCTACAAGCACCTATTAAAGAAGAATGATATTGAACTTGTATTTCTGAAGTTACCTAAATCTGACCCACTGATGGATTCTGTTTTGGAATCGCTGATGGAGATTTTTGATGAGTTCCATTCACAAAAATCAAAAATGGATGGGCTGCGTGGAATGCGTGAAAATGTGCAACAAGGATGGAGGGCAGGTGGACGAGCGCCAGTAGGTTATTGCCTCGAAAAAACAGTTGTCGGCAGTCGAGATGGTGAACCTGTCACCAAAAGCAAATTGATCCCTGACCCAAAGTCATTCTATCTCATCAAGGAGTACCTGAAAGGAGTAGTCAATGGAATTGCCCGCATGCACTTGGTTCGTGAGTTGGGGATAGATATTCCAAAAACATCATTGATCTATATCGAAGAAGGTGCTCTCACATACGCAGGTCATACCGTATGGAATCGACATAACGAATGCGTTGATGGTAAGTATAAAGGCGGGAACAGATACCGTGATAGGAAAGATTGGGTAATTCAAAGAGACACTCATGAAGCAATGATATCTGATGAAGAAGCAGAGGCTATTTTAAGCAAGCGCGAAGAGGAACGTGCTTCAAGAAAAAGACGCAGAATTAGCATTTATTTATTGACCGGTATTGTAACATGCAGATGTGGAGCAAACTTTATAGGTGAAGGTGGATACTATCGATGCCAAAAGCGCTGTGGAAATCGAGGGATTAAGAAAGATACCCTTGAGCAAATATTTATAGAAATGTTATTCCAGAATCTGTTTTCGCCTGAAAATATTGAAGCCGTAAAAAACAGCATTGAAAAGAAATCAAGGAAATCGGCATCAAAGAAAATCACTAAAGAAGAAGAATTAAGAAAGAAATTGAAGTCCATTGAAAAGGAAATTAATGGCATTGTTGATTTGATTCAAAAAGTGAAACACAAACGAAGTTTACTAACTAAACTTGATTCACTGGAAGAAGAGAGAGTAGTCATTGAATCACAGATGGATAAGGTGGATAGATCTTCTGTTCCACTGGCAATTAATGTTAATTCTAAGGATATTATTTGCTTTATGGAAAACTATAAGAAAACATTTCATCAGATTAATATAGAAAGAAAAAAATCAATGTTAAATAATTGTGTCGGATCTGCCATACTAGATGGAAATCTACTCATAATTACGCCCAAGTACGAGGTTATAACAGGTATGAAATCATCTTCAAAGGCGGTCGAGAAAGTCATTCGCTAGCAAAAAAACTGTAGATGTAGTCCGTACTCTGGATATAGATCAATTAAACAAATGGAAAAATAACTTAGTTAGCAATGTATCAGGAAGGAGGTTGGGCCACCGGGTAAGCAAACGGTTGGCTAGTTAATTAGCTTCCTTTCCAAGGCGTACGATCATCCACTACTTCCCCAACAATCACAATTGAAGGGGGCAGTGCTTTAATGCTCCCAGATTTTGCTCCGGCCAAAGTTCCAACCTCGACAGTTTCATCTGGCAATGATGCGTTATGAATTATTGCCACCGGCATACTTTCTGATAACCCTGCGACTATAAGGCGTTCTGCCAGATCAGGTAAAATGCGAGCAGCCATATAAAAAACCAGGACTGGAAAAGCAGACACCAGAGCTGGCCAGTTGATACGTGATTCATCCGATAATTCATGACCGGTCAGAAAAGCGATAGAACTATTCACAGTCCGGTCGGTTACAGGTATTCCAGCCATAGCGGGGCCAGCAACCCCTGAAGTAATACCTGGAACAACCCTGAACTTCACCCCTGCCCTTACAAGCGCACGGGCCTCCTCTCCACCTCGCCCAAAGACAAAAGGATCGCCCCCTTTCAATCTCACGACACGCTTATTTTCCTTCGCAAGCCGAATCAAAGCATCACTTATATCCTGCTGATCTGCGGATGGGCGTCCACCCCGCTTTCCGGCATAAATGCATTCTGCATTTATCGAGCCCAAGCTTAAAATTGCCTCAGACACCAATGCGTCATGAACAATAGCATCACAGTCAGCAAGCAGCTTAATCGCAGCTATGGTCAGCAGGTCTGGATCACCTGGTCCTGCTCCGACTAAAGCAACTTCACCAGCTTGCAAAGGGGCTGATAATTGACCCACCATGTCAGGACTTCTTTTGGGCATGCTTGGGTCTAAATACAGTGCATTCATCTGGATCAGCATGCAAAGATGGTCCTTCAATAAGGTCAATACAGTAAGGCACAGCAGGAAAGACTGCGTTCAGGCAATCACCGATCGCAGATGGTTTACCGGGCAGGTTGATGATTAAAGAACAACCACGTATCCCCGCTGTCTGGCGCGAAAGAATAGCAGTCGGTACAAATTTGAGAGACTCCTGCCGCATCAACTCTCCAAACCCTGGCATCATCTTCTCACACACTGCTTCAGTAGCTTCCGGAGTCACATCACGTACCGCAGGACCAGTACCACCAGTGGTTACTATCAGGCAGCAGCCTTCAACATCAGCCAGCTCTTTCAGTGTAGCCTCGATACCAGCCTGGTCATCAGGAATCACACGGCTCACCGCTTGCCATGGGGAGATTAGAACCTGATCAAACCATGCCAGCATGGCAGGGCCACCCAAGTCTTCGTATTCACCGCGACTGGCACGATCCGATACAGTAACAAATCCAATTTTTGCTATTTCATCAACCATCAACGTTCTCCAAAGCAGCCTGCTCTTGAAAATCCATATCCTGCAATAGCTGCACGACTACCGTCTCTCCCGCCTTCAGGCTCGTGGCAGCGGCAGGTACGATCATCAATCCTTCAGCCAGTGCCATACTCATCAACACACCACTGCCCTGCGTACCTGTTGAGGTCGCAAGGTAACCCAAATCATCTCGTGATAATGAAACACGCACGAAATGGGTACGCCCTTCACGGTCTTTCATATCGTGGGTCAATCGTGCCGTGATCGTCCTGCGGAAACATTTCTGAAAACCCATCATCTGTTTCAAAGCCGGAGCTGCAAACTGTTCAAAACAGACCATGCTCGATACCGGGTTCCCGGGCAGACCGAACACGGCTGTTCCCGTAGCTGTGGTGCCAAACGCCAAAGGGTGGCCCGGACGCATCGCCACGCGCCAGAAATGCACCTGAACACCCAACTCTTCCAGCATCGGACGCATGAAATCATGATGCCCCACCGACACACCGCCGGATGCCAGCAGCACATCATACTTCAATCCTTCGGTCAGTTTCGCCCTGATCTCAATCGGATTATCGCGTGCAATACCCAACAACACAGGCTTAATACCCAGAGCCTGACACTGCGCCATCAGTGCATAGGAGTTGGCATCAGGGATTTTGTTCTCATCGATCGCTTCATCCAGCCCTTCCAGCTCATCACCGGTGGAGAGTATCGCCACAGTCGGTCTGGCAAACACAGGCACCTGCTTCTGTTTTACCATAGCCAGAATCGCCAGCACACCCGGTGTCACCGTAATTCCGGCTTCCAGCACTACTTCACCATCGCGCAGGTTCTCACCTAACGGACGAATATTTGTACCACACTTCTGAGCAACAAGGATAGAAACGATATTTTCATCCAGTTCGGTATCCTCAACCCTGATCACCGTATCGGCACCAGCTGGCACCGGCGCACCGGTCATAATACGTGCGCTTCGTCCCTGTAACACGCGCAGGCTCGGTATCTGTCCTGCACGAATATCATCAATGATTTCTAATTCGGCAGGCCCTGCCTCCGAAATCTGTACCAGATCTTCAAACCGCACAGCATATCCATCCATAGCCGATACATCGTAAGGCGGATGGTTTCGGTTGGCATAAATATCCTCGGCCACTACGCGGCCAAGCGATTCGTTTAAAGCAACCGACTCCACTGCACAGCTCGACAGATGCTCTAAAATGCAGGCCTGTGCCTGATCCACGGCAAGATAACTCATTTCATGCTCCTTAAAATCCCTTCGGCCTTGGCCACATCCTGCTTACTGTCCAGATCCATAAAGCTGAGCCGCTCGGAGTCAAACGGCCTTAGATCTTCCCAATCAATAAACGTGGCATCGGTTTGTTTGATAAGTCGCTGCAGGCTGCGATCACCTGATGCGATCTGTTTAGACATCAACGGCAGTGATGATTTGGCATAAAAAGCAGCCAGCGGCTGTACTACCCCATCGACAACTGCCACAACAACCTGCTGTTCAGCGAGCCGCTCGGACATGGCACAAATCATCTCAGCAGAAATAAAGGGCATATCACAGGCCAGTACAAACACCCACGGTGTATTCACCCGTTCCAGTGCCGTAGAGATACCCATCATCGGGCCACCACCCTCACCTCTGTCACACAGTTGCGGAAAAAAAAGATGCTCACGGGGTTCACGCACACTGATCAACAGATGCTCAAACAGGGGTTGAACAGACTGGATTGCCCGGTTCAGCAATGGCTCACCCGCCAGCAAGATGGCTGCTTTATCCTCCCCCATACGCCGTGATTCACCACCGGCAAGAATAACTGCCGTACAATCATCAATGGTTCTCACTGCGAATCCCGTTTATGCATCCAGTTCAGAACAAATCCGGCTACAGATTCAATATCATCAAGGCCGATCTGTTTCACCTCAACCTGAAGGTCAACCAAATCAGTCACCACCGCCAACAGCTCTGTCGGATCACAGCGCAATGAATCACTACGTGCTGCCCGCAACACCTCAATCTTCTCACCTGGCAACGAGGCATACCCCTCAACCAGCACCAGATCAAAATCGATGCAGTATTGCTCTGCCAGCAGTCTTGGATTCAATTCATGCTGGATATCCGCCACCATCATCATCTGCTCGGGCCCAACCAGAAACGAGGCCTCTGCACCGGCATTTTTATGGCGCCAGCTATCCTTACCCGGAGTGTCGAGTTCAGGCTGATGATGGCTGTGTTTGATTGTGGCAATCGACAAACCTTGCGCAGTCAGTTTTTCAACCAGCTTTTCCATCAGCGTTGTTTTACCGGCATTGGAATATCCGACAATAGATAGAATCGGTACACTCATGGGTGTTGTGTTACCCAGGAATCACCATTCGGAGTGGTTTCCTTTTTCCAGATCGGTACAGACAGCTTCAATTCATCAATAATCCAGCGGCACGCATCAAAAGCCGGGCCTCTGTGTTCTGCACCAACTGCAATCAGTACGATCTGTTCACCAGCGTGAACTGTGGTTACGCGATGAATAATACGTGCATCAATAATATCGAAACGCTCCAGTGCCTCGCTACGCAAAGCCTGCATAGCTTGTACTGCCATACCGGCATACTGTTCAAAGCAGATTGCCGAGACATCGCGTCCTTCGGAGAAATCGCGAGCACATCCCAGGAAGGTAGCAACACCACCAATTCGTTTTGAACTTGTACGCAGTGCATCCACTTCCGCTTCAATCGAGAAATCCTTTTCCTGAATCCGAACCGCATCCATGATCAGCCTCCCGAAAAAGGCGGCATAATCGCCACCTCATCACCATCACCAATCTCTATGGATAGATCATCCACCTGCTGCTGATTCACTGCCAATAGAAACAATCCTTCACTGTCGATATTCAGAGATGCAAGCAATGCGGCCAAGGTAAGTTCACCACCCACAACAACTTCAATTTCGCGTCTCCCATGTTGCTCTGCGATCTGTCCGAAGAAAAGAACACGCACACTCATAACCGCTGCCAATCCCCGGATTTTCCACCGCGCTTTTCTTCAACCCGGATATTGCTGATGACCATGACTTTATCGACAGCTTTGCACATATCGTAGATGGTCAGAAGCGCTGTACTGGCCGCAGTCAGTGCCTCCATCTCTACTCCGGTCTTACCGTTACATTTCACAGACACCTCAACTCTCAATCCATTCCCGTCAACTAGTTCACTGAAAGAGATATCGATACCGGAAAGCATCAGAGGGTGACACATCGGAATCAGATCGGGAGTTTTCTTTGCCCCCATGACAGCTGCCACATCGGCAACAGCCAGCACATCACCTTTTTTCAGTTTTCCCTGCTGAATATGCTCAAGTGTTTCCGGTTGCATCATAATTTCACCACTGGCAACAGCGATGCGAGTTGTCACTTCCTTGGTTGATACGTCCACCATGCGTGCGCGACCGGATTCATCGAAATGGGTAAGTTTATTCATGCCTGTTTCATCCTGTTTTTACCTGTATCTACAATCTCTTTCAGCAGTCGCCCTTCTCTCATACGCCAATGTTGATCTGCCAGATTCTCCGCATCCTCAAGGTCGTGGCTCACCATCAACACCGGAATCATCAACCTGGTCTGAATCGATTTCAGCACATCACGTAAACGCTGACGAATCGCCGGAGCCTGGGCTGAAAAGGGCTCATCAAGCAGAAGAGCCGAAGGCTTGCGGTATATCGCCCGCGCCAGTGCCACTCGCTGTGCTTCACCCGTGGAAAGCATGACTGGTTTTCGCTGCATCAAATCAGTTATCTCCAGTAGTTCGGCCAGTTCTTCCAACCAGACTGAGTCCTCAAAGGCACTGCCCAGTATTATATTCTTTTCTACACCCAGCCACGGCAGTAGCGCCGTATCTGTCCAGAGACAACCTATCTCACGATTCTTAGATGGCAGAACAAAACCGGCACTGCTATCCAGCCATACCTTGCCGGAAAAGGTGATCTGTCCCTCTACATTTTCTAGCCCCGCAAGGCATCGAAGCAGTGTTGTTTTCCCTGCCCCGTTTTCACCTGAAACAATGATAATCTCGTCAGAAAAACCGGCCTCAAGCTTCAGGTCCATCGATCCCAGTCGGGTAGATAGTTGAATGCGCCCCTTCATCGGCCACCCACCATGCTCAAGCTCTTGCGATTGATCGTATATACAAGGGACAGCATCACAAACGACACTGCCAGCAAAATCAGGGCAAGCATCCATGCCTCGGAAGCCTGCTGCATTTCAACAAACTCGAACAACGCGATACTGGCAACCCTGGTCTCTCCGGGTATAGAGCCACCAACCATCAATACCACTCCGAATTCACCCATGGTATGGGCAAAGGAGAGAGCAGCTGCCACCAGCACACCGCCTCGGGCAGCAGGTAACATCACCTGAAACAGTGTCTGTTTAAGACTCAACCCCTGCGTAGCTGCCATTTCCAGCCAGCTCTTTGGAATCGCTCGCAATGCCTGTTGCATCGGCTGAACAGCAAAAGGAAGGCTGTAGATAAGAGAGGCAAACACCATACCTGAAAATGAAAATGCCAGAGAGCTGTCAAACAGTGAGTCCCAAATGCGACCAACTGCAGAATCAGGGGCAATCATCAACAACACATAATAACCCAGTACTGTTGGTGGCAGCACCAATGGCAAGGCTACGATCACCTCAAGTACCGTACGCCCTCGGAATGATTTAAAAGCCAGTAAATATGCCAATGGTAGTGCGATCAGCAACAGAATAGCTGTCGTTACAAGGGCCAGTTGCAGTGAAATAAGCAGAGATTCAATCATCTTTGGGCCGAAAGCAGACTGGGAATCTCTATTTCTTTTGCAGTCACATATTTCAATAATTGGCGTGCAGCAGCCCTCTCTGTCAGCATAACTGCCCGGTAAGAGATGCTGGCAATAGCTGATTCAGATAATGTGACAGGTACAAAACCAGCATCCACCAGCCCCTGATCCACCATCAAACTCGCCTGCATCGCATTCTGCGCATAAACAAACTTGGGGCTTAATACCTCCCACAATCCCTGTTGTTTCAGCGCCTCTTTGGCTGCCTGGCCAAAAGGGGCAACATCTGGATTGGGAAGAACAATACGTTGCACAGCCGATATGGTTAGCTGTTCCAGACCCGGCAATCCGTTTCCTCTCGATTTCACGCCGAGATAACCCAGCCCGGCTCCACCTTCCGCAAACACTCTGCCCTGCTCAATCAGCCTGGCAGGGCGTATGTCATCAGCCGCAATAAACAGGTCAAATGGCGCGCCCTGAACAATCTGATTGTATAAACGACCGGTTGAACCGGAAATCAGGCGTACCTGCACAGCATGCTCTTTTTCAAAGCGGGCAGCCTGCCCTTTCATGGCAGGGTACAGACTTGATGCCACAGCAACCGTAATGGTTTCCTCGGCATGACCCATAGCAGGAAACAACAATAATATAAGTAGCAGATAGATACGCGTAAACACATTAGCCTCCAATGTGGATCATTGAACGCTGCTCTGAATCTTTATTAAAGCCGTAAGTTCCAATTTTCGGTTTAATCATGGCCGAACGCCTGAACAGATTGCGAACATCATCATCACTGCCACCACTACGTATCAGATCACGTAGATTTAACTCACTCTCAGCCGGCAGGCATGAACGCAGATGGCCATCTGCAGTTAAACGCAGACGGTTGCAATCATCACAAAAGCGCTCGGACATCGGTGTAATAAACCCAACCTTCTGTGGTGAGTTTTTTAACGGAAGATAAGATGCTGCAGTATTTTGACTCTCCGCAACTGCTTCCAGATCAATGCGCTGCCGCACATCATCTTCCGCCAGCACTTCGTCAATAGAGATGTAATGTTTATCCCAATCCAAACCCTGCTTCATCGGCATCAATTCAATGAAGCGGATAGTGGCATCACAGCAGATGGCAAAATCAATCAGTTCGGCCACTTCGGAATAGTTTTCGCCTGCATTGATACCACGCATCAACACCGTGTTCAGTTTAATGGGCGTGAGCCCTGCCTTTTTGGCGGCTTCAATCCCCTTAAGTACGGGAGCCAGCTCAGCACCTGTCAGCTTGCGAAAGCGCAATGCGTTCAGGCTATCAAGACTAATATTGATGCGATTCAAACCGGCCATAGCCAGATCATCGGCATATTTGGCCAATAGAGTAGCATTGGTAGTAATCGAGAGATCGGTAATGCCGGGAATGGCTGCAAGCTTCTCAATCAGCTTTAGCAGGTCACGACGCACCAGCGGTTCACCACCGGTAATGCGTACCTTGCTTACACCAAGTTCTGCTGCAAGACGTGTGATATGCTCAATCTCTTCATATCTCAGAATCTGGCCATGCGGCTCGGCTTTATAGGCATCAGCAGCAGGACGGCAGTAATCACATCGCATATTGCAGCGATCTGTCACTGAAATACGCAGATAAGTCAGTTGGCGATCAAAGCGATCGTATAACCCGATCTGATCTGGTCGCTGCCTGTAAAATATAAGCGGAGCCGGAGTCATGGACCTGAGAGTAACCCTTTCAGCTCAGGGATGCATGAACCGCAACCGGTACCTGCCATCGTACAGGCCTTGAGTGCATCAATAGAATCAGCACCTTTTTTAATCGCGTCTTTTAATTCAAGTTCACCAACATTCTGACAGGCACAGATAATCCTGCCTTTGGTATCCTCTTTAGTGACAGGTCCACCCGGAGCCAGCAAATATGGGCGCAACTCTCCGACATCACGACCTTCCAGCATCAGCTTACGCAACCACTGCGCCTCGGCTATATCACCACCGACCCAGCGCACTGCTATCAGATGCCCATCCTGTAGCCACGCTTTGCGGTTGATACCATGCTTGCGATCTGAATAGGTCAGTGTTTCAAAGCTCTGACCCTGCTCCAGCAGATGGTCCAGACGCTTGTATTGCTCAGCCTTCAGGGTCTTGCTACAGGCCAGTTCAACAGCTGTCACAGGATGATCACTGCCCGCACAGGAACTCACACCATAGGTGTAGCCTTCAATCATGATACGACCGAGCTGCATCTTCTCACCGGCAATCAACATCATGCCCCGCCATACAGGATTGAACGATTCAAGCTGGACCGCTGCATGTTTGAATTCAGGCTGTTTGGAAACCGGGTCGATCGCTGTTTTTGTCAGACTATTTGTGCGTCCGCCTTTGGCTGTCATTTCTCCCCAGTGCATGGGCAGGAAGACTAGGCCTTTACGAATATCCTTTGAAATCCGGGCAGGAGCAATCACTTCGCCGCGGCGCGATATGATACGCACCAGATCATCTTCTTCCAGCTTATAGAGAGCTGCGTCATCGGGATGAATCTGCAGTTGGGGAATAGCATAATGCTGCATCAGTGCCGGCACGTTGCCTGTTTTTGTCATGGTATGCCACTGATCGCGAATACGCCCTGTGGTCAATGATAAGGGATATTCTTCATTAACCGGTTCAGCAACAGGTATGAATGTCATATCGACAAAGCGGGCCTTGTTATCCGGGGTTTCAAACAGGCCATTTTCGTATAGCCGTTTGGCGACACGCGGGATTGAGCCCTCCGGATAGGGCCACTGTTGTGGCCCATGCTCATCGAGTATGGCATAGGAGAGGCCTGTGATATCCAGATCCATTCCACGTGTAAGACCACGATGCTCGTTAAACAGATCTTCAGCCTTTTCCCAGGCAAAAGAGGACTGCCAGTTTTTGCCCAGCTTCTGACCCAGAGCAGTAGCAAAATCCGCCGTAATTTTCCAATCGGGGCGGCTCATACCTGCTGCAGGAAGCGCCTGTTCAAGGTGGGAAATACAGCGCTCGGAATTGGTAACCGAGCCCTCTTTTTCAGCCCAGCCCGAAGCCGGAAACAGTACATGGGCAAAACGTGTGGTATCGGTAGGATGATAAGCATCCGACACCATTACCAGCTCAGCTTTTTTCAGGCCGGATTCAATGCGCTTTGCATCAGGCATCGATACAACGGGGTTGGTACAGGCAATCCAGACAGCCTTCACTTCTCCTGATTCAAGAGAGGCAAACAATTCGGTTGCGGTGAGACCCGGTTTATCAGAAATCTGATCCACGCCCCAGTATGTTGCCACTTCTTCCCTGTGTGTCGGATTGGCGTAATCCCTGTGTGCAGCAAGCATATTAGCCATGCCGCCTACTTCCCGGCCACCCATGGCGTTGGATTGCCCGGTCAATGAAAACGGGCCACAGCCCGGTTTTCCAACCTGACCAGTTGCCAGGTGAAGGTTCGTCAGAGCATTACCATTATCAGTACCAGAAGTGGATTGATTCATACCCTGACACCAGAAAGATAGTGTCCTGTTTTCTGCAAACCAGAGTGCTGCCTGTACTATATCTGCCGCATTCAGACCGCAGATTTCTGCCGCCTTGCGCGGCGTCATACTGCGTACTGATTCCGCTAGAGTCTCATAACCTTGAGTATTTTGGGTAATATAATCCCGATCAATCACATTTTCCCAGATCAACACATTCAGCATCGCCTGCATCAGTGCCACATCGGTACCCGGACGTAGTGGCAGATGAAGATCAGCTATTGAACAGGTGTCGGTTCGACGTGGATCAGCCACCACCACCTTGAGATCCGGATTGGCCTCTTTGGCAGCCTCTAGCCTTCGAAATACGATGGGATGTGCATAAGCAGGATTACCACCGATAATAAAGAAATGTTCAGCAAGCTCGATATCCGCATAACAGGTTGGAGGACCATCAGCACCGAAAGCACGCTTATAACCGGCCACTGCCGATGACATACACAGACGAGAGTTGGTATCGATATTATTGGTGCCGATAAAACCCTTCATCAGCTTATTGAAGGCATAATAGTCTTCTGTCAGCAGTTGACCCGACACATAAAAAGCCACCGCTTCCGGTCCATGCTCACGAATAATATCAGCAAACTGTTGTGCTCCGTAATCCAGCGCGGTATCCCAGTCCACCGGTGCAAAAGGAGCATCCAGAGAAGTACGCAGCTGTGGACGCAGCAAACGGTCATCCGTACGTACGGTATGATGCAATTCCCTGCCCTTGGAGCAGAGTTTGCCCTGATTGGTCGGATGGCGGGTGTCACCAATCAGCGAGATAATGCGCTTTTCATCACTTTCCAGTTTGATACCGCATCCAGTTCCGCAATAAGAGCAAACACTGTTCACTGTTCGGGTCATTCCAACTCCTAATATCTAGACATAACAAGCTTACTCTCCGCAGAGGACAAGTTTTGAATTTAGCTCAAATTTAAAAACACCTGACTATTTTCAACTTTAACTGAGAAACGGGTCACACAACCTGATTCAGGAGCTGCCACTTCACCAGAGTCAAGGTTGACACGCCAGTTATGCAGAGGACAAAGCACATCACCTCCTGAAATCACACCCTCAACCAGCGGTCCGTTTTTATGCGGACAGCGGTTTTCGATGGCTTTTACACTGTCATTGGTCAGACGAAACAGTGCGACACTCAAGTCTCCGACATTCACAGTCCGGCCGCCTGATTGGGGAATTTCTTCAACCCTGCAGACCGGGTACCATATTGGTGCAGATGTGCTACTCATCAGTGTATCTCCTTGATTTCGATGGTTCTGTATTCATTAAAAACTTTTTGCTCAGGCATTGCTGCATCATCAGCAATACGCTCCAGCCATGGATCACGGGCCTGACCGGCGAGGTAAATATCCAGTCGTTCGGCCAGTGTCTTACGACTCTCAAGATCATCTACAACCAACGCCTTGATACTCTCCAGCCCCACACGCCGCTGCCACGGGGCACAACGCTCATTATGACGGCCGGTTTCACGATAGTGCTGCAAATAAGCTTTGGCTATTTGCTCCACCTCATCGGCAGTCTCCACCAAGCACAGCAGTTCCGTCGCTTCTACATGCACGCCACCATTACCACCGGTTTGAATCTCCCAGCCACCATCAACACCAATAATCCCGAAATCCTTAATCGTAGCTTCTGCACAGTTTCGCGGGCAACCAGACACAGCCAGTTTTACCTTGGCAGGGAACCAGATACGATCCAGCTGTTTTTCAAGGTGAATTCCAAGTGAGGTAGAATCCTGCGTACCGAAACGGCACCACTCTGAACCCACACAGGTCTTCACCGTACGCAGCGCTTTGCCATAGGCATAACCACATGGCATATCCAGATCACGCCAGACCGATGCAAGGTCATCTTTTTTGATGCCATACAGACCAATGCGCTGTCCACCGGTAATCTTGATTGTTTTAACATCATATTTTTTCGCAACCTGCCCCATACGAATCAGGGTATCGGCATCTGTATCTCCTCCATATACACGTGGAATCACCGAATAGGTGCCATCCTTCTGGATATTCGCGTGCATCTTTTCATTGGCGATACGGGAGGTGCGATCATCTTCAGAATCTTCAGGCCAAATCATGCCAATGTAGTAGTTAAGCGCAGGACGACAGACCTGACAGCCCTCTTCTTTCCAGTCCAGCACACTCATCACTTCACGTACCATGGTCAGCTTCTTGTTCCTGATCTGCTCCTTCACTTGCTCATGATTCAGTTCAGTACATCCACAGATAGGTTCATGCTCGGATTCAACAAAAGCAGTTCCCAGGGTAGAAACCAGAATCTGATCAATCAGACCGGCACAGCCGCCACAGGAGCCTGCCGCCTTAGTACATGCCGTGACCTCTTTGCGTGTGGTCAGACCCTCTTTCACTATGGCATCCACAACATCTTTCTTACTGACTCCATTACAGCCACAAACAATTGTATCATCAGCCATCGCTGTGGCCTGATCAATACCGGAATGCCCGGAATCACCAAGGCCGGATGCAGAAAACAACAAGGTGGAGCGTAATTCGGACACATCTTTACCATCCTGCATCCACTGGAAGAAAGTCGGTCCATCTCCTGTATCTCCAAACATGACCACGCCTTTGATACGATCATCTTCGAGTACAATTTTCTTGTACACGCCACCGACCTTATCCATCAATTCAATTATGTCGGCACCTGGGCCACCCATAAAATCACCGGCAGAGAATACATCAACACCAGAAATCTTCAGTTTGGTAGAAACTTCTGAACCTGCATAGGACTTCAACCCCTGTCCGGTGATCTGATATGCCAAAATTTTTGCCTGTTCAAACAGAGGGGCTACCAGACCATAAGCAATGCCACGGTGCTCGGCACATTCACCAACCGAATAAATAGACGGATCAGTTACTGTCTGCATATAGTCATTGACGACAATACCTCGATTACAATAGATACCAGACTCGGAAGCTAGACCCATATTCGGGCGAATACCGGCCGCCATAACCAGCAGATCACAATCCAGTGATGAGCCATCCTTAAATTTCAAACCTTCTACTCGTTCTTCACCGGTGATCTCAGTAGTCAGAGTCGAAACTTTGAATTTCATCCCCTGCCCTTCCAGATCAGCCCGTAGCATTTCACCGGCAACACTATCGAGCTGCATATTCATCAGCGTGGCCTGATCGTGAATCACGGTTGCTTCCATTCCTAAGTGCATCAAACCCTTGGCAGCTTCCAAACCTAGGAGACCACCACCAATTACAGCTGCTTTATTGTATTTTTTGGCCGCTTCAAACATTGCATCGCAATCATCAATATCACGGAAGCCCATGACTCCCTCTTTCTCATAGCCCGGAATCGGAATAATAAAAGGGTTCGATCCGGTTGCGATGATCAGATTATCGTATTCAGCCTCGGTTCCATCTTCAGCTATGACCTTTTTATAACCACGTTGAATCTCTTTAATGCGCTTCCCCATATGCAAAGTAATATTGTTATCTGCATACCATTGCTCTTCATTGAGGATAATATCTTCTACGGTTGTATCACCTGCAAGAACCGGAGAAAGCATGATACGATTGTAATTTGGGTACTTCTCAGCGCCAAATATCGTGATCTCAAACATATCAGGATTAGCCTTAAGTATCTCTTCAATCGCTCGAACGCCTGCCATACCGTTACCGATCATCACCAATTTCTTCTTCATAAATGTTTTTCTCCGCTTAAGGGTTTGAAGTTTAGAATAGCAAGAGCTGTTCCATCGGAAAAAGGGTTTTTTTTGGTAGAAAGCCCCTCTAAGATGATTAAAGTTTACTCAATCGTGATGAATGATTAGGCATGCTGCCCCAGGGAGGGAGAGAGGTTCGAGGCAGCACACCTAAGTATTAAGTTCTCAGTATTTTAGAACTTATAATTTGCCAAGACATAACCGAATTTAGCTAAATCAGCCTTACCGCCATTACGCTCTGCAACTGCCGCACCAGGATTAAAGACCCCGTACATGCCCACAAGCTTCAGACCTTTTATAGCCTCAACTTTATAAACAACTTTCATATCAACCTCTGTACCGGCCTTGGTCTGGGTATAGCCCGGAGCACCGGCAAAGACATTGCCTGCCCCTACTACATTCAGCCAGTCACCCTTAGCCTCAGCCAGCGAGAGGAAGTGCACATTGCCAATAATAGTTAGTCCTTTGACAGGAGAGGTTTTCAGAGACAAGTTAATATCCTTCATGTTTGCCCATGAAAAGAAATCCATCTCACCGTAATGAGCATGGTTAGTATGGAATGGAAAAACAAAACTCTTATGCGTTGTTACGTTGGCTTTATCATCGCCAGGACTGTAGTCATATTCCACACCAAAGCGTGTTTTCCAAAAGTCGAAAGTATAACCTGCTTTCACTGCATAGGCAGATGCCTTCTGTGAGACGTTATTCGCCCATGTGCCTGTTTGGAATGCAGCTTCGGCAGTACCATCAAACCCATTCGCCTTACCAAACAATCTTGCACCGAACGTATTCATATTACGGCCTTTACCAATCGCTGCTTGCTGAGTGTGATTCCAGTTAATAAAGTAAGTATCGACACCTACTTTAGGTGCGAAAGTATATGTGCCGTATGCACCGATCAGACTGCGATCTTCCCAGGTTACCAGAGACTCACCTTGCGGCGCTGCGGTAGATGGTGTCATTGCACCGATATCAGACGGATGAACTGCAAAAGCGTCCAGCTTTATCGGACCGGACTTATACATAAGCTTCACACCATCAAAAGTACGCGCCACATCCTTCCAGCCTAGATGTCCCAATAACCTCTGGTCACCATATACCAACTGCTGACGTCCCAGTCTGGCTCCGAAATCACCAATATCGTACTGTAAATATGCCTGCAGAAGATCTGCCTGAGTAAGTTCCTGCGTACCAGTAGTTACAGTGTGATTCTTGATATAAACGGCCTGCGACTGCAGAAAAACACTCAGCCCATTACCTAAATCCCCCTTCGCCTTGATATACAGTCTTGTATCCAGCTCCTGCCTGTCATTGTCTACAGCTGAGTTGAAATTATAGTTATTGAAAGTCTGATAGCGCTCACGTATATCAGCTGATGTTTCCCAGGTGGCGGCCTGAGCCTGACCTGCTATCATCATAGCGGCCGCTGACAGGCAAACATGCTTTATTGTCTTGCTTCTCATCTTGATCTCCTTAAGTAAGGTATTGCCATCACGGCATTTAGCCTCTTTAGAGCAAGCGTTGTTCCACACGTCAAACAGCATATTTATCAATAACTTAGGATATAAAGAGTTGTTTTAGACCAAACAGCAATTCGTTGTTATGCACAATAAATATGCATAAATGCCCGCAATTTAGGCGGCTACGTGTAACCATGTGCATTTGAAGTCCATTTATTTGTTGATATATATAAGAAGCTCAAACAATCCTGTCGGGCACAGCGGTTGCTTAGGTATTATTCATGAAACAACCAATTCTAATTATTCAGCAACTGGAGCACGAACCGCCCGGTATGATTTCAGACATCATTCTCGACAATGGCTGGCAGTATGAAGTACTGATGGCTCAGCAGACAATCATTCCACAGGCCATGCGAAACTTTTCAGGGCTGATTATTATGGGCGGACATTTGTCTGCCAATGATACACACCTCGAATTTATCGACCGGCAGATTCGACTCCTAAGATGGTGTATGCACTTCAATTTCCCGGTTCTCGGCATTTGTCTTGGTGCCCAGCTTCTGGCTAAGGCAGCAGGAGCAGAAATCATGACATCACCTGTTCGTGAACTTGGCTGGTATCCTATGCATCCTACGTTTTTGGCAGAGGGTGATTCTCTTTTTGGTGATCTTTTGGCAAGTGGGCTGCATGTATTCCAATGGCATGGAGAAACCTTCACTTTACCTGATCATGCAACGCTGCTGGCCACCTGCCCCGAAGTTGTGAATCAGGCATTTAAACTGGCTGGCAGACAGTATGGCCTGCAGTTTCACACTCAGGTCACTGAATCAATGATTCAGGACTGGATCAGCCAGGGAACAAGTGAAAGTGCATTTCTTGGAGAAGATGGTGTGCAGGATTTACTGAATAATATCCCCCGCCACCTGCCTGTCGCCAGAGACTTTTGTCGCGACATAATCACCTCTTGGCTCAAGCTGCTTTAAAGTTAGACGCAATTGCATATTTTTTATGCAAAACACGCCCTCATCTATCAGGAAATCTGCATCGGCTGGCAATAAAGATCATCCATTTTTTAATAAAGTATTGATAAAAAAAGAGTTTTTCTCCATGGAACAGCGCTTGCTCTAAACAGGCAAATCCAAACAGGAGGAACTTTAATGCAAACTATTTATCGAAACTGGAAAAAAACTGTCACATCATTGGCAACCGCAGGGTTATTGATATTCGGGGCAGCCACTTCAGCATCTGCAGTGGGAGAACCGGAAAAAGAGGATCTGAAATTCGGTTTCATCAAACTGACTGACATGGCCCCGCTGGCTATTGCCTATGAGAAAGGCTACTTCGAAGATGAAGGGCTATATGTCACACTCGAAGCGCAGGCTAACTGGAAAGTGCTGCTTGACGGGGTAATAGATGGCCAACTTGATGGTGCGCACATGCTGGCAGGCCAGCCGCTGGCAGCTACTATCGGCTTCGGCACCAAACACACCATCATCACCCCTTTCAGCATGGATCTCAATGGTAATGCAATTACCGTCTCCAACTCAGTATGGGATGAGATGAAAAAACATGTTCCGCTCAAAAACGGCAACCCAGCCCATCCGATCAAGGCTGATTATTTAAAGCTCGTAGTTCAGCAATATCAGAATGCAGGCAAACCATTTAAAATGGGCATGGTCTTCCCTGTATCCACGCATAACTATGAACTGCGTTACTGGCTGGCTGCAGGTGGCCTGAAACCTGGCTATTACGCCCCACTGAAGGGGGATACTTCCGGTACTATTGATGCAGATGTTCTGCTTTCAGTTACCCCGCCACCCCAGATGCCTTCAACAATGGAAGCAGGAACCATCTATGGCTATTGCGTAGGTGAACCCTGGAATCAACAGGCTGTATTCAAAGGTATCGGTGTCCCGGTTATTACCGACTATGAAGTATGGAAAAATAACCCGGAAAAGGTTTTCGGCATCACTGAGTCGTTCGCAAAAAAATACCCAAACACCACAACACGCCTGGTTAAAGCATTGATTCGTGCCGCTAAATGGCTGGACGAAAACAACAATGCTAATCGTATGGAAGCTGTGAAAATCCTCTCAAAACCGAACTATGTCGGTGCCGATGCCAAGGTGATAGCCAACTCCATGACTGGTACATTTGAATATGAAAAAGGTGACAAGCGGGCTATACCCGATTTCAATGTATTCTTCCGCTACTTTGCAACCTACCCATACTACTCTGATGCTATCTGGTACCTGACTCAGATGCGTCGCTGGGGCCAGATTGGCGAGTATAAACCTGACTCATGGTATATTGATATTGCTAAAAAGGTTTATCGTCCTGACCTGTACAAACTAGCTGCAGATGCCCTGATTGCAGAAGGTAAGGTAAGTGCAACTGAGTTCCCTGTATTTGCAACAGAAACAGGCTTTCGCGCACCACAATCTGAATTTATTGATAATATCACTTTTGATGGAACCAAGCCCAATGCTTACATCGATAGCTTCCCTATCGGCCTAAAAGGTAAAGAGACCGTTAAGTAAATTGCAGACCGAAGGCTCCCATTCAGTTGGGAGCCTTTTCTATAACATGGAGAGCCAATGAAAGAAACAACATTGAAAACCCTGGAGAAAATTGGGTTCACCGCTTTAATTCCACTAATCAAATTACTGATGTGGGATGAGCCGAAAAAACAAATTGTCATTTTGAGCAGCAGGATTTTACTTCCGGCTGTAGCTATTGCACTGTTCCTCATCTTGTGGGCAGGGGTTTCCAGCCAGATCAACACCAGCCTCGGGCAGTTGCCCGGGCCTGCTCAGGTCTGGGAGCAATCAACTTCACTGATCACCGAACATCAACTGGAGCAGGAAAAGAAGGCTGCTTTTTATGAACGCCAAGAAGCCAGAAATGCTAAAAAACTGGCCATTAATCCAGATGCAATAGTCAGAGTCCGAACTTATACAGGGGCACCGACCTTTATAGATCAGATATTCACCAGTATTATCACAGTCATTGTCGGATTCCTGATCGCCAGTTTTATCGCCATTCCGCTCGGTATTTTCTGTGGCTTGAGCGAAAAAATGAACAACGCCCTGAATCCCATATTTCAGATTTTCAAACCGGTATCACCACTGGCCTGGCTACCTATTGTTACCATGGTAGTCAGTGCTGTATATGTCACAGATGATCCGATGTTCGCCAAATCCTTTGTTATCTCAGCCATTACGGTATCACTCTGCTGCCTGTGGCCGACACTGCTGAACACCACTGTGGGCGTTGCATCGGTGGAAAGTGATCTTATCAATGTCAGCCGTGTACTTCGGCTGCACTGGTTTACGCACACTATTAAAATCGTGGTTCCATCCTCAATTCCGATGATGTTCACAGGCCTGCGTCTCTCCATGGGTACTGGCTGGATGGTACTGATTGCAACTGAAATGCTGGCCCAGAATCCGGGACTCGGAAAATTCGTGTGGGATGAGTTCCAGAACGGCAGCTCCAACTCCCTTGGACGCATCATGGTAGCCGTACTGGTTATCGGTTTGATCGGCTTCATACTTGACCGACTGCTGATGACCGCCCAGCGCTTTGTGTCCTGGGACAAAAATGTAGAAATTCGTTAATCAGGAGACATTATTTTGCTAAACAGATATCTGGAACTCTCAAAAGTATCCATTGAATTTCCGACTGACCAAGGCCCCTTCAAAGCACTGGACGAAATCGACCTGATTCTGAAGCAGGGGGAATTTGTATCACTGATCGGCCATTCCGGCTGTGGAAAGTCCACAGTACTAAATATCGTGGCAGGTCTGTATCAGGCTACTACAGGCGGTATCATCCTTGAAAACAAAGAGGTGACCGATCCCGGGCCTGACCGAGCTGTGGTATTTCAGAATCACTCACTGCTGCCATGGCTGACAGCCTATGAAAATGTCGAACTAGCTGTTAAACAGGTATTCAAGAAAGATAAAAATGCTGCAGAGATGAAAGAGTGGATCGAACACAATCTCACGCTGGTACATATGGACCACGCCATGCACAAACGTCCTTCGGAAATTTCAGGTGGCATGAAACAGCGCGTCGGAATTGCCAGAGCACTGGCCATGCAGCCCAAGGTCCTGCTGATGGATGAACCGTTCGGAGCACTCGACGCACTCACACGCGCCCATCTGCAGGACTCATTAATGGAGATTCAGGCTGACCTGAATAGCACGGTCATCATGATTACACATGATGTGGATGAGGCAGTACTCCTGTCCGACAGAATCGTCATGATGACCAATGGTCCTGCTGCCAGAATTGGTGAAATACTGGAAATCGATCTGCCACGCCCGCGTAACCGCGTAGAGATATCAGATAATGTCGAATACAATCATTATCGCCATGAAGTGCTTGCATTCCTGTATGAAAAGCAACGAAACCCTGCAGATCACTAGGTTTATAGATATGTAACAGCCATCGACCTAAAAACCACATACCTTATGCCTCTATTATTTGCACTAGTGCATATTCATTGTGCAAATAATAGAGACTTCTCTCCTAAATATTGTTGAAATATAAACTGAAATTAATTTTATTCTTTAGATTCAGTGGGTTACGCAAGTGGAACAGCGCTTGCTATGACAGAAGCATCTTAAGAATCTATTCATAATAAGGAGAGCGTTAGTATGTCTACCGCAGGCGTTGATCAAGGTAAGATCAACTTATTATCATTTACAGGAAAGATGCGCACATTGCACATTACCTGGTTCGCATTTTTCATAAGTTTCGTTGTCTGGTTCAATATGGCACCGCTCATGGGGTACATCCGTGAGACTCTTGAGCTGACCAATCAGGAAGTAAAACTTCTACTGATTCTCAACGTAGCACTCACCATACCCGCCCGCATTATCATAGGTATGCTCGTGGATAAATATGGCCCGCGCATTATGTATTCGATGCTGCTGGCCATATCAAGCATCCTGTGTCTACTGTTTGCGTTTGCCGACAGTTTTGAAGCTATGGCGATACTGCGATTTATGCTCGGTTTTGTCGGGGCTGGTTTTGTGATCGGCATTCGTCTTGTTGCTGAGTGGTTCCCAGCCAAACAGGTCGGTACTGCAGAAGGAATTTACGGTGGCTGGGGGAATTTCGGTTCTGCTGCGGCAGCCATGTCCCTGCCTGTTATTGCACTCTGGTTCGGTGGTGATGACGGCTGGAGATGGGCTATCGCATCCACCGGTATAATCGCGCTGGTTTACTCATTCATCTTCTATTTCTCGGTCAGTAATAATCCTAAGGGCACCACCTATTTCAAACCCAAACAGATGGGAGCCATGGAGGTGACCAGTAAAGGGGATTTCTATCTCTACTGCATCATGAGTCTGCCTCTGTATCTGACGCTGGCCCTGCTGGCCTGGAAAATGTCACCGACTAATCTGGGTCTGTTCAATACTATGGAGACCGGTATCATTTACATGGGACTGGCAACCATCTACGCCTATCAGGTATTCCAGATTTTTCGCATTAATAAAGAACTCTTTGCGGCCAATGCCAAGCCGGTGGCTGAAATTCACCGCTATAAGTTCAAGCAGGTAGCTGTGCTTGATCTGGCATATCTGGTGACTTTTGGTTCCGAACTGGCAGTTGTTTCCATGTTACCTCTGTTCTTCTTTGATACATTCAAGGAGACGCAGGGGCTGACCATTGCCATGGCCAGTTTGCTGGCTTCAGGTTATGCCTTTATGAATTTGGTTTCACGCGCAAGTGGCGGCATCATTTCTGACAAATACGGTCGTAGAAAAACTATGCTGATACTGCTGACAGGTCTAGCCATCGGTTATTTTCTGATGGGCATGATTGATTCCAGCTGGTCGCTGGTTCTGGCTGTAGCTGTATGTATGGGATGTTCCTTTTTCGTACAGGCCGGTGAAGGAGCTGTATTTGCCATGGTGCCACTGGTTAAACGCCGCATGACAGGCCAGATCGCAGGAATGGCTGGTGCTTACGGTAATGTCGGTGCAGTTTGTTTCCTGACCGTACTCTCATTTGTTTCACCTCAAGCATTCTTCATGACCATCGGTGCAGCCGCACTGGTAACACTAGCCATAGTATTCTTTTTCCTCGATGAACCGAAAGGTTATATGTATGAAGCACTGGAAGATGGCACCGTCGAAAAAATCGAACTGCACTAAGGGTTCGGAAAAACAATGACAAAGGCATGGAGGCTGGTATTAACAAGCCTCTGTGCCTTCCTGTCGTTGTGGTTTATGGTGAGGCATGGGTATGAATAACAAGCTGATCGTGGAAGCCGGACAGAATTCACAGGCTGGTATCAAAGAACAAAATGAGGATTGCTGTGGCATCCGCATCCCCGATGAAATGGATCTCATTCACAAAGGTATCGTTGCTATCACAGCGGATGGGGTGGGCTCCAGCGAAGCAGCTAAAGAGGCCAGCGAATACTGCGTGCAGGGTTTTATCTCGGATTATTTCAGCACCCCAATGTCATGGAGTGTGAAAACCGCAGGTGAGCGCATCATTCGCTCATTAAACTCCTGGCTATATAGTCAGGGACAACGACGGTACGCCTCACAGCTTAGCCTGGCCTCTACACTGGCTGTCCTGGTACTCAAGTCGACCACCGCCCACCTCTTTCATGTTGGTGACTCACGCATTTATTTGATAAGAAGCGGGAGTATCCGATGCCTGACCAAAGACCATCGGCTTACCATTGACCATAATAAAACCTACCTGGCTAGAGCCATGGGGGGCGAAAATGAAGTAAATTTTGATTATCAAAGTCTGCCAGTCGAGCTCAATGATCGCTTCATTTTGACCAGTGATGGTGTACATGAGTTTCTTTGCAAGGAACAACTGCTCGCATCAGTGCTCTCATCAGATAATCCGGAAACGATAGCTGAAAACATTATTGATTCGGCTCTTAAAGTAGGCAGCGATGACAACCTGACCTGTCAGGTTCTGCTGGTAAAACAGCTGCCGAATCAGAATGAAAACGAGTATTACCGTGAACTGACCAGCCTGCCCTTCCCCCCACCACTTGATCCGGGTATGGAACTAGATGGCTACCACATCATCAAAGAGCTACACTCCAGTGTCACCATTCAGGTTTATCTGGCTGAAGACATTGAAAGCGGTGAAACTGTTGTTATCAAAACGCCTTCTGTGAACTTTGAAGATGATCCTGCCTATATTGACCGCTTTCTTCATGAGGTATGGGTAGGAAGACGCATCAGCAGCCCACATGTCTTCAAAGTATTTCAACTCAAACGCAAACGTAGCTGCATCTATTACGTCACTGAATTTCTCGAAGGCCAGTCACTGGCACAATGGATACTCGACAACCCGAAACCCGATCTCGGTCAGGTACGTGATATCGTCGATCAGGTCATCAAAGGGCTAAGGGCATTTCACCGCCGTGAAATGGTGCATCAGGATATCAAACCCGATAATATCATGATTGATAAACATGGTGTTACTAAAATCATCGATTTCGGTTCAACACAGGTGGCAGGCCTGAAAGAGATTTACACGCCGATTGAACAGCATCATTTGGATGGCACAGCCAATTATATCGCCCCGGAACTATTCGAGGGTTTTGAAGGTACGCCCCATAGTGATATGTATTCACTCGGTATAACTGTTTACGAAATCCTCAGTAACGGACACTTCCCCTACGGAGATACTGAAGAGACAAAGCCGCACAAACATTACGTTTACACATCAGTACGCAAACATAATTCAGATATACCTGTCTGGATGGATGGAGCCATTCAAAAGGCCGTTCAGAAAGATCCGGATCGTCGTTATGAGAGCTATTCAGAATTCCAGTACGACCTTTCAAATCCCAATCCGGCATTCATGAAAACTACCGCCCCTCTGATTGAGAGAAATCCGCTCGGCTTCTGGCGTGGGCTCTCCATTATAATGATTGCCGTCAACCTGCTGCTGCTATTTCTGATTGGAAGATAACAACCTTCTACTGAATAAATTGGAGCCCATAGGCAATAGTGATGAGTCATATCTATAGTGATACCTATAAAGAAATACAAATGTCCTGACATTTATGCATGTAATTATGGACGATTGGACATATGCCCTGACATTTGTTCATTATCTAATGTGTGATTTACAAACACCTATAAGTATGACATTTTTTGAAAATGTTGCTACATAAGGCTTCACTGAGGTTAAGGCTGCCTCCCCTTGGGGATGCCAACATGAAAAGCACTTGCGAGAGATCGTAGGTGCTTTTTTTATTTACCTTTGTTTTTCTCTTTATTGAATCCTAAGCCAATCTTTCGCCTCCTTCACGGTTTTGAAAATTTCTATGTTGCCATGTTCGCCAGTCATATGCAGTTGGAACATGCGGGATAGGCCAATGATGAGCTTGTTATCAGCCACTAACGCTCTTTTTGCCTTGTCTCCCCAGGGGCTGTTGGCAACGGTAAACAGCTTATCAACACTATCAATATCCGTATTTTCCTGTTCAAGACAATTAATCAGTTCTTTCATGCAGGGATCAAACTGTGGATCACCCCTCAGGCAATTCTGATGCGCAATCATATCATCACCTTTGACAATGCCCGATACCTGCGTGAATACAGTCTGTTGCTTCATGTCGATAATGTATGAAATAGGCATAGCCTGCTATATATAGACTAAAAGCATAACTACCCCCAAGTTTTTTTACTTCTGGCAGCCGATGCTTGCCATTTAGCAGTAGCATGCGTGGAATGTGCGAGTGTCTTTTACATCTATCGATATCAGCACCCTGCCACCGCCTTTAGTCGAGGTTTGTGAACGCATATGCGTGTCTCACAAGCATGCAACATCATGGCTTGTAGGTGGCTGCGTTCGAGACCTTATGCTCGGCATGCCCCCCAAAGACTTCGATCTGGAAGTATACAATGTGCCAGCCGAATTACTTCGGGAGACATTAGAGAATATCGGCAAAGTTGAATTTGTAGGCAAACAGTTTGGTGTATTTAAACTGTGGTATAAAGAAATAGAAATTGATGTCGCGCTACCCAGAACAGAGCGCAAAACTGCACGAGGGCACAGTGGTTTTATGGTGGATTCAGACCCTTCCCTTTCCCCTGAAATAGCCTCGCTAAGACGAGATTTTACCATCAACGCAATGATGCTCAACCCCTTGACTGGTCAGATGCATGATTTTCATGGTGGCAAAAAAGACTTGCAAAACAAGAAATTGCGTCATGTAAGCAAAGCATTCTCTGAAGATCCGCTCAGACCTCTGCGGGCGATGCAGTTTGCTGCAAGATTCGGTTTTTCCTTACATGATGAGTCTGTTGATTTATGTCGAGAACTTATTGCCGAGGCAGCATACCTGCCGCCGGAAAGAATCTGGACAGAATGGCAGAAATGGAGTTGTGCGCCTTACCCCTCTTATGGACTGCAATTATTAATCGATAGTGGCTGGATTTCGC
The DNA here is from genome assembly GCF_001895085.1 of Mariprofundus micogutta. Taxonomy (GTDB): domain Bacteria; phylum Pseudomonadota; class Zetaproteobacteria; order Mariprofundales; family Mariprofundaceae; genus Mariprofundus; species Mariprofundus micogutta. The sequence goes on along the minus strand of NZ_BDFD01000021.1, from coordinate 22,271 downwards.
TGTACCCAGAACTTCAGGCGATTGTTGATTGTCCTCAGGATCCGCATTGGCATCCGGAGGGTGATGTGTGGACTCATACGCTACAATGTTGCGATCAGGCATCAGCGATTGCATCAAAAAATAATTTATTAGCAGTAGTTCGCCAGCGACTGGTGTTTGCCGCACTGTGCCATGATTATGGTAAGCCTTCTGTCAACACGACTGGTCATCAGGGACGCATTCGTTCACCGGGACATAGCGAAGCAGGCATCAAACCAGCCCAATCCTTCTTAAACGGTATTGGTGCCCCTTTATCACTATTGGATTACGTGGAGCCTTTGGTTCGAGAGCACATCACACATTTACATGGTGAAGCAACTGAGCGCGCCGTTCGAAGGCTGGCTCACAGGCTTGAACCGGCAAATATCGAATTATGGGAAATGCTTGTAGAAGCTGATGCATCAGGCAGGGCTCCTGCACCGCCTTCAAGGCCTGCACTTGAATGGCTGCACAAGGCTGTGCAGCTACAAAACCATCAGAATCGCCCCCACCCCATTCTAACCGGCAAACTCATGCTCAAAATGGGAGCGCAACCGGGAATATTGATGGGTAAGATTTTAAAAAGTGCTTACGAAGCGCAACTTGACGGCTGCATTTATGATAAACAGTCAGCTATTGCCTGGTATCAGAAGCAGAGGAAAAATAACCAAGGTAATTAGTCAACCATTTGAAATTATTGACGAAATTTCATCTGAAGCTATAATGCCTTTGCTTTTAAAAAGGAGCCACCAATGCCCCACTATCGTCGTTTTTCTGACGCCTCAGTAAGTGAAAAAATACTCGATACCATGTTTCTTATTACCATTGGTCTTGGCTATCTGTTCGCGCTGGCACACACCTATTTTTCTCACGAAGGACGTGATGGTCAAGTCGGCCTGTCAGTTGAAGATGTGAAGATTGCATACTACGGCGAACATCAGCAAACCCGCCTTGGTGCTGCGCTAAATGGTGGCATGGACGCCAATCTTGAAACCCCTGAGCAAAAACAGGTGATTGTTGACTGGATTGAGGGCGGTACCGATAAAGATGAATTTGAAAATAAAATCGCTCCGATTCTGAATAACAACTGTATTGGCTGTCATTCCCTTGAAGCTGAAATGGGACTACCACCTCTAACCAGTTACGAAGAAGTAAAAACACTGACTCGAGCTGACACCGGCGCTTCTGTTGAGAGTCTTGTGCGCGTATCTCATATCCACCTGTTTGGCATCGCCTTCATTCTGTTTTTTGTCGGTCGGATTTTTATACTCTGCGAAATGCCGGTGATGATAAAACGTGTCACGGTTGCCGTTCCGTTTCTGGCTATCCTGGTTGATATTCTCTCATGGTATATCACCAAATATATTCCCGGCTTCGCATTTGTCGTGGTGTTGGCCGGTGGTCTGATGGGGATCTCTTTGACCATTCAGATTCTTGTCTCAATGTATCAGATGTGGCTATACAAACCTGATGTAGAACCTATTGAGATGTAGGGTTTGTACCGGACTGAGAAATGAATAAACATTTATTGATGACTATTGGTCTTTGCCTGAGCCTATTGCCTCAAAGTGTTTTTGCCCAGGGTGACGGGGAAAAGCTTTTCAATGAAAAATGCACCATTTGCCACGCTTTGGAAGAGCAGAAAATGGGGCCATCAGTAAAAGATATGATGAAAGACCCGCTTGCTTTGCAAGCAGCAATTACTGATGGCATCGATAATGCTAGTGCACTTCCAATGCCTTCATTTGGCGGAATACTTAAACCCGAGCAAATAAACTTGCTTGTTGATTTTATCAGCCAGTATAAGTGAAAGCTCCGGTGTAATGATTTAAACTCTAAGCGCAATCATTCCTCTCGTGACTGAGGCTTTTAGGGATTAAACTACTCCCATAGTGGAGAAAGAAAGGAGAAAGACGATGAAAAACACAATTGCTATAATTTTAGCCGCAGCCTTTTTGGGGCTGACTTCACAGTCTGCAATAGCCAGTGATGGTGTGGATGTCGAAAAAGTGTACAGCAAGAAATGCAAGATGTGCCACAGTTTTGACAAGAAAAAAACCGGACCAGCATTCAAGGATATGAATAAAGATCCTGAAGTATTGAAAACAGCATTCACAACTGATCGCGTTAAGATGATGAAAGGCGTGAATAAAAAACTGAATTTAAATACAGATCAGGCCATGGTAGATGCGCTTGTCGCATTTATTCAGTCTAAACAGTAAGGCCAGTCAGCACTTGCGCTTAATTACTGTGTAGTAAATAGTTAGCGACTCAGTCACGGGAGGAGTGAAAATATGCATTTAATTCGATTGACGGGGGCCCTGCTTGCCCTCTGCCTAATACCATCACTGGCATCAGCTGCTTCAGATGAAATGGATGGTAAAGTTTTGTTTGAAAATAATTGTTCCGCATGTCACGGCATCGATGGCAAGCCGACCAAGTTCGGTAAAACATTAAAGCCGTTCCCTGCGCGTAACCATCAGGCGATTGCATCTGTAGTCAGCCGCGATGAGCTGCGTCGCATCATTGCTTATGGTATCAATGGCACGGCCATGACGCCGAAGAAGTATGATCTGGATAGTTTGCAGATTGAAGCTGTGATCGATTATATCAAAACATTTGAATATAAACCGAATCTGGCTAACGGTAAAAAACGCTTTGAAGCAGTCTGTTCAAGCTGTCACGGCATGGATGGACGTGCTGCAACAGGTATGGGTGCCAAAAACCTTGTCTACTCCGAACTGGATCTGGCAGGAATTACTCATACCATGCGTTATGGTCGCCCTGGCACCAAAATGACAAGCAAGCGTCATCAGATGACCAATGAAGGCATTGCTGATGTGGCCAACTATGTACATAGTCTGCGTTTCAAAGCTGATGCTGTGAAAGGCGCCAAAGCGTACAAACAGAATTGTATCGCATGCCATAAAACACCGGCAGATATCAAACTGAGAGGCAATGCTGCCAGCAAGCGCACTATTGCAGATCTGAGTAACCGCCTGCTGGACCTGCGTATTCGTCATGGTCGCCATGTGGATCGTGCCGGTAAACATGTCGCGCATCTGCCTGCATCTGATGTTGACGATATCATTGCCTATATGAGGAAGAGTACTAAGTAATGACACACAGTCCCGTGAAAAGCGCCTCCCAATTGGGGGGCGCTGATCTTTTTGATCTGGAAATCATTAAAAAATATGACAAGGCGGGGCCTCGTTACACCTCCTATCCTACTGCTCCGATGTTTCACACTGGTATCGGTGCCAGCGATTATGCAACAACACTGAAACGCGTAGCCGACGATGATGCGCCGCTCTCGCTGTATATTCATATCCCATTCTGCAATACCGTCTGTTACTACTGCGGCTGCAGCAAAATCGTCACCAAACAGTATGAACGTGCTGCCCCCTACCTCGAACTGCTGCTTAAGGAAATCGACCGCGTTGCCGATACGATGTGCAATAGCCAAAGGCCTGTGACTCAACTTCACTTCGGTGGTGGCACTCCAACCTTCATGAACAATGATCAGATGCGCGCTATTATGACCAGGCTGCGCGAACGCTTTAATTTCGTCAGCAAAGACGAAGGCGAGTTCAGTATAGAGATCGACCCGCGTGAATGTGATGAAAACACTGTTCGTGTTCTGCAGGAGATCGGCCTGAATCGTATGAGCATGGGTGTACAGGATTTCGATCCGATTGTGCAGAAGGCTGTCAATCGTATTCAGTCCAAAGAAGAGACGATGCGAGTGCTCGGTGAGGCGCGTCAGCATGGTTTTGAATCGATGAATATTGATCTGATGTATGGCTTGCCACATCAGACTGTCGAAACCTTCGATGCCACGTTGGATACAATCATTGAATTCAATCCTGATCGTATTGCTCTGTTCAATTACGCTCATATGCCACATATGTTTATGCCACAGCGTCGCATTGATGAAACGGCAATGCCTACAGCACAGGAAAAACTTAATATCCTTGAGCATAGCATTAACAAGCTGCTGGATGCCGGTTATGTGTTTATCGGCATGGATCATTTCGCCAAGCCGGAAGATGAGCTGACCATCGCTCAGCAGAATGGCAAGCTGTATCGTAATTTTCAGGGATACAGCACACAGGCTGATTGTGATCTCATTGGACTGGGCGTGACTTCCATTGGTTATGTTGGTGGCGGCTTCTTCCAGAATGCAAAAGAAATGGACGGATATACAGAAGCTGTAGAACAAGATGAGTTCCCGGTTTTCCGTGGTTATATACTCTCGGATGAAGATCACCTCCGCCGTCAGGTTATCATGCGCCTGATGTGCGATTTTTCATTGGATTACAGCCAGTTCGAATCCGAGTTTGGTATCAATTTCAAACAGCACTTTGCCGATGGCATCGCAGACCTGGATGAGATGGCAAAAGATAATCTGGTTGAATTGCGAGAAGATGGCCTGACAGTCCTGCCCGCAGGTCGCCTGCTGATCCGTAACGTTGCAATGGTTTTCGATGAATACCTGCAGAAGAAAAAAGAAGGTTCAAGTTTCTCTAAAACGATCTGATTGGGCTTATTATTCGATTGATCCGAAAACCTTATGATGGCCGGGTATATGCCTGGCCATTTTTATGGTTAGCTTCCCTATCCATGAATATTAAAAGGATTCAATATGCAGATTCAGAGTGACAGCCGCACTTATTATGTTCGCATTGGTGGTGAAGAGCCGCTGCGTCGGCTTGTACAGCATTTTTACCATTTCATGGATGAGTTGCCGGAGACCGGGACTATCCGCCGCATGCATGCCCATGACCTGAAATCAGCCGAGAATAAACTGTTTATGTTTCTTTCGGGCTGGATGGGTGGTCCATCCCTGTATATTGAGAAGTTCGGCCACCCTCGCCTGCGCATGCGCCACATGCCCTTCTCCATTGGTGAATCTGAGCGTGATCAATGGATGTTATGCATGCGACGTGCACTTGATGAGGTTGTCACAGATAAATCCCTGTCTGATGAATTGTATGCCGCTCTATACGGCGTTGCGGACTTCATGCGCAATCAAGCTGAATAACTTATAATGCCGCAAAACCAAACTCAGTATCGATAAAGGAACAACGATGAAATATCCGAAACCAATCGCGACATCCAATGAAGGTTGGGTCATTGAATTAATAGATGCATATCAGGATGCAAAAGCAGCTATTCCATTTGCCGAGCAGGCAGGGAAAATGATGCTGGAATCCGACCTCTTTCATTTGGCACCAGTGGTCTGCGTGAAATTTCGCGATATGATGGGTTCAGAAGAGTATCGAACGAAAGCAAGAGATGCTGCAATAGGCAGTTACATTGCTAATCAGGAGACAGGAAACCGTAACCTGAACGATCCCGTGATGGCTTTTTCATTCTGTTATATTATTGCCCATTATGGTCTGGGTTTGTTAAACGAAGAACAGTGCCAGAATATCCTTCTATTTGTTGAAATGAATCTGGCGAAAATAAAGACAGCTGTTGCTAGCTGAAACAATCATCAGATTAAACGATTTGAGCAACCTGATATGGCTTTCAATGAAACGTGAAGAGAGTTTACTTGAAAACTGTTAGGTTTACCGGGTAAAAACAGAAGGCTCCCTTAGCTCAGCTGGATAGAGTATCTGACTTCGAATCAGGTGGCCGGGAGTTCGAATCTCTCAGGGAGCGCCATTTCAAAGGAGTCGCAGCTGCTTTGCGACTCCTTTTTTCTTTGTTACCAGATTAGCTGGCTTGAGCAACAACATCGCCAAGTTGAATGTATGTCTCAATACCTGCCAGGGTGTTCGCTAACATATCTTCGGAGGGAGACCACTTTCCTTTTTCTCCACATAAAACAACCGTACTTCCGCCAAAGAGAAAATAGCCTTTTTCATCGCCCTTTTTAAACGGCTTGGATTCATCAAAGGATTGCACGATTTTACCCACACAGGTGGCTCCAACTTCAATATAGGCCAGCTTGCCAAAGTGCTCTGTTTCCAGAATTGAGACACGCCTATCATTCTTGATGAAAATATCCTGTCTGAATTTCAAGGCTAATGGATTCACTGAATGCAGATCGCCCGGAACACTAAAGGCCTGAAGGGTTTTGCCATCATCGGGATAGTGGTAACGATGGTAATCCACAGGGCACAGTCTTGCGATCATCAGTGGACCACCGATAAAGTCTTTGGCTAATTCATCATCACCGATAAGATCAACAGCGCGTAACATCGATCCTTTAACTGGGATATTGAGATCATCGCTCATGCATTCATGGCCAAAGTATCGCGCCTCAGCAAAAGCACCCATTTCATCATCGTTTTTTGTGAAAGTTCTTTGCCCTTCCTGAAACTCTCGGATAAAAAACTCATTGAATGATTTATAGGATGTTTCAATAGGGTTCTCTGTGAAGGATCCTTTTTGGTATTGATCGATTTGAATATTAAAATTTTTCAGAAACGGCGCGACTTTTTGCGCTGACTTTATACTGTCTTGTGATTTCCCGTACATTTGACTGAACATTTTACTTGCAATCAAAGGCCCCAAGAGCCGCCCTATGGGGTTGCCATACGCAAACTTAACCATGCCATCACCATAAACTTTTTCGATGTCCATTCTGTTTTCGCGGCGGTTAAATATTTGAATTTCAAAACCTTGGCTCATTGTAGGGAATCCTTTGTCCATTTTGCTTACGTGGATGGTATCATCTGAATCGAATTGAGTAAAAAATAGAGTGCTTTGTTTATGATAACGGTTTTACTGTTTTTCAACAGCGATGGCTGCCATTTTCATTGTGCTTTCAAATGATTCTGCCCCGGCAATAAACAGGCCATTATGGCAGAACATGGCATCATCAATGCCTGTCACCTCTTGAAGCCCTTCACCGGACAAACCAGCCCATGCTTTAGGCAGCGATTTTCTATCTTCGAAAGAACCGAGTTCAGCAGGAACAGCTTGAATTCTCCATTCGCCGGTCTGCGATGGATAAACCACATACAAAGCCTCTTCAGATAAGCTGAGAACAGTTTTTTTCCATGGGGTATACTGCTCTAATACAACCACTCTCGGATCTTCTGAATTTTCAATCGCTTTAGCGACAATCTCTTTTGCATTAACGCCACCGCTAGCAGCTGCAATAAACCGTGTTAAAATGCGCGATGCAAAAGCGACTGCTTCATCAAAACAATCATCACAGTGACTATCTTCTTGCCAGGTGGGGTTAAACATTCCAATCGTTTGGCTCAGGCTAATGCCTTGAACAACACCTTCGACATGACCACAATCGATGGCATCAATCGTTGATACGAGCCCTGCATCCACAGCATTGGCTACGTCCTGATTACCCTGACAAATCTCTACGCCATATTTCTGCCAGATCAGACCAAACGAGGAGTAAGGAATACCATTTTCGCGCTCACCTGCCCCGCCACGTTGATGATGATCAAAACGGTCGCTCTCCGGGTCATATTCACCTCCGACATCAATCACAATATCTGCCTTATCGATTAGCTCTGAATCACGTGTGCGAATCAGCTTAAAAGAAGGGAATATGATCTCAATTGCAGCGACACTGAAAACATCATCTGCATGAAAATTGCCGTTGTGAGTAGCTATAGTTTTATCATTCATTTGTTCATACCATGTTAAAAAGAAATAATAAGAAGTGGATGCAGCGTGTTTATTTTGCATTGCTCTACGCGGCAGCAGGAAAACCTACCTTATCCAGATTAATTACCGGCCTGTCCACTCTGAAGTCTGACAGATCCATCTCTGGAGTCTCACCCATGATCCAGCGGCTCATGATTTCAGCCGTACCGGGAGCAAGGGCGACACCGTTGCGATAGTGACCACTGGCAACCCAGAGGCCGGGCTGACCATCCACAGGGCCGAGATATGGCATGCCATCAGGACTACCCGGGCGGAAGCCCATCCATTGTTCGACAATGGACGCATCTTTCAAGCCAGGTGTGATGCGGTATGTTGCTTCCAGCAGGTTGTTTACAACTGCATCAGTGGTACCAGGCTGAAAGCCTACCCGCTCCATGCTGGCACCAACGAGGATATGACCATCCACGCGTGGCACGAGATAAACATCGTCATGTTTAATGATGTGGTTCACTTTGCCTGGTTCATCTTTCAGCAGCACAATCTGCCCTTTCACTGGTTCTACGGGTAGCTCTAAGCCAATCTGACGGGCAAGTTCACCACTCCAGCTACCGGCAGCTAGCAGTACGGCATCCGTTTCAATCGATTCACCAGTTGCAAGCTGTACAGATGAGATTTCGCCCTGCCCGTTTTTACCGATACCGGACACTTCAGCCTGTTCGCGAATCGGCACGGCGTAGTTTTCCAGAGCTTTCCTTACCGCGGCAAGCAGGCGTGGGTTTCGCACCTGCCCTACTTGCGGCCATAATAGTGAGCCAGCAATCTGATCACTGATTGTCGGCTCGTGTTCGCGACTCTGTCTGTTGTCCAGTTCTTCAACTTTCCAACCGAAACGTTTGGACCAGCCCAGTGCATTCTCGCGATGATGAATGCGATCATCATCAAACATGGGAATCATCAGGCCGCTTGATCGCCACTCCGTTTTAAGACCGCTCAACTCCTCCAGCATAGTGTTCATGGTCGGAAACATGGAGAGGCTGCTATCTACCAGGTGGGTAAAGCTGTCCGGATATAGCCAGGGATGAATCGGACATAGAATACCTGCTCCAGCCCAACTCGACTCTCTGCCTATTTGACTCTTCTCCAGAATGACAGGGTTGGCTCCGAGGCGGTGAAGATACAGGGCTGTCAGGCAACCGATTACACCGCCCCCAATCACTGCTACGCGTTTGCCATCTGTCTGCCTGCCTATATCCACGAAACTCCCCTCGCGAAGCTGTGTTTTCAAACTTGCAGAAAACACGCCATATCGCCACCATGCCGCCATGCAAGCCTCAACAGGCCAGCCAATGGAGCTAGCGCAAGCTTATCAACATTGCCTGGATATCGCACGAAACCACTATGAGAATTTTCCGACAGCATCCAAACTGCTGAGAGCAGATTTGCGCCCTGCTGTCGCCGCTATTTATGCTTTTGCCCGTCATGCAGATGATTTGGCAGATGAAGATGATGCAACGCCTGAAACACGAATTAAACAGCTCGATGCTTGGGAAACACTGCTTGAACGCTGCGAGAACAATGTTTCGATTGATCAACCCATCTTCATGGCGCTGGCAGATACCATTCAAAAACATGCGCTGGATATTGAGGAATTAAACAACCTGCTGATTGCTTTCCGTATGGATGTAACCATTCATGGTTATGCCACACTGGATGAATTGCTGTTTTACTGTAAACACTCGGCCAATCCTGTTGGTCGCCTGATGCTGATGTTGCATAGGATTAATACTGCCGAGGCATTATACTGCTCGGATAAAATATGCTCGGCATTACAGCTTATTAATTTCTGGCAGGATTTAAGTGTCGATCTTCCGCGTGGCCGGTGTTATCTGCCCGAAGCCTGGTTGCAGGAAGCAGATTTGACCGCTCAGCAACTGCTTGATGGTGATGTAGATAATCAGCTTCTCAGGCCCGTTTTAGACAAGGCGATTGCAGAAACACGCAGCATGCTTGAAGAGGGCCTTCCTCTGCTTGCCATGATCCCATTTCGTTTGCGTCTGCAGATAGCAGCAACCATTCATGCAGGGCGCCGCATGTTGGATAAGATCGACAATTTGGAGAGCCCCATGCTTGAGCGAAGCACGCTGAATAAGAAAGAGTGGAAAAAAATGTTGTTGCCAGTGCTCAAGGACAGCCTGTTTCCGCCCAAGGCAAAACACTGATGAATCCTGAACAATATTGCAGGGATAAAACCCGTGGTTCCGGCTCCTCATTCTTTTATGCGTTCCTGTTTCTGCCGGATGACCAGCGTCGAGCTATCATGGCACTATATGCATTTTGCCGGGAAGTAGATGACATTGCAGATGAGGTGAAAGAGCAGGAGGTTGCCCTCTCCAAGCTGGCCTTCTGGCGTCATGAGTTATCGCAGGCTTTCAATGGTCAGGCTCAGCATCCGGTGGGTAAAGAATTACACTGGGCACAACAGCATTTTTCAATCAATGAAGAGTTACTGGTTGAAATAATTGATGGCATGCTGATGGATGTTAAACGTAAACCGATCCTGAAAGCAGCTGACCTCTCACTTTATGCCTACCGGGTAGCCGGCGTGGTTGGGCTGTTAAGTATCGAAATATTTGGCTATTCGAACCGTAAAAGCCGTGGTTTTGCCACTTCGCTGGGTGAAGCACTGCAGTTGACCAATATTCTGCGTGATGTTGCAGAAGATGCCCGCATGGACCGCATCTATCTGCCTCAGGAAGATCGTATTCGTTTTAAGGTCAGTGATCAGGCTATCAAGGCCGGAGAGTTCAACGATAGCATGCAGCAACTATTGCAGGCCTATGGTGATAAAGCAGAGGCTGCATATCGTCAGGCACTGGCTCAACTTCCCGAGGAAGACAGGGAAAGCCTGCGCCCCTCCATTGTTATGGGAACCATCTATTATGCCTATCTGCAGCGTTTAAGATCTGTAAATTATGATGTCTTTCAGCATCCGGTGCATATCCTGCCATTGAAAAAGATATGGATTGCCTGGCGCAGCTGGCGCTATGAATCAAAAGCGGCAAAGAAAGGTCTGCCGATGAAGCTGGAGTTCTGATATTACAGTTCAATCCGTTGCCGTTGTCGGAGCTGGCCTGTGCGGCCTGACAGCTGCGATTCGTTTGGCACAAGCCGGTATTCAGGTTGAATTATTCGAAGCTTCACCAAAACCGGGGGGGCGGACCCGTTCATTTATCGATAAAGCAAGTGGTGAACTTTGCGACAATGGGCCTCACCTTCTGATAGGTGCATATCAGGCCACACAACAGCTTCTAAGCGATTGTAATGCCACATCTAATCTCGTATGGCAGCCATCATTGAAATTGCCGCTCTGGGATGTTGAGCGTAATCACTTTCAACTTTTCCCAGCTCCGTGGTTGCCATTTCCACTGGCATTATTGATGGCGGTCAGAAGCTTGCCCGCTCACGGGTGGGCTTCAGCAGTTGCCATGTTAAGGCTGGCCCGAGCATTGAATCAGGATCATCCGGCAGATACATCAGTTTCCGATTTAATCCGCTTATATGATATTCCACCAACTCTGGTGTCTGATATGCTCGAACCTATCTGTCTTGGCAGCATGAATGAGGATATTCATAGCGCTGATGCCTCAACATTCAAACGGATATTGCGGGAAAGTTTCGCCAGCAAAAAAACGGCCAGACTCGGTTGGTTCAATGCACCACTGGATTTGGCATTGATCAAGCCGCTTGTAGAAAGAGCTGAACAGCTGGGCGTGAACATCAGAACCCGTCAACGTGTGCGCTCACTCAAAAAAGAGGCTGATGCTGTGCTGGTCAATGGGGATTTGTACGATGCAGTGGTGATTGCCCTGCCGGCTTTTGCTGCGGATGCCCTGCTGGATCGTGAAAGCCAGAGTGAAACGCGATGCATTACCAATGTGCATCTATGGTTTGAGGCTAACCCGGGACTTCCTGAAACGTTTGTCGGTGGCATTCGAACCACTGGTCAGTGGTTCTTCGATATTACGGCTCAAATGCAACAGCAGGAGCTCCCTCTGTATCATATTTGCGCTGTCATCAGCGCAGATGAGCAGGATATGGATGATGCGACTCTGCTTGAGCTTGTAACTCATGAACTCAATCTCATCTGCAACAGTAGCACTCATCTCTCACCATGCCATTTTCGCATTATACGGGAAAAACGCGCAACGGTTCTTGTTCGCAAGCATGATGCAAGTCAGATGGCGTCAGTGAGGATGATTGATGCAACTGAACAACCACTACCCGGTGAATTGCCTGCTACCATTGAGTTTGCAGTGCAAAGGGGTGAAAAGGCAGCCATTGAAGTCTTAAAACTGCTCTTATAAGCGCTTTTATCCACTTATCACTTGAGATTGGTGATAATATGTCACATAGCTACCCCTCCTTCTGGTGTGGTCAAAAATAATACTACAACCCACTGTTATTAAACAACTATTTGTGATGCTTAAATTTTAAGCAGACACAAGCCATGTCACGCAGATGTAATAAACTAGGGTCTCAACTGCAATTCATCCACAAAGTTATCCACAGTATCTGTGGATATAGCTTGAAGGCCTTGAAAACAAAGGAATTAGCTATGTGAATATCCCTTCTTGCACTAAGGTATAGCTGTTTTATGATTGCAAACATGGACAAACAATTTCGCAACCCAACCGTGGCAGATCAGCTTATTGGCGAGCTTGATCGCGCTCTGAATAATATCTTTTGTAAGCAGGTCAGTTCCCGTTCATATCCAGCTGCTGAAGTTCCAGCTGAAACGACTACCGAACTCAACCCTGATGAGAAGAAACTTGCAGCAGGTCTCATGCGCGTAAATCACTCGGGTGAAATGGCTGCCCAGGCGCTGTATCAGGGACAAAGCCTGACTGCACGCGATCCCAAGCTGGTTGATAAATTGCGCCATGCGTCTATTGAAGAGTCTGATCACCTGAACTGGTGCCGTAATCGCCTTGATGAACTGGGAGAGCGCCCAAGCCTGTTTGACCCACTCTGGTATGCAGGTTCATTTGCTATCGGTATGGCCGCAGGCATTGCCGGAGATCGCTGGAACCTGGGTTTTCTGGCTGAAACTGAGCATCAGGTTGTACGTCATCTCGATAGTCATCTGAACCGTTTGCCTGAAGCAGATGCTCGTAGCCGTGCTATCGTTGAACAGATGAAGATTGATGAACAGGGACATGCTGAACTGGCAGAAGATCTCGGTGCGGCCAAACTGCCGCAACCGATTAAAGAGATGATGAAACTGACATCCAGGGTGATGACATCGGTTGCTGAAAAAGTTTGATCTTCCTCTTATCACGCTATCCGGCAAAGGAATAAATCCGTGAGAATACTTGGTGTCGATCCAGGCTCAGTCAAAACAGGTATTGGCATCATCGATGTGCAGGGTAATCATCTGCGCCATGTGCATCATGCCATGATTCGCACCGGTAAAGGTGATTTTGATGAACGCTTACATATTCTCTTCGCAGGACTATCGGAAATTATCTCGGCCTTTAAACCTGAAACGGCAGCGATTGAAGATGTCTTCGTATCCAAAAATGTCAGTTCTGCACTGAAACTTGGTCAGGCACGTGGTGCTCTGGTTGCCGCATGCGGCTTTCACGGACTTCGCGTAGCCCCCTACTCTCCCACGAATGTGAAGCAGGCCGTTGTAGGCTATGGTCGTGCTGATAAGGATCAGATCGGTCATATGGTTCGCATGCTGCTGCATCCGCCGGAACCATGTCCTGAAGATGCTGCAGATGCCCTTGCCGTAGCCATCTGCCATGCGCATCATAGCCCCATGCAAAAATTGGCGCGAAAGTGATAGCGCGGGGGAACTAAATTGATTGGTTGGTTATCAGGCACAGTACGCGAACTCGATCCGGCAGGCCTAGTCATCGTGGAAACTGCAGGTATCGGTTATGAAGTATCCCTGAGCCTGCAAACCCTGTGCAGACTCAAGCAGGGAGAGAAAGCTGAACTGTCTATTCATACTTATGTGCGCGAAGATCAGATCACTTTATTCGGCTTTACCAATGCGTCCGAGCGTGCTCTTTTCCGCAAGCTGACCAGTGTATCAGGAATCGGAGCACGTATGGGTTTAAATCTCATGAGTGGCATGAGCACTGAAGATCTGGTGCGTGCTATCGAAAATGCGGATGACCTCTCCATTGCCCGTACGCCTGGTATAGGCAAGAAAACTGCTCAGCGGTTGATTCTTGAGTTGCAGGGCAAACTCAATGCTACAGCTGCCACCGGTGGTGCCACGGTTACCAACAGCAACGATGATGTGCGTTCAGCCCTGGCTAATCTGGGGTATAAACCGGCACAGATTGATAACGCCCTGAAAAAGGTGGAACCGGCAGATTTTGAAGTCATGTTCCGTGCTGCATTGAAAGCCATATGATGGAAAACTTTTCTGAGGAACGACTGATAGACGGCGAATCCGGTGTTGGCGACAATTGGGATGCCGCCCTGCGTCCGAAAAAGCTGGATGAATATGTCGGCCAGGAAAAAATCCGCGCCAACCTGAAAATTTATATTCAGGCTGCCAAAGCACGCAATGAATCACTTGATCATGTTTTGCTCTATGGACCACCGGGTCTGGGTAAAACTACACTGGCCAATATCATTTCTACTGAGATGGGCGTGAATATTCGTGCCACTTCCGGCCCTGTCATCGAACGTCCCGGTGATCTGGCAGCCATGTTGACCAATATCGAAGAAGGCGATGTCCTGTTTATTGATGAAATCCATCGTTTGAGTCCACAGGTCGAAGAGATTCTCTATCCGGCCATGGAAGATTTTCAACTTGATCTGGTCATCGGTCAGGGCCCTGCTGCACGCTCAATCAAGATGGATATCCCCCGCTTCACCCTGATTGGTGCCACTACGCGTGCAGGATTATTGACCAATCCGCTGCGCGACCGTTTCGGTGTCATTGAACGGTTGGAGTTCTATTCACATGAGGAGCTGGCACGCATTGTCAGTCGCTCTGCCAAACTACTGAATATCGATGCTGCCGATGTAGGTTCTCTGGAGATCGCCAAACGTTCACGTGGTACACCACGTATCGCAAACCGTCTGTTGCGCCGTGTACGTGATTTTGCCGAAATAGAACATGATGGGTTAATCAATCAGGCTGTAGCAGATTCGTCATTGAAACGTCTTGAAGTCGATCATCTGGGGCTGGACCATCAGGATCGCCGCCTGCTGCTGGTGATTATCGACAAGTATAATGGTGGTCCGGTAGGACTGGACACATTGGCTGCTTCAATCTCGGAAGAACGTGATACCATCGAGGATGTGCTAGAACCTTATTTGTTGCAGGAAGGCCTGATTGCCAGAACGCCACGTGGCCGTACAGCGACACCATTGGCTTATGCACACATGCAACGTGAATTGCCCGGCAATGGCAAACAGGAGTCACTACTGTGACCAGCTTTACAGAAACATGGCCTGTCCGTGTCTATTATGAGGATACGGATCATGGTGGTGTTGTTTATTATGCAAATTATCTCAAGTTTATGGAGCGTGCGCGCAGTGAATTTCTGCGTTCAGCCGGGCTCGAGCTCGATCATATTGAATCCGAGTTCGGTGTGATGTTTGCCGTTACTCAGGCCAATGTCCGTTATCTTGTCCCTGCCCGTTTCAATGAAATGCTGAATATCGAAAGCGAGCTGGTTCAGATGCGCGGTGCCCGCATTGCTTTTAGGCAGCGTATTTATCGTCAGTTGGACGGTGTTCTGCTCACTGAAGGTGATATTCACCTTGCCTGCATCCGTCGGGACGGCAATGTCAGTCGTATTCCCAAAGCCGTGCGTGAGTCATTGAAAAGTCATTTGAATAAAAAAGAGGAGTATTCTTCATGAATCAGGACCTGTCGATTCTAACCCTTATCCTGAACGCCGGCTTTGTCGTGCAGGCCGTACTGGTACTGCTGATGATGCTGTCACTGGTCAGTTGGATGATCATATTCAATAAATGGAAGCTGTATCGAAGAACACGTAACGATGCAGAATCCTTTGCTCATACTTTCTGGTCGGGCACTGATATGGATACAGTGCTGGCCGGCATTCCACAGCAGTATCCGGACAGTTCTCTGCCAAATATCTTTCAGGCCGGATATCGTGAATTTATGCGCACACGTCGCGAAGCAAGTCAGTCACAGACCGAAAAAATTGTTGCTGCCGGTGGCATGGACGGTATTCGCCGCTCGCTTGATGCTGCTTTCTCGCGTGAAATGGAGAAGCTGAACCGTCATCTGGCATTTCTGGCCACGGTGGGTTCCACCTCCCCGTTTATCGGTCTGTTCGGCACAGTTTGGGGTATTGTGAATGCTTTCCAGAGTATTGCCCTGACCAAGAACACTTCCCTGACCGCAGTGGCACCGGGTATTGCCGAGGCGCTGGTGGCAACAGCATTCGGCCTGATTGCGGCGATTCCTGCCGTGGTGGCTTATAATAAATTCACTGCGGACCTGAAACGTATGGCTTCGAATATGGAACAGTTCAATTCCGAGTTCCTGAATATCATTTCCCGCCACATGAAGGGTTAAGAGATGTGGGCCGGTCAAAGTAAATGGACTAAAGACACTGAACCCATGGGTGAAATCAACGTTACCCCGTTGGTGGATGTGATGCTGGTACTGCTGATTATTTTTATGGTGACTGCGCCCCTGCTTACTCAGGGTGTAAATGTAGATCTGCCCGATGCAGATGCACCTGCCATGCAGCAGAATCTGGAACCGCTGGTGGTCAGCATCAAAGCCAATGGCCAGCTGTATATTCAGAAAAAGAATATCTCAATCAAACAGTTAGCCCCACGTATTGAAGCAATTCGTAAAGAGAAGCCGGGTTTGCCTGTATTCATTCGCGGTGATGCCAAAACCCCCTATGGGAAAGTTGCTGAAGTTATGAGCCTGCTGGAAACTGCTGGTATCAAGAAGGTTGGCCTTGTCACCGAGCCGCACCGCTAAATACCAATCCGATCACTCCGGTGACCTGGGCAAACAGGATCTGCTATTTGCACTCCTGTTGCATATGCTTGTTTTTACCATCGTGATGGTGATGGCTTTCTGGCAGGGGCAGCGGCAAGAGGAACCACTTAAGCGTATCGAAGTGATGATGATTTCCGCCAAAGAGTTGGCCAGACTGGAACAGCAGGCCCGGCGCAAACCAAAACCGACAAAACAGGTAAAGGCAAAAGAAAAAGCCAAGCCTAAAGCAAGCGTAAAACCCAAACCGAAAGCCAAGGTGAAACCGGTGCTAAAACTTGCACCTGCCAGGGCTAAACCCAAGCCACAACCCAAGCAGAAGCGCAAAGCTGCAGAAAAAGTGGATCCGGACTTTGATCCATTTGCGCCGGTGGCTTCTACGACCGACCGCTCTGAATCTACACTTAAAGCCTCCACATCTCGCCCTGATATTGCCAATATTATGGGCCAACAGCTTTCTAAAAATGAGCTGGAGCGCTATATCGCTTTAATGCAGGCCAGAGTTCAGGATAACTGGAAGGTTCCTGCCAGTGCCGACAATGCCAAAGATCCGCTGGTGGAAATGCAGCTCGCCCCTACCGGCGAAGTGGTCTCAGTAAAAATCCTGGAGTCTTCAGGTAATGACCTGCTCGATGCTTCGCTGATTCGTGCCATACATGCTGCTGCCCCATTTGAGTTACCGCGTCAGCAGTTTGAATTCTTCCGTGTAAACAGGATTCGCTTCCACCCATTAAAATAAGCACCACCCATCAAGAGTGATGTACTGACAGAAGGATGCGTTAGCAGAATCTGGGTTCTAACAATGGGGATCACTACAGGGGGTACAGTTGTTTTCCAGATGTGAAGATTCAGGTTGCAGAGTTGCGTGTTCAATGCCCTGTTTGCGCAGTAGTTCGAGTAGATTCGGTAGAATACAATCCCACTCGGATATGGATTCAATCTCAATATGGGAGGATATCGCCATTCTGCTATCGGGCAAACGCCACAAATGTGTATGATGAACGCCTGTAACGCCCGCTGCGCCCTTTAAACTGGTTTCAACAGCATCCATATCCAGAACTTGCGGAGCAGCCTCCATAAGCTCGATTGTGGTTTCCCGAACAAGTCTCCAGCCACCCCATGCAAGAATTGCGGCAACCAGGCACGAAAGAATCGGATCAATCGGCATCCAGCCTGTGAAATAGATGATTACACCTGCAACTACAGCAGCTACAGAACCAAGCGCATCTCCAACCACATGCCAGTAAGCTGCGCGGCTATTAATATCATGTTCACCATGCAGCCACTTCAGAATAATCAGGTTCACAGTCAGGCCAATGATACCGATGACAATGACCATGCCCCCCTGCACTTCCGGAGGTGCAGCGAGGCGCCCTACTGCTTCCCAGACGATCCAGCCACTTAGAAACCAGAGCGCAAAACCATTGAGTTGAGCTGCAAGCACGCGTGCCCGTCCATAACCATAGGTCATACCATTATGGGCAGGTTTTACAGCCAGACGGCTTGCAAAAGCGGCCAGAGCCAGTGCGACCACATCGGATGACATGTGTGCTGCATCAGCCAGCAGAGCCAGTGAATTGGAGATCCAGCCACCAAGCAGCTCAACAATAGCAAACAGTAATGTTAGTCCGAGCGCTGCATCCAGTTTATGTCCATGCGAATGACTGTGCTCATGACCATGATGATGGCCAGACATCAGCAGCAGAACTCTTTAATCGTAATAGTCATGCAAAGATTATTGAGTTGAGTTATCATGAATTCAACCACTGATAAAAAAAGGCCGCCATAGAGGCGACCTTTCTTCAATATCAACGTCCAGGTGTTTTAAAAAATGGAGTGGTGTCCCCAGGCTTTGGTACCATTATCCAGTTTAACCAGATACCAGCCGCCCTGCTCTTCCAGTTTGGTGACAAAATCACCCTGTTTGATGCGGCTGATCACTTTAGCTTTACCATTTGGCGATTTGCGAACATTTCCGATTCCCACAGATACCTGCAGACGCGGAGCAAAAATAGTTTTGTACATCCAGGCAACAGTACCGCTCTCAAGTTTCACCTGATACCAGCCCATTTGCTCATTCAGCTTGATAACCTTGTCACCCATCTTCACTCGAGCCACACGTTTACCTTTGTTACTCGGTGTATTGCGAGCATTACCGACATGAGCCGTGACCGTGATCTCCTGGCCAACGACAACTTCAGGCTCTTTCGCTTTGCTGGTCACCTTTATTTCAGGTGTCTCATCCAATAATGATTCAACCTTTGCTTTAGTCACCGGTTTGTTCTCATTCAAAACCGGAGCTTTCACCTCTTTTACCGGCTCAGGCTTAATCTCTTCAGCCATATTCTGTTTAGCCACCTGGACCTCTTGTGCAATATCAACGACAGGGTCGACCAGTTTAAGCTCGGTATCTGATGCAGCTTCAACATCGACTACAGCCACTGGTTCACTTTGCAATGCTGCTTCGGCAACACTCTTCGACTCAACATCAGATTGCCTGGTTTCAGCAGGAGTTTCAGCCACAATAGCAAACAGGGCTTGATCGGCTTGTGGAAAGAAGAACCACAACAGGCCTGCAGCGACTGCAGTACCGATCAATGACTGCTTCACTATGTAAGACATCGAACGCTTCTGATTCATAATACCGTTGGCTTGCTTGATATTGTAAGTATTAAACTCTTTCTCAAGCAGCTGCATGGCTTTCTCAGCTTCATCACTAATTTTAGCAGCCTGCTCATGATGAGCTTCAGTATGTTTGCTTCCAACTTCTGAAGCTGCTGCTAACTGTTCAGCTTTTTTGGATTCAATCAGAGTATCAATCTGAAGCTGCAGTCCAGCCATGAACTGGGCCAGTTTATCCTCCAGCCTGTCGCCTTCTCGCAGATTGCTGAGTAAGCTGTTCTTTTCCTGACTGATCAGTAAATCCAGCTCATTGATAATATTCGGTTTCTGACTCATCTCACACTTCCCATGAATTATGAATTTCACGGCAAATTCTATCGCGCAGATAACGGAAAAAATGTGATCTGGCGCATACTGTGATATCAGAACACAGTTCTGACGGCAGCAGCGACAACATCTAAATTAGTGTGAACAGGCTCTAGAAGATAGAGTAATGCGCCCAGGCTTCAACGCCCTTGATTCTAACCTGAACCCAATCACCTTCGCGTTTGATAGCAAATACTCTGGTACCCTGCTTCAGTCTGAACATGATCTCTGCACCGGTATTCGGTTCACGCCTGACATTCCCTAAAATGCTGGCAACCTTCACTACTCTATTTTGATACACTCCATCGGATGCGCTCGAAACAGGCTGAGTTTCAGTGACAGGCTCAGCTTCTGGTTTGGTAACCACAGCTACCGGCGCTGCAGTTTTGCTGGCAAACACACTGTGATGCGCCCAGACCAGTTTTCCTTTAATTCTAAGCTGAACCCAGTCGCCTTCACGTTTAATTGCAAACACCTTGATCCCCTGCTTCAGCCTGTGCAGCACATCAGCCCGGGCATTCGGTTCACTTCTGATGTTCGCAATCGTGGCGGTTACAGTCAGCGTTGTGTTGTTCACTGTTGCAACGGGAGCCGTTGCTGCAACTACAGGTGCGATAGCAGGGGTGGCTACAGCAGCCTCCTGTTTGGCCGGTTCTATTTTTATATCGGTTTCTTTATTTCCAGTATGGCTTACCTTTTCAGCGTTTACTGGTTCAGCTGCAACAGTTGCAAGCTGTTGCTCTTGTTCGGCAACTGGTTCAATGCTTTCAACTGCGACTGGATCAGCAAGTACAGCTTTTGTCTCCGCCATATGTTGTTGTCCGGGCATCGGTGATTCCGGTGGTATTTCAGTTGAATCTGGCCAGACAATCCAGATGACTACGGCAATGATCAAACCACCTGCGGTCAGAAAACGAGGATTGGTGTTTGTCGTTTTGCCCGGGTTTGCTGCTCTGCTGTCCGCTTCAACTGATTTCTGTTGAACGACCGGCTTTTGCTTTTTGACCTTTTTCCCGACGTTTTTGGCTGGAGCTGGTTTTGCCACAGCTTTGTTTTGTCCGGGTGGGCTTGCTACTGCTTTCACTGTTTTCTGTTGTTGGCTCTGCTTAACAAAATCGTCCATCTGTTTCTGAAGATCATCGACAAAATCATCAAGTCGATGCTGGCTATCAGGCCCATAATCGATCTCTTCTACTGCAGCGTGCTCAGCATTCTCTTTTTCGATAAACTCATCAAGCTGCTTCTGCAAAGCTTCAAATTCATTGATATTTTCATTTTCTGACACTTTCTTGTTTACGTCAGTTTTATGCGAATCACCCATGAGCCCTCTTCCACTATCCGACTTGTCTGACCCGAATGTATCTATGCATGACCGGCAAACTGTGAAGCAAATCACACTACCAGCCCTTAGTCAGCCTGCAAAACTTCCTGTTTTTACCTGTACTTCACCTTATTCACCTGATGATACTCATCCAACTCGAATACTATATCAGCGCTGTCCGGCAGTGTCTGACTGGCCCAGTTCGTTAAACGTTCAAAATGCTGCATAAAACGCAACAACTGTTGCAGATCCATCTGCAAGTCCGTCTTCGCATGAGATAGTCTGGCTTCCTGCTCTCCGCGCCATCTTCTGATCGCATCCATATTCGGTGATTTGAGGTATAATAAAGCATCCAGCTCTGAGAACAGCAACTGATAGCTACCACGTAGCTGTTCATTGGCGTAGTTACGCCATACTCTTTGTTCATCTTCATCTGCTTCAAGCTTGTTCACATGCTGATGCAACAGGGCATCTGTCTGGCCTGAAAGTCCAAGGCACCAGCCTTCAAACAGAATAATATCAACAGGCCTGTCCTGAACAGGCCACTGCCTTTCTGGAAACGGGTTGTCATTTATTTTATCAAACCGGGGTAGCTGAACGGCCTCCTCTTTTTTCAGTGCCGAGAGCACATCGAGCCCGAGCTGTACATCATGCGTTCCCGGCACGCCACGGGTAATAAACAGAGGATGAATCTCTTCAGCCAGCTGATGACGCCTGTCGCGATTGAGGTAAAGGTCATCTATGGAGAGAATCGCTACGGAGTAATCAAATCGATGCTCCAGCAATATGGACATTGCAGCACACAGGGTTGATTTCCCGCTGCCCTGAGCCCCATTCACAGCAAAGGTAAATGCCTGACCAGCCTGCTTATGTTCAGCAATCCAATCAGAGAGTGGAAACAGATATCTATAGATCAGTTCAAGATAGCTCCCTGGCAAACCTTCAGTTTGGACAAAGTCGATCAGACTCTGATGAAGTTGTTCATCATTCATTCCGCCAAGCTAACAAAACAGGATAAAAAAGTGCCAAACCTTTTCTCTGCCCTGTTGCCGTACAAGCTGCTCGCGTGAAAAAAAGTCAGAAATTCTGAAAAAATAGTCTATGCTTATAATAACCGAATAAAGGATGGTACTACATGTCAGAAATTCACCCTCTCGTATTGTTTTTGTCGATTCTTATGGTTTTGGTGCTCAGCTTTACAGTCAGGTTGTTATTCAGCGTTCAAAATTGACCCCCTAGAGGGGTAAATCAGCGTCCAAATTTGACCCCCCTGTAGTATCCCCAGCTAATGATTTAGTTGGAGGAAAAAACAGGAGTGATCACAGTGGAAACGAA
>NZ_BDFD01000020.1 GCF_001895085.1 Mariprofundus micogutta | reverse complement strand
CGACTACTGATATTTCAAATACTTCGCTATTATCTCTCATAGTTCGCTCCGTCCTTCTTCGTAATGGAATATCTCCATTCTGGCACATTGCGATGCCGTTAGGGGACGGAGCGGACCATCCCATTAGTCTGGGCCGGTTTGAAGCAGTCAGTAGTCAAAGTGAATCACTTCATTCCAATGGTGCCCAGTTTTGTCATTCAGGCCACCCATGGTTTTCACCTTTCGGGCGAAAAATGTGCAAATCATCTATCCTGATAATTTATCCGGAATAGGGAGGCTCAAACAAAGAACCCCGCACTAAGGCGGGGTTCTTTGTTTGGAGCTTGGTTAGATCAGCTGGCGAGCTGACGCAGCACGTAGTGCAGGATGCCGCCGTGCTGGTAATACTCGACCTCTTTCGGGGTGTCGATGCGTACATCAACGGTGAAAGATTTAACCGAACCATCCGTTGCTGTGGCGGTGACATTCAACTCTTTAGCGGAACCATCACCAATGCCTGCAAAGTCGTAAGACTCATGACCAGTCAGACCAAGTGATTCAGCTGATTCACCTGCTTTGAACTGCAGAGGAAGGATGCCCATGCCAACCAGGTTGGAGCGGTGGATGCGCTCATAGGTCTCAGCAATCACAGCCTGAACACCCTGTAGTCGCGGGCCTTTGGCTGCCCAGTCACGTGAGGAGCCGGAGCCGTACTCTTTGCCGGCAAGGATGATGGAGGCAACACCCTCATCAATATACTTCATGGCAGCATCGTAGATGCTCATTTGCAGGCCGGATGGCTGGTGGATGGTAACGCCACCTTCTGTGCCCGGAGCGAGCCTGTTGCGCAGGCGGATGTTGGCGAAGGTGCCGCGCATCATAATCTCATGGTTGCCGCGACGAGAGCCGTAGGAGTTGAAGTCTTTCGCATCAACACCACGCTCCTGCAGGTAACGGCCCGCCGGAGAGTCCGCTTTGATCGCACCGGCTGGGGAAATGTGGTCAGTGGTAACTGAATCACCCAAGAGAGCCAGTACGCGTGCGCCCTTGATGTCGCTGATCGGATCAAGATCAAACGTCATGCCTTCGAAATATGGCGGGTGCTGAATATAGGTGGAATCCGAGTCCCAGGCGAAACGATCACCGGTCGGTGCTGCGAGATTCTGCCAGTTACTGTCACCAGCATAGACATTGCCATAAGAGCTTTCGAACTGCTCAGCAGTCACGCATGATGCGACCACATCGGCAACTTCTTTCTGCGTTGGCCAGATATCTTTCAGGAACACATTATTGCCATTCTGATCCTGACCGATCGGGTCATTATACAGATCGATATTCATTGTGCCTGCGATGGCATAAGCCACGACAAGTGGCGGAGAAGCAAGATAGTTCATGCGCACTTCTGCATGTACACGGCCTTCAAAGTTACGGTTGCCTGAGAGTACGGAAGTGACAGCCAGATCGCCTTCTGCAATTGCGGCAGAAACTTCTGCAGGCAGAGGCCCCGAATTACCGATACAGGTGGTGCAGCCGTAACCAACAGTATTAAAACCAAGCTTGTTCAGTTCGGATGAGAGGCCTGCCTTGTCCAGATATTCAGTGACCACGAGCGAGCCGGGGCCGAGTGATGTTTTCACCCACGGGGCTGAGTTCAGGCCGAGCGCAGCAGCCTTCTTAGCCACAAGTCCAGCCCCCAGCATGACTGAGGGGTTGGAGGTATTGGTGCATGAGGTGATGGCTGCAATCACAACTGCGCCATCATCAATGGTAACTTCTTCACCGTTAATCGTGGTGGAGACAGCCTTGGTTGAAATGCCAGCTTCGGCTTTTACCGCTTCAACTGTTTCCTGATATTTGGCTTTGGATTCAGTCAGTGCAATACGGTCCTGCGGACGTTTGTGACCTGCCAGAGAAGGTACAACCGATGCCATATCGAGTGAGAGGTATTCACTGTAGATGGCTTCCGGTGAATCAGCTTCGCGGAACATGCCCTGTGCTTTGGCATAGGCTTCTACCAGAGCGATGTTTTCTTCAGAGCGGTTGGAGAGACGCAGATAGTTCAGAGTTTCTTCATCAACCGGAAAAATACCGCATGTCGCGCCGTATTCAGGGGCCATATTGGCGATGGTGGCACGATCTGCCAGTGGCAGTGAATCAAGCCCTTCACCATAGAATTCAACAAATTTACCCACCACACCGTGGCTACGCAGCATTTCAACAATGGTCAGCACCAGATCAGTAGCTGTGGCACCTTCAGGCAGTTCACCGGTCAGTTTAAAACCGACGACTTTAGGTACGAGCATGGAAACCGGCTGGCCGAGCATGGCAGCTTCAGCTTCAATGCCACCAACACCCCAGCCCAGAACACCGAGGCCGTTGATCATGGTGGTGTGAGAATCGGTACCGACCAGCGTATCAGGATAAGCTACGCCTTCATTGTTCACGAATACGGTGCGTGCAAGAAACTCAAGGTTCACCTGATGAACAATGCCACAGCCAGGAGGCACAGCCTTGAACGTTTCAAAGGCATTTTGTCCCCATTTGAGGAAGTTGTAACGCTCGCGGTTACGCTGGAATTCAATGTCGGTGTTTTTAGCCGCGGAATCGGCGTGGCCAAAGTTGTCCACCTGTACAGAGTGATCGATCACCAGTTCGGCAGGTGCCAGCGGTTCGATTTTAGCGGTGTCACCACCTAGGGATGCCATGGCATCACGCATCGCAGCCAGATCCACAACTGCAGGCACGCCGGTGAAGTCCTGCATCAGTACGCGTGCAGGCATATAGGCAATCTCGTGATTCGGTTCTGCTTTCTCATCCCAGTTGGCCAATGCGTTGATATCGCTCGCGGTCACATTCAGACCGTCTTCGCGGCGTAGCAGGTTTTCCAAGAGCACTTTCATGGCATAGGGAAGACGGCTCACGTCACCTGCAGCATTCAGCCGATAATAGGTGTAGGCCTTATCCCCGACCTGAAGTGTATCTTTGGCATTAAAACTGTTTGTCACTGGCATCTCCAACTATAACTGCATTTCCACCCAAGCGGTGGTGCGATATGAATCCATCATCGCAAAAAGAGGCCGCAAGCTAGCGTTAATTGCATTGATTCTAAAGTGCGCTGGTTTTTTTTCTCGGATCAGTAACAATGGCAGTCATGGATTCGGGAAGAGGAGAGCTTTGTGAACGTATTAATCGCCTGCCATTCTGATTACGGCAACACGAAAAAAATGGCTGATGCCATTGCTGCAGGAATGAGAGTCAGTTGCTCGACTGCAGATATCACTCTGAAGTCTGCAATAGATACCGCTCTGGATGATCTTGTGGTTGCTGATGTCATTGTTTTCGGCACTCCGGTTCACATGGGTTCGATGGCATGGCAGATGAAACAGTTGATTGATCGGGCTGGCAAGTTGTGGATGGAGGGCACTCTGGAGGGCAAGCTTGGAGCTGTGTTTGCGACCGGTGGCGGTTTTGGTGGTGCCGGAGGTGGTGTGGAAACGACCATGGTGTCACTGCATTCCAACTTTCTTGAACACGGCATGATCGTAGTCGGTTTCCCTAAATCATTGCCCGGTTATGCCGACGGTGGATTGCAGTGGGGTGCTTATGGACGCAGTGGAGACCATACAGGCATGCCTGCAACGGTATCCGATGCTGCTCTGGCAGCCGCTCGCAGCTATGGTGCTTATATTGCTGAGGTGGCCGTTAAACTCGTCAAATAAAGGGGTTTAATTATGGTTTTTTAGTCACATACAAAGTTGAGATGCACTGCAAGCATTTCGTTCCACTGTTTTTGAACTCCCTATTTTTTTTCTTTGCGCACATGTATTGCCCGGAAAATCGCACTATAAACTCTCTTCTGACCAGGAGGTTGTATTGGCAAATAACGATTCGCTGAAGGCCTTAACCAGTCTTGATTTCTTTTATCAGGAATTACGCAAAATTCCCAAGTTAGACAGAGAGCAGGAGGATGAGCTTGCCCGCAAGTGGCAACGTGATCACGATCTGGATTCAGTACAGCAGTTGATTAATGCCAACCTTCACAGTGTAGCTGCTGTTGCACGAGAATATCGTCACTTTGGTTTGCCGGAGGAGGACCTTATCCAGGAAGGTACTTTAGGGCTCATGCATGCAGTGAAACGCTTTGATCCTGACCGCGGTTTCAGACTTAAAACTTATGCTTCGTATTGGATCAGAGCATCGATTCATGATTTTATTCTGCGCTCATGGAGCATTGTTAAAATGGGCACCAATAAATTGCAGAAACGGATTTTTGCAGGGCTCCAGAAAGCAGAGAATGCCATTGCCGCCCTTGAAGGCAGGAATCTGGATACTGTGGCTAAAGAGCATGGAACCACTGGAGAATCCTACCAGACGATAGCCTCATCTTTTTTGAGACGTGACTTTTCTATTGATGCCATCGATGCCGATGGTGAAAAGATTCTGGAGTTGCCCGCACCGGATGATACACCTGAGCAGCTTCTGGTTGAGAAAGACTGGGCACTATTCACTCAGAATCAGCTTGAAGAGGCCATGGCGATCTTATCCGAGCGCGATAGATATATCATCCGGCAACGGCACCTGATTGATCCTCCTGTTACATTAAGTGAGCTGGCTGAAGGGTTTGGCATTTCTATCGAGCGGGTGCGGCAACTGGAGGCCAGAGCAATGAAAAAGATGCGGGCATTTGCAGCTGATTTGATAATACAATGAACTGATATTCTGGCTGCATCAACCCTTGAACTGATAAAATAACGCCCTATATATAAATTGCCGGCAGATGAATCCGGCCAGAAAATCTATTTAAGGAGGTGTGTTATGACCCTGATGCGTTGGACACCATGGAACGAACTTGAAAGCATGAATCGGCAACTCAGCCGCCTGCTTGATGGTGATCATTTTGATGTGGCACGTGATGCAGGCCAGTGGGCTCCATCAGTTGATATTAAAGAGACTGACGATGCTCTGTTGGTACAGGCTGAATTGTCAGGCATTGAAAAGAAAGATGTTCACCTTGAGGTGAAAGATGGCGTGCTGACACTTTCAGGCGAAAGGCGTTATGAGAAGGATGTGAAGGAGGAGAATGTACATCGTGTTGAACGTGCATACGGTCAATTCTCCAGAAGCTTTAGCCTGCCAAGCAATGTCGATGCTGAAAAAGTAGAAGCCACTATGAAAGATGGTGTGCTGGAAGTCAGGCTACCCAAACGGGAAAGTGCCAAACCCAAATCAATTGCCATCCATTAAGTGGTGCTGAACTGAAGAGTGCGGAGCCGGTTTCAGGCCCCGCACTCATGTATCATCAGGAATGACTATCTTGCCAGCGCTCTTTTCGTGCCGCTGACTTCATAAATCCGTACAGGGATGATTTCACCTTTGACATCTTCAGGCATGGATACAGCGACAACGGGGTAGCCGCGTCCCTGATACAGTTGTGTGATTTTATCTCTGGCTTGCATCAGATCTGATGATGATTTGTTGTCACCCAGATAGGGGCGCAGTTTCTGCTGGATGATTTTATCCGAGATCAGGCTGTTGCCATAGATTTCAAAACCTGAAATTTTACCATCCAGCTTTTCCACTTCTGCTACTACCGGTGGTTCCGGTTTCTTTTCTACAGCCGCTTTGGCGGGCGCTTTTGCCAGCGCTTTACGCGGTGCTTTCTTGACTACTTTTTTTCTGACCGGGGCTTTCTGTACGTCGGGTTTTGCCTTGTCAGTCAGGGCCTCGACAGCTTCAGACTTTGTTTTGACCTCAGCCGCAACAGCTGTGCCATGAAACCTTCTGGCGGCACTGGCATACATGTATTCAATGCCCATTCTTTTTCGCAGTCCGGCCAATTCAAGCTGACGCTGTGCTTTATCATAAGAAGTTTTAAGGGCTGAAAGAACATAGTAGGCCTGTTTACCTTCGCGCTCTGCAACCAGCATCAGGGCATGATATTCAAGACCTGCTCGTTTGAGGATGTTGATAGCGGTATCCTGACTCATGTAAACACCGATAAATGACAGATAACGATAGGCGTGCATTTTATTTACTTCACGCTGCCAGATCGCCATGGCTGCATCGGTATTTCCCGCCTCGAGTTGTTGCCAGCCATCAGCCAGCCATGCGGGGGCTTCTGGAAGCGGCATGGTTGAGGGGGAATCTGTTTTTTCGATGGTTGCTGTCATTGTATTTTCAGCCTGTTCGGATTTCGTTTCAGGCTGTAGTGGAGCCGGTTCCTGTCTGTTTTCTGCTGTATTCATTGCGGCATCTGCTTGAGCCTGGGTTTCAGGCTTGTCTACAGATACCTCTTCATCTTTTACGGTTGTCTGTTCAGCTGAGACTGTCTCTGCAATTGCTGGCTGTTCAGACTCTCTGTTCGGGGCTGTGCTAACATCCTGAGTTGGTTCATTGCCGCTATCAGGCGTGATTATGGCCCCATCATCATCCTGGCTTGCAGTCGTTGTCTCTGATGACTGATCGAGGCCTTCACCCATGTCGCTATTTGTTGTTTCAGCTTTGAGGCCTCCCTCAGCAATTGTTATGTGGACCGTGCCGTCAGATGCAGCTTGCGGATAAGAAATTCTGACACCTTTAAGTCCGGATGACTGGTACAGTTTCAATACGGAGACCTTCACCTTGAACAGGTTTGTGCTGTTCTTCTTCAAACCCAGAAAGCCACTCAGGTGCTGCTGAATTCTGCCTGTATCAATCAGGGTGTTGCCTTCGGTTTCAAATGCATTGATTTCATTGCTGATGATGGGGGCTACTGTTTCAACAGAATCAACTGTGGCGTCTGCCGGAGCGATCTCCTGACCTGTCGAAGTACCCGTATCTTTTTGTGCAGAGGGCACGATGATTTTGCCGGCTGGAACTTCAGCTGAAGTTGGATTTGTATTGATGTCACCCTGCTCACTGGAAGGAGTGGAATCTGTTGGTGGTATGATGTCTTGATCGGCAGCAAAGGCCGGCTGAGCCAGCATCAGACAGGCGATGGTAGCAGTTGCAATACATTGGATCGGACGTGTTAAATTCAGCATAATCATAGTAGTTACCTGTGAATCCCTTAATCAGGCGAATACTCTGCTGTCTTTATATTGATTCAGTGTCTTCGGTCACACCAGACAAGCGAGGCTGATGTGGTGGTTCGATCTTTAGTCAAAAGCCTCAAGATAGAGATAAGTGATACCAACAGTTGCCCCGATGCCTTCGTTACCCTCAAACGCGGGCTCAAGCGAAAAGCTGTTCTGACCATCTCCAACCAGCACCTGCACGCCGGCCCCTGCACCTAAACTGACGGACGCCCCTGCTCCGATATATTTACCTGCCAGTTTATGGTTTCCCTGTTTGAAGTCTGCAGCAAGTACGGCAAATACCAGCGCCTGACGTATTTTGTGGGCAATATCCAGACCTAACTGGACGCCTGTCTCACCAATATAATATTCGGTCGTACTGCGATCAGAGGAGACATACTTACATTTCACATCCACGGTGGAATGAATAAGCAGATTCAGCCGGGTGTTGGGAATAGATTCACAGGTCAGAATGCCGATTTTTGTACCGGCAGAGGATTCTCCTGCCTGAAGAGTAGATGAAAATATAAATAGTGCGCTGAATGCGATTAAAGCGGATGTGAAATAATTTAGCAGCATATCTGTCTCCTGAATAATGACTTGCCATCGGCTATAACAGCTATGCGCTATTATAGACCAAGTCTGCGCCATTTTCAGATGTATGGGTATCAAAACAGGTGAAAGGGGGGGCAGTAGCTGGCCGCAGACCTGTCATTCTGATGCTAATGGATTGCTGTTGTGAAAGAGGAGGCTGTTTTTGCCATTGTGATATGAGAGCCTGCTTCTGCATGCATAGGGCATTTCCAGATGTCGTGTGGACGCAATCGGTGCGGCAAGGATATGCGCGATGAGCATACGCAGAGCGCCTGAGTGGGAAACCAGAAGAATCTGTCGCTCATCGTATTCGATACAGGTTTCTGTCCACCATTCAGCTATGCGTTGGCGTAATTCTTCTGGCGATTCACCACCGGGTGGTCGCATACCTTCCGGATTGCTTCGCCACTGTTCCAGAATGCCCGGATATTGCTGTTGAATTTCAGGGATGGTTTTGCCTTCCCAATCGCCATAATACATTTCCCTGACACGCGGTTCGATAATGCATTCGATGTCACTTTGTCTGGCCCAGTCAAGCGCAGGTTCTGCACAACGGGACAGCGGAGAGCTGATGATAAGATTAATGTTTCCCTTGATTTCAGCCCATGCCTTGTCCATCCGGGAACGCCCTTCAAGTGTCAGTGGGTCATCCACATGGCCTCGGTATTTCACTCCTCCTTGCAGCGCACCGTGGCGTAACAGATCCATTGTAAGCATCGGCTCTCCCGTAATACCAACACCTATAATGGGTGTTGCGTTGTTAAAGTTTGCGCTATGGTGCATGCCTGAAACGGAAAAGGAAGAGAGAGCTGTGACTGACGATCTGGATTTGAATGACCCGAAAAATATACAAGGCATGCAGCATGTGCGCGGCCTGCTTGAATACATTGGTGAAGATGTGGGGCGTGAGGGCTTACAGGAAACGCCAGCCCGTGTGCTCTCTGCCATGCATGAACACTTTTCCGGTTACAGGGAAGACCCGCGCGAACACTTGGAAAAGACCTTTGAAGAGGTTGAAGGTTACGATGAAGTCGTACTGGTTTCAGATATCGATGTGCACAGCCACTGCGAACATCACATGGTACCGTTTGTCGGCAAAGCGCATGTTGCATATATCCCGCGTGGCCGCGTGGTGGGTCTCTCCAAGCTTGCACGCGTGGTTGAGGGTTATGCCAAGCGTTTGCAGGTGCAGGAAAAGCTGACCATGCAGATTGCCAATGCCATTGAAGAGGTATTAGATCCGAAAGGCGTGGCTGTGATTGTCCAATGCCAGCATTTTTGTATGTGTCATCGTGGCGTTCACAAGCCAAACTCGTGGACGACAACGTCCAAACTGACCGGCGCATTCATGAATAACCCGTCATCACGTCTTGAGCTGTTCCAGTTGATAGGCATGGAAAAATCAGCCAAATAAACTGACTGTCTATGAGTTTAATGCGCTGATTCAGATGATGTTATCCGGCTTATGCTCTGTTACCGGGCATGGCGGTGAAAAAGCAATTTATGACGATACTCTTCCGGATCTTTGGTCTGGGTCATAGCACCACCACGCGGGAACAGGGCATCATATAAGCGTGAGACCCAGAAACGCAGGGCTGCGAGCCTGAGTAACAGGGGTAGTGCGTCACGTTCCTCCTCCTGTAATGGACGCAGGGATTCATATCCATCCATAAATGCATCAATGCGGGCCTGATCATTTTCACCCAGCAATACTGCCTGAGCATTCAGGGTGATGGCGATGTCCATCGCATAGGCTGCACTATGCGCATAATAGAAGTCGATAATGCCGGATGCCTTTTCACCCTCAAACAGGATATTGTCGACAAACAGATCGCCATGAATCACGCCGTCTGGTAGCGAATCCCAGACACATGAGTTCTGGAATGCCAGTTCGCTGGTGAGTAGTTCTCCGGCTTCAGGGCCATACACGGCGGTGGTTTTTTCCAGTACTGCAGCAATATTTTCTGCCAGCCAGTCAGGGCCGGTCGGGTTTTCTCTTGCTTCATCAAAATCGGAGCCGGCCAGATGCAGTTGTGCCAGCGATTCACCTGAAGCGCTTAATTGTGTTTCATTGAGTTCATCCAGTGTGCGACCTGAGAGGCAGGAAACGATACAGCCCTGTTTACCGTGAATCTCAAAAAGCAGCGAACCATCTGTGCGCTGCATAACATCCGGGCAGGAGAGGCCGTTATGTGCCAGATGGCGCATCAGACGCATGAAATATGGCAGCTCTGTTGCATCCAGGCGTTCAAAGATGGTCAGTACAAAACGCGCTGAGTTTTCTGAGCCTTCGGTATTGATGAAAAAGTTGCTGTTCTCGATACCGGCCGCAATGCCTTCAAATGAGGTCAGCGTACCTAGATCATAGTCGGTGAGGATGGATTTAATATCGGATTCGGAGAGTTCTGTATAAACGGACATAGTGGCAATCATAACCGTTGTAAATTGGCTGTCAGCCATTGTCTGCTGAAGTCGCATTTCGAAGGTTTTACAGGCATTGTTTGCAATGGGCTGAGCGGCTAGCGTTCGCAGCCTTTATGGTGCAGGTATTTTATGGATAAAATCATTATTCGGGGTGGCGAAGTGCTGTCCGGTACAATCGAGGCCAGCGGAGCAAAAAATGCTGCGCTGCCGTTGCTTGCGGCAGCAATTCTTGTGGATGGCTCGGTGACCTACCGCCGGATCCCGCATTTGAAAGATATCTCTACGATGATGACATTGCTGGCCTGGCAGGGCGCTGAAGTTACTTATGACGACCAGCACTGCCTGCATGTGGATACGCGGCCTGCTACCAAATCCGAGGCGCCATATGAATTGGTGAAAACCATGCGCGCATCTTCACTTGTGCTTGGACCTTTACTGGCCCGCTTTGGTGAAGCCAAGGTGAGTCTTCCGGGGGGCTGCGCTATTGGCGCACGTCCGATTGATATGCATTTGAAAGGTCTGGAAGCGATGGGGGCCGAGATTGATGTGGAGCAGGGTGATATTGTTGCCCATGCGCCCAATGGATTGAGTGGAGCGCATATTGTATTTGACCAGGTGACTGTGACAGGTACTGAAAACCTGATGATGGCGGCAGTGCTTGCAAGTGGTATGACTGTGCTTGATAACTCTGCCCGTGAGCCTGAGATCGTCAATCTGGCGGATTCATTGCGTTCACTGGGTGCGGATATTGAAGGCGACGGCACAAATCGCATCGTGATTCAGGGCGTGGAACGCCTGCATGGTGGTGAGATGACCACCATCGCCGATCGTATTGAAGCGGCTACTTATCTTGCTGCAGGTGTGATTACCGGTGGCGATGTGACTGTGACGGATGTTGATCCCTCCATGCTCGAAGCATTTCTGGCTCGGCTGAAAGAGACGGGATGCACGGTTGAAACCGGCGAAGATTATATTCGCTGCAAAGCCAATGGCCGACTGAAAGCAGTGGATATTTCTACCCTGCCTCATCCTGGTTTTCCAACCGATCTTCAGGCCCAGTTTATGGCCTTGATGACATTGGCGGATGGCACGAGTGTGGTTCGGGAAACCATTTTTGAAAATCGTTTTATGCATGTGCAGGAGCTGGCGCGTATGGGGGCGAACATCCGTCTCGACGGTAACACGGCTATTGTGACTGGTTGTGAACGTTTGCAGGGCGCACCTGTTATGGCTACGGACCTGCGTGCATCGGCCTCGCTTGTACTGGCAGCGCTTGCTGCTGAAGGCGAGACAGTCGTATCACGCGTGTATCACATCGATCGTGGATATGAGCGTATTGAAGAAAAATTAAGCAAACTCGGCGCACGCATCAAACGCCATAGTGTAAGTGAAAACTGGATGCAGGGAGCTCGTTTAGATGCCTGATACAAGACCTTTGACGATTGCGTTGTCCAAGGGCCGCATTCTGGAGCAGACATTGCCGTTGTTAGCTGCGGCAGGCCTGACTCCGGCTGAAGACGTACAGAAAACCCGCAAGTTGATGGTGGGCGGAACGTTTGCCGGAGAAGAGATCCGTTTTCTGATTATCCGTGCAGCAGATGTCTGTACCTACGTTGAGCAGGGGGCCGCTGACCTGGGTATTGCAGGCCGTGATTCATTGCTGGAATACCGGCCGCATGTGTATGAACCACTGGACTTGAAAATCGGTCGTTGCCGTCTGTGTGTATGTGGACCGAAAGAGCTGGTTGAGGCTGGCGCCCCTGAGCGCGGTAGTCGCATTCGTGTGGCAACCAAGTATGACCATCTGGCCAGTGAATATTATCTGGCACAGGGCGTGCATGCTGAAATCATCCACCTCTACGGTTCCATGGAGCTGGCTCCGTTGGTGGATATGGCTGAACGCATTGTCGATCTGGTGGAAACAGGCGGCACACTGCGTGCAAACGGATTGATTGAAGAGACCACATTGTGTGATATCTCCAGTCGTTTGATTGTGAATCCGGCAAGCTTCGCAACGCGAAAAGGCCAGATTCAGCCGATTATTGAAAAGTTACGTCAGGCTGTTGAACAGTCCGATAACGGTTAAGGGTAGAGTTATGAGCAAGATTTTGAGACTGGATTCACAGCAGGAAGGGTTTGCCGATCAGCTGGATGCATTGCTGGCGCGTGAAGCTGATACCGGCGAGGATGTGCAGGGGTTGGTGGCGGATATCCTCTCCAATGTAAAAAAACGCGGTAATGCGGCATTGTGCGAATATACCGAACGTTTCGATGGCTGGCCCTGTGATGGTGATAGTATTGAAATCTCGCGTGAACGTATGGAAGCTGCATGGCATGCCGTATCCGATATGGATCGTGAATCACTGCAGTTGGCAGTTGATCGTATCCGCGCCTATCACGAGCATCAGCAGCAGGACGATTGGGAATATACTGATGACGTTGGCATGACGCTGGGGCAGAAGGTGACCCCGCTTGATCGAGTAGGTCTGTATGTGCCCGGCGGCAAGGCGGCTTATCCCTCCTCAGTATTGATGAATGCAGTCCCTGCACTGGTTGCAGGTGTTAAAGAGATTGTCATGGTGGTCCCAACACCGGGCGGTGAAATGAATGAGCTGGTGCTGGCGGCAGCGTATGTCTCCGGCGTGCAGCGCGGTTTTGCCGTAGGTGGTGCACAGGCAGTTGCGGCTTTGGCTTACGGTACTGAAACGATTCCAGCTGTGGATAAAATTGTCGGCCCGGGGAATAAATTCGTTGCCGCGGCCAAGCGTCAGGTATTCGGTACCTGCGGTATTGATATGATTGCCGGTCCTTCTGAAATCGTGGTGGTGGCAGATGGTGGAAATCCGGCCTGGATTGCAGCGGATTTTCTGTCTCAGGCTGAACATGATGAGGCAGCTCAGAGTATTCTGGTTTCAACGGATAAACATCTGCTGGCTCAGGTGGCTGATGCCATTGAAGCACATCTGGCTGTGTTGCCGCGAGCAGCAATTGCGCGTGCATCAGTGGAAACACATGGTGCGCTGATTCATGTGCAGAATTGGGATGAGGCCGCCGATGTGGTGAATATCATTGCGCCGGAACATCTTGAGTTGGCACTGGAGAATCCGGATGAGATTCTGCCTTCAATAAGACATGCAGGCGCGATTTTTATCGGTCACTTTGTACCTGAAGCACTCGGTGATTACATCGCCGGCCCTAACCATGTATTGCCGACCAATCGTACAGCTCGTTTTTCAAGTCCGCTGGGTGTTTATGATTTTCAGAAGCGCAGCAGTGTAATCCGTGCTACGCGTGAAGCTGTTGAAAAGATCGGCCCTGCTGCTGCACACCTTGCGCATCGTGAAGGTCTGCAGGCACATGCCCTGACGCTTGAGTTACGCTTGAACGGCAAGAAATGATCATGCTATTGAATA
This sequence comes from Mariprofundus micogutta, assembly GCF_001895085.1. Taxonomy (GTDB): domain Bacteria; phylum Pseudomonadota; class Zetaproteobacteria; order Mariprofundales; family Mariprofundaceae; genus Mariprofundus; species Mariprofundus micogutta. The sequence continues at coordinate 37,033 of NZ_BDFD01000020.1, read as the reverse complement.
ATATGGGCAGGACAAAAAGGCAGGATAGCCGTTTGGACATGCGTAGCACGCCCGCAGGGCGAGGTTTATGGATGAGCCGAGTCACGCTCCCGAACGGATGGCATAAGTGATAAGAGGCGATATCAAGGCTCTTTCAGCCTACCACGTGCCGGACAGTTCCGGCATGATTAAACTGGATGCCATGGAAAACCCGTTTTCCATGCCGGAAGACCTGCGTGAGAAATGGGCGAAGCGATTGTCTGACGTTGAGATCAATCGCTACCCGGATGCAGACATGTTCGAGCTGCGTAAAAAGATCGCCAAGCGCGAGGGTCTGCAGCCTGAGCAGGTATTACTTGGTAACGGCTCTGATGAAATTATCCAGATGATATTGATTGCCACTGTGCCGGGAACCTGTGTCATACCAGGCCCGACGTTCGTGATGTATAATCTGGTGTCGCAGTGGTTGAAACGACCTGTGGCAACCGTACCTCTGGCTGAAGATTTCACCATGAAAGATGAGCATTTTCTGCAGGTCTGTGCGCGTGAAAAAGCTGAAATTGCTTTTCTGGCATGCCCGAATAATCCGACCGGTAATCTGTGGCGGCAGGAGCGGGTTGAGAAAATTGCCAAAGGCATGGGCGGTATGCTGGTCATTGATGAGGCTTATGGTCCTTTCTCGGAGCGCACACATACCGATTTGATTGCGCCCAACGTCATGGTGTTGAAAACCTTTTCCAAGGTAGGCTGGGCTGGACTGCGTATGGGTTACCTGCTGGGTGATGCCGAGGTGATTGCACAGCTGAATAAAGTGCGTATGCCCTATAATATTAATGCCCTGACACAAGCTTCTGCCGATTTCCTGCTTGATCATTTCGATCTGTTTGAAAAACAGGTCGAAGTACTTCGTGGGGAGCGTGAGCGTATGGCTGAAGCATTGGCTGCAATCGATGGTGTTCAGGTGTTCCCGTCACAGGCCAATTTCCTGCTGTTCAGGGTGGCGGATGCAAACGCTATGTTTGAATCACTCAAACAGGCGGGAATATTAATTAAGAATATGCATGGTTCTGATAGGCTGCTGAGCAATTGCCTGCGTATTACCATTGGCAGTGAAGATGAAAACAATGCGGCACTAACCGCGCTTCGGGAGATTTTGATATGAGTCGAAATGCATCGATTGATCGTGCGACCAAAGAGACTTCGATCAGCCTGAGTCTTGATCTGGATGGCACAGGCAAGGCCGAGTTGAATTCTTCGATTCCGTTTCTTGATCACATGCTGGAGCAGATTGCCCGCCATGGCTTAATTGATCTCAGTGTTGAAGCCAAAGGAGATCGCGAGATTGATGATCACCACACGGTTGAAGATATCGGTATTTGCCTCGGTGAAGCGTTGCGGGATGCTATTGGCGATAAATCCGGCATCGTACGTTATGGCCATGCCTATGTGCCTCTGGATGAGGCGCTTTCCCGGGTTGTACTCGATTTCTCCGGCCGTCCGGGTCTGGAATACCATATCGATTTCCCTAAGGAGACCGTTGGTGGATTTGATATCGATCTGTTCAAGGAGTTTTTTCAGGCTGTGAGTAATCACGGCCGCATTACCCTGCATATCGATGCCCTGCGCGGTGGCAATAACCATCACATCATCGAAACAGTATTCAAGGCATTCGGTCGTGCTCTGCGCATGGCTGTTGAATTCGATTCGCGTCAGAGTGGAATTCCTTCGACGAAAGGCGCGCTTTGATCACTAAAAGACAATTCAATGCAGTGGACATGGATAGTTTTGAGAAATTAGCTATTTCTTTTTCTCCGTGTCCTCTGCGTACTCTGTGGTGAATCATGATTGGATTAATTAACTATGGTATGGGCAACCTGCATTCGGTAGCCAAAGCGCTGGAGAAAAACGGAGCTTCGGTTGAACTGGTGACTGATGCAGAAGCCCTGAAAAACTATGATCGTATCGTTTTGCCCGGCGTGGGTGCATTTCGTGACTGCGTGGCGGCGCTCCAGGAAAATGGTATGGATGAGGCTCTGCGTGAGTCTGTTTCCTCGGGCACACCATTTCTTGGCATCTGTCTGGGCATGCAGGTGTTGATGGATGTGTCGCACGAATTCGGCCGTTATCCGGGCCTGGGCCTGATTCCGGGAGCGGTAAAACATTTCCCTGAAGATCACCCGCAACGCGGTTTCAAGATTCCGCATATGGGCTGGAATGATGTTGTGCTTTCATCCCAGAAAGAGATGCATCCTGTGCTGGCACCGCTGGCCGGTAGCCAGGTCTATTATGTACACTCTTACTGTTGCATGCCTGAGGACCCTGAACATCTGTTGGCAGCATGTTCATATGGCGATTATCCGTTCGCTGCTGCTATTGGCCGTGACAATATCGTTGCGGTGCAGTTTCATCCCGAAAAATCACAGCGCGCCGGTCTCGCGCTAATGGAGGCATTCCAACAATGGAATCCGTAATTTCCCGAAAGTCTGCGAATGAATTTGAACTGATCCCCGCCATTGATCTGAAAGGCGGCCACTGTGTACGTCTGAAGCAGGGGCGTATGGATGATGCGACGGACTATGGTGATGATCCTGCAGCCATGGCTGCGCACTGGCAGTCTCTTGGCGCCAAGCGCTTGCATGTGGTCGATCTCGATGGTGCATTTGCCGGCAAACCTGCCAATCAGCAAGCGATTCGTGCGATCTGTGCTGAAATGAATATCCCAGTGCAACTCGGTGGTGGTTTGCGAGATCTTTCCATGATTGAGGGCACATTGAATCTCGGTATCCAGCGTGTGATCCTGGGCTCGATTGCAGTATCAAATCCATCACTGGTGGAAGAGGCTTGTAAGGCATTTCCAGGCCAGATTTGTGTCGGTATTGATGCCAAGGGCGGCATGGTTGCCGTACATGGTTGGGATGATGTAACCGATGTCAGCGCTGTAGATCTGGCGCATAAGTTTGAAGATGCAGGTGTTTCTGCGATTATCTATACAGATATTGCCCGTGACGGCATGTTGAGTGGCCCGAATATCGACGAAACCGTGAATCTTGCCAAAGCAGTTTCTATTCCGGTTATTGTATCCGGCGGAGTGGCTAAAATGGATGATGTGACAGCCTGCGCTGCACATGTGGATGATGGGATCTGTGGCGCGATTACTGGACGGGCCATTTATGAAAACACCATCGACTTTGCTGCTGCCATGAAGGTGCTCGGCTAATGCTTTCCAAGCGCATTATTCCCTGTCTGGACGTGGCTCACGGGCGTGTGGTCAAAGGCGTCCAGTTTGTAGATATCATTGATGCCGGTGATCCGGTCGAGGCTGCGATCAAATATGATGCGCAAGGGGCGGATGAGCTGACCTTTCTTGATATCCGTGCCAGCCATGAAAGCCGTGATACGCTCTATCATATGGTGACCGAAGTAGCTGAGCATGTATTTATGCCGCTTACAGTAGGTGGTGGTGTAAAAGCATTGTCTGATATTGAAAATCTTCTGCATGCCGGTGCCGATAAAGTATCGATCAATACAGCAGCTATTTTTAATCCAGAGCTGGTCAAGGATGCTGCAGAGCGATTCGGCTCCTCAACCATCGTGGTGGCAGTGGATGCCAAGGCTGTAGATGATCACTGGGAATGTTTTACCCATGGTGGCCGCAAACCAACCGGCATCAATGCTGTGGAATGGGCGAAGCGTATGTCCGATTACGGGGCTGGCGAAATTCTGTTGACCAGCATGGATGCAGATGGCACTAAAAACGGTTACGACATACCCTTAACCCGTGCTGTTTCCGATGCGATTACGGCCAATGTGGTGGCATCTGGCGGTGTAGGCACGTTAGAGCACATGGCAGAAGGTTTGAAGGAGGGAGGGGCCGATGCAGTGCTTGCCGCTTCCATATTCCATTTCGGTACTTTCACTATCGATGAAACCAAACAGTTCCTGGCTGGCCAGGGCATCCCGGTTCGCCAACTGTCGCTATAAACTTGGGTTTTAGCCACTTTCAACTATAATCAATTAACACCTGCTGAATTCCGGTGATTTCAACATGGTAAAGCTTATGGAGAGGTGTTGTTGAAGCGTTCAATCAGGCATGTGATTTTGGCTTTATATCAAGCATTAGCAGTCACAGCTAATGCTATCGTATATGATGATGAGGCTTGTTTCATGGCCTGCTCCACAGGTCGCCGGTTTGATACTTAAATCTAAAACATTGCGCCACTTTTTCTGTGGCTGCCTGATGTTGCTACTGCTCACATTTTTTGCAGCGGGCCCCGCATATGCTGCAGAGCGAGTCAGGGCAGGTGTGAGCGACCTTACTGCTGTATATATTTTTAACTTCATTCGTTTTACCGACTGGCCGGAAAACAGCCTTGCGAAAGACGCAGCGCCGGATAAGGACAGTGTTCTGATTAATGTCCTGCATAACCAGAAAATTCATGACACATTAAAGCGTATTATTGCCAAACCCGCGGCACAGAAACTCGGTTTGGCCTTGCAGTCATGCAATCAGACAAGCTGCATTCAAAATAGTTCGGTCCTCTTTATCGGGGAATCGGACAGGGGTCATTTCAGTCAGTTGCTCAAGCTGGTTGAAGGCAGCCCGGTTCTGACCATTTCAGATGTTCCCGGCTTTGCTGAGCAGGGCGGAATGGTCGAAATAAAATACCACAACGAAAAACTCACCTTTGTCGTCAATTTACAGGCAGTCAATCGCGCCGGTCTTTATATCAGCGCGCAACTCCTGCAATTGGGTGAGATTGTCGGGAGGGACAATGAATAGAATAATTTCTACTTCTATTCAGCGCCAGCTTCAGCTCTTTTTCGTGCTAACACTTGGTATCACCGTGCTCATTATGGGCGGTGTATGGATCAGTCATAATCAGGTGTTACTTGAAGAAGAGGCTGAACGGGTTCTGATAGTTCAGAGTGACATCATAGGTGCAGCTGCAAGGCCTGCCCTGATGTTCAACGATCAGCGTATGGCAGGCGAACTTTTGCAGGCCATGAAATTCGACCCGGATGTCTCAGTAGTGAAGTTGTTCACCTATGATGGCAATGAATTGTTTACCTATACTGCAGAAGGCGACACTGCAGGGGTAAACCAGTCGATTGAGTTCCAGTCTGTCCCTGGTAGCGCTTATACAGATGGCAGACTGAAGTTATTCAGAGTTATTGAGCACAAAGGCAGTCCTGTAGGTGTAATCTATCTTGAATCCGACATGAATCACTTGAAAAAGAGTAAAAATGCCGGCTTTATCACGGTGATCATGGTGATGGTCGGGTGTCTCGTGTTTGGCTTACTGCTGGCATCCAGACTGCAGGCAAGAATAGCTTCGCCGATCAGTTCGCTGGCTGGCCTGATGCGGAAGATGGGCACTCATCAGGATTATATGATCAGGGCGGATCAGCCTGTTTATAACAGAGAAACTCAGGATTTGCTGCAGGGTTTCAACCAGATGGCTGAAAAAATCCAGCAGAGCTTTGATACGATTGAGCAGAATCATGTGCGCTTGAAAGAGAGCGAGGAGCGCTTCCGCAATATTGTCGAACTTGCTCCGGTGCCAGTAATCGTGACGCGCCCGTCTGACGGACATGTGCTGTTTTACAATCAGGCATCGGCAAGGCTGATCGGGGTTAATGAACAGGGCCAGATGCAACTTAACGCAGTTGATTTTTACCGGCATCCGGAAGATCGTGATGTGATACTGGAGAAATTGAAAAAACAGGGTGAATTCCATGGTCATGAGTTGGAAGTAGTTGGCAGTGACGGTGAGTCTCTCTGGATATCGTTATCAATGAGCATGATGTTTTTCGAAGGAGAACAGGTCCTGTTCAGTGCTTTTGTGGATATTACGGAACAGAAAAGCGTAGAGCGGGTATTGGCGCAGAATAATCAGGCTTTGGAACAGAGGGTCGTTGAACGTACCAGTGAGTTGCAGTCTGCAAGAGATGAACTGCAGTCAACTCTGGATAATATGATTGATACCTACTACCGGGTTCATGCCGACGGTACTGTGAATTGGGTGTCGGCTTCGGTGGAGGCTTTGCTCGGTTATCAGGCCAGTGAAATTGCTGGTATGCCGCTCGAGAGTCTGTCTGTGGATGGATTACGTTTCCCTCAGGTGACTGAAGCACTGGAGCAGCATGGCGGAGCTGTAATTAACCAAAGAGTACAATTGAAACACAAACAGGGTTATGCAATCTGGGTATCAATTTCTGCGCATCGGATTGATAACAAACCGGGTGAACTATCCGGTGTAGAAGGCGTTGTGCGTGATATTACCCTGATGGTTCAGGCTGAAGAGCAGAAACGAAATATGGAAGAACAAATGGCACATGTGCAGCGACTGGAGTCGCTCGGCGTTCTTGCCGGCGGTATTGCACATGATTTTAACAACATTCTCGCAGGTATTATGGGGAATGCTGAATTGGCAGAGATCAATGCTCTGGAAGGGGAGTCTGTTGACCATGAGCTGAAAAATATTCTTACAGGGTCAAACAGGGCGGCTGATTTGTGCAGGCAGATGCTGGCCTATTCCGGCCAGGGTATATTTTTAAGAAGCGAAGTGAATATGACGATGCTTATCGAGGAAGCATTGCAACTGATTGATGTGTCGATATCCAAAAATATTTCTCTGAAGCTGGATCTTTCCAATGCCCTGCCGAATGTAAATGCAGACAAAACCCAGATGCAGCAGATTATCATGAATCTGGTCACCAATGCGGCTGAAAGTATCGGGGATGAAACGCCGGGCAATATCACCATTACTACCAGCCTGATTCAGGCCGGTAAAAGTGACCTGCAAAGTAAATTTATTGATGAGATCAGAGAGCCCGGTTCGTATGTTCTGTTTGAGGTGGTTGATAACGGCTGCGGCATGAATAAAGAAACGATGGATAAAATGTTTGATCCTTTCTTTACCACTAAATTTACAGGACGTGGATTGGGAATGAGTGCTGTACTGGGAATTGTACGATCACATGAGGGCGTGATTCAGGTCAGCAGCAAGCCGGGTCGAGGAACACGCTTTAAAGTGCTTCTGCCGGTCAGTAATGGTGAAATGATTGATTTGATGGACGAGGATGTTGAAATAACGCCGTATAGGGATAGTGAGCGTACAATCTTGCTGATTGATGATGAAGTCATGGTCAGAACAGTTGTTGACCGATTAATGAAGAAGTTGGGCTGCAAGGTGATGCTTGCCTCCGATGGTGTGGAAGGGTTTGAAATCTACAAGCAGCACCGGGCAGAAATTGATCTGGTTCTGCTGGATATGACGATGCCGAAGATGGGCGGCAAGGAGACTTTATCCAGGCTGCGTGATCTAAATGCAACATTGCCGGTGATTATCTGTAGTGGTTACAGCAATGACACAGTGTCAGGCCAGTTCGACACAGTTCAGCCAAGCGGTTTTTTACAGAAGCCGTTTTCGTTGAAATTGTTGAGAGAAGTGCTTGATATGATAAGTACGAAGTCATAAGGACAGAGATGATGAGTATTGATGTACATTTAGCGCAACTGTCGAAATCTGCTGTCTGATGCGTTAAAGTTCGGGGCCAGCACTAACACTACTCTGTTTGGGGAATCATATTGATAGGAGGGGGAATGGAGGCCATCACATCGCGCTGGACGCGCATGATTAAGCTTGTGTTGCCGGTAATGGCTGCAGGGTTATCGTCGATACCGGTAATGGCTGCAGAGCGCTATTCTCCGGATGACCTGCTTTCGATGAATATTGAAGACCTGGTGAATGTGAAAGTTACAACTCTCTCCAAACGTGAAGAGACATATATGTCTACGGCAGGTGCGGTATTTGTTATCACCAATGATGATATTCGCCGCTCCGGTGTGCGCAGTATTCCAGATGCTTTGAGGCTTGCTCCGGGCCTGCAGGTTTCCCAGACCAACTCAAACCAGTTTCAGATAGGCATTCGTGGCCAGACCGATTTCTGGACCGACCTTTTGCTGGTCATGGTCGATGGTCGTCCTGTCTATAATACAACATTTTCCGGCGTCTGGTGGGTGGCTCAGAATTACCCGCTTGAAGAGATAGAGCGCATTGAAGTTGTGCGTGGACCCGGGGGGGCGATCTGGGGCTCGAACGCAGTGAATGGTGTGATCAATATCATCACTAAAAACGCCGGAGCCACCCAGGGTTTGCGCGTTACTGCCGGCACCGGCACTGAAGAAACAGGCTTTGGCAACATCAGATATGGAGCCAGCATCGGCAAGCTTGATTACAGGCTGTATGCCATGCGCGAAACCCGAGATGGTGGTTTATCTTTAAACGGTATTACTGATGCCTATGACTTCAGACGCATGAAGCAGCAGGGCTTCCGTCTTGACTGGCAGGCAGATGCTACAACCAATATTTCCCTGCATGGTGATGCTTATCAGATTCATAGTGGACAGCTTGGGTATTGGATGCCGAATCCAACACCTTTGAATTTCATCAATCTGTCGAATAGCGATAACGGATACAGTGGCAAAAATCTTGTGTTGCGTATGGAAAAGGAACTGACCTCTAATATCGCCTTTAAAGGGCAGCTGTTTTATGATCAATACAAGGTACATACGAGAATTATCCGTGAGAAAAAAGAGAGCTTTGATGGTGACTTCCAGCTCGATTTTTCCGATGTGCTGAACCAGAATATTTCTATTGGTACTAATCTTCGCGGTATTCGATCACATTTTGATAGCACGCCACAATTTCAGATGCCATCACGAAGCACTAGTCTTGCTTCATTCTTTGTCAATGATGAACTGTCTCTATTTGATGGCAAATTTCGTATTATTGGTGGTGTGAAAATGGAGAAAAACTCCTACACCAAATGGGAGTCCCAACCGAGTATTCGCGCTATTGCATCTGATGATAACTGGGCCATATGGGCCTCTGCATCGAAATCAGTACGTACACCGAATGACCTGGAAAATGGTCTGGTTTGGAATCGTAAAGCTTCCGGATGCTGGACTTCGCCAGTTACCAGGGTTGCATGTCTGGTCAGACAGATTGGTGACGGAAGAGCCCAGACTGAGAAGGTGAAGACCTATGAGATTGGAGCTCGCGTACGCCCTACCAGTAAAAGTCTGATTGAAGTCACGGCTTTTAAAACGATCTATAAGGGAGTTCTGGATACCTGGCAGGATCGAAACCTGGCAAATCCGCTCATACCGCAGGCGATTGTCCCTGAGTATTTAACCAACGTGCTGAATGGCAAAGGTGATGGTATTGAGGCTAATTTCAGAATTGAAGCCTCAGAAGGACTGACATTCAAAGGCTCTTATACCTATTTGCATCAGAACTATGTCGATTATCCTGTTGCTGATGGCGAAACTATCTGGACCGTACGTTCAAACAGAGAGCAAGATCCCAAGAGTCGTTTCCATGCAGGGGTGAGCTGGAATCCAATCAAGGAAATCGAGTTTGATGCGAACCTCTATTTTAACGGTCCTTTCCGAGACAATAACGTAACAGGCCATCACCGTTTGGATGTGCGCGTGGCTTATAAACCTGTTGAAGAGCTCGAGATAAGCTTTGTCGGACAGGATTTGATGAATTTGAAACATCGGGAAAATGAAGACAACTCGATGCAATACTCATCCCTGGTCCAGCAGCGCTGGTACGCTCAGGCGACATACAGCTACGATTAAGCGAAACACAATCCCCCCATTTTGGGCAAGCCGATCAATAAAGGTGTTGATAGTATAGCCCTAATAAGATACAATCCCTTTAACGCTAACGGTTAAGAGGATACGTCACTTGAGCAAGAAATCTTGTCAAAACAATATACCAAGGATTCCACTTGAAAGAGGTGAAATTCAGGTGAATTTTTGCAAGAACCCTATTTGTGATCATTACGGTGTCGCAGCCAGTCAAAACAGTAAAGGTGATAACTATCACCTAACGGCTGGAAGTAAAAAGCCTGTGGCTAAATTGATTTGTAAGGACTGTGGTGAGCTTTTTCCGATAAAAAGCAACCAAGGCATTGATGAGGAAGTGAATAGGCTTGGCGCATACCTTGAGCCTCTTGATGAACCAACATGCCCTGATGAACTGTGCCTCAATCACACTGTTGGAATTAGCGCAGGTAAAGCGGCTTATCAATCTTTTGGTAAAACCAAGTCAGGCTCACCACGCTATCGTTGTAAACTATGTAAAAAGTCTTTTTCAGTAAAGCAGGCTACCACTGGGCATAAAGCGCCACATAAAAACAAACTGATATTTAAGCTGCTTATGAACAAATCACCATTCAGGCGAATTTGTGAAATTGCGGATGTTCACATGGAAACTATTTATAGCAAAATAGACTTCTTACATCGCCAGTGCCTTGTATTTATTGGTGAAAGAGAACGTAGGCTTATGGGTAAACATCTTGATCGCGTTTATGTGAGTGTGGATAGGCAAGAATATGTGGTAAATTGGTCAAGGCGTGATGACAAGCGCAATGTAAAACTCACAGCTATTGGTAGTGCCGATAATCAAACAGGTTATGTGTTTGGTATGCACCTTAATTATGATTCATCGGCTGATCATGAATTAATAGAAACAGAGTCCTTGATTGATGAGGGATATAAGCATGCCTATAGAAGGCATGCACGACTCTGGTTGCAGAGTGATTATGATGAGGGTGCCATGCGGTCACAGGCGAATAAGAGGCTTGCTATGGATTTGACTGGTGATATTGAAGGTACATACGCCCAAGCAATCAACCGTGATGATGTGGAAGTATCAGAAGCCCTTGGTAGTACAAATAGGCTACCAGCGAGGGGTATGCAGGTTCATTCTGATTATACGATGTATGGACATTTCTTCCATTTGCACAAGCTGCTTGGCAATGTGGATAAAGTTCGCTTCTTTCTCGATCAGGACTCAGGTATCAGAGCCGCTTGCTTATCAGCGTTTCAGAAAGAAATTAGCAATCGTAGCTGTGATGCATTTTATGTAAGGTTAAATAAGAACCTTACGGTTGATGAAAAAAGGCATGTGTTGGCTGATTCACGCAAAGAGTTCAAGGCAGTGCAAAAACAATACCCCGACCTTTCAGAAAATGAAATCAAATTGATGTTGATTAAGCAGCGCATGGCATCCATGGCAGAGATTGGCAAATGGAAGGATAAATGGTTGTTGCATCCATTTCCAAATATGAGCGAGCCTGAAAAGGCGATATGTTATTTAACCGATTATGATGATTATGATGAGGATCATCAAGCATGGTTATACAACAAGGCATCCATGCACGGGATTGATTGCTTCTTTATGCAGGTTAGACGCAGGTTATCATTGCTTGAACGTCCTATATCTTCGGCAAGTAGCACGGCGCGTAGATGGTTTGGTTATTCAGCATATAATCCTGAAAGCATTATCAAGCTATTGGACATATTCAGGGTTTATTACAACTATTGTCTTGCAGGAAAAGATAAGCAAACACCCGCAATGCGGATTGGTTTAGCTAAGGGTGTCGTGCCTTTGGAAGATATTATTTATTTCGGGTAATAGGAATTCTACTTGAAAGTAATTCTGTATTGAGCTTATTATACAAAAGGGAGAGTGGACAGGTATGGAACAAAACGAAATTGTAGATAACGCTTATCGAAATGGGATAGAAGCCACTCGCAAACTGCAAGCCGCAGAGCAAAAGGAAATGGGGCAGTACATGACACCGCCAAGCGTGGCTCGGTTTATGTCTCAACGGTGCATTCCTCATGCACACAAGTCTTCCCTTTGTGTGCTTGATCCAGCAGCAGGCAGCGGGGTTCTTGCAGCCGCCGCAATAGAAGGACTGATGGATTGTGACACTAAGCCAAAAAACATCAAATTGATTTTGTGTGAACTAGATGGCCGAATGATCCCAACTTTAAAAAAGCTCGCTAACAACCTTCGCAACAGGGCAAAACTTAAGGGAGTTTCACTAACTGTCTCTATAAAACATGGCGATTTCCTGCTATCTCAAATGGCTCTATCTTCCAAGGCTATTGCCGATGTGATCATAGCCAATCCGCCTTATTTCAAAATCAATGCTTCTGATGAGCGAGCTGAAAAGCATAGCTATGCTGTTTATGGCCAGCCAAACATTTATGGGTTGTTCATGGCGGCTTGCGCAAAGCTGCTTAAGAGAAATGGAAAGTGGTGTTTCATAACCCCACGAAGCTGGACTAACGGTGCTTATTTTGCTGCCATGAGGAAACATTTGTTCAACAATCTGCACATAGAGGCAATGCACACATTTGAGAGCAGAACAGAACATTTTACTGATGATGAAATTCTTCAAGAGGCGATGATTACTTGGGCTACTACGAAAGCTAAATCAAACCAGAATGTGATCGTAAGCTCAAGTGCTGGTTTGGCTGATTTGCATAACTCCCAATTGAATAATATGCCGTTGAACCAAGTCATTGATGACGATGATGACCAAATGCTTATTCTCCCAACCCATGTAAATGGCATCGATTTGAAAGCATGGGGATCGACCCTCGAAAACTATAGCTTAAAAGTTAGCACTGGTCCTATTGTTGCATTCAGGGCTGATAAGTTTGTCCGCTTGAGAAAATCCAAGCAAACCGTCCCTTTTCTTTGGATGCAGCATATAAAACACATGGCGGTTCAATGGCCTATCAAAAAGAAACGGGAACATATTGTTGCAAATGCTGCATCCGCTTGGATGCTGGTTCCGAATGAAAACATGGTTGTGATGAGGCGCTTTAGCCCGAAAGAAGATGAGCGAAGGGTTGTTGCAGCTCCCTATATTGAGGGGTCGCTTCCAGGGGCGGTCATAGGTTTGGAAAACCATACCAATTACATTTATCGCCCTGGTGGTAATGTGACTGAGGCAGAAGCGGTGGGGCTTGCGGCCTACCTAAATAGCAGAGTTGTAAATCAATACCTAAGAGCTGTTGCTGGTAATACTCAAATCAATGCAACCGACCTTCGTAGGCTTCCTCTTCCATCATTGGATATTATTAGATACATAGGCCAAAGTGCGTTGGGTTTGTCGCTGGATGAAATTGATGCCGTTGTCGAAAATGCTCTTGCAAACGAGAATAGAGAGAGATTGGCCGCATAAGAACATTGGGAGGGAAAGGAATGTATAATAACGATACTGGGGGCTTGGTTCAACTCCCAGCTCTATCAACCTTAGAGGAAATAAGAAGACGGCTAAATTTGATTTTTCCAGAATCTTTCCCAGACAGAACAATTCTTGTTGGTGACATGGCAGCCAAAGTCATTTTTGTCTTTCAATATGGCGGATTCATAGATGGCAATGAGCAGTATTTAAGACCTTCCTTCATTTACCTCTTTACCGAAGAGCAGGCAAAGAAGAAATCAGACCAAGAGCGAATAGAATGGTCCTCATCAACAACAAAGCCCAAGTTCAAGCCAGAAGGTGTCAGGTGGTATAGTGATGGAACGAGGGAGCCTATTCGAGATGATCTTATAAAAAATGAATTAATTAAATTTGGTGTTGTGACAAAGCTTCCTGGCTATGCAACAACATCCCCAAAGCCAACTTTAGCCTTGGCTAATCACTTTTCAGCTTTGTTTGCTCCTGATTTGACTGATGAAGCCTTGAATACCGCTATTGAAGAATGGAGAAAGACCCATCTTGACCAAACTGTTCTGCAGCGGATGGCACTTAAGGCTAAAGGCATTCAGGCCAAAAAAGGCGACATACTCATAGAAATGCCAGATGAAACTAAAATCCGTATTTCTGCGGGACCGTCATCTCTAATCATTCAAGGGTTGATTGAAGACTATACAAAGCGGCACATGGAGGACCCCGCTGTACTATGGATAAGCGAGAGTGATCAGAAAGAGCACCTGCATCTCAAGGAACTCTCCGAAAGTGTAGGGTTACGATTTGACCTTAATATGGAACTTCCGGACCTAATTCTAGCAGAATTTGGAGATCCTATTGAATTCCTGTTTTGCGAAATTGTGGCTTCTGATGGAGCTATTACTGAGGCCCGCCGGGAAACTCTTTTGCAGATTGTAGAAGGGTCAAAGATACCCGTTGACAGTGTTAAGTTCCTGACCGCTTTTGAAGATAGGGAAGCTCAAGCGTTTCGGAAAAATTTTAGTAAGCTAGCTGTCGGATCACTGGTTTGGTTTAGGACGGAGCCAGAACTAATTGTACTACTGAGCAATCAGAAGCTTAAAGACCTGTAAAAAGAAACACGCTCAGAGAGCGCCCTGCTCAAGTGAGCGGCTTGATATTGTAGCCACCTTTTTCAACACTTTTGCTGATCGGCTTGCATTTTGGGGTGAGTTACCTCAATTTATTCGCTCTGCTGTAGCTGTACGTGTTGCAACGATTATGTTTATCGTCTTTTTGGATTAATTTTTCGCATGCTGTGGAGGCCATGCCGTTTGGGCATGTACAGCTGTACTCCTATGAATGGGAAATCGAATAATAAGGAGAGGGGATGGAAATCAACACATTGCGGTGGACGTGCGTAGTGAAGTTAATGCTGCCAGTGATTATGGCTGCAAGTTTATCTTCTACGCAGGTCACAGCTGCCGAAGCAGATACATCTACACTGCTTGAAATGGATATGGCGCAATTGATGAATGTCGAAGTAACGACCATCGATAAATGGGCCATGCCGCTGGATGATGCTGCAGCTGCGGTCACCGTACTGAGTAGTGAAGATATTTTACGCTCCGGCATGCAGACGGTACCTGAATTGATGCGCATGGTTCCCGGCATGCAAGTCGCCCGAACATCTGCCTCGGCATGGGCGATTTCAGCACGTGGTTTCAATGGGACATTTGCCCGAACAATGTTGGTGATGGTTGATGGCCGTTCTATTTACACGCCGCTTACATCGGGTGTGGACTGGTTTCGCCGAGACCTCCTCTTGGAAAACATCAAGCGCATTGAAGTGATTCGTGGTCCCGGAGGTGCCATCTGGGGAGCCAATGCCATGACCGGGGTGATCAACATCATTACCAAGAAATCGCTGGATACACAAGGGATTCTGGTTGCGGGAAGTGGTGGGAACCGGCTGCATAGCATGGGTAAGCTGCGATATGGGGGCGAGCTGGGTTATAATACCTCATATCGTATCAGTGGTCGCTACGCTGCTCATGGCCGGCAGATGAACAGCAATGGTCTTGTCTACAACAATGATGACTGGGACCAGAGTCGTATTGATTTCCGTATTGATTCCAGGCTGTCCTCTGTTGATCATATTTCCCTGCAGGGTGCAAGAAACCGTGGTACGCTGCATAATATTCCGAGCAGTGGCATTTTTTCTGGCTCCCATTTAATGGGAGAGTGGCAACATGATTTTTCGGAGGAGTCCGCTTTACGCATGCAGGCCTACGTTGACCAAACGAAAAAAGAGACTTTTAAACAGCTAAGGTTTGATCATATCAATACGTATGATTTTGATATGTCTCACCATTTTAAGCTCGCAGAGCAGCTTGCAGTCAACTGGGGCCTTGGTTATCGAAAGACACGGTTTAACAACATCAATACCACTGGCGCGAATCCATTACTATCCTATCACCCCGCCCAATCTCACACCCGCACCTATCGTGGTTTTGTACAGGCGAGGTCATATTGGCACGAGCGTAATGTACAGCTGACGTTGGGCTCAAAGTTTGAGAACAACAGCTATACCGGTTTTGAGTACCAGCCTTCGGCGCAATTACTTTGGCATATCGAACAGAACCATACTATCTGGGGGGCAATCTCCCGTACTGTATCTACACCGACCCGATTTGATGACGCAGCTTCACTAGCGCTATCAGGACTTCCCTTTCCTTTTCCTCCCAGCATTAACCTGATACAACCCAACCCTGATTTGGAAAGTCAGGTTCAGTTGTCTTATGAGGCTGGCTATCGCGGTATGCTGGCTGATAATCTTCACCTATCGCTGTCACTTTTTTTCAATCGTTACAAGCGCCTGAGTACCAGTGAGGATTTCGGATTCTTTGGCGGTATCATTGGTAACGGACTTGGGGGCAGTGTGCACGGAGGCGAATTAACGCTTCAGTGGCAGGCTTCGAAGGATTGGCTGCTTAAAGCCAGCTATAGTCATATCAATATGGAAAGCCTGAAGCCTGAATCATGGTCCACGGCCCGGACAGCAGGATTGGAAGTATTGCAGAGCAATGCTCGAAATATGGCTTCGCTGCAGTCCAGGCTGGATTTACCATGGCAGCTGCAGTTTGATAGTGCGATATATTATGTTGCCAGTCTGCAGGCAGCCGGAGGTATCGTTACCCCTGCATACAACCGTGTTGATGCCCGCATTGCCTGGTCGCCAAACAAACAGCTGCAGCTGAGTCTGGCTGCAAACGATCTGTTTGATAAAAGCCGACCACAGTATCTTGATTCAACAAGCTTCAACCTGACTGATATCGGGCGCAGTTTCCATGCTCAGGCGACATACAACTACGATTAAGCTACACTACAATCACCCAGCTTTATGAGGTGATGTTGATGTCTGTTCGTCCTGCTGCAGTTGCCGGAATGTTTTATCCTGATCATGCGGATGAGTTGTCGCAGTTTATCAACAACTCTGTGGCAACTGCAGAAAATGCGACAGGCAAACTGATTATTGGATGTCCCAAAGCTGTCATTGTTCCCCATGCCGGATATATCTATTCCGGTTTGACTGCCGCCTTTGCCTATGCTGCTGTTAAATCGACAGCTATCAGACGTGTGCTTCTATTCGGACCGGCTCATCGTGTTCCCTTTTACGGCATGGCACTGCCGGAATGTGATGTCTTTGAAACGCCATTGGGGAGGATTGAGCTGGATCAGGAGTCCATGACTGCAGCTCTTGAATTGCCACATGTCTGCTTGAATGATCAGGCCCATGCCCGGGAGCATTCGCTGGAAGTGCAGCTTCCTTTTTTGCAAATAGTATTGAATGACATTCAGTTGATACCTCTGTGTGTCGGTATGGTAGAGCCCGAAGCTGTTGCCGAAGTAATGTCTGCGCTCTGGGGGGGTGATGATACACTTGTTGTGATCAGCTCTGACCTTTCCCATTTTCATGCCTATCAAGAAGCCCGGGCGATTGATGAAAAAAGTATTGAAACCGTGTTGGCGAAAACAGATGATTTAAGCCATGATCAGGCTTGCGGTGCCACGGCAATCAATGCCTTGCAACAGATTGCCCGCGAGAAGCACATGTCGTTGAAGTTACTGGATTACCGGAATTCAGGTGATACGGCTGGAGATAAAGATCGCGTGGTAGGTTATGCTTCAATAGGGTGTTATGAACACAGGAGTGCTCATGAGTGAGTCAGTCAATAAGGGCAGGTTACTTACGGGAATTGCACGCGCTGCAATTGCCAGGCAACTTGATTTGGCTGCGGGGAATATAAATACTGATGGTATCAAATGGCTGCAGGAGCCTGGCGCATCATTTGTGACACTGTATCTGCAAGGTGTTTTGCGAGGCTGCATAGGGTCACTGGAGACTTATCGTTCATTGCTTGAAGATGTGTCTGCAAATGCAGTGGCTTCAGCATTTCATGATCATCGTTTTGCTCCGCTTACGGCAGATGAATTTGCCA
Organism: Mariprofundus micogutta; assembly: GCF_001895085.1. Taxonomy (GTDB): domain Bacteria; phylum Pseudomonadota; class Zetaproteobacteria; order Mariprofundales; family Mariprofundaceae; genus Mariprofundus; species Mariprofundus micogutta. The sequence continues at coordinate 19,520 of NZ_BDFD01000020.1, read as the reverse complement.
ATGTTCAGATTGAGGTTTCTGTATTGTCGTCACTGGAGGCCATGCATGCACGCAATGAGAGTATTGCCTTGTCCAAGCTACGCCCCGGTGTTGATGGTGTGGTGTTTAAATTCGGCCTCTACAAAGCGACATTTTTACCACAGGTGTGGACACAAATACCTGAAGCGAAAGAGTTTCTTGGCCAGTTAAAGGTCAAGGCGGGTCTTTCAGCTGATTTCTGGCATCCAGAGGTGCTGCTTTACAAATATCAGGTCAATAAATTCCGGGAACAGGAGCATTCAAAAGAGTAGCCATGGATCATACTCATCACCCTGCCCGTTACTGGCATGCGCTTAAAGATGGCCGTGTTCAGTGTGATGTCTGCCCGCGTGATTGTAAGTTGCACGAAGGGCAGCGGGGTTTGTGTTTTGTACGACGTTGCGAGGATGGCAAGATTGTCCTGACTACATATGGCCGTTCGTCTGGTTTTTGTATTGATCCGATCGAGAAAAAACCGCTGAATCATTTTTATCCGGGCTCCAGCGTACTCTCTTTTGGCACGGCTGGATGCAATCTGGCATGTAAATTCTGTCAGAACTGGGATATCTCCAAATCTCGCGAGTTTGATCGCCTGTGTGATCAGGCTGAGCCGAATCAGATTGCACAGGCTGCAGCAGAGCATGGCTGTAGGAGCGTCTCTTTTACCTATAACGATCCGATTATCTTTCTCGAATATGCAGTTGATACAGCAATAGCCTGCCATGAACAGGGCATCAGGACGGTAGCTGTCACCTCAGCTTATATTCATCCTGAAGCGAGGGCTGAATTTTTTTCTCATATGGATGCGGCCAACGTTGATTTGAAAGCATTTACGGAAGAATTTTATCACAAGCTATGTGCGGGGCAGTTGCAACCGGTGCTGGATTCGCTGCTCTATCTGAAACATGAAACAGATGTATGGTTTGAAATAACCACCTTGCTGATTCCGGGGCAGAATGACAGCGATGAGGAACTCACGGCCATGTGCGACTGGATTGCGCAGAATCTGGGACTCGATGTGCCGCTGCATTTCACCGCATTTCATCCGGACTGGAAAATGATGAACTTGCCGCCTACGCCATCAGCCACACTTTCCCGGGCACGGGATATTGGCCTGAAAGCAGGGCTGCATTATGTTTATACCGGTAATGTGCATGACCAGACCGGTGATACGACGTTCTGCCCGGGCTGTGGAGAAAGAGTCATTGTGCGGGACTGGTATGAGATCATTGAACACCGGCTTAGCGATACAGGTGAGTGCATCATGTGCGGTGCGAAAGTCCCCGGCTGTTTTGATGAATTTTATGACGCATTTGGTGCCCGACGCATTCCAATTCGGATTTAATGCCTGTTATTGAGATGTAGAGATTTTCTCCAGCATTTGTTCGACTGAATTCCGGGCTTGCTGAAGTCGCTCTGCATCCTGTCCGCTCAGGCAAATTTTGCCGCAGGGGTTGGGGCCGCAACGACCCGGGTAAGATCCAACTTCAACATCTGCAAACTGCTCCTGAATGTCGGTGAGTTGCTTGGCAAACAGACTTTCAGGCAGTTCCACTTCAATTTCAATGCGTTGATAGGGTTTGTCACCGAAGCGGTGCAGGATGGAATCAATCTGCGATTCGAAAATGTAGGGGACTCCGGCGAGGATAAAGACATTGCCGATATGTGCGCCCGGGGCAATGGTCTTTTCGCAACGAATCAGGCGCGAGCCTTCAGGAACCCGGCTCATACGTCTGCGCCCTTCATTCAGGCCCTCTACACCAAAATGCTCTGTCATGGCTTGAACAATATAACTGTGCTCAATCAGTTCGACGCCAAATGCCGCAGCAATGGATTCCATGGTGATGTCGTCATGGGTGGGGCCAATGCCACCAGAAGTAATGACAGCATCAAACTCTGCTCTCAGACGGTTCAAGGTAGAGATAATGGCTTCACGATCATCGGGAATGATGGCCACTTCAGCCAGTTTACAGCCTGCTTCAAACAGTTTACCGGCCGCATAATAGGCATTGGCCTCGCGGGTGCGTCCAGAAAGTACTTCGTTGCCAATCACTAACATGGCTGCAGTCTGATATTTCATCGTGCAGCCATGTTAGATTATGATTAGTTGCGTGGCAAAGACCGCAGTGCCGCGATACGAGCTTCAGTTGGTGGATGCGTGGAAAACAGGTGAGCAAAACCTTTGCTCTGACCATGAATTTTCATGGTGGCCAGCGCATCTTCACTCATACCTTCTTCTCGATGTTCGGAGTTGAGTGTGCGCTGTGCCAGCGCCTCAATCTTTTGCAGGGCAGATGCCATATTCTCAGCACCCACGGCATGAGCTGCAAAGGCATCGGCACGGAATTCCCGACGGCGGGAGAACCAGCAGATCGGAATCATGGCCAGAATCGACAGCATGAACTGCAGCGCCATATATACAGCAAATCCCATCCAGTAGTTGCGTTCCATCAGCGGGCGGGAAATCATGCGGGCCAGGAAATAGACGAAGGTGTTCATCAGTCCTTGTAACAGGGTGGTAGCCATCATATCACCATTGGTGACATGCCCGACCTCATGCGCAACTACAGCCTTCAATTCATCATCGGTGAGGTTCATCGCCAAACCCGAGGAAACGGCGACCATGGCATTGTTGCGTGTCGGGCCTGTGGCAAATGCATTAGGCACATCATCCCAGTAGACCCAGACTTCCGGCATTTTGATGCCTTCAGACTGCGCCAGTTCAGCAACAGTGTTATAAACGACTTTTTCCTTGGGTGTTGATGGATCGGTGATCTGCTGCATACGCATGCCGCGCTTGGCCAGAAACTTGGACATGAACAGTGAGATAAAAGCGCCACCGAAACCGAATACCATGGCCCAGGCAAATTCATGAATGGCCAGCGAGCCGCGTAAATCGATACCAAAACCCGGTAATACGAAATTGATGAGGATGGTGCCGGTAATCGCCAGAGTAAAAAAGATCAATAAATTGGTGACAATTAACAGGAAAATCCCTTTAAACCATTGCATCATAAAACTCCTTAAGTGACTAGTTAACGAATATGGGGGCATCATTTTGCAAATTCAAGTCTTGAATTCAGGTTAACTTTACCTTAAAAAGAACTTATGAATTCAGATACCATACATGATCCCGAAATTGTAGATGAAGCAGCCCATGATCAAACATCGCAACTGGTGCGTTCAGAGGAGACGTTGCCGCAGCATTTGACGCTGTTGCCGCTGTCGAACAGGCCTCTGTTTCCCGGACTGGTTGTGCCGCTGGTGTATGAAGGCGATGAAATGGGAAAAATCGTCCGTGATCTGGCCGCAGGGCATGAGCAGCATATTGGACTGGTGATGGTGCGCGATGAGAATGAGTCTTATGTGCCGGAGAATTTATATGATGTAGGCGTAGTTGCCCGCATTGCCAAAGCCGTAGAAATTGAAGGGCATGGCCTGCATCTGGTGGTGGAGTGTTTGCAGCGCTTCAAAATTGAAGGTTTTCTTAGCAGTGAAAATCCGATTCGAGTGCTTGCGCACTACCGCGAAGAAACTTCCTATGAAGATAATATTGAACTTCGCGCCTACACCGTGGCAGTGATCAATACGATCAAGGAATTGCTCAAACATAATCCCCTGTATGAGGAAGAGCTGCGCCTGTTTGCTTCCCGATTTGATGTGAATGAACCGAATCGACTGGCGGATTTTGCTGCCAGTCTGACCACGGCCAGCCGTGAAGATTTGCAGGATATCCTTGAAACGTATCCGATTTATGAACGATTGAAAAAGGTGGTTACGCTACTCAATCGTGAACTCAATGTGAGCAAGGTACAGCGCAAGATTCGCGATAATATTGAAGAGAAGGTGTCTGATCAGCAGCGCCGGTTCTTTCTGCATGAGCAGCTGCAGGAGATCCAGCGCGAACTGGGCATGAATGAAGACCCGCGCGAAAAAGAGATTGAAGAATTTCAGAAGAAAGCGGAAAAATTGAAGTTCAGCGAGGAAGCAGCCAAAGCATTTGATGAAGAGCTTGAGAAGTTGGCCATGCTGGAAACCTCATCCCCCGAATACAGCGTCACACGCAGTTATCTGGACTGGCTCACCTGTTTGCCATGGGGTAAAACTGTTCGCGAAAAATATAATCTGAAAACTGCATCACGTGCCTTGAATAAACATCATTCCGGGCTTGATGATGTGAAGGATAGAATTCTTGAGTTTATTGCGGTTGGTGCACGCAAGAAAGCGGTTGGCGGCTCGATTATTCTGTTTGTAGGCCCGCCAGGTGTGGGTAAAACATCTTTGGGTAAAGCTATTGCCGAAGCAGTAGGGCGCCCGTTTTATCGATTCTCAGTCGGTGGCATGCGTGATGAAGCGGAAATTAAAGGTCATCGCCGCACTTATATCGGTGCCATGCCTGGCAAGATCGTGCAGGCGCTCAAGCGTTTGGAAGTGGCCAACCCGGTAGTCATGATTGATGAAGTGGACAAGATCGGTTCCGATTTCCGTGGTGATCCGGCTTCAGCCTTACTGGAAGTGCTTGATCCGGAGCAGAATTCCGATTTCATGGACCATTATCTGGATGTGCGTTTTGACCTGTCACAGGTTCTGTTCCTGTTGACAGCCAATCAGCTCGATACGGTTCCGCGTCCATTGCTGGATCGTGCCGAAATCATTCGTCTGCCCGGTTATATGACCAGTGAAAAAATTGAGATTGGTCGTAAACACCTTTGGCCGAACCAGCTGAAAGAGCATGCCTTAACACGTGCTGATGTCAGCATTACAGCCTCTGTGATCAAGCATATGGTTGAGGATTATGCCCGCGAACCCGGTGTACGCCGGCTTGAAGGCTTGATGAAGAAAACCTTGCGTAAAGTAGCGCGAAAACTTGCAGAGGGCAGTGCGACTGTACCTGTGCGAATCGCGGCATCTGATCTGTCAGATTATATCGGCAAACCGCGTTATCGTGAGTCGGCGATCAAGCAGGAAGTAGGGCTGTCCACGGGTCTGGCCTGGACAGCCATGGGCGGCGTTACACTTTCGCTGGAGGTGACTGTCGCTCATCATGATCGGCGTGGCATGAAGGTGACAGGCCAGCTCGGCAAAGTGATGCAGGAGTCTGCTGAAATCGCTTACTCATACGTCACGGCCAATCTGGCTCGTTTTGGTGCACCGGCTGATTTTTATGACAAGGCATTTATACATCTGCATGTGCCGGAAGGCGCTGTGCCGAAAGATGGACCGTCGGCAGGCATAGCCATTGCAACAGCATTGTTATCGCTGGCATTAGGAAAAGCACCTGCCCGCATGGCCATGACAGGTGAGATGACGCTGGTTGGTGATGTGCTTGCTATTGGCGGCGAGCGTGAAAAGCTGCTTGCAGCCAAACGTCTGGGTATTTCTGAAGTGATCCTGCCCGCTGCCAATGAGGTGGATGTGGATGAATTGCCGGACAGTGTGTGTGATGGTTTGAATATCCATTATGCAAAACATTTCAAAGACGTTGCCAGGCTGATGTTCGATATTCGCATGAAACCGGCGAGAAGAAAGAAAGGCTAAATTCTCTCCTGTTCATCAATGGCTGGAACTGCTCCGGGTGGTTCTGGCATTGGTTCACTGCGCTCACGCGCCACCAGAATGCCAGCGATCACGATAGCTGTAGTACCGAGCAATCCGAGTAGGTCAGGGATCTCGCTCCACAGCAGATAGCCAAGCAAACCGGCAAAGATCAGGCCGCTATAACCCAGTGGAGAAACCTGGGAAGCGGGGGCCTGTTTGTAGGCTCGGGTTAAAGCCAGATGACCGATATTGCCGAATATGCCCATAGCAACCAGCCAGCCCCATTGCTCTGCATCCGGCCAGCGGAATTCGAACAGCATGGGAATAAATGAAATCAGACTCGCGAGCATGGCAAACCAGATTACAATGCGGATAGCCGGTTCTGTATTTGAAAGTTTCTTTACTGTGGTTAATGCAAGGCCTGCAAGCGCGCCTGAAGCAAGGCCGATTAAACCTGCAGTTGATGCAATTTCAGAGGAGGGATGGAACAGCAGGGCTACGCCGATGAGGCCGGTGATGGCTGCTATTTTACGACTGCGTGTCCATGTTTCGCCCAGCCAGATGGTGGCAAACATGGCGATGAACAGTGGTGAGGTGTAATTGAGCAGCAAGGCATCGGCCAGTGGCAGATGGAACAGGGCATAGAAGTAGAGATACATGGCCGACAAACCGATGAATGCGCGGAATAGATGTAAGCCCCAGACGCTGCTTTTCAATGAAATCTTCTGGCGATACATCAGTGGCAATAACAGGAGCAGGGCTAGGAAATTACGAAAAAATACAACTTCCGATTGCGGCAGGTATTCGGACAATATACGAATGCAGGCGGCCATAAGAGCAAAACTTGCAGCCGAAAGCAGGGCGAAAAGTACCCAGGAGCTACGATGTTGGTGAGTAATGGCTGCTCAGCCTTTTTTGAAACTTGTCAGTAAGAGCAGTGAAACAGCAACAAAGATGCAGGCATCAGCAATATTAAAGGCCGGCCAGTGATATTCAGTCGAACCTGTGCGTACAAACCAGTCAATGAAATCGACCACATAACCGAGTTGCGCACGATCCCAGATATTGCCCGCAGCACCGGCAAGAATAAGTACAAGTAGCCATGAGGTAATACCCCTGCGCTTTCTTTCCTGTATCCACCAGAAGATTACAGCGATGGAAATGCCGATAGTAACCCCCAGCAGCAGATACAGACGCCATGCGCCGGGCAGATCGGCAAACATGGAGAAGGCAACGCCGTAGTTATAGGCACGCACGATGTTGAAATATCCGTCAATGACGACAAAGGGATGGAAGTCAGGCTGCTGTATCCACCATTTGCTGATCTGGTCGGCTGCCAGTAACAGGATGAACAGGATAATTTGTTGAGTGGTTCTGGTCATATGGCAAAACTCTGGATTGATGAGGGGGGAAGTCAATCAGCCTTTTTTGTTTCGCCAATACATTAGAAAAATATTGATGCAGATCACATCAGCCCATTCTCGTCACTGCTATCGTATGCCTACAGCGTTTTAGTGGAATTATTGCTAAAGCATGGATCATTACTACCGATAGATAGTAGTGAAACAAGACGCTATAACAATATAGCCCGGGTAAATATGCATTCCCCCCCTCCCCTTCCTGAAGCATATTTCCCGGGCTTCAGCGTTTTTAAGTCAAAGTCATTTTTTATTTCTCAGGCTTAAGCATCGCAAACTCACGTGTTACATTACCGCCCATGGTAAAGAAGACGGGCGCAACAGCTCACACCCCCATGATGCAGCAGTATTTGAAGATCAAATCCGAGTATTCGGATTGTCTGCTGTTTTATCGTATGGGGGATTTTTATGAGATGTTTTTCGATGATGCTGTTGATGCATCAAAAATTCTCGATATTACGCTGACTAAACGCGGCAAAGCGGGTGGCGATGACATTCCCATGGCCGGTGTGCCCTGGCATCAGGCTGAAGGTTATCTTGCCCGTCTTGTTGCAGCCGGGAAACGGGTGGCTGTATGCGAACAGATGGAGGCACCTGACGGATCGAAAGGGCCTGTGCGTCGTGATGTTGTACGTGTGGTAACATCGGGTACGATTACTGAAGCATCTCTACTCGATCATTCCAGATCCGCACCCCTGGTTGCCTGTTATCGGCAGGGCGAAAAGTGGGGGCTTGCTGCAGTAGAGCTTTCCTGTGGACACTGGCGTCTGCTTGAAGGAGAAGGGCAGATGATGCTCGATGAGCAGCTGGCTGTGCTTGCGCCTGCTGAATTACTGCTACCCACAGCGGAAGAGTTGCAAGTTGATATTCCGGTCAGCCGTCCGGGTGACTGGAGCTTTTCATCATCGGTTACTCAGGAACAGTTGCAGCAGCATTTTGGTGTTACCGACTGGTTATCGCTGAATCTGGATAAACATGAACTGGCCAGTGCGGCAGTAGGGGCAGTACTTGTCTATCTGGGCCAAACGCAGAAATGCGCATTGGAGCACCTTTCGCTACCCGTATTTGTTGAGCGTTCACAGGGCATGGCTATTGATATGCGCTCGCGTCGCAATCTTGAACTGTACTGTTCGCTTAATGGCGATCCTAAAGGCGGTTTGATCCACGTGCTGGATGAAACGAAGACACCAATGGGTGCACGTCTGTTGCGTGAGTGGATAGATCACCCACTGACGGATCTGGGCCGTTTGAATGATCGCCAGGATGCAGTACAGAGCCTGACCGATGATTCAGATACCCTGAGCGCGTTGCGCAATGCTCTGGGCGGGGTGCGTGATATGGAGCGCATGCTGACCCGTATTGTACTCAGTCGTGCCAGTCCGCGTGATTTCCGTGGTCTGACAGAAGCACTGGTTGCATTGCCGGACCTGTATAAGCTGCTTGCTGATCGCACAGGTCTGTTTGCAGATATGACGCAGGCTATGCAGGGATTAGAGCCCATTGCTGATGAACTGGATGGTGCGATCATTGAGATGCCGCCGCAGGTGTTTCGCGATGGTGGTGTGATACGTGCGGGTTTCGATGCAGAACTTGATCGCCTGCGCTCGCTCGCCAAAGATGCCGGAGACTGGCTGAACGATTATGAGAAACGCGAACGTGAACGGACAGGACTGGCGAATCTGCGCGTGAAGTATAATAAAGTTTTCGGCTATTTTATTGAGATTTCAAAGGTACAGGCTAAAGATGCACCATCGGATTACGTGCGCAAACAGACGCTGGTTAATGCTGAGCGTTTTATTACGGATGAGTTGCACCAGTTTGAATCTGAAATTCTCGGTGCACGCGATGCGGCTCTTGCGCGTGAAGAGGGGTTGGTTGAAGCTATCCGCAAGCAGATATGTGCGCATGCATCGGCCATTCAGCAAGCTGCCCGTGCAGTAGCCGGTGTGGATGTGATCAGTTGCTTTTCGCACCTTGCCCGAAGCTGTCATTATGTACGGCCGGATGTGCATTCGGGGCGCAATCTGAAACTTGTCGGTGGCCGTCATCCTGTGGTGGAAAAGCATCTAGGCAGTGATGAACCCTTTGTGGCCAATGATACCCATATGGATTTGAAATCCCGTCGCTTTATGCTGCTGACAGGCCCGAATATGGGTGGTAAATCCACCTATATGCGGCAGGTCGCCTGGATTGTATGGCTGGCGCATACCGGTTGTTTTGTGCCGGCTGATGAAGCGCGTATTCCACTGACCAAACGTATTTTTACTCGCGTAGGGGCAGGTGATGAACTGACCAGCGGGCGCTCCACATTTATGGTGGAGATGATGGAAACGGCCACTATTCTGAATCAGTTGGAGCCTCGCTCACTGGTGATTGTTGATGAAATCGGTCGTGGCACCAGCACATGGGACGGACTGGCTATTGCCTGGTCTGTGGCAGAGCGGTTGATTGAATCGAAAGATGTAATGACTCTGTTTGCTACACATTATCATGAATTGACCGAACTTCCTGATGATAATGAGGTGGCTTTTAATGCCTCTGTAACCGTGCGGGAGTGGAATGGTTCGGTGATATTTATGCATCAGGTTATTGAAGATGCAGCCGATCAGTCTTATGGCATCGCTGTAGCTCAGCTGGCCGGCTTACCCCGGGAAGTGATCAAACGGGCGCGCGAGCATCTATTCAGATTGGAGCATGGTTCAGAGCTGGCAGCCGAGACAGGTAAGCCACAGTTGGGGCTGTTTGCTGTTGCTGAGAAGCGGCAACAGGAAAATGACCTGGAGCGGTTGAAACGGCTGGAACAAAGGCTGGTATCCATTGATGTCGAGAGCATGCGACCGCTTGATGCATTAACGTTACTGGACGAACTGAAAAATGAGGTTGAACAATGAACAAACAACTGATTTTGATTGCACTGCTGGTAGCAGGTTTATCTGCCTGTACCTGGGTTGAGGTTGATCCTCAGGCACAGGGTGTGCGTGTGGCCGAGTTATCTCAGGTGACAAGCTGTAAACATCTGGGCAAGGCGACTGTGTCATTGCTCGATAAGGTGTTGTTTGTTTCCAGAGGTGAAAAACAGGTGGAAGAAGAGCTTGAGCGATTGGGCCGCAACAGTGCAGCGGAAATGGACGGTGATACCATCGTACCGATGAGCAAGGTGATTGACGGCGAACGTGTATTTAACGTTTACCAGTGTAAATAGTGATGACAAACAAGCAAAAGCTGCAGGAGATCTATGATCAGGTAGGGGTGGCCTTTGCAGCCGGAAAAAGCGGCTCTGAACTCAGCAGAATGATGTGGCAGCAGGTCAATACATTGCTCATTGAGCTCTGGAAAGAGAAGGCACCATCTGCAGTTGAATGCGTGGATCTGGTTACCGTCGGTGGTTCAGGTCGCGGTGAACTCTCTCCCCATTCAGACTGGGATATCTGGTTTCTTATGCCGGAAAAATGTCCGACAAAAGTTGAGGAAGAGCTTCAGGCATTCCTGTTGTCACTCTGGGATATGGGAGCCAAGATCGGTCATGCTGTACGTACAGTTAATGAATCGATTGAGCATGTGAACGAAGACTGGTCCAGTGCCACTGCGGCCACGGAGTCCCGGCTACTGTTTGGTTCCGGTGAACTTTATGGGCAGTTGCAGACTATGCTCGACAGCTTCTTTAAAAAACAGCGCAAGGCATTTGTAGAGGCCAAGCTTCTGGAAGTGGAAACCCGCCATGGGCGTACTGATGGAACGGCCTTCTGGATGGAGCCGGACATCAAAGAGGGCAAAGGGGGCTTGCGTGATGTACAGGCTGTATTCTGGATGGCCAAAGTCTGGTATGGCAACGATGATATTGACGGTCTGGTTTCCGCTGGTGCGATTTCCGGGAAAGAGCGAGACAATCTGTTAAGTGCGCAGGACTTTCTCTGGCGCTGTCGTACCGGCTTGCACCTGGAGGTGAAACGGGCCTCTGATCGTCTGGGTTTTGAGCAGCAGGCTTTGTTGGCAGAAAAAATGGGTTACCGGGCTGTATCACACAGGCCGGCAGTAGATGCCTTTATGAAAGATTACTTTAGACATGTCGGTCGAATCGCTCGTGTGTCCGGGATGCTGTTTATGCATTTTCAGGAACAACTGAATCCAAAACTGTTCTCTTTCACACGAAATATTGGAGATGGTTTTACGTTGGAAGGCAAACGCCTGGGTATCAAAGACGAGCAAGTATTCAGGGAAGATCCGCTTCGTTTGCTACGTATTTTTCTTGAAGCCCAGAAAGGGCAGCGTCATCTCTCCAGCCGGGCGCTTAGACAGGTTCGAGCTGATGTGCTGCTGATTGATGATGCGTTCAGGATGAATCCTGTCGCTCAGCGAATTTTTTTGCAGATTTTACGTTCCAAACGCAATGTACACTGGGCACTGACGGAGATGAATAATACCGGCATTTTGGGTCGTTTTATTCCCGAGTTTCGTGATGTCGTAGGGCTGGGACAATTTAATCAGTATCACGCTTTTACCGTGGATGAACACACGATCCGGGCGGTGGGTGAGGCTCGTAATTTCTGGCATCGGGAGCGCAAAGCCCGATTGCCGCTGGCGCAGGATGTTTGCTATAAACTTAATCGACCCGAATTGCTATATATCGCTCTTATTTTCCACGATATCGCCAAGGGGCTGCCGGGTGATCACTCGGATGTCGGAGCGGTGATGGCCAGAGAGTTTTGTGGGCGAATCGGCATGGATGCTGATGCTACAGATCTGGTTTCGTGGCTGGTGAAAGAGCATCTGCTGATGGCGGTCAAAAGTCAGCGTTTTGATCTAACTGATCCGGAAGTGATCCGGGCTTTTGCTGAACGTGTAGGTAGTCAGCAACGCTTACAGTATCTGCTATTGTTGACGGTGGCTGATATTGCAGCGGTTGGCCCCAATGTCTGGAATGACTGGAAAGGCTCCCTGCTTGCCGAATTATATCGCTTAACCGAGCAGTATTTCCTCAATGATGAGAGCATTAGTGAGACGTCCGAACGCCTTTATCAAACCCGTGTGCAGGCTGTACTTGCAGGGCTTGAGGGTGATGAGGCTGGGTTGCGAGGCACTCTGGGTTTGATGTCCAGGCAATGCGTCATGCATTTTCCTCCGCGCCAGATGATGGATATTGTGCCAATGCTTAAAAAAAGCGATGGCAATGAAGTGAAATTCTGGGTTGATAATGACCGTTCGGAAACACTGTTTTACGTGGTTGCTCACCCTCGACAGGGTCTGTTTGCAGCGCTTGCTGCTACTTTAACATCAGGGCACGCCAGTATTCTCAATGCTCAGGCCTATGCGTTGCAAGATGGCAGGGTGCTTGATGTGTTCCATCTGCAGGGCTCTGATGGAACGCCTTTTAATATCGCTTCCGATCTGGAGCGTTTGCAGACCCGGGTAGAAAAACTACTGGCAACAGAACAGTTGCCTGCCTTGCTGTTTGATAAATCATTCAAGGTGAATGTATTGATGCGAAATGTGCCCGTGCGTGTGCGGGAACTACCCAAAGCGACATTCCGTGAAACAGCTATAGAGGTGTCTACTGCCGATCAGCCGCGCCTGCTGGCAAGGCTTGCCGATGCCATTGCCAAAGAAGGTTATGCACTGCACGGTGCTTCGGTCTCAACCTTTGGTGAACGAGCTGTAGATGTCTTTTTTGTTGCAGGTAAGGATTCAGGGCCATTGACGACTGCACAGATAGAGGTGTTATGTGATAAATTGTCTGATGTGGCTGCATTACCGGAAAATGAATGACACTGCTTGAGCGCATGTTTTCTGCCCGTCGGAAAAAGAAGCACGGTTTTGTGCTTGCACTTGGTGGAGGTGGCGGGCGCGGTCTTGCACATCTCGGCGTGTTAGAAGTGCTTGATGAACATCATCTTAAGCCTGACGCGATCATAGGCTGCAGTATCGGCTCACTGTTCGGGGCAATGTATGCAATCAATCCTGACGCCAGGCAGGTTACCGAGCGCGCCATGGATATTATGGCGCATGAGTCTTTTTCCAGATTATCACTGCCGGATATGGATGGGCGAGCGGATGAGGAATCCGGTTGGCTGGACCGACTGGCTTCAGCAGCCAAGCAGACCATGATGTTAACCCGGGCAGCAACTGATCGTGCAATTGGTGATACCGATGCCTTGATTGATATTGCATACTCATTTTGTGGCGGCGAATCATTCAGCGATGCCAAAATCCCTTTGTATACGACAGCAGTGGAGTTCCCTCGTGGTGATTGTCATCTGTTTTCAGCCGATTCACATGTAAAACTGCCCTGTGCTATTGCAGCAAGTATGGCTATTCCCGGAATTTTTGATCCGGTTAGTGTTGGCGGAAAAAAGTATGTTGATGGTGGTGTGGCTTCAGATCTGCCGGTGATCGAGGCGCAGATGATTGCACGCTCTGATCAGCTGGTAGTTGGAGTGAATGTGGGTTCAAGGCCGGGTAGTGATATCGAGCCGGGCAATGTTTATGGCATGCTGGACTGGACGACACAGGTGAAGTCTTATCATCTGCGCAAGACCAATCGTCAACATGCGGATGTGATGATTGAACCTCTGGTAGGATTTACCCAGTGGAATGATTTCAGTAATCCGGAACAGGAAATTGATCGGGGTCGGCAAGCTGCTTATGAAAAGATGCCTGAACTCATCGAAAAACTGGCAGCATGATGACACAACATGTGGACAGGGCAGTTGTGTTGGCAGCCGGACTTGGAACCCGTCTGAAATGGCTGACGAATCATCGTCCCAAGGCATTGATGCTGGTGGCAGGTGAGCCGGTTATCACCCATGTGATTCGCAGGCTTGTGGCACAGGGCGTGCAGGATATCGCTGTGAATACCTTTCATCATGCCGATCAGATGAAGCACTTTCTAGGCGACGGCTCAAAATTCGGTTGTCGTCTGATGATCAGTGATGAAGAGCATCTGCTCGATTCCGGTGGCGGGGTAAAAAAAGCATTGGAACTGTTGCCCGGTGACGGTCCGTTTGCCATCTGCAATGCGGATGTCTTATCTGATATCAATGTTCAACAGCTGGCAGCAGTGTTGCCTGATGCAGGGGTTTCCATTGGCCTGGTTCCCAATCCCTCACATCATCTGCATGGAGATTTCGCATTGAAACAGGGATACGTTATGGCGGATGGAGATGAGAAGTTCACCTTTTCAGGTGTCTCGGTCTGGCATGAAGCTGGATTTGAAAAGTACAAGGTTGGTGACATCTTTTCTTTAACCCAGCCAATGCGTGAACTGATCACTGAAAAACGTTGTGCAGGGCTGGTTTGTCGTGGTCAGTGGTTTGATATTGGTCGGCCGCGTGATCTGATGCGGGCGAATCGTTTTATGAGTGTTTTGTGATGCGTATCTGGGTTGATGCGGATGCCTGTCCGAAAGTGATCAAGGAAATTCTTTTTCGTGCGGCAGAGCGTACCCGCATGCCATTGACGCTGGTTGCCAATATGAAAATTCAGCATCCCAGATCGGAATATATCAACGCCATTCAAGTGGCCGCCGGAGCTGATGTGGCAGATGCCTATATCGTCGATCACGCTGAACCGGGAGATCTGGCCATTACCGCTGATATTCCGCTTGCCGCTGGCATGATTGAAAAAGGTGGCTTTGCCCTGAATCCGAGGGGTGAACTCTATACATCGGATAATGTGCGCAGGGCTTTGAGTGTTCGCAACATGATGGATGAAATGCGGGGTGCAGGTGTGGTAACCGGAGGTCCTCCGGCATTTAATCAGGCAGACCGTATGAAATTTGCCAATCAGTTGGACAGGTTTCTGACGAAACATTTCAAGGAGCAACAATCATGATCCTGCATCCCCAACTGGAAAAAGACTGTTTTATCGTTGGTCAGTTCAAACTCTGTACACTGTTGCTGTTGAACGACTCCAATTACCCATGGTTTATTCTGGTTCCGCAGCGCGAAGGCATCACTGAAATCCATCAGCTATCTGAAGCTGATCAGCAGCAGTTGATGCGTGAGTCATCTATGCTGGCAAGTTGTATCGAAAAAGAGTTCAACGCCGACAAAATCAATATCGCAGCTCTCGGCAATATGGTTCCACAACTGCATATCCACCACATCGTGCGTTACAAGTCCGACCCCGCCTGGCCAGCACCTGTCTGGGGTGAATTTCCAGCAAAGTCATATGATAGTGCCAAGGCAAATGAGATGATGACGGTGCTTCGACAACAGCTGGCTTTAAAGAATTAAATCCGAATAAGCAGGTGAGCCAACTCGTGACGGCCTGATGGGTGAACCACTGTCTCATTATTGTCCGGCCACTGCCAGCGGGAAACATCGAATAGCGGTTTCATGGTTGATAAATCACAGTGGAATGGCGGGCCGCCTTCGGCACCTGTCTGCATGAACAGGGCCAACAGCTGACCACCGGGTTTCAGCTGAGTATGTAACCATTGCTCGTACTTTTCCCATTGTGTGGGTTGCAGAGCACAGAGGCATGTTTGCTCATAGATGGCATCAAACGGTTCCAGTTCAAGCTCAAATAGATCAGCGTGAATGAGTGTGGCACTGAGTTTTTCTTTTTCCAGCATGGCTTGCATGTGATTGATTGCCGGTGTTGCGACATCAACCGCAACGACATCAAAACCGCGACGAGCAAGTTCAATGACTTCATGGCCACGCCCACAGCCTGGCACCAGAATGCGGCAAGGCTCTAGCGTTTCCAACCATGTTGAAAGGGCCGGGCTGAAACCACCACGGTCCCAGCCGGTTTCCTTGTTCTCGTACTTGGCTTCCCAGAATGCGCGATCAGTCACTTCTCAATCACCAGCATGTGTTTGCCGGCTTCATCAGTTGGTTCATTGGATATCACTTTAAAACCCTGCTCTTCACAAGAACGAGGCACATTTTGCAGAGGTTCCCCTTCATTCAGGAGTACTTCGAGCAGTTCACCTTCATTGATCTGTGCCAGTTTTAACTTCACCTTTACAAAGGTCATCGGGCAGGTTTCGCGTGTAATATCGAGAAAATGTTTCATATCAGTCGTCCTTGATTAAATAAAGATGATGTGTGCGTCTTCAGACTCATTGAGGAACGTTGCGACACCTGCCACATCCTGCACCTCTTCAATCATGTCGCTTTTGCTAACTTCCAGTATGTGCATGGCCATTTCACAGGCGACAATGCGAATACCCAGCGCATGTGCTGCTTCAACCAGTTCGGGAAGCGAGGCGACATTGTGCTTTTTCATCATGCCGCCCATAAGTTTGGGGCTAATGCCAAAAAAGTTCAGGCGAGAAAGTGGCAGGTTATTCAGCCCGCCCATGAGGAAATTGAATGCCTTGGCCATGATGCTATTGCCCGTGGCGGCACGCCCTTTGTTTTTCTTCAGGGCATTCAGACCCCAGAATGTGAAAAACATGGTCACTTCACGATTAGTGGCGGCAGCACCCGTAGCAATGGTAAATGCGGCGATGATTTTATCGAAATCGCCGGAGAAGCAGACGATGGAAACTTTCTTTTTGTTTGCGGGTATATTCATGAATATCCTCCATATATCGGGAGCGGAAACCTAGTGCTTATGCATAAAAGGGCAAACAATCGATATGAATACGCGAACCAAGAAAGTAACCTTAATTTATGAATGGTTAGGTTTGTGGCAAATCAAGCATTTATGGCACTCAAGTTGCTCTTGCTTTCTCCGATAAGATATTTGTATTCGTGGTTAGGCAGGAAATATCTATAACATTATTTAGTCTAAAAGGTAGTTTGGCTGTAGGCCTTTTGATAAAGGTTGATACCCAGTTTGAACCTGCTTTCCCTGATATTGGAGGAATAAAACCGTGAAAAAATCTGAAGATCGTTCAGTTCTTGAGGCAGTGTTTGAAAATAGCTTGTGGCAAACCCGCTGGTCTGTTCTGGTGGCGGTTATCAGTAGTATTATTGCATCTTTGCTTATGTTTTACATTGCTGCAGTTGATACATTTTATACGATAGAACATCTAGTTTCTTATGCTGGTGTGCTGGACCATGTCGAACGGGGAGAAGTTAGAGCAGAAGCCGTCGCTCAGGTTGTTGAAATTATTGACATTTTTCTGCTGGCAGTTGTGTTGATGATTTTTGGCCTAGGTCTCTATGAACTCTACATCAGTAAAATTGACCATGCTTATGAAGATGGTGATGAGGCTTCTGATCATCTGCTTTCAATCTCCAGTCTGGATGATTTGAAATCCCGCCTTGGCAAGGTGATTATGATGATATTGATCGTAAAGTTTTTCGAAATGGCCATAGGCATGGAAGTTGATGATACGATGAGCTTACTTATGTTTGCTGGCGGTGTGTTGATGAGTGCTGGGGCATTAATATTTACTGAGATGGCGACACGAAGCGGGGTAAAAAGACGTTCGTGAAGCATTGAGTTTTGCTGAATGGAAATTCATAAGTAACTGGCGCACTTTCCAAAAGTGCTTGCTAGAGTTTGAGAGGGAATATGCAAGATAAATCGGTAATTGGACAAGGTTTCGAGCGTGCTTTGTGGAAAACTCGTTGGGCGGTCCTGCTTGCAGTGGTATGCAGCATTCTAGCTGCGCTGGTCATGTTTTATATTTCTGCTGTTGATACTTTTTATGCGGTGCAACTGTTGTTAGATTATTATGAGCTAGACAGCGCTATGGCTAGGGGTGTTATGCGCGCTGAAGCAGTAGGTATGGTTGTGAAGGTGATTGATATTTTCCTGCTGGCCATTGTGCTGATGATATTTGGTTTGGGAATGTATGAGCTTTATATCAGTAAAATTGATCATGCCTATGAAAATAATGATGAATCTGCTGAACATATGTTGTCAGTTAATAGTCTCGATGATCTAAAATCACGTTTGGGTAAAGTAATTATGATGGTTCTGATCGTAAAGTTTTTTGAGATGGCCATCGGTATGGACATAGATGGCATCAAAGATCTGTTGACCTTCTCAGTTGGTGTTTTGCTCATTGGCGCTACGTTGTTTTTCACAGAAAAAGCATCACGCAAGAAGGGTGAGTGGAAAACCAGGGCATCTGATCGGGAAGGCGGGCCTGAAGACCGCCCTGCATGAATTGTTGCATGTTGAATAGTGCGGGTTGCGCACCGTCAGTTTAGCCCTGAACTATAATTGGAATATCAATTTTGCGACTGTTCTGAATGCTGATTTTGCGCGCGACTTCTCCAGCCAGAGCCTGATAACCTTTGGCTTGCTTTGAATCCGGAGCCGCTGCGACAATCGGTATGCCTTCATCAGCCTTTTCACGGATAGAGATATCAAGTGGGATATGAGCCAGTACTTCAGTCTTGTATTCCTGGCTGAGGCGTTCTGCTCCACCTTCAGCAAAAATAGAGCTGGATTCACCGCAATGCGGGCAGATGAATTGACTCATGTTCTCTACGATGCCCAGCGTATGTACACTGGATTTCTTGAACATATCGATGCCTTTGCGGCAATCGAGCAGGGCAATGTCCTGTGGTGTTGTCACCATCACTGCACCGGTGACCGGCACCTTCTGAGTTAGTGTCAGTTGTGCATCACCCGTACCCGGTGGCATATCAATAAACAGGTAATCCAGATCACCCCAATTTACGTCGGTAAGTAGTTGCCCGAGTGCGCTGGCCACCATCGGCCCTCTCCAGATCATGGCTTGATCATCATCTACCAGGTAACCGATAGAGATGGTTTTCACACCATAATTTTCGAGTGGGCAAATCCTCTTGGCCTGATGATCAATCTCCGGTTTATAACCGGCAAGCCCCATCATGCGCGGAATTGATGGGCCATAAATATCGGCATCGAGCAGGCCTACACGTGCACCGGTCTGGGCCATGGCGACGGCGAGATTGACCGCAGTCGTTGATTTTCCAACGCCACCTTTACCTGATGCTATGGCGATAATATTGGCCACACCCGGAATAGCCTGTTTGCCCTGCGAGGCGGTGACTTTTGAGCTCATGGTAATATCAACAGCTTCGACGCCTGGAAGTGCTGATACAGCTGCATCTGCAGCCTGGCGGAATTCTTCTTTGACCGGACAGGCAGGTGTAGTCAGCTCAATCGTGAATGCCACGCTGCTACCATCAATAACGACATTTTTTACAAAACCCAGTGACACAATATCCTTTTTGAAATCAGGATCGATGATGACAGAAAGTGCATTAAGAATATCGGATTCAGCTACCATGGGGGCCTCGTTAATCGTGTGTTATGAGGCGGCATCGTCTTGATCTTGGGGAAGTTAGTCAACTGTAGGGCTTGTGGGGCTAATGCTTTGTCGAATCCGGGTATAACCGAACGCCCCGCCCAGCAGAACTGGTCGGGGCGCAGCTACACCCACAATAGGGAGGGGATGGGCGCAGCTCAAGAAGAACTATCTTTATAGCTAACTCATAGCTGGTTTGAGTTCGAATGTCAATTTACAGTCTTTTCCAATATGAAATGAGTCTGAAAACGTAGTTGTCCTGTCCATCATATGGGGATGCTTATCCAGATGGACGAAAGGAAGATCAAAACAGTTGCCGATATTTCAGTCTTTCTGTCAGGAAC
>NZ_BDFD01000019.1 GCF_001895085.1 Mariprofundus micogutta | reverse complement strand
CATGGAAGCATTTACGAAACGCTCGCAAAACCTTGTTCAAAACAATCTTTGGGCAGAACAACGAGGCAGCATGAACTATAAACCATGCGATCAGCTTTCAGACTCATTTACGGATTGGAAAATACTGAAATTACGGGTTCCAGACTCCTGATTCATTGATGATCGCAGTGATATTTGTAAATGGCGTCACGTCAAATGCAGGGTTATTTGCAGACACTTCTGGCGCAGCAATGCTTACATCCTGAAACTTGCCGGCAATATCCACGCCATCCATCCGCAACACTTCCTGACCGCCCCGTTCTTCAATCGGTATATCCAATCCAGTTGAGCAGTTCGCATCAAACGTTGAAGCCGGTGCCGCCACATACATCGGAACAGCATGCTCTTTAGCTGCCAGTGAAAGGCCATAGGTACCTATTTTATTCGCCACATCACCATTGGCAGCAATGCGGTCTGCCCCAACAACAATGGCATCCACTTTACCCTGTGCCATCATCCATGCTGCAGCGCCATCTGCCTGAATTCGACAATCAATACCCTCCTGATTCAACTCCCAGGCCGTCAAACGTGCGCCCTGCAGGCGCGGGCGGGTTTCATCCACCCAGATAAAAGGCTTTTCTCCGGCATGAGCCAGGTGATAAATGCCTGATGTGGCCGTACCCCAATCAACGGCGGCCAGCCAACCGGCATTACAATGCGTGAGAATGCGCCTCTCCCCAACAGCCAGAAACTCCGCCATCGTTTTGCCAATACGTTTATTGGCGCTTACTTCAGCATCTGCATACGCATCTGCATATTCAATGATCTGCTGCGCAGTTGGATTCGATTCAGCACATGTTTGCATAGCATTGCAGGCATGGAAAAGATTCACTGCCGTTGGGCGCGTTGAACGAAACCTCGCCAGCCAGAAATCAAAAAAACGTCCCTTATCCTTTGTCCATGCCAAAGCCAGACCATAGGCCGCCGTTGCACCAATGCTTGGAGCTCCGCGCACCTGCATCGTTTCAATAGCCATGGCAACATTTTCAGGATCAATGCTGACTACCTGCTCAAAACAGTGAGGTAACAGACGCTGTTCAATCCACTGCACCCCTCCAGACTCATGGTGCCAATTTACCGCTCGAAAATTGTCTAAACCTACCCGCACAGCTTATCCCATTCACACATAAAGTGTTGATTATAAAGTACTTTTAAGACCTAAGTCGACTCAGCACAGCATCCAGCTCTGCAGGACGTGTATAAGCAATCTTTAATTCGCCCGAACCATTCTTTTTACAAATAACTTCGACAGGCAGGCCCAGTTTTCTAGTCAGCTCATCCTGCAAGGCCAGAACATCCGCATCCGGCTCCGCCTTCACTCTGCTGGCAGGTTCTTTGGCTGCTTTCTTTGCTTCACGTTCCATCTGCCGGGCACTCAAAGCTTGTGCAATACAGAGCCTGGCAAGTCGTTCCCCAACATGCGATGGCAAGCCAACAAGCGGGCGCGCCTGACCCATGCTAAGTTCCCGTTTTTCAATCATTTCTTTGATTGCAGGTGAAAGCTGAAGCAGTCGAATAAGATTACTGACTTGCACACGAGATACACCTATCTTCTCTGCCACCTGCTGCTGAGTACAACCGAATTCATCTATCAAGCGACGATATGCGCGTGCTGATTCAATCGCAGTCAGGTCATCCCGTTGTTCATTTTCAATAATAGCCAGTTCCAATGCCTGTAAATCGTCGACATCCCGAACTACTGCCGGAATCTCTTGCAAACCTGCAGCCTGAGATGCACGCCAGCGTCGCTCTCCAGCAATCAATTCATAACCATCGCCTTGTGGTCGCAATAAGATGGGCATTAATACCCCATCCTTACGAATCGACTCTGTCAGAGACTCCAGCTCGAGATCAGAGAAATGCGTACGTGGCTGGTATTTATTGGGTTGAATTCTGGAAATTGGAATCTGAGATGCCTGCCTCATGACTTCTGGCGTAGGCGTATCAGCCAGTAGAGCACTCAACCCGCGTCCCAGACCTCTATTTTTTACTACTGCCATATCCCTTCTCCCTAAATACTTCTGCGATGCATCAATTCCTGCGCCACAGCCAGGTAAGCCTGGGCACCCTTGGATTTCACATCATGATACATCACCGGCACACCAAAACTTGGGGCTTCTGACAACCTGACATTGCGTGGTATGGTATTCTCGTATACCTGCGAACCAAAATATGCACGCACATCCTGCTCCACTTGTACCGAAAGATTATTTCTACGGTCCACCATGGTAAGTAAGATCCCCTCCATATTAAGGTCCGGGTTTAAACCACTGCGAATGCGACGAATACTATCCATCAATTGAGTCAAACCTTCCATGGCATAGAACTCTGTCTGCAATGTCACCATCACAAAGTCTGATGCTGTTAGCGCATTGACTGTCAGCAAACTTAAAGCCGGTGGACAATCAATGATAACGTGATCAAATGGTTCGCCCTGAAACCCTGCGAAAGCATTTTGCATGCGCTGTTCTCGCCCCTGCTCATTAACCAGTTCAACTTCGGCACCTGCCAGATCCATAGTGGCAGGCAAAAGGAACAGTCGATCACAATCAGTCGTAATCAGTGCATCAGCCAGAAGCACCTCACCCATCAACACATCATAAGTGCCTGATTCAACCTGCTTCTGATCCACACCAAGACCAGATGTTGAATTTCCTTGCGGATCAAGATCAATCAACAGAACACGCTGATCCAGAGCAGCAAGTGAGGCTGCAAGGTTTATGCTTGTTGTTGTCTTTCCAACACCGCCCTTCTGATTGGCCACAGCAGTAACCGGACCAAATCCTTGATGTTTCACGTGAAACCCTCCCCCACAACTATTCAACTATACCTGTAACAACGTATACGCTGAATATCGTTCTGATCACCATTAATAGCAATAGAATGCTCGGAAACCATTTCCCATCCATTCACTTGCACGGGGGCATGGGAAAGTGGAACTGGCAACACAGCTATAGCCCCCTCATTAGCATGAGGAGTACACATCTGTAACAAAACCCCCTCATCTGTAACAGCACGGGCAACACAAACATCAATATTCAGACATGGCAAATCATTAATATCCGCATCATAGACTTCAGCTGTCAGGCCCAATTTTCTGACCACGTGCCTGATAAACTCTGCCCGTTTCTTACGCCGCTCCACCAACACCCCGACCAGCCCCGGTTTAGCAATCAGTAAAGGGATACCAGGAACCCCCATGCCGCTGCCAATATCCAGCATTCGTCCCGAATCCGGAATCCACTCTGCTAATGCCTCTGAAGGACGAATAAAACGATCATGAAACAATCGGGCATCAGAAATTGAAGTCAGATTCAATGCCCTCCTGAATTTCATGACCTCCTGGACATAGGCTTCTGAAGACATCACTCAGGTTTCCTTAAATACAACGTCAAACTTGTAATAGCTGCAGGTGTAATACCTGAGATTCGAGATGCATGGCCAAGCGTTCGTGGCTTTGCACACGTTAATTTCTGACAACATTCTATGCTCAACCCCTTCACAGCAGCATAATCAAACGAATCAGGGATTATCTGGCTTTCCAGCCGCTTGAATCGGTCCACTTCCTGCTGCTGCTTATCCAGATAACCATCGTAGTGCACAAGAGCCAGCAGACTTTTAAAATCACGCACACCAAAGGCCTCAACCCCATCCAGAAGCTTCAATGCATCCCTTGCCTCAACATCGCTACGGTGGGCATAGGAAACAATGCTCATCGACTGTGAAGGCAGAGGCAGACCTAAAGCATCAAGACGTTCCCTCCAGGATCTTCCGGTACCAATGACTGTTTCCTGGCAGTTAAGCAGTCCTGTTGCCAACTTTTCACGCCGTAATTCAAAAGAGTGCCTGCGCTTTTCATTATATAAACCCAAGTGAATTGCGGCATCACCTAAGCGTAAATCGGCATTATCTTCCCTTAACTGCAGACGAAACTCAGCCCTTGAAGTAAACATACGGTACGGTTCTGTCACCCCCTTGCTCACCAGGTCATCAGCCATGACACCCAGATACGCTTCTGAACGGTCGGGAACCCATGATTCTACATCCATGGCATGAGCCGCCGCATTAATACCTGCCAGCAGACCTTGAGCAGCCGCCTCTTCATAACCAGTTGTTCCATTGATTTGACCTGCATGAAACAGACCAGCAACTTTCTTGCACTCAAGACTGGACTTTAGCTCGGTTGGATCGACGTAATCATATTCAATCGCATAACCAGGTCGGATAATATTTGCCCCTTCTAAACCGGGGATTGCGCGAATAAAAGCCCACTGCACATCAATCGGTAACGATGTCGATATACCATTAGGGTACACTTCATCGTGGTCTCGCCCTTCCGGCTCAAGGAAAATTTGATGGCTATTTTTTTCTGCGAAACGAACCACCTTATCTTCAATGCTTGGGCAGTAACGAGGCCCCTTACTGTCAATCTGACCCGAGTACATGGGAGATCTGGCCAGATTATCACGAATAATATCATGAGCCTGTTCATTCGTGCGCGTAATAGCGCAAGGGATCTGGTCTTGCGTCACTTGCTGATGCTGCGCAGAAAAAGGAAGCACATCTTTCTCACCCGGCTGCATCTGCAGACTGTCCCAGGCAATGGTTTTCTTATCCAGCCTTGGAGGAGTACCCGTTTTTAGTCGCCCCAGATTAAAATCACGGCGATACAATTCATCTGTTAAGCCATACACCGGGGCATCTCCGGATCTGCCAGCCGGGATCGTCTTTTCTCCAACATGTATCAGCCCACCTAAAAATGTGCCGGTAGTCAGCACTACTGCCCTTGCATGATGCTGAACACCAAACTCATCAACAGCTCCGCAAACTTTGTCACCTTCAAACAACAGTTCTGAAATCGTTCCCTGATGCAAGCTGATATTTTGGTGAGAATCGAGCAGCTGTCGCATCACCATGTGGTAGATGATCCTGTCGCATTGTGCTCGCGTTGCCTGAACAGCTGGGCCTTTTCGCCGATTAAGCACCCGGTATTGCAACGCAGATCGATCAGCTGCAATTCCCATAAGACCACCGAGAGCATCGACTTCATGCACTAGGTGCCCCTTCCCGATGCCACCGATGGCCGGGTTACATGACATTTTTGCAATCGTATCCAAATTCTGGGAAATAAACCTGACCCGAGCTCCGCGGCTGGCTGCAGCCCACGCAGCCTCACAACCAGCATGTCCGGCTCCAATCACAAGCACATCAATTTCATCTGGATGTTTCACGTGAAACCTCTCTAATGCCAGTCACCAATATCAGGATTGGGAAGCGTAAGCCGAAATTTATTCAGCGCAATAAAAAAAGGGGAGGCCTATGGCCTCCCCTTTTCGGAAAACGTACAATTAGCCCTTACGACTTTTTTCCATCATATCATGGATAATTGGTGAAAGGATCAACTCCATCGCAAACATCATTTTGCCTGCAGGCACCACAAGAGTGTTACGACGAGACATAAACGAACCAGACAACATGGAAGTTAACCATGGGAAGTCGATACCCCATTTCTCAGGCTTGCGAATACGAATAACAACCACACTCTCATCTGGAGTTGGAACGTCACGCGCAATAAACGGGTTGGATGTATCAACAAGCGGTACACGCTGGAAGTTAATGTCAGTATTAGTGAACTGCGGGGTAATAAAGTGAATATAGTCATGCATACGTGATAGAATATTCTCAACCACAGCTTCTGGTGAATAACCACGCATGGCAGTATCACGGTGGATTTTCTGAATCCACTCCAGATTCACTACAGGAACAATGCCAAGCAACAGATCAGTGTACGGCAGAACCTCTTCCACGCCGCCATGCAGGCCTTCGTAAAACAGAAGGTCTGAACCTTCACCAACATCACGCCATTCAGTAAAACGCCCTGGCTCTACACCATAAATTTTTGCCTCTTCATCATCGTGAATATAAGTACGAGCCTTGCCCATACCTGCTTCACCATAAGATTTAAAAAGATCTGCGATATTATCGAACAGGTTCGCTTCATCTGAAAAGTGGCTGAGGCGCTTGCCGGCAGCTGCGAACTCTTTGGACTTTTCACGAAATTCATATCGATCAAAGCGATGGAAACAGTCACCTTCTACAATTGCAGGTGTTACGTTTTCACGCCTGAAAATATGTTCGAGTGCTACCTTTGCAGTACTGGTACCGGCCCCGGAGGAACCCGTTACGGAAATCACTGGATGTTTTGCTGACATGCTATCTCCCAATAAACTCTTTTAAAACAAGGGTTTAGGCGACAAGCGCAACATCAATCCCCTCATTCCCTCTCATTTGCATCTTCAAAAGGTTGGCCATTATGCCGCAAAACACCCCCTATTTTCAAGGAGAAAACCAGAATTACTGTTTCAGGCCTATTTTCCTATACAAAATTCAGAGAAGACATGGTCAAGAATATGCTCAACATCACCGATACCCAGAATACTACCCAGCAGCGCCCAGGCACGTCGCCACTCCATTGCCGTTAATTCAAGCTTATCTTCATCACCCAGACTGAGCAGACCCGCCTTCAGATGATTGTTTGCATCCAGCAGAATAACCCTGTGCCTTTCACGTGTGACGAGTAGCCCCTCATCAGCCAGATTGATATCCCCCAGCTGACTGGCCAGCCTGTCTCTGAGCAACTCAAGGCCTTGTCCGGTTTTGGCACAAAGTGATAAAAAGTGCTCAGGAATATCACCATGCTCTAAATCAATCTTGTTCATCAGAGACACATCAGCATGCACTGAAGGCGTCCAGGTGTCAGACCTGCTGGCATCAGCCATAAATATAGTTACATCAGCCTGGTGTGCCGCCTGATGGGCCCGACGCACACCTTCCTGTTCAATCACATCATCACTTTGTCGTAATCCTGCAGTATCAACCAGACGAACAGGAATCCCGTGGACTTCAAAATCAATTTCCAGCACATCACGTGTTGTACCCGGAATATCACTGACAATAGCCCGATCCCGCCCTGACAACATATTAAGAAGACTGGATTTACCGACATTCGGCGCACCAACAATAGCCACGGTTGCACCATCAAACAGTCGCTCACCCAACTGTGCGGTGGCAAGTAGATTATCAACAGGTTGAATCACTTCGTTCTGCATGCGACTGGCAAGTTGATCAAAAAAAAGAGCAGGAATTTCTTCTTCGGGGAAATCGAGGCTTGCTTCGACATGGGCCACCAGGCTTGTCAGTGTATGCATCAGCTCATCGATATACTGTCCAAAAGCGCCCTGTAACTGCCGCTGAGCCTGTTTTCCGGCACGCACGGTGGCCGCATCGATACAGGCTGCAACAGCTTCTGCCTGAGACAGATCGATCTTGCCATTCTCTACTGCCCGGCGTGTAAACTCGCCCGGCTCTGCAGCCCTGCAACCCAATTGAAAAACCCTGTCTAACAAAGCGCGTAGTAATACAGGACCACCATGGCCTTGCAGTTCAACCACATCTTCTCCTGTATAGGAGTTGGGGCCGGGAAAATAGAGGCTAAGCCCCTGATCAAGCAGGTCACCTGCCTCATCCAGCCAGGATGATAGCTGAGCCACTCTGGGCTGCATCTCTCTGTTACTTGCAGAAATGCCCTCAAGCACACGTAAAGCACGTGGGCCTGAAATACGAATGACCCCCACACCACCACGGCCTGCCGGTGTGGCTATGGCCGCAATTGTTGTTTGATCTGAGAAATTAATCGACGTTCATCCTCTTCATTACCAGACGCTGCTGAATAATTGAGAGTACATTGTTCACAACCCAGTACAATACGAGACCCGCAGGGAAGAACAGGAACAGCGCCGTAAACAGAAATGGGAGAAACTGCATTACCTTGGCCTGAACCGGATCAGGCGGCTGAGGGTTCAGACGCTGCTGAATAAACATTGAAATACCCATCAGCACAGGCAGAACAAAATACGGATCCTGAAGTGACATATCTTCAATCCAGCCGATAAAAGGAGCCTGGCGCATCTCAATTGACATCAGAAGAACTTTATACAGGGCGAAAAACACAGGGATCTGGATAATGATCGGAAGACAACCACCAAGCGGATTTACCTTGTGTTTTTTGTATAATTTCATGACTTCCTGACCCATGGCCTGTCGGTCATCACCGTACTGCTCCTTGAGTCGAGTCATCTCGGGCTGCAGCTTGCGCATGGAAGCCATAGATTCATAAGATTTCTGGGTTGGATAGAAAAACAGAATCTTAATGCAGATCACCAATACGATGATACACCAGCCATAATTACCCAGATACTGATAGAGCCAGCCCAGGAAGCTGTGCATAGGCTGTGAAATTGGTGCAAACCAGCCAAAATCAACCGAACGTTCAAGCTCGGACCCGGCATCTTCCAGTACCGGTATCGATTTGGGTCCAACAAACATTTTGGCGGTAAAAACAGCATCTTTACCTTCAACGGTTCCGTCATCGATTAAACCAGCCTGATATGAACGACCGTCACCTTTAAAATAATATGGGTAGTCCTGTTCAGGATTGGTGATCAAGGCGGCGATGAAGTAGCGATTCATAATCGCAGTCCAGCCACCGATAGAGGCCATTCGTTCAGCGCCTTTCTCATCCAGATCATCGTAATTCGGTTCAACCAGTTTACCATTAAGCAGTGCAGTTGGTCCACTGTGCTCATAAAAAGTACTGGCTTCACGATCCGGATGGCGCTCAACAACCTGTCGATACATCTTCATGCCTGAGCCATCGATGATCCTGTCTTTGATATCAATCACATAAGAACCATCGCTTAAGCTGACCTGACGCTTCCATAAGCGTCCATCATCCAGGGTTGCCTGTAACAGTATGCTGCTTGCACTCTTCTCGATCGAAGTAAATGGCGTATCAATTCGTCTGCCCAGTACACCGGCATTGGCATACACCGAATGTCCATCTCCCATATTCAAAGTGGCAACATGTTTTGCATCAGCATCCAGCGATTCTTTATAATTTGTTAGTGATGCTCGTGTAAACCAACCCTGATCATTGATGGTCAGTGTCATCATATCATTGCTGATATTAAAGTTCTTCGGGTTAATGGCCGCAGCTGTGTTGCTGACTGGTTTCGCAACAGACGTTTCTGCAACAACCGGAGCAGTGGCCACATCAACAGCTGGAACATCAGTTGTCGGCACCGAAATATCAGAAGCTGGAGGTGTTAAATCTCCCGTAGCAACAGAGGCTGCCTGCTCGGCCACCGGTTTTGCTGGCTGCTCCGGAAACATTGCGCCCCAGCCCAGCAGTACCACCATCGACAATGCGAAGGCCAGAATCATATTCCGTTGATCCATGTTATTTCTCCCTCAAACTATTAAGACACTTATGGTGAGCCACTTCAGGCACCGGGTCATATCCACCTTTTGAAAACGGGTGGCAACGTAACAGACGTTTTACAGCAAGCCAAACACCGCGCAAAACACCATGGCTCTCTACTGCTTCTATGGCATACTGCGAACAGGTCGGTGTATGAATGCAATGCGCAGGCATCACTGGTGAAATACAGAGTTGATAGAATCGGACAAGTATGAGAACCAGTTTGCGCATGACTGAACCTGTGTTGTTATTACATTTGCAGCTGAATACTGGCTAAAGCTTCAGAAAAGTCATGTGCGGGGTTTTTCATTTTGGAAGCACTCACGCAAGGAATGACTAAAACGTCAATATCAGCAGTGAGTTGGCTCTTTCGAAAGACTTCCCGCAATTGCCTTTTCAAGCGATTTCGCGCTACGGCATTGCCATATTTTCGGGAAATAGCCAAACCTAAACGTGAATTCCCCTGCTGATTTAATCGATAAACCAAACGAAAAGCTCCAAAGTTAATCCTTCTGCCTTTTCGCATGGCAGAAAAATCAGCTTTGGAGCGCAGTCGTAATGTTTTAGGAAAACGCTGATTCAGATCAATTAAGCTGAAAGACGAGCGCGGCCTTTTGCACGACGGCGATTAATTACCGCGCGGCCTGAACGGGTTGCCATACGGGCGCGGAAACCATGACGGCGGGCGCGGCGGATTCGGCTAGGCTTATATGTAAAGCTCATTGTATATCTCCTGACTCATAAAAAGCAGTTGTTAAAAAAGGGTCGCGCATGATAAATACCCCATGATGAGTGTCAAGGAATGATGTGTGTGTGTAATCATGCTGGATGAAGGTCCATAAGCATGTACTATTCAGGCAATGACAGACACAGTTGATCAGTCGCACTGGAATATGATTGCGGAAAAATTAATGGATGAGGTACCAGCATCGCGATTTGATGCCTGGATTCGTCCACTCGCAGCACATTTTGACGATCAAATTCTTACCATTAAAGTGCCAAGCCGATTCTTTCTCGATGGACTTAAAACGCATTATGGTGGGCGCCTGAATGAGTTAAGCCATGCATTACTTGGCGATGATACGCAGGTTCATTATGAAATTGACCCGACATTGTCTATGCGTGAAGAAAAAAAGGATGCGACTGCAAAATCATCGTCATCATCTTCCAGCGTCGATGGTTTCATTGATCCACGATTTACATTTGAAAATTTTGTAGTTGGTTCCGGCAATGAGTTTTGTCACGCAGCAAGCCGTGCGGTTGCCGATAAGCCCGGTGAAATCTATAACCCGCTCTATCTTTATGGTGGTGTGGGCTTGGGTAAAACACACCTGATCAATGCAGTAGCAAACGAGCTGATAAAAAAAGATCATAGTCGCATTGCCTATCGAACCGGAGAACGATTCACCAATGAATTGATTCAGGCCATCCGAAATGGCTCCACTGATGCATTCCGTAATCAGTATCGCCAGGTTGATGTGCTGATTATCGATGATATTCAGTTTATCGCCGGTAAAGACCGGACCCAGGAAGAGTTCTTCCACACATTCAATGCACTGCATGAGATCAAAAAGCAGATTATTCTCACCTCGGACCGTAGCCCGAGAGAGCTGACAAATCTCATGGAACGACTTCGCTCTCGCTTTAACTGGGGCTTGGTCGCAGATATTCAGCCACCTGATCTTGAAACACGCCTGGCGATTTTATCCAGCAAGGCGGAACTGGCGGGCGTACATCTGGATAAAGATGTAGCTCACATGCTGGCATCCCGTATCACCAATAACGTGCGTGAACTTGAGGGTGCGCTGACTCGCCTCACGGCACATGCAACTCTGACCGGACGAACGATTAATATTGATTTTGCCAGACATGTACTGCGTGACCTGTTGCACGAAGAGGTACGCGCTATCTCTGTCGAAGATATCCAGAAAAAGGTGGCCTCTTATTACAATATCAATGTACGAGAGATGTCTTCAAGTAAACGGACACGTACAGTGGCCTTCCCGCGCCAGATCGCGATGTATGCATGTAAAGACCTGACAACGATGTCACTGCCGGAGATTGGCAGTCATTTTGGAGGCAAGGATCATACAACAATTCTTTACGCGGTTAGAAAGATTGAAGCTATGCGAAAAGAGTCTGATGATTTTGATGATGAAATGAGCCGAATTTTAGCTCTTTTAAAGCAGTAGTTGGAAAAAGTTTTTTTGGGCTGAAAAGGTGTGAGTCTATACCCTGACAGCCTGTGGATAAGTTGAGTATAAAGTCGTTGAACGATAAGCTCCGGCTCAACATACTTAGTTATTCACATACTATTCACATGGTGTTCGAGTTTAACTCACACTATCAGGTGACCGGAAAATGAATGGATTGCTGATCAAACAGTGCTTCTCCACACTATCCACAACACCTATGATGATGAATAGATTTATGGAATTAAAAGGGATTAGGGAGTAGGTATGAACATAACATTGTCCAGAGCAGCTTTATTACAAGCTGTTCAACGTTGCCAGAGCATTGTAGAGAAACGTCATACCATTCCTATTCTGGCCAATGTTCTTCTTCAGGCAGATGGAAATATGCTTCATATTACAGCAACAGATCTGGAAGTAGGTATTCGTAGTCAGGCCGAAGCTCAGATTCAATCTTCAGGTTCAGTCACTGTTTCTGCACGTAAACTTTTTGATATTATCAAAGAACTGGATCCTGAGCAGGATGTCAGTCTGGAAACAGGTGATGCTTTTATTGCTATTCGTAGTGGTCGCTCACGTTTTCGTCTCTCTACACTTACAGCAGATGAATACCCTTCAATGAATGAGGATGAGGTTCAGGCTACGATTACTCTGACCGGAACCATGCTTTCCGATATGGTGGCGGCAACCAGCTTTGCCATGTCCAGTGATGAGACTCGAAAATATCTGACAGGTACATTGATTGAAGTCGATGATCAGCAGATGCTCCGGCTGGTAACAACAGATGGTCACAGACTGGCTTTGTCAGAGGTTCATCTTGAACAATCAGTGCAGGCAGGTAAATGCATTGTCCCGCGCAAAGCGATTATGGAGATGCGTAAACTTTGTGATGAATGCCCGGATCAGATTGAACTCTCATTGGGTGATCGCCAGGTTCGTTTGGTAGCAGGCTCCAATATTCTTACATCCAAATTGATTGATGCACGTTTTCCGGTTTATCAGGATGTGATTCCTAGCGGTAACCCAGCAAAAGCTGTGATGGCCAGAGGTGAATTTGATCAGGTTTTGCGCCGCAGCATGATTGTTGCGAACGAATTTACGCACGATGTTCGTTTGAATTTCTCTGATCAGGGGCTTGATATTTCTGCGCATAATACGGAGCAGGAAGAGGCTGAAGAGCATATTGCTGCCGATTATTCGGGTCAGGACGTTGCGATTGGTTTTAATGGCCGTTATCTGCGGGATACATTGGGGGCGATCCGTTCTGCTTCAGTGCGTCTTGAATTAAAAGATGAACTTTCACCTGTGCTTGTTTGTGGCGATGATAATAGCGGCTCTCGCTATGTGATTATGCCGATGCGGATCTAAACAGCCGGTGTCAGATCATCAGGCAGCGATGTTATCATCAACCCCGCTTTCTATTCAGGAAGTGAAGGTGAAACAGCTGCGTTGCCATGATGAAATATTCTGGTCTTGTTCTTCCGGATTGAATCTTATTCTCGGTGCCAATGGAAGTGGAAAAACCAGTCTTCTGGAAGCGGTCTACCTCATGGCACATGGTCGCTCATTCAGGCAGGCGCGTGATCCTTATCTGGTAAAACGTGGCCAGGAGCGTTTTTTTATTCAGGGTAACTGGAAGCGTTTTGGTCCGATGAACTTGTCAGTGGCCGGAAGACGCGGGCAAACCTCGGTACGTCTGCAAGGGCGGGATGTACAAAGGCGTAAAGATGTAAGTGAAAGCTTTCCGGTGCTGGTTGAAGCACCTCAGGGTAGAAAAATCATAGATGGTGTGGCTGGAGAGCGCAGGCGCTGGCTGGATGCACTGGTGATGACCTGTTATCAGGGAAGTGCGCAACAATATACATCCTATCTTCGTGCTGTGATGCAACGCAGTCGCCTGCTCAGACGCAGGGCTTCATCGGATGAACTGGATGCATGGGAGCACCAGATTGTTGCGTATGGCTTGCCTATTATTCAGGCACGAAAGCGCTTGATTGAGGAAATGAATGTTCTGTTAAGCGAAGAGTTGGAATTAACAGAAACAGCTGTAGAGCTGAGTATCAACACGGGATATGAAGAAGAAGCCTGGTTAACCCGCTTGCAAGAGAAGCGAGAGAGTGACCTGAAATCTGGAGGTCTCCGCTTTGGACCGCATTGCGATGCTCTGAAAATTGCATTTCAGCAACGGGAAATTCGCAGTGCAGGATCACGTGGGCAGCAAAAACTGGCGGCCATTGCCATAAAGATGGCAGAGTGCGCTATGTGGAGCCGTTACCGCCGCCTGATTCCGGTATTGTTACTGGATGATTGTCTGGAGGCGCTGGATCATAGTCGTCAGTATAAGGTTCTGAAACGGCTGGAAAGAAGTCCAGCTCAGGTTTTGATGAGTGCGCCGGATGGTGTGCAAATTGCATCTGATATCGATATCAGGATTCAAATGTTGGATAGACAAGGCTTAACAGAAGCAGAGCATCCAATATCTGTGCAAGGTGAAACAATAGTAGTAATGGAGGAAGCTGCATGAGTGCTTCTCAACAACCGGAAGAATATGGTGCCGATAGCATTAAAGTCCTGAAAGGGCTGGATGCGGTGCGTAAGCGCCCGGGTATGTATATTGGTGATACCGATGATGGTACAGGTCTTCACCATATGGTGTTTGAGGCGGTGGATAACTCCATCGATGAAGCGCTGGCTGGTCACTGTGATAAAATTGAAGTGATTATTCACTCTGATGATTCTGTAACCGTACGCGATAATGGTCGTGGGATACCGGTGGCGATGCATGAGGAAGAACAGATTTCAGCCGCAGAAGTCATTATGACCGTGCTGCATGCCGGTGGTAAGTTCGACAGTAATTCCTACAAGGTTTCCGGTGGTCTGCATGGTGTGGGTATTTCGGTTGTGAATGCACTTTCCGAAACCCTGGAACTGGTCATTCGTCGTGATGGCCATGTCTATTATCAGAAGTATGAGATGGGTGTACCTGTAGAGCCATTAAAAGCTATTGGCACAGCCAAGGGCACCGGCACTGAAGTTCGTTTCCTGCCGAGTCTGGATATTTTCTCTCATCGTAATATGTCCTTCGATATTCTTTCGACACGTCTGCGTGAGCTTTCTTTCCTTAACTCAGGCGTACATATCGAGGTTATTGACGAGCGTACGGATAATAAGGTGGTGTTTGAATACGAAGGTGGTATCTCCGCTTTCGTTCAGCATCTGAATCGTACCCGAATTCCTCTGCATAGTGATTGCGTGGCTATGTGTGCAGAAAAGGATGATGTGACCGTTGAGCTCTCCATGCAGTGGACCGATTCCTATCAGGAACATATTTTCTGTTTTACCAATAACATCCCGCAGCGTGATGGCGGTGCCCATCTGGCAGGACTGCGTGGTGCGTTGACCCGTACTGTAAATAATTACGCCTCAGCCAATGGCCTGGCGAAGAAACTGAAGGTAAGTCTGACTGGTGAAGATTGTCGTGAAGGTCTGACTGCCGTACTTTCTGTGAAAGTACCGGATCCGAAATTCTCGTCCCAGACCAAAGACAAACTGGTCTCTTCTGAAGTGCGTCCGATTGTGGAAAGTGTGGTGAATGAAAAACTGGCCGAGTGGTTTGAAGAGAATCCGAAAGAGGCCAGGAGAATTGTCAGTAAAGTTACCGAAGCTGCGACTGCACGTGATGCAGCACGCAAAGCACGTGACCTGACCCGCCGTAAAGGCGCACTCGATATCTCGAGTTTGCCCGGAAAGCTGGCCGATTGTCAGGAAAAAGACCCTGCCCTCTCAGAACTATATCTGGTGGAAGGGGACTCTGCTGGCGGTTCAGCCAAGCAGGGACGTGACCGTAAGGCGCAGGCGATTCTGCCTCTGAAAGGTAAAATCCTGAACGTGGAAAAAGCCCGTTTTGACAAAATGCTCTCTTCGCAGGAGATCGGCACCATGATCACTGCGCTCGGTACGGGTATCGGCAAGGAAGATTTTGATATTGCCAAGCTGCGTTACCATAAAATCGTTATCATGACCGATGCGGATGTGGATGGTGCTCACATTCTTACCCTGTTGCTGACTTTCTTCTATCGTCAGATGCCTGAAGTAATTGAACGCGGCCATCTGTATATTGCGCAGCCACCGCTCTACCGTGTCACACGCGGTAAAAAGGCACGTTATATTGCCAATGATAATGAACTGTTTGAGTTCCTGTTGGAACATGGCTCCGACGGAAAAGAGTACTTCGGTAGCAGTAAAGCCACGGCTATGTCAGGAGAGCGTTTGCAGACTGCAGTACGCAGTATTCATCGCCTGCAGGGGCTGCAGAACAGGTTGTCACAGCGCATTGATGCCAAGGTGCTCAAGTTTCTGATTGAAAGTGGCAAGACTACAGTCAAGATGATGCGCAATCGCGAACTTCTTGAGGAGCGCATGGAAGCGCTCGATCATGTTTTTAAACAGGCAACGCGTGTGGATGAAACGTTGAGCTACAAAATCCACGAAGATGAAGAAGATGGCAGCTTCTGGGTGCAGTTCCAGCGCCGTGATCACGGCCGTGTGATGATCTCAAGACTGGATAAGGACCTGATTGGCACGGCTGAATTCAGCGAAGCACAAAAATTGTGCGCAACGATTCAGAACCTTGTGGATGAGGGAGCGTATCTGGCTGATAAAGATAAACGCTGGGCAATCGCTCATTTTGATGAGCTTGCCAGCACAGTTGAATCTGAAGGGCGTAAGGGTTTGGCGATTCAGCGTTATAAAGGACTAGGAGAAATGGATCCGGAACAGTTGTGGGAAACCACTATGGATCCGGCCAATCGTGTATTCAAGATGGTTACCCTGGAAGATGTGGTCAATGCCGATGAAACCTTCTCTACACTGATGGGTGATGCGGTTGAACCACGTCGCCGTTTCATTCAGGACAACGCATTGAAAGTACAAAATCTGGACGTATAGGAAAGAGTTGTGAACGATAAACAATCCCTGAGTTATGCCGATTGCGGTGTAGACATCGATGCTGGCAATGCCTTTGTTGGCCGAATCAAACAAGCTGTAAACAGTACCATGCGTCCGGAAGTATTATCAGGTCTGGGTGGTTTTGGTGGCCTGTTTAAACCTGATTTTTCCGATATGGAAGAACCTGTTCTGGTTTCCGGAACTGATGGTGTGGGTACCAAGTTACTGCTATTGCAGGAATATGATAAACCACATGTTGCCGGTATTGATGCGGTTGCCATGTGTGTGAATGATCTGGCTGCCCTTGGCGCTACACCACTGTTTTTTCTGGATTATCTGGCGACCGGAAAACTGGCTGGTGAAACCCTGGCCGGTGTGGTTGAGGGTATTTCGGATGCCTGTCGTACTTGCGAATGTTCGTTAGTGGGTGGTGAAACTGCAGAGATGCCGGGTATGTATGCGCCGGGCCATTACGATATCGGTGGTTTCTGTGTCGGTGTGGTGGACAGGCCGAAAATGGTTGATGGCAGTAAAATAACTGCTGGCGATGTGATTATCGGTGTGGCTTCCAATGGCCCGCATTCCAATGGTTTTTCCATGGTGCGTAAACTGCTTGAACTGGGTGAAGCAGATCTGAACAACGATGTTCTTTCCGATGGTCGAAAGGCTGTAGAAGGAGTTCTCTCCCCTACCCGCCTCTATGTACCCGCCGTGAATGCACTGATGAAATCCGGAGCTGATATCCACGGTTTCTCACATATCACCGGTGGCGGTATGTTTGATAATTTCGAACGCCTGTTGAGTGATGATCTGGCTGTGACGATTGATGTCAGTAGCTGGCCTGTGCCACCTGCATTTGAATATCTTCTGGGTTTTGCCGATGTGGAACGTGATGAACGCTATCGCACCTTCAATATGGGTATCGGATTTGCAGTGATTCTGCCAGAAAGTGAAGCAGAGCAGGTTGAAAAAGTTCTCAAAGATGCAGGTGAAACCACATATCGCATGGGATCTGTTCATCAGCGTGATGGTGAACCTGTTACATTGATCGGTTAGTTTTTTCTTGAAGATGAGCTCAACATCCATTGCAGTGATGGCCTCCGGCCGTGGCACGAACCTGAAAGTGATCCTTGATGCTGTGAAAGCTGGTGATTGTCCTGTGGATGTATCTCTGGTGATTGCTGACAAAGGCGATGCTGAAGCGCTGAATATTGCCCGCATAGCGGGTGTAGAGCATGTCGTGCATGTGAATCCAAAAGACTATTCTGGGCGCGAACAGTTTGATGCCGAATGCGCTGACCTGCTGGATAAACATGGTTGCCAGTGGATCGTCTTAGCCGGTTATATGCGTATTCTATCTTCAGCCTTTGTACGCCGGTTCCGTGGCCGTATTATCAATATTCATCCATCCATTCTGCCAGCCTTTGCCGGTGCAAAAGCTGTTGAAGATGCACTGCTCTATGGTGTGAAAGTTTCAGGCTGTACAGTTCATCTGGTGGATGAGGTGCTTGATGGCGGTGCAATTCTTGCGCAGGCAATCGTTCCGGTTTTTGATGATGATACGCGTGATACGTTGCATGCCCGTATCCAGATTGAAGAGCACAAAATCTATCCGGCCACATTGAAACGCATGGTTGAAGAGGGTTTTAGTATTGAAGGCCGCAGAGTGATCTGGGCTGGAAAACAATAAACTGTATTCTTAATCGGTTAATTCGGGATCGATCAGAATATTATCCAGACGTTTTTTAAGTACCGGGTCAGCACCGGCAAGGGGAAGTCGAATCAGGAAAGAGGCTCCCTCCCCCAGTGTACTTTGAACCCAGATATCTCCGCCGTGCGCATCTACAATACGCTTGCAAATAGCCAGACCAAGGCCTGCGCCTTCACCCTCTTTACGGCAGCGCGCATCATCTGCGCGGAAAAAGCGGTCAAACAGATGTTCCTGCTGATCTTCTGCAATACCAGCCCCTTCATCAGAAATGGTAATAATAGCTGAGCCATCGATGACCTTGCCCGACAGCTGAA
Organism: Mariprofundus micogutta; assembly: GCF_001895085.1. Classification (GTDB taxonomy): domain Bacteria; phylum Pseudomonadota; class Zetaproteobacteria; order Mariprofundales; family Mariprofundaceae; genus Mariprofundus; species Mariprofundus micogutta. The sequence continues at coordinate 33,653 of NZ_BDFD01000019.1, read as the reverse complement.
TTGAAGAGTGTTCAGGGGCATGTTTAAAGGCATTGGAGAGCAGGTTCATAACAGTTCGTTCGATCTGGCTCGTCTCTCCCATGATTTCCATGTCATCTTCAATATCCATGTTCAAGGCCACATTATGGCTGTCGAACAGAATCAGGTGCTGCTGTCCTACCTCTTGCAGAAGCAGAGAAAGATCAATCGGCGACTGAACCAGCTCCAGTTGTCCTGCATCTGCTCGGGCCAGGGTAAGCAGGTCGTTTACAATTTGCTGAATGCGGTCAATGGTTCCAAGCTGCTGCTGCAGAATCTGATGGTATTCTTCTTCAGAGCGAGGGTGACGAAGAGCGACTTCGATTTCTCCCTTAAGAATGGTGAGGGGCAGACGCAATTCATGTGATGCATCAGCTGTAAAACGCTTTTGTGCCTGGAAACTGGCTTCCAGATCGGCAAACATTTTATTCAATACGCGCACAAGCACCCGGATCTCTTTATCCTGCGATTCTGATTTCAGGCGTCTGGATAGATCACCTGCAGCTACACCTCGTGCTGTAGATGTGATTTCCTGGATCGGTTCGAGAGCACGTTTGGCCATGTAATAACCGGCTACTGCACTGATGGCGATAGAAATCACACCCAGAATGCCACCGAGCAGGTATAAGAGATTGAATACCGATCGAATATCACCTGTGCCGTGGCCGAGAATCAGGGTCGCAACAATCCGGTCAGCCCGGTGAATCGGAAACGCAATGACGCGTACGTTATTTTTATTCAGAAGAGATTCGGTTGATGCGAATGAGGGAGTACCGGATCGAAAAGACTGCCCAAGAGCCCGACTGACATCATTGCCGCCTTTATCAATCAGGGATCGGTCGGAACGAAACAGAATCAAACCATTCGCACCGATCAGTTGAACAGCACCGGGATAATGATTGGCAAAACTACTGAGATGGCCGGACCAGAAATAAAATGGCGAGCTTTCCAGTTCATTGGCCAGAGATCTGGATTGACTGATCAACTGTTCATCTACTTCGTAATACACGCGATTGGAGAGAGCCGTATAGAGAACGGCGGCAGCAAAGAGCAGAATAGAAAGCTCCAGGCCAATATACAACATAGCCAGTCTGCCGCGAAAAGTGCGGAACAGATTAGAGCGTATAGAATTGAGAATGCTGAAAGGATTAAGAGTCAGGGCTGACTCCGGTTTACATAGAACAAACAACACACATGGATTTTTTCCATTCCATGCGCGTCAGGCCGGTGGTGAATCATCACTGAGAAGGTAACCCTGGCCACGCAGCGTGTGCAGCAGTGAGACATCAAAGCCTTTATCGATTTTGGCCCGTAAATGGCTGACATACACATCAATGACATTGCTTTCCGGGTCGAAGTTCATATCCCAGACATGCTCTCCGATCAGTGTACGCGACAATACCTTGCCGGGATTGCGCATCAGGTATTCCAACAGTGCGTACTCTTTCGTGGTTAGACGAATAGCCTTACCACTGCGTGAGACACGGCGACTGATCGGATCAAGCTCCAGATCGGCAATGGAAAGAATAGGTGATTTACTATCAGATTGACGGCGTAGCAGTGCACGCACGCGTGCGAGCAACTCTTCAAAGGCAAATGGCTTGGGAAGATAATCATCAGCACCTGCATCCAGCCCGCGCACCTTGTCTTCCACCGAATCACGTGCGGTCAGCATCAATACAGGTGTTGCCACACCGGATGCACGTAGTTCCCGGCATACGACGATGCCGTTTTTCTTCGGCAACATCAGATCGAGAATGATCAAATCATAATCATTCACCTCGGCCAGAAACTCACCGTCTTCGCCATCATATGAGACATCTACAGCATGCCCCTCTTCCTTCAGGCCTTTCTGAATAAAGTGGGCTACACGTTCTTCGTCTTCTACCACCAGAATCTTCATGGGGCTTACTGTAGCATTTAAGGATACTCTGACAAAGTGGGATTATTAGATAATGGTCATATACTCAATGTCTGAGTTCAGAGTAAGCGGGAAGGACACGAAGTTCCCGAAGATTATTAGGCTCACATAATCAAGTGATTGCAGTGCTGGGTTTTGACTGGTCGCCGATGGCCTGTGCGGATAGTTCTGAATAAGTCAGAGCACCCTAAGCTGTTATTCTCCGTGGCTTTAGTGATCTTTCTGGTGCATGATAGTTTATGACAGGTAGAGAAACGATGTTCATATCCGGAGGCTGAGCATGGAGTTCCGCGTAAAGAAGAAAGAGAGAGTCTATCAGGGCTTTTTCGCCATGGATCAGTATCAGGTCGAACATGAGCGTTTTGATGGCGGTTCCCTTACAATTAAAAGGGAAAATATGGAACGCGGTGATGCGGCTGCGATTCTGCTCTATGACCCGAAAGAAGATGAAGTGTTGTTGCTTGAGCAGTTCCGCATTGGTCCAGCCGTACGCGACGACAATCCATGGTTGACCGAAATCGTCGCTGGCATCATTGATGAAGGAGAAACGGCAGAAGAGACTGTGAATCGTGAATCCAGGGAAGAATCCGGATTTATCCCATATGAAACGAGTTTTCTGGGGCGCTACTACACCACTCCCGGCGCATGTTCTGAACGCATCGACCTGTTCCTGGGACTGGTAGACAAGAATAATCCTGTCAGCGAAGGCGGAGGCTGCGATCATGAACAGGAAGATATCCGCAGCTTCTGGGTTAAACGCGCGGAGGCACTTGCGATGCTTGCTGAAGGAAAAATAGCTTCTGGTGCGCCTATGTTGGCTCTGCTTCTTACTTTCGGATGGAAGGGTGTCGTAAGCGAAGAGAATGTTTAGTTGTCAAAGTCGATTTCAGGGTGTTGACCATAACTGATTTCTTGGATTATACAGTTGGTTGTTAAAAATGGTTGGGCTGCTTCAAGAGTAGGTTTGATCCATGTGTCAGATGTGTTACCTGCAGCATTGAAAAAGATGCGCGAAGGAGTGCGCCCTATCTGTTTGAGTTTATCCAGAGTCAGCAGGGTCTGGTTGATAGCACCGAGTTTGCAGGCGATGACGAGCCAGACTTCGGCATCGGGCATGGCCTGAATCCAGTCGCTGACTAACCAGTTGTCCGTGATCGGCACCATCAGGCCGCCTACCCCTTCGATCAGGGTGATTTCCACATCGGATGATTTTTCTTCGCACCAATGAACTAATTGTTGAGGGGCAACCTGCCCACCCTCTTCTGCAGCGGCCTGAGAAGGCGCTGCCGGTTTGGCGAACTGATAGAGGCAGATATCGTCCGGGTTCTGCAGACCCTGAGCATGAAGCAGTGTTTCGATATCTTCATTGCGGCCATCTGTATCAAGGCCACATGCAACTGGCTTCAAGGCCCGGACACTCCTGTTTTGCTGTAGCAATGAGCGGACTGCTGATGCAGTTACCCAGGTTTTACCGGCATCGGTATCGGTACCGGTAATAAAAATCTTAGATGCCATGGATGGTCAGGTCCCCTTCGGCACGAATGGGAATCATACCATCTCGATGTTCAAAACCTTCCTCTTTATACCAGGCTTGCGCATAGAGCGCTTCGAAGGTGGCACGAACCCTGCCATCATCATCGGCATATTTGGCACGGTAGTTCTCATCCAGTTGTTTGATCAGCGCACGACCATACAGGCCACTTTTGCGGCCGCGAATAGCAGAGGCCGAAGCACCTAAACCTTTGAGTTCGCGCACCAGGCTGATGGTGTCGGGATAGGTGAGTGTAAACAGGTCGGCATCGGTTACCGGCGTTTCAACGGCCAGCTTGGTTACCGCATCACCGAGGCTCATGACATCAGGGAATGGCAGAACATGTCCTGCATTGTTCTGATCGATTTCAGCCAATGCTTGTCTGAGTTCAATCAGGGTACGGCGACCGAATGTGGAAAACAGAATCAGTCCGCCCGGGGCCAGTACGCGGCGCATCTCTTTGAGCATCTGTTCAGGATCGGGAACCCATTGCATGGCGAGGTTAGAGGTGACCAGATCGAAAGAGTCGGATTTAAACGGCAGGGAGGTCGCGTTGCCTGAGGCATGCAGGTTGCGTCCGTGCCAGGGCAGGCGTCTGTTATGGGATTTGCGGGTGGTGGTTACCATGGACTCAGACAGATCGAAGGCTGTAATATCTGATTTTTTGAACTTGCCGCGCAGCAGGCGCGTGAAGTAACCGGTGCCGCAACCGACATCGAGAATGCGTTTGGGTTCCAGTTTGGTGAAATCGAGGTGAGCCAACAGTCGATCACCGATTTCACGTTGCAGGACCGCATGCTCATCGTAGCTGTCTGATGCCGATGAGAAAGAGCGTTTCACCTGGCTGGTTTGGATATGCGAACTATTCACTGTGATTGCCACCATGTTTGTAGTATAGAATTAAACTGTTCCGGCTGTGTTAAAAAAGGTGCATGACCACAGGCGGAAAAAAACAGCTGTTGCCGATCCGACAGTTGCCCGGCCAGCCACTGTCCTGCCTCGACCGGTACGATGACATCATTTTCACCATGTATGACCAGCGTCGGCTGGGAGATTTTTTTGACCTGCTCTCGCAGATCAAGATGCTCAAGCAGTTCCAGACCAGACTGCAGGCCGGCTTGAGTGACGCGCTTTTCACGATCAACCGCTTCTCTTGCCAGCTGGTTGTATGCGCTGCGACTGATCTCATCGCCATGTAGCATCAGCATGAAAAATCGATTCAGCGATTTCGGAGTGCCGGATTCTACCGCATCTCTGAAACCTTCAAACACTTCAGCGTTGCTGCCATGCGGCCAGTCATGCGAGGCTCTGAAGCGAGGGGTTGTGGAGATCAATGCAAGCTGAGCCACACGTTCGGGATATGTTGCGGCTATCTGCAGGGCCAGCATGCCGCCGAGTGACCAGCCGATCAGCAGGCATGGTTCATCAGGCAGTTGCTCGACGATGGCATCAACCCACGCATCGACAGGCATGTCTGCAGCGCCGCCGTGACCGGGAAGGTTAAGGAACAAGGCATCGCCAAAGGCTTCAAACTGTTTGCACCAGATCTGGCGGGACTGTGCCCAGCCGTGCAGAAATACCAGTGGTTTCACAGCTTGCTTCTCAAGCAGCGGACCAGTGCATCAATCTGCTCTTCTGTGTGAGCGGCAGTAATGGTAAACCTCAATCTTGCTGTGCCTTCTGGCACTGTCGGTGGTCGAATAGCCGGAACAAAGAAGCCGTTGTCTGCCAGAAAGCTGGCCATATCCAGCGCTTTTGTATTTTCACCAATGAGTAGCGGCTGGATAGGTGTGTCCGATGCCATAAATGGAAGGTCTGTCACGGCTTGTTTGAAATATTCGAGGTTGTGCTGCAATCGTCCTGCTTCCTCACCTTTTTGCACGATTGCCAGTGCCGTTTCGGCTGCAGCAATAAGTGCAACAGGCAGGGCGGTGGAATAGATCATGGTGCGCTGGCGCTGCTTCAAGCCTTCAATCAGTTCTTCTGTGCCAAGGATAAACGCACCGTAGGAACCGAATGCTTTCCCGAATGTACCGACTTCAATCAAGCGTGGATGACCTGCTATGCCAGGCACATCGGTGAGTCCTTTTGCTGTTTTTCCAACTGTGCCGATGCCGTGGGCATCATCAATGAGCAGCAGGGTTTCATGAACTTCAGCAAGCTTGAGCAATGTTGTCACATCGGCGCAATCACCATCCATACTGAATACACCATCTGAAATAATAATGCGCTTTTCAGCCGGATTTTTTTGCAATTGCAGTTCAAGTTGATCCGTATCCAGATGGGTATAACGGTGTGACCGGCTGCCTGAGAGGCGAACGCCGTCAACCAGCGAGGCATGATTGAGTTTGTCTGAAAAACTATGAGTAAAGCGATCAGCCAGCGCCTGCAACAGCCCGAGATTGGCCAACATACCGGACCCGACGATCAGACAGGCTTCATAGCCCTTCCAGTCGGCCAGCTTCTGCTCCAACCGGTGCAACATGGGGTCATCACCGGAGACAAGACGTGATGCACCACTGCCAACCGATTCAGACAAAGCACCTTTAGCACCCATACAGACTGCCGGATGAAAACTCAGTCCGAGATAATCGTTGCTGGCGAAATTGAGCAGTTTTTTACCATTCACATGAATATACAGGCCATCACGCCTTGAAATGACAAAGCGGCGGCGCCTGTGAGCAGGTGTTGGAGCAAACCAATTGCGGGAATCGGACATATCCGGCATGCTGGATAGCATGAGCGAGCTGTCAACCAAATCAGCCTTGCCGGTTAACAGGCTGCGGGATTTGTTGTTTCCTCCTGCCTGTCTGTTTTGCCAAAGACCTCTGGATTCAGGCGATCAGAGTCAGGCCTGTTGTAATGACTGCTTTGCGTCTGTTCATATATGGCCAACTTCAGTTTGTCATCAGTGCGGGCAGGAACTACCCGAAGCCATGGCACCGGGACCATGCGGAAGATGTTTAAATCAAAGCCCGGTGCAATGCAGAACCTTGAACCTGTATACCTATCAGGGGCCGGTGCGTGATGCAATTCTAAGCTGGAAACTCAACGGTCACGAGGCTGCTGTGGGCTGGTTACTGCAATCTGCAATACCCCGCTTGAAGCAAGAACTGCCTGCAGACGTGTTGTTATTACCCGTACCGATGCCGCTATCACGCATGCGAAAAAGCGGACAGCATCATGCAGCCAATCTGTGTCACTGGATTGCTGATGCGGTGGGGTGTCACTGGTCATGGCAGATTCTCAGGCGGCAGGGCGAGCAGCAGCGGCAATCAGCCCTGTCCGGTGAGGCACGTCGTAAAAACCTGCGTAAGGCATTCATATTGTCCGACGACTACAGGGCGCGAATCGAAGGCATCAGATCGGTCTGTATCGTAGATGATATCATGACCACCGGATCCACACTGCATTATGCAGCCAGGGCTTGTAATCGCCTTGGGGTTCCGGTTTCAGTGTTGTCACTGGCACGCACAACCCAGAAAAGATAGGATTCAAACCATGGCAAATGTAGAGATTTATTCGGGCGACTTCTGCCCTTATTGCGTACGCGCAAAAACACTGTTGCAAAAGAAAGGTATCGAATTTACCGAGTACAATGTGCGGCGTGATATACAACACCAGAAACAGATGCATGATCGTTCAAACGGGGCACGCACTATTCCCCAGATATTCATCAATGATCGCCATGTAGGCGGTTGCGATGAACTATATGCTCTGGAAAAAAAAGGTGAGCTTGATTCATGGCTGGAATCGTAACGTATGTGTGATCCGGACAAGCTGTTAGATAATAATCGCGAGTGGTCCATGCAGAAACTGCTGGACGATCCGCAATTTTTTCAACGCCTGTCCGAATTCAAAACGCCGGAATTCTTCTGGATCGGCTGCTCTGACAGCCGGGTGCCGGCCAATGAAATTATTGGTCTGGAGCCGGGTCGGGTCTTTGTGCATCGCAATGTTGCCAATCAGGTACAACATACCGACTTGAACTGTCTCTCGGCGGCTCAGTACGCAGTTGATGTCATGAAAGTGAAACATATCATCATTACCGGTCACTATGATTGCGGTGGTGTTCGCGCAGCCATGCAGGGCCAGCATCACGGCATTGTGGATAACTGGATTCGCAGTATTCGTGATACCTATATGTTGCATCAGGAGGCCCTGGATCAACTGGATGAATCACAACGTATGAATCGTCTGTGTGAGCTCAATGTCATTCGTCAGGTGGATAATATCTGTCATACCCGCATCGTACAGAATGCCTGGATGCGTGGTGATGAATTGTCAGTACATGGCTGGATTTACAGCCTTAATGATGGCCTTCTGCATGATCTGAATAGCACCAAAAGATCACCGGATGATGTGGCACCGTTGTATCGGGTGACCCCGAGTGAGAGTAGTTCCTGGCCTGCAGCCAGCTAAGACTACTGGCCTTGCTTTTCAGCCAGAAAGATTGCCATCTTCACCCAGCTGTCATAATCGATTTGTTCAGGCCGTTTACGCGGATCAATACCGATGACTTCAAACTGTTCTGCCGATATGGAGCCTCTGAAATTGTTGGAAATGGTTTTTCTGCGATGTGCAAAACCCTGACGGACAGTTTTCTGCAGGATTTTATAGTCACATGCAGGTATTCTGCCGTGCGCCGTTAACAGAATAACAGCCGAGTGCACTTTTGGCGGCGGAGAAAAGGCACCGGGTGGAAGGGTAAGTAATCGTTTCACATCATAGAAGTGGCGCACCAGTACAGAGAGCCCGCCATATACTTTACTGCCGGGATCAGCAGCAATACGTTCGGCCACTTCCCGCTGGTACATCAGCACCATGCCGCCGGAAAGCGGAAAGCCTGCAAGTTTGGCAGTCAGTGGCCCGCTGAGATTATAGGGCAGGTTACCGGCAATCCATTCTGGTTTCAGTGATGAAACGGTGGTATCCAGTTCCTGCATCACATCACCATGCACAACTGATAGCACCGGATTTTCATCTGCAACGCCTTGCCAGTGTTCTGCAAATCGGTCATCCATTTCAATCACGCATAACTTGCCGACTCGAGCCAGTAGCGATTCGGTAATGGCGCCGGGACCGGGACCAATTTCAATGGCATTGGCACCTTCAGGCACTGCGTGGGCGATACGTCGAATGGCACTATGGTCGCGCAAAAAATGCTGTCCGAGTGCCTTTTTTGCATGTTGCTCTGGATGCTTACTCATGCGCCAATCGTAGCCGATTCGGGGAGTCTGTATAAGTATTCCTATTTTCCCTTGCCTTATAAGGCATTGTTCCTAGAATCCGCGTCCCTTTTCAAACCGCTCAGGTTGAAATTTTTCGGAGGTCAGACATGAGTAGCGATAAACGCCTATTGATTGCGGGTAACTGGAAAATGAATGGCCTTCTGCAGGAAGCCAATGATTTCATGGATGCATTTGGCAGCAATCCTGCGCCTGAACAGGTTGAGGTTGCTCTGATGCCTCCGTTTACATTACTGCATCCGATGTCGGATCGTCTGGCAGGCATGGGCGTGACGCTTGGTGCACAGAATGTGTATTATGAAGATAAGGGTGCTTTTACCGGTTCGATCTGTCCGATGATGTTGCGTGATGCAGGATGCCACTATGTAATTCTGGGCCATTCCGAGCGTCGTAGTATTATTGGTGAAAGCAATGCGCAGATTCGTTCCAAGATGAATACGGCATGGCTGCATGGCCTTGAGCCTATTCTCTGCATCGGTGAAACGCTGGAGCAGCGCGAAACAGGTGTGACCAATGTGGTACTGGCTGAACAGCTGGCGGTTTTGAAAGGTGCACCAAAGAATGCACCACTGACTGTCGCTTATGAACCTGTCTGGGCTATTGGTACAGGTCGTACTGCATCAGCTGAACAGGTCACCGAAACGCATGCATTTGTGCATGAAGAGCTTACCCGTCTGGGCCACGATTGCCGTGTGCTTTACGGTGGCAGTGTGAATCCGGGTAATGCTGAAGAGTTGATGGGTTGTCCTGGTGTTGAAGGCGCGCTGGTAGGTGGTGCGAGTCTGAAAGCCGACTCGTTTATGGATATTGTGAAAGCCGCAGTGAAAGCCGCGAGCTAAGGGGTAACAAGTTAAATGACAACAGTTCTGATTATTATTCATGTAATTATAGCACTGCTGCTGATTGGCACAGTGTTGGTGCAGCGTGGCCAGGGTGCTGATATCGGCGCCTCTTTCGGCGGCGGTGGTGCACAGACACTGTTCGGCAGCCGTGGTTCCGGCTCATTTCTGGGTAAAATGACCGGTGGTCTGGCAGCAGCATTCATGATGACCAGCCTGACACTGGCCTTCTTCTCCCAACAGCAGACAGGTTCAGTGGTTGAACGCTCAATTGTGGATACGATCCCGGTTGAACAGCCTATGGATGCTCAGCCTGCTCAGGGTGGTTTTGACCCATCCAAGCTGAAAAGCGAAACTCCAGCGGCACCGGCACCTGCAGCAGACGGTCTTCCAGGCGCTGAATAAGTCTTTACTGGTAATACATTGAAAAAGGGAGTGACTTGTGTCGCTCCCTTTTTTTTGGCTCATCGCGGAAGTCCGGGAAACAGTCTTTGTAAATAAGAACTGAAGGCGTTTCTCTCTTTCTATTATGGCGGGATTGTTTGTTCCAACTTTTCCAGAAAAGAAACGAACCAAAGAAAGCTGCCCGGCAATCTGCTTCTCCCTGCGTATTTATTGTTCAATGGGGCGAAACCTTTTTGATTCGAGCCTTGCATGGCTCTCACCCTTCGGGCGAGCTAAAGCTCGTCCAAACGGTACCTTCTGTTTGTCGCCTCATCCCATTGAACAATAAATACTCCGGCGCATCTTGGAACGGGGTTGAAAATCCTGGTAGATCTATCACACATTGGACCTCAGCGTTTGGATCCCCCGCTAGCAGGCTGCCGAGACAAATGTCCAAAACCGGAATAAAGCGGCGGAGCCGTGACCGGTTTTGGATATGCAGGATCGGGAATCCGCAGGACAGGCTGGTTCCGGGGCGGCTTTCTTTCACCCCTTTCTTTACCGCTAAAGAAAGGGGAATGCTCTGCTTTAGCAGAGTAGTAACTATTGAATGTATCTATTTAACAGGGATCAAAAGTTTTCTTCAGGCATGGTTCCCGCTAATGCGCGATGAACCTTTTTTTTGGCCGGAAAGAGACTTCCGGATTTAAGCATGATACTTCCCCCCTCATCTTTTTGAGGAGGCCGTAATGATGATGCCAGCGCATAATTTTGTTGCATGTGTCACTATGAGTTGGGCATATTCTCAGGTTCACAGCTTACTCAGGGAGGGCGATCGATGAAAAACACGTTTACGAGTGCGTTGCCGGATGCACAGGGTTATTTCGGTGAATACGGCGGCAGTTTTATTCCTGAGCCTTTGCAGGTCATCATGGATGATATCACTGCCTCATATCTGGAAATTCGTCAGGAACCAGGTTTCATCGAGGAGCTGGGCAGGCTTTACAAACACTATGTCGGCAGGCCCAGCCCCATCTTTCATGCTGAAAGCCTTTCTGCATCCTGCGGGGCAGATATCTATCTGAAGCGTGAAGATCTCAATCATACGGGAGCCCATAAGATCAATCACTGCCTTGGCGAAGCACTGTTGGCGAAGAAAATGGGCAAGAAAAAGCTGATCGCAGAAACTGGAGCCGGTCAGCATGGTGTGGCTTTGGCCACGGCTGCTGCCCTGGTAGGTCTGGAGTGTGACATCTATATGGGCGAGGTCGACATGAAGAAGGAGCACCCGAATGTCGTGCGCATGCATATACTGGGCGCCCGCGTTATTCCGGCGACACATGGCCGGAAAACATTGAAAGAGGCTGTGGATGCTGCTTTTGAAGGTTACATGAACGATCCCGTGAATCAGTTTTATGCGATTGGTTCTGTGGTTGGCCCGCACCCGTTCCCGATGATGGTGCGCGACTTCCAGTCGATTGTCGGTAATGAAGCCCGTGAACAGTTTCAGGAGATGACCGGTGCCTTGCCGGACAATGTTGTCGCTTGTGTTGGCGGAGGTTCTAATGCTCTGGGTATTTTCACGGCATTTCTCGATGACAGCAGTGTGCAGTTGCACGGTGTAGAACCTGCCGGGCGCAGTCTTGAGGTGGACGGTGAGCATGCGGCAACGATGACCAAGGGTAAACCCGGTGTTATGCATGGCTTCAAATCCTATATGTTACAGGATGAGCAGGGTGAACCAATGGAGGTCTATTCGGTTGCCAGTGGTCTGGACTATCCATCTGTTGGCCCGCAACACAGCTATCTCAAGGATATCGGTCGTGTGAATTACAGTAGCGTGGATGATCGCGAAGCGATCGATGCTTTTTTCAGTCTCTCCCGCCAGGAGGGAATCATTCCGGCCGTAGAATCTGCACATGCCGTAGCGTATGCGATGAAGATGGGGCTCGGGGGCGAGAAGGGCAGCATACTCGTTAATCTCTCCGGGCGTGGTGACAAGGACATCGATTTTGTTGTTGAGCACTATGGCAGGGAGTATGGAATAACGTAATTGATCAGCGGCTGAAACTACATGCTTGATCTGCTCTGTATCGGCCACGCCTGCTACGATGTCTCTATGGCAATCGACAGGCATCCGGGCCCGGATGAGAAAGTATTCGCCAATGCCATGAACCTTTCCGGTGGAGGGCCAGCTGCCAATGCGGCTGTTTGTGCGGCCAGACTAGGTGGCAAGGCAGGTTTCTGTGGATATCTGGGCAATGACTTGTTCGGTGATCTGCATATGTCTGAGTTTTCGGCTGAAGGTGTTGACACTTCTCTGCTTATTCGAGGTTCCGATCCCTCCCCCGTTTCTCAAATTCTCGCCAAGCCGGATGGCTGCCGTGCTCTGGTTAATTTCAAAGGTGATACGCCGTGGCTGGCCGCAGATGCAGTCAGCTTGCCTGAATTGCCAAAGGTGATGCTGTTTGATGGACATGAGCCGGAGCTGTCTGTGCAACTGTGTCACCAGGCGGTTGCTCAAGCTATTCCTACTGTGCTGGATGCCGGTTCCCTGCATAAAGGCACAGAAGCACTTGCCGGCATGGTCGATTATCTGGTGGCTTCGGAAAAGTTTGCGCGTCAATGGTGCCAAACGAAAGATATGGGAAAGGCCTTGGATGAACTGATTGCCATTTCAGGTCATGTGGTGATTACGCTGGGTGAGCGGGGTCTTGTCTGGGCATCTGATGGGAAAAAAGGGCAGTTGAGAGCATTTGATGTTGATGCGATTGACTCCACAGGTGCGGGTGATGCTTTTCATGGCGCGTTTGCGCTGGGACTGGCCCGAGGTATGGGCTGGTATGAACTACTTCGCTTTGCCTCGGCTACCGGTGCACTGGCCTGCACAACACTCGGTGCACGTCAGGCTTTACCCACAAGTGCAGCACTTAATCGTCTTCTGAAATCCGGCTGAGGGATTCGGACTGGTACAGGCTCCAGGCGATTCCGGCTGCGAAGGATAAATAGTTCCGGTCTTTGACCAGAGGGCTGTTGCGTATACTGCCGGGGCTCAGATTTCGGTAGCGGGCAACTGAAAATAGAGTAATCGTATCCGAGTACTGGTAAACCAGCTTTGCTGAAGCGGATACAGAATGCAGGCCCGCTTTGGATTGATATGCAGGGCGAGTCGCCGTCGCATAGATCGGAGCCACATCATAGTAAGTGGCATGATATTTCTTCGAAGCGAACAGCAAGCCACTCGTCAGTTCAATCTTCAGATCTGAATATGGTCTGAAACGGAGCTGAATATCCGGCTCGCTTAACCAACCGAGAAATGCTCCGGAAGTATCGAGAATGCCGCGAACAGGAAGGCGGAGCTTGAGTGTACTGCCTGAGTCATCAAAAACGTGCCAATTCAGACGAGGGCCTGCTTGCAGATTGAAGTTCAAGGTGGGCATGCCTGCTCTGGCGCGGTTGGAATTGCGTACCGGCAAACCTGCCCCCAGAGAAACATCCAGACTCAACTGTTCCATATCAAAGATGGCGGCACGCAGACCACCCCTGTCCATTTTTACCCGATCTCCGCGATAAACAAAATAGGGTAAAGGGGCAGCAAACACATAACGTTCATCGCTGCCCATATACTGGGGCAGGCTTGCTGCGCCGATAGCAAGACCAGCCTCCCATTGTGGAAGATTGGTTTTATCGTCACCTGCATAGGCTGAATCGGATAGCAGAAAAAAACATGCCAGCAATGTAATCGAAATACGTTTCATAAGTCGGGATATTATCTGAGCATGTCTGTGAATAGTAGTTTCACTGACGTCATGCATGCACTACGCTGAGGCTCATGCGCATATGGGATGTACACCCCGGTTATCTTGCTCGCCAGCAGTTACTTGGTGAGCACAGGGAACTACATGGTCTGTTCAATATTCTTGACCAAGGTAAAAAAGCTTATTCAAAACATCCGGAAACCGTGCGCTGGATTGGGCATATTCCAGCACTATTATTACGCCATAGTTTGTTGGTAAGCGAAATGCTTTTGCGAGGTTATCAGCACCATTCCGATCTTTCGCAAACGAATACCGAGATTATCTGGCCTGAGCAATATATTGATGCTCCGGCTAATCAATTTGTGCTTCTGGCCAGTAAATACAAGGCAGACAAGCGCAGTGGTCGTATTCCATTGCCGGCGAACACGCAGCAATTGTGGGCGCAGCATAAATATTCTGTGATGGCTATTGACCCGCAGGGTTGCCGGGAAATTGGCCCTGAGGTTGCACATGGCTGTTTCCGTGATGATATGCACGCACTGACCCTGATTCTTGTGGATATAGTCAGGCAAAAGCCACAATCAGGACGTCTGATGAATGCTTTGCTGCACATGTGGGGTTACGTTAACGATCAGGGTAAGGCTATGCCGCATAATCCGGAACAGTTGTTGCAGGAAATACAGCGCAGAAGTGTCATGCAAGATAAGCAGTATCTCTTACATTCGACAGCACTTTGCGATTTAGCACTTTGGGTTTAGTTTAATCCTATGCAGAAGATTCTGGTCAGTGCCTGCCTGCTTGGTGAGAAAGTCCGCTACGATGGTGAGGCTTGCCGACAGGGCGGTGTTCTGGAGCAGTGGCAGCGAGAAGGGCGCATTGTTTCACTCTGTCCGGAAGTTGCAGGAGGCTTGCCTATACCACGCCCGCCAGCTGAAGTAAGAGGTGGTAATGCAGAGGCTGTATTACGCGGGCAACAGCATGTAGAAAGAGAAAATGGCGATGATGTGAGTGATGCGTTTATCGATGGGGCTGAAGCAGCTCTGGCTTTGTGTATAAGGCACAAGATTCAAATCGCCATACTCAAAGAGGGCAGTCCTTCGTGCGGGGTGAACAGGGTCAACGATGGCACATTCGCTAAAAAAAAGATCAGAGGCATGGGTGTAACCGCACGATTACTGCAGCGGCATGGCATTGCTGTATTCAGTGAATTGCAGACAGCATTAGCCTTGCAGGCACTAACTGGCCTGGAAGATCGAATGCAAGCGGAGTAGGAATGGAGTGGTTCAATATCATCTGGATGAGCGCTGCTGCAGGACTCTGTATCCCTCTGGGTGGTTTTATCGCAAGCCGGGAGCATATTCACCCTGACTGGCTGGAAAAAGAGTTTCGCCATTTCATTATTGCATTAGGCGGCGGAGTATTGCTTGGCGCTGTAGCACTGGTGCTGGTTCCTGAGGGAATCAGCTATATGCAGCATTCACTGCTGGCGATACCGATTCTGCTAGGTGGCGGCCTGACATTTTTCATACTTGAGCGCTCGCTGGCACTGCGGCGTCGTGAAGCCCCCCAACTTTCCGGTATGTTGTTGGATTATCTGCCGGAATCGCTGGCTCTGGGCGGGATTATGGTCGCCAACTCACCTATGGCACCATTACTGGCATTGTTCATAGGCCTGCAGAACCTGCCCGAAGGTTTCAATACTTTCCGGGAATTGAGAGGCATCGCGCACTATTCCGCGGACCGGGTTTTATATCTGATGCTGGGGCTGGTTCCATTGGGTCCGGTTTTTGCGATGGCGGGATATGTTTTTTTGTCCGATGCTCCTGACGTGGCAGGTGGCATCATGCTGTTTGCATCCGGTGGAATCCTGTATATTATTTTTTCAGGATATCGCCCCGCAATCACGGATGAAACGTCACTGGGCACCGCCGCTTGGAGCTGTGTTTGGATTCACTCTGGCGATGTTTGCAGCCATGCTCGTGACGCATGGGTAATCAGATCGGTTACATTGAAGGTTGGGGGAAAAATCATGTCCAATAGATCGATAGGCCTGAGCGAGCCGCTGTATGAGTATCTGTTGAAACATAGCCTGCGCGAAAGCGAAGTGCTGCAGCAGCTTCGACAAGCCACGGAACATGAGACTCTGTCCGAAATGCGTTCAGCGCCCGAACAGGGGCAGTTTATGGCGCTGTTGCTTCATTTGACCGGAGCCAGACGGGTACTTGAGGTCGGTACCTATACCGGTTATGCGAGCCTGTGGATGGCAGAAGCACTACCCGATGATGGTGAACTGATCACCTGCGACATTTCCACAACCTGGACCAGTGTTGCCACTCAATTCTGGCGGCAGGCAGGTCTGGCGCATAAAATAAAACTGAGATTGGCACCGGCAACTGAAACACTGAATCAGTTAATTGCAGCGGGCGAGGATGACAGTTTTGATTTTGCATTTATCGATGCGGATAAAGAAAATTATGAGGTCTATTTTGAACAGTGTCTGCAGCTGGTCAAAAGCGGAGGCCTGATCCTGATCGATAATGTACTGTGGGGCGGCAGTGTGATTTATGCGGATAACCAGAGCAGTGCGACAAATGCCATCAGGGCTTTTAATGAAAAACGACTGCAGGATGATCGCGTTGAATTATCGATGCTGCCAGTGGCCGATGGCCTGACCCTGCTGCGTAAAACATAGTGACGGGGAATTTTTGCATGCCTGGTGGTGTAATCAGAGCTATGCAAAATATCCGATCATATCATGATTAGTGTTTGATTCTGGCGGGTTTAATCGCTTTGGAGGTATACCATGTTTACAATAGAGTGTCCCAAGTCAATCAAAACACTGTGTTCTGCCCTATTGCTTGCTGCCCTGCTTGCAGCCACTCCGGCAATAGCGAAAGACAGTTCATCAGATGATTTTGATGCCAATGGCGATGGGAAAGTCACTTTTGAAGAGGTCATGAAGAGGCTCGAACCATCTGTGCGCGCTGCATTTGATTCAATGGACCATAATAAAGACGGTGTTCTCTCTGATAAGGATTTCGATGATATGCGTAAGGGTATGAAAGAATTGCAGCAGTGGCTGGATGATCTGCTTGACCCGTTTTTACCCGAAGAGAAACCAGAGCGGGTTGAAGTCTAGATAGAAAAGTGTGCAGCTGGTGAGCAGGCTCACGGCAATCAGATAATGTGTTCCAATAATAGATCTCCATACCGGAGGTGATATGGCCAGTTTTCAAACGCATATAACTGTTGCTGCTGCGGGTTCTTTGACGGCAAGTGTCATCTGCATGGAGGCAGGCCTGGTTGATTCTTCTCAGGCACTGGTATTGTCAGTCGTGGGTAGCCTGGCCGGGATTCTTCCCGACATTGATTCCGACCACTCTATTCCCACCCGTCTGGTATTTAATATACTCAGCTTTGCCGTAGCACTGTCGATCACCCTTATTTTTCAGGGACAGATGAATTTACTCTATCTGTTAGGCTTGGCATTGATGGGCGCTCTGTGCATTCGTTATGTTGTCTATGCTATCTTTGCCAGAATCACTGAACATCGCGGCCTGTTTCATTCGGTTCCGGCAGCCCTGCTGTTTGGCTTCACCGCATTTTCACTGGCGCATTATCTGCTTGCCTTACCGTTGGACTTTGCCTGGCTGCTGGCCGCATTTGTGGCGGGTGGTTATATCCTTCATCTGTTGCTGGATGAATTCTACAGTGTGAATTTTATTGGGGCCTCGATAAAAGAGTCTTTTGGTTCGGCGTTGACCTTTTTCAGCCGTTCATCCTGGTTCTCATACCTGCTGTTATATGCTGCGGTGGGGCTGGCTGTATATTTGCTGCCTTTACCCAGGGTTATCGTATCGATTTGATGTGAAATCTCGCAGTTCCCGGAAGAGATTTAATTACATATTAATTTACTAATAAGATGCGGCCGCTATGATTTCGCAACCGGCACGGGTTTCTTTTGTGTATAAGCAGAGTTTCATAGGTTATTGTTGCCGCTAGTACATTGATCGTGTCATAAACAACGTTATTTAAAAAGGAAGTATCATGAAGAAGTTTGTTTTAATTGCTGCAGGCCTGTTTGTTGCTGTGCCTGAATATGCAGCAGCAATGCCGCTGCCAACCTACGCTCCTGAAGAGATAGCAGACCGGCAGATGGCTACACTGGATGTTGATCATAGCAATACAATCGATGGTGCAGAATTTGAACGCGCCGTGATGCACCAGTTCGGTACGATTGATACTGATGGAGATGGTGTGCTAAGTGGCGAAGAGATGTTTCATTTCCGTTATGCCAAACGCCCGGATGTTCTGAAAAGCAGCGTCAAACCAAAACTTATCGATAACATCATGAAGAAGTGGGACAGCAATAAAGACGGACATGTCAGCACAGACGAAAAACTCAAGTTTCGTCGTGCAGAATT
Organism: Mariprofundus micogutta; assembly: GCF_001895085.1. Lineage (GTDB taxonomy): Bacteria > Pseudomonadota > Zetaproteobacteria > Mariprofundales > Mariprofundaceae > Mariprofundus > Mariprofundus micogutta. The sequence continues at coordinate 15,529 of NZ_BDFD01000019.1, read as the reverse complement.
TCGATTTATTGACCGTGATGAAGACGAAGTCATTACGCGTGATGAGATGATCGCCCACTGGCAGCGCAAAAAAATCGAGATGGAAAGCAGCCAGAAAGATAGTAACAGCAAGGATTAAAGAGCAATGGGTATTGCTCTTTAATCCGCGATAGTGAAAACAATCCTGCAGAGAGCAATGGGTATTGCTCTTTAATCCGCGATAGTGAAAACAATCCTGCAGAGAGCAATGGGTATTGCACTTTGTGGATTCAACAGTTCAAAGTAATCGTATTACAGCCTGATTACCCGAATGAATCCGTATGAATATCGGATTCATTAATGCCATGCTCAAGACATACATTGCGCATGGCATTGACCATTTCCGTATCACCGCAAAGAAACAGACGCCAGTCCTGTCTGGTGTTGAGCACCAGTCGCAACTGCTCATCGATTGAGCCTTGCACCCCTGACTCAGGTGCCGGGCCATGCAATACGCATGGTTGGTAAGTGAAGTTGTCCCTTTGCTGCGCTATAAACTGTAATTGCTCCTGATAGTAAAGACCTTCGCTGCTCAGGCCGCCGTGTAATAGATACACCTCCTGTTGATGGCCTGAAGCAAGCGCATTGCGAAGAATACCGTACAGCGGTGCCAGACCGGTACCGGTGCCAGCTAATAGTAAGGGGGAGGCCTCGCAGGCACTGTTGTAATAACAGCTGCCCATGGCATCTGAAACAAATATAAACGTCCCGTTTTCAACTGTATCAGCAATCCAGTTACTCATGCGGCCGTCATGAATCAAACGAATATGAAATTCAAGAAAATTGTCATCACTGGTGCTGGCTAAGGAATAGCTACGTACAAGTGCCTGCTCCGGTTGCATAAGATTTACAAATTGACCCGGTTGATAGGTGAATCCTTCCGGTCGGCTGCAGCGCAAACGCACAACGGAAGCATTCAGGTACTCTTTTTCATACACGATAGAGGAGTGATATTTGTCCGACGGGTCAGGGAGTTGCACTTCCATATCTGATTCAGCTTTGCACAGGCAGGATAGAAAGTAATTCTTATCTTTGAGTTTTTTCTCGATGCCGGTCTGCGAAAGCTCAGTAGGTTTACCACTGGTTGCCTTGAGCATACATGCCTGACAGATACCGCCGCGGCAACCACAGGGAACATTAACGCCCCGGGCAAGCAGACTGTCGAGAATCGGTGTATCACTGTCACACTCGTACTGCTTACCCTGAAAAGTGATGATAGGCATAGCAAACTCCTGAGTTTTGCCCTGGCATGCTGAAAGCACACGGGAGGACATTATTCGTGTCCCCTGATTCTGGCTATTCGGGCATCCGAATCAATGCTGTTCATTTTATGGCATTGAGCTTGCTGTAAGTAGGGAATGAGTGCAGTGATGGAAAAAGTAAAGGATCGAACAGCAATGATGATCATGCGTGAGCAGTTGTTGCTGTTATTCAGTCAGGCACCGCAGACCTTTGCTTCATCCACAATCGTGTCAGCCGTTGTAACATATGTGTTGTGGGGTCACTTGAATGCGCTCCAGCTTGCCGGCTGGTTTATTGTCATCTGCGTCATCAATATCACACGTCTGGTTTTGATCAGGTCATACCGGTCACATGCGGAGCGCAATGGCTTGCAGCCTGAACGATGGCTGCAGCGATTTACGCTGATTACCCTGGCCGCCGGTCTGACATGGGGTGGTGGCGCTCTGCTCTTTCTACAGCAGTTAGATGTTACCTATCAGATGTTTATTGTCATGATTCTGTCGGGAGTGTCTGCCGGAGCACTTGCGACCTACTCCAGCTCGATGGTGACATACCGGGTATTTATTATTGGTTGTTTTGCTATACCTGCGATATGGATGGTTCTGCAACACGAGGCCGTTCAGGTATCTGCCGGTATATTGATAATGCTTTACATTGCACTGATGTGGGCCTTAAACAGGCGACAATATAAATCTGTCAGGGAAAGCATGCGTTTGCGTTATAAAAATACCGATTTGCTGGACCACCTTGAATCAGAAGTTGTTGAGCGACGCCTCAACGAAGATCGTCTGCTCGATAGTGAAAATAAGCTGAAAGAAAAGACGGCCCAATTGCAGTCATTGCTAAGGCTTTCACAGGCGCTGGAGCAGTCCGAAAGCCATATGGATATTATCCATGCAATAGAAGCTGAAATTGAAAGGGCACTGGGTTATCAACATGCCTGGATCTATCTGTGTGGCGATGATCCGGACAGTTGGCATCTGTTATCATCGAAGCAGAACGGAGATGCTTCGATTGGTCCCGATAAGTGTTTACCAGCCAAGCCGACCTCCGGAGATCCTGTGCTGGAGGGCATTGCCTCTGCTACAGGTCCTGTTGTGATTGAGGATGCACGCACTGATGCGCGTACAAATAAAGAGATCGTGAACAAAACGGGCAATAGAACCATTATCAATATTCCGATTATTTTATCGAATAAACGCCTGGGTGTGTTGGGCACAGGCAGCTTTGGTGAAGAAGGTGTGTTTTCGCCGGAAGTATCGCAACTGGAACATCTTTCTGCCATGGCATCGCATGTAGCATTAGCCCTGGATAGAATTAATCTGTTTAATGAACGAATTGATATGCAGGCTCAGTTAGAGCATTCGCAGCGCCTGGACTCACTCGGCCTGATGGCGGGTGGTATTGCCCATGACTTCAATAATATTTTAACCTCGATTATGGGCAGTGCTGCAGTGGCTGACAGGCACCTGCTCGATGACCCTGAATCGGCGCAACAAAACTTGAGCCGTATCGTAGACTCCAGCAGGCGTGCAGCAGACCTCTGCAATCAGATGCTGGCTTATTCAGGCAAAGGCCATTTTGTTGTAGAGACGGTGGATTTGAATCAGGCACTCAGCGAAATCATCCCTCTGCTGGAGTCCGCAATCGGCAAACATGCGGAGATTTCCTATGATCTGTATGAGTCTTTACCGATGGTCGAAGTAGATATCGCCCAAATCCAGCAGGTGATCATGAATTTGATTATCAATGCATCAGAAGCGATTACAGACTCAACAGGGGCGATCACGGTGAAAACCGGCACCATCGATGCTGATGAAGCGTATCTGGCTCACTGTTTTGGCGATCACCCGAATCCGGGCTCCTATGTTTATATGGAAATCAGCGATACAGGCTGTGGCATGGATAGTGATACGGCTGAACGTATATTTGATCCGTTTTTCACCACCAAATTTACCGGCCGTGGACTGGGGATGAGTGCGATACTGGGTATTGTTCGCGGCCATGCCGGCGCAATATTTCTCGATAGCACGCTGAACAAGGGCACAACATTCAAGGTCCTGTTTCCTGCACTTGAGATCTGCGTGGTTAAAGAGCATCCGCATGAGCATGTCACAGCAGAGGTGCACGCGGATGGAGAGAAGCTTGGTACAGTGCTTGTGGTGGATGATGAAGAAGATGTACGGGAGCTGGCACTTACCATTCTGCAAGATGATGGATTCCATGTGTTAACTGCTGAACATGGTGAAGAAGCTGTTCAGGTTTATGCCCTGCATCAGGATGAGATTTCGCTGGTGCTGCTCGATCTCACAATGCCGCGCATGGGCGGCATCGAATGTTTTGCCGAATTACAGAAAAAAAACTCCGAGGTGAAAGTTATTCTGGTGTCCGGATATAGTGAAGATGACGTACTGGGTCAGTTTGAAGGGCATAAATTATCCGGTTTTATCAAGAAGCCATTTATGCCGGATGAACTGATGAGCACGGTAAGCGATCAGTTGGCACCGGATAAATCCGCCTGATGTAAGAGCGGCAACTGTGATAATGTGCGCAGATGATGCATGTATTGATTATTGGAAGCGTATGGCCTGAACCGAATTCGTCGGGAGCGGGCTTGCGTATGATGGAGCTGATTCGACTTTTTCGTGCACAGCAGTGGCAGGTGACATTTTCCTGTACAGCTGTGGAATCAGAATTCATGGCCGATCTGGATGCCCTTTCGGTTCAGCGGCGAATGATTGCTGTTAACGATGATACATTTGACAGATTCCTGACTGAAATGAATCCGGACATCGTGGTGTTTGATCGATTCCCGATTGAAGAGCAGTTCGGCTGGCGGGTGGAACGACAATGTCCGCATGCGTTACGCGTACTTGAAACCATAGATCTGCACTGCCTGCGCCAGGCCAGACATCAGCTATTGAAACGCCAGGCTCAGGTGGCAACGAAGGTGGATAGCCCTGATCTCCATAATGAGGTTGCACTGCGGGAGATTGCCGCCATGCTGCGCTCGGACCTCTCCATCATGGTGTCCGACTATGAAATAGAACTGCTGAAAAGACAGTTTTCTGTTGATGATTCACTATTACATCTGTGCCCGTTTATGTTTGCCGATCATCAAATCCAGCGTGAAAACCCGGCCTTTGAGCAGCGGCAACATTTTGTCACGATCGGAAACTTTCGCCATGCTCCGAACTGGGATGCTGTTTTGTGGCTGAAGCAGGAAATATGGCCGCGCATTAGAAATGTCCTGCCCGAGGCTGAGCTGCATATTTATGGTGCCTATACACCAGCCAAAGCAATGGCCTTGCATAAACCCGAAGCCGGCTTCTTTATTCAGGGACGGGCAGAAGATGTTCATCAGGTGATGTTATCGGCCAGGTTATGCCTGGCACCACTGCGCTTCGGGGCAGGTATTAAGACCAAACTGGCCGATGCCATGCTGAGTGGAACCCCCAATGTGACGACTTCTATCGGAGCAGAGGGGATGTCAGCAGATCTGCCATGGAGCGGTTTGATAGCCGATTCGGCAGATGACTTCAGTGAACAGGCAACTGCCTTGTATCAGGATAAAGTGCAGTGGCAGCGGTGCCAGCAGCATGGCTATAATATTATACAGACGCTGTTTAATGAGACAAAAAATGGTGAAGCCCTGATCAGGCGCATGCTTCAGCTGAGAGAAAAACTTGCCGAACATCGGCAGAATAATTTTACAGGATCGATGCTGCGCCACCATCATCATCGCAGCACTGAATTCATGTCACGCTGGATAGAAGCCAAGAACCGGCTGGTGTAAGAATTCTACCTGTGGGGGCAACAACTCCGCGTTTGAAGATTTCCGGTAGTTGGTACGATTTATGCATGGACAAGGACATGGATACTCGACACAGCCATCAACAGGCTAGACTACAACTGCCAGGCGCAACTGAGTCGGACAGCTTTCGTATGCGCATGATTGCCCAGCTGTATCAGATCGAATGTTATCGCAGGGATCAGTGGCAGAAGTCAGGTCGCCTGCTAAGTCATAACCAGGCTGCTGCTGAGTGGATTGCCTGTTATGCAGCAAACTTTCCACAGACTGTTGCCGGAAACTCCTAGAAGTTTACCACCAGCGTAATCGCCGTTTCGATATCCAGTTTTTTGGTACCGGCGGGAACCTTACTATTATGATCGAGTTTCAGGGAGATCTTGCTGGAGAGGCTGGAGTTCAGCTTGTGTTGCAAACCGGTCACTGATTTGGAAGCCCAACCGCTTTTGCCGCCCTCGGTGGAGAGGTCCTGTGTTAGTTTGGCAGACTCACTGATATCCCAGCTCATATTACTTGCTGAGCGGGCAATAGCTTCATTCTTTTTGCTGCGATCTGTGAACTGGCTTTGCCTTAAACCGCCACCGAGTTCAATGTTCCAGCTGAAATGATCTGTTTTAATCAGATCGCGGCCATAACCAATCGTTTCACTGTAACGACGGCGAAAGCCTGCAAAGCGGTCACTTTCGAAACCAAGGCGTACAAACAGGTAATCGGCTTCAGTGATTTTCCAGTCTTCCTGCAGGCTGGCGGCATATTTTTCTGCCGTGGTCGCATTATTATTGGTCGCATTGTTGGCGCTGCCTGTAATCGTACTGCGCAATACTTTTCCGTTATGCACCAGCTTGGCTGCACTATTGAGAGTCAATGTCTGGGTGTTGCCATTGGTTTTGACAGCACCAAGTTCAACATTGTTGTTCCATTCGTCTTCGCTTTCTTCAGCCCATGCAGATATCGGGGCAGCAAGGCTCAGTATGTATAAACTCATGTGGATTAGAGGGCGGTATAACATGGTGCGGCAGATTAAGGCGATCAGATGCAAAGGCCAGTAAAATTTCACATCTGTTAGCATGTTGCAACGACAGTGCAGGTTTGTGTGATATACTAAGCTCATGAGCAAGTCACATGAGATTGTCATCGATATGGACCGCCTGATGGATGATCCACAAGTACTGGAGAAATTTCATGAGTGCGCCAATCTGATGATTCAATCTTCTGATACCGGGCAGGTGCAACTGGGTTATGAGATGCTGAATGTCGTTGATACATGTCTGGCCCAGCTGAAAGAAGATAAGCTCTCTTAACGGGAACATACCCGCTCTTCCCGATTGGCAGCAAACAGAATACTGTCTGTGGTCGCAGGGGGGCTGATATGAGTAGTGAGTTAATCTCGATTACGCTGTATCTGATTTCAGCCAATATAATGGCTGGCGTCATCTATGTGTTCGGGCAGGAAAAGGTCGGCCTGTTATGGCGCGAATACCCCTTTATTTATGCCCCTTTGATTATCTTCCAGTTTTTGATGCCGCAGTTTATGTCCATCCCGGGCCTGGCTGAGACTGCAAACTCACTGAAATATTTCCTGTTTATGCTGCAGGGTTTCAGTTGCGGTGTGATCGGCGCAATGATTCTGATACCCCGTTTTTTCGTCCCTGCGACGACAACCATGGAGAAGCTGAAGGTCACGGCACTCAGCTGTATCGCTTTGTCGATAACGTATCTGATTACCCGCTGGATCTTTTTTGAGGCACTGCGTTTCCTGCTGCCACAGATGCACAGCAGTTAATACAGCATCAAGGCAGCCTTCGAGGGCTGCCCTGATGATTATGTATTGTCCGAGCGCTCTGTAATTTCGATCAGATGATAGCCGAACTGGGTTTTCACCGGTCCGTGCACCTTGTTGAGTTCAGCGGAAAACACCACATCATTGAACGGTTTGACCATCTGGCGTTCCCGAAAAGACCCCAGATCGCCGCCATTCTTGCCTGAGGGGCAGGTTGAATGCTGTTTGGCGATTTCCGTAAAATCCGCACCAGCTTCAATCTCGGCTTTCAATGCTTCACACTGTTCGCGGTCTGCAACCAGAATATGACGAGCCGATGCAGTTTTTTTCTTTTTATTCCATCCGAACATACTTACCTTCCTCTGTCTGTTATGTCGTTACTTGTTGATCAATAAGCTGTTTAATCACAAAACCTGCCAGCATGAAACCGAACAGGTTTGGCATATAGGAGATTGTGCCATTGACTGCCCTTGGCAGCGAATTCGGATCAGTGCCAACCGGTTGCTGTGGTAGCGGCTTGATCGGAAACTCGCCGGAAAATACCACCGGATAATCCAGCGAAGCACCGGCCCGGCGCAGCTTGCGACGCAGGTTGACCGCCAGGCCGCAGTTATAGGTCTTATCCAGCGTGGTGATTTCAGCCTGTGTAACATCCAGCCTGCCGCCGGCGCCGAGGCTGGATGCAACGGGAATCTTCAACTGCTGGCAGGTACTTACAAGCTCAGCTTTACATGCCACGGAATCGATACAGTCAATGACATAATTAAAACCACCATTGTCGAGAAAGGACTCGATATTATCCTTATTGAGAAAGCCTACATGGGCATTGAGCTGTATGTCGGGATTGATATCGAGCACTCTGGCACCCATGGCTGTGGCTTTATCCTGCCCGAGCGTCGAGTGGTTACAGACCAGCTGCCTGTTCATGTTCGACAGCCCTACGCTGTCATGGTCCACAATAGTCATTCGGCCGATGCCTGCTCGCGCAACCGCTTCAACAGCCGCCCCGCCAACTCCGCCGAGACCCACGATCAGCACATGCATCTCCTGCAGATAGTCCAGACCCTGCTTACCAATCAGTATTTCTGTTCGTTCCTGTGGCTTGTTCATAAATTGAATAATTCCTTCGCATTGGCATTGCAGATATCAGTGATCTCATTTGTATCCATATCGCGAAGCTTAGCGAGCTGTCTGATGATTTCGATGATAAAAACGGGTTCGTTACGTTTGCCGCGCTGGCCATAAGGCGTTTGATCCGGTGCGTCGGTTTCAAGCAGCATATGTGATAAAGGCAGTTGCCGAACCAGCTCATGTAATCTGTTTGCATGCGGATGGGTAATCGCCCCGCCAAAACCGAGACAAAAGCCCCGATCAATCAATTGCTGCGCCTGTTGTCGGCTGCCGGAAAAACTATGTACCACGCCGCGCAGTCCAGGCTGTTTTTTGATTTCGCCAATGATCATATCGGTGGCTTTGTAGGCATGCAGGATCACCGGAAGGTTAAAGTCGACAGCCAGCTGCAGTTGCGGGCGCAGCCAGCGAAGCTGAGTTTCTGCATCTGTGTTGCACAGCCCGAAGTCCAGACCGCATTCTCCCACAGCAACACATGCACCGAGCAGCTCTGCAAGCAGCGCGAAATCTTCTTCGCGATGTTTGTCGCAGAACCATGGATGCAAGCCATAAGCAGGATGAATGAGATCATAGCGTTGCTGTAAATCATGAATGGTTCGGCAACTTTCGGCATGGATGGCCGGCACGATGAAAGCTTGAATGCCAGCTCCGGCCGCTCGCCGGATAACATTAGACCTGTCCGTATCGAAACGTTCGTCATCAAGGTGGCAATGCGTATCAATCAGTTGCATCCAGCTACTCTGCATGCACCGGGCAAGGCATTAAAGTATGATTATTTGAATAGTGTTATGCTGTCTTTTGAGGTTGCTGATGCCTCAGGCATCCTGTTTGCTGGCAGCGATTTCAGCATGCACCTGTTGCATATCAATGGCCTGAGCCTGATTGATGACGTCTGCAAGCGCCTCTTTGGGCAGTGCACCTGCTTGTGAGAAGAGCACAACATTGTCGCGAATAATCATCAGGGTTGGAATCGAGCGGATATTAAAATGAGCCCCCAGCTCCTGTTCGACTTCGGTATTGATCTTGCCGAACAATGTATCCGGGTAAGCTTCTGACACAGCTTCATAGCTTGGTGCAAAACTCTTACATGGACCGCACCATGGCGCCCAGAAATCGAGGACAGCCATATTGCTGGATGATACCTCAGCCTCGAAGTTTTCTTTATTCAGTTCAACAGTTGCCATCTCTTGCTCCTTGCAGTCACAGGATACGGCCAATATATAATTATTTGCTAATATATCAAGTGCATGCAGATTGCAGGCATAAAAAACTCCGGGACTTGCACAATCCCGGAGTTTGTATACTGATCCGGTCAATCCGGATTAAAGGAAATCAGGTGATGACCGGATTCGGATGCTGGAAACGTTTGGACTGATTCAGGTCCGGGAAGAGCTCTTCCTGCCTTGATTTCATCTCTGCCAGTGCACTAGCCGGAACACTGAGTAAACCGGACAGTCGATTGATATATTGTTCTTCGAGGAAGTCGATATCGCCATCTGCCATGGCAACGCGCCAAAGTTTGGCAAGAATTGCGGCGCGCTCATCAACATTAAAATGTTCAGAGACCTGTTCTACAACAGCAGCGAAACAGAGGTCGGTTCGCTCCTTGTCTGTTGCCTGTTCAATCAATGATTCGCTCTCGTCGGCTGTCAGGCCGAATTGATCAGCCAGCATGAGAATGATTTCACCACGCTCATTCTCATCAATTTTTCCGTCCATAGACATCATGCCGACCATTAGCTTGGTGATAGCCAGCGTGAGTTCCGGTTTTTGTTGTGCGCCCTCTTCCCGGCGCCACCATCCCTGCATTGTTTTCAGCATAACCACCTCACAATTCGGCGGGCTTTTGCCCTGCCGCAAAATCACTGTATCAACTAAAGCAAATTCCGTGCCTGATTCAAAATGCATAGATTGAATGATGGGTCTAGATAGTGGTCAGGCATACTCATTGCTGGAAATCAAAGCAGTTTCATGATCTTTCTGAGGAAAATAATCAGGAAACGGATTCAGCAGCAGTGCTGAACAAACTGTGGTGTTTACAGATGTGGCAAAAAGCTGACAGGATTGTGTCAGCAAAGGAGGTATGGATAAGGGATGCACTGCACCACAGCAGATCATTCTGCTAGCCTTGTCACATGAAAATCAGTGCTGACGACTTTGCCGAAGTCCCTTCTCCTGTGATGCATGATGTGCATCTCGAAGAGGTGGAGATGATTAATGCCATCTATGATCTGATCGAAGCAGTTGATGCAGGCAGTGCAGAGCAGGCCAGGCTGACAACAAGTCTGGATGAACTGTTGCTCCATACGCAGGAACATTTCGCCAATGAAGAAAGATTGATGAGTGCGTATCACTTTCCCCCCTACGTCATGCACAAAGGAGCCCACGATCTTTTTTTAGCCGGGTTTGAGACAATCATAGATGAGTGGAAATCTACCCGGCAGCTCGGGCCGGTACGCCAGTTTATGTGTGTGGAGCTGCCCGCCTGGATGAAGCAGCACATCAATAGCATGGACTATGTTACAGCCGGATTTATTGCCGGGCAGAGTTGATCAGCCCGGTTATGGCCGGTGCATAAGAGGTGCAAGCTGCCTGACTGGTGCGCTCAAACGTTCAGGCTTCACAACGCTGAATGCAATGCAGGGGCTCATCTTTTCGCCTTTGCCGGCATAGGCTACAGCTACACAGTAGCTGCCTGCTGTCAGTGTTCTGAATGACCCTCGTGCCGAAGTTTTGATTACACGTTTACCCGGCAACTGTCTGAGTGAGTAAATTACTTTACGCTTCCGGTCAAAGCGGGCTTTGACTGTAAGCGTGGCGGGTGCGGTAAAGCGCTGACCGTTTTTCGGGAAAGTAACAAGCGGGGCGGCTGCTCGTACGCTGCGTTCAGGGCGTGGTCGCAGGATGGATTTCGAGGTGGCTGCTGACGCTGGCGTGCTGGTTATGCGTTGTGCTTTGCGCTCGGCCATGCGTGTTTCACGTGCTTTTTTACGCTTCTCCTCACGAGTCATCGGTGTTCGGACTGTCGTCGCGCTTTTTGAAGGGCTTGTCAAAGCTCCCGGCATCGCTTTCATCTTCAGCGAATCACCTACTCTCGATGGTACACGTCTGGTTTGCAGTCTCTGCTGCATGAAAACCTGTTGCCTGGGGCTCAAAGCATCGAACTGTGCAGCAGTCGGAGCAGCTGCTTGTGCGGCAGTTGAGTTATCCAGTACCAGTTGATCCGTGGTGTTCGTCATTTTGTTGCCCATACCGAGCACCTGAATATTGTCCGAATCCTCGGCATAAATTCCGAACTCGTAGTTATCGATGAGGCAGTTTTTCACCGTCACGTTGTCAGATCGTTTAATGTAGATGCCAATGCCGTCGCCCTGACCGGTCAGGCGTGCAAAGTCGCAATCCAGTGTAATATCAGGTGCTTTGATAATGATGACACCGAGATCGCCATAATCATCGGCAGCATAATTCTGTGTGCAGATTTCCGTATCACTGGTGATTTCAAGATTACTGTTCAGGCTGATACAGCTTGTGCAATTGCGATTGCAGCCATCATCGTCAGCGGCATTGCCGTCATCACACTGCTCCTGCGGTGACTGGGTGATACCGTCGCCACAGTAGTGACAGGCAGAGAGATTATAGCTGCAGTTATCATGGCAACTCAGTTCTCCGCCCCAATAATTGACGCCATCTCTTTTGAAATCGCTGCAGATGGCATGTTGAAGATAATTGCTGTCGCATTGTTCATTCGAATCGACGACGCCATCACCACACCAGTAGCGGCGGCAGTCAGTACGGCAGCCGTCGGGTTCATTGTCTGTATTCAGGGTGCCGTTGTCGCACACCTCACCTGTTTCGATATAACCGTTACCGCAGACGGTATTGGTGACTGCAAGGCCACCGCGACTGTTACACTGCGAACTGGTGGAGACGATGGTTCCATTTTCACAGCGGTAGGGGCCGGCTTCGGCCGGCGATGCCGGAACCAGTATCAATAGTGCTGAAAGTGTTAGAAACAGAGCTTGGGCAGGTTTGAATGTTGGCATAATAACCTCCTCTTTGTTTTGCAGCAGGCTTGTAGTTCTATTGTAGACCAGTGGAGCCTGCTGCGCAGGGAAGTGTTCTTTTCATTTCACCTGGCTTGTCGCATATTGTGTTTGCGGCAGGAGGTGAGGATTATGAAGCAGTGGCGGAACTATCTGGCAGGTTTGCTCTCGGCATTGATGCTCAGCGGTTGTGCCCTGGGTATATCGGAAATACCTCTGGCTGAACTGGAACAAAAATATGCTACCGGCGCTTCCCGTTTCATCGATATTGATGGATTGCGGGTGCACTACCGCGATGAGGGCGAGGGTCAGCCGATTGTGCTGTTGCATGGCATTCTGACTTCGCTACATACCTGGGATGGCTGGGTTCATGAGTTAAAATCGGATTACCGGGTGATATCACTGGATATACCCGCTTTCGGCCTGACCGGGCCTGCAAATTTCGAATACAACAGGGATCATTACACCAGATTCATTCATCACTTTACGCAGGCTATAGGCCTGGAGCGATTCGTGCTGGCAGGCAATTCACTGGGTGGTTATTTTGCATGGAACTATGCCATCGAATATCCCGAACAGGTGCAGAAACTGGTGCTGATTGATGCGGCCGGTTTCAAGCAGAAGGTGCCGCTTCCGATGTGGGCCTTTACGGCACCGGTAATCGGTACAATCACAATGCATTTCACGCCGCGCTTTGCATCCACCATTCTGTTGCGCCAGGTCTATGCGCAGCCTGAACGGATCAATGATGCGCTGGTCGATCATTATTACGACATGCAGTTGCGTCCGGGTAACAGAAAAGCCGCCCAGTCATTGTTTCGATATGCCAACGCGCAATCTGTTCAGGACGCACCGGGAAAAGAGCGCATCAGCATGCCGACATTACTGATGTGGGGTGAGCAGGACCGCTGGATTCCAATGTCCCATTTTGAACGCTGGCGGCAGGCCTTACCGCATGCGCAAAGCGTCACCTATCCGGATGCCGGCCACATGCCGATGGAGGAAATCCCGGTCAAAAGCGCCAGAGATCTGAAGCGTTTTCTTGAAGGGCGTCCAATCCCCCCAAAATGATTGAGATTGAGCCATCCGCAAGGAGGATATACTTTCGGCCAGTGAGGTGATGCCATGTTCTGTTCCTGTTTTAAGCGTCCGAATGCAGGACGTCTGCTGCTGGCGATGCTGGCAGTTGCTGTGTTTGTGTTTGTTTTCGAGTGGTTGTTCCACGGCATCTATCTGGCCGATACCTATCAGGCTACTGCCAGCCTGTGGCGATCGCAGGCAGAAATGGAAGCGCATATGGGTTGGATGATGGGCGGCCAATTGTTGATGGCGGCTGTCTTCAGTTATCTCTATTCATTCGTGCGGACGTGCGGTGGTATTGGCGGCGGCGCCTGTTATGGGCTGATTGTCGGCCTGCTGATGGTTTCTCCCCAGCTGATCACCTACGCTGTGCAGCCGGTTCCCGGCTCACTGGTGGCCACCTGGATGATTGGTGGCCTGATTGAACTGATTCTGGCTGGCATGCTTGTTGCCGCAATCTATCGCCATGATTGATCTGCACTCTCTTTATTCATTTTCGGCTGAAACCTCCACCCGATAGTTTTCGCTTTCATCCTGCAAAATCGTCAGCAGCAGAGGCCTGCAGCAGACCGAACAATCCTCGCTGTAGCGTTGCGCTCCTGCGGAGCAATCCACTGTAATTTCAATCTCCTGCCAGCAATATGGACAGGTGATGGTATATGTTTCCAGAGGGTTCATGCTGTTCAATCTACCCTGTGTCAGAAAAGCATGGCAATCATCCGGGTTTTTGTTGTCCCCTAAATGGGGGACAGCATTTCTGATGCGTTCGGTATATGCTTTGCCCTGGCAAGGATGCAACAGGGCGCAGGAGTGAACCGGCCCCCCCAAGTGAGACAGCCTTTCGATGACCGATTTCGGCGCACTGTTTTCTCAACTCTTTTCCACGTTCTGGTGGTTATTGCCCCTGTTTGGGTTGGCCGCCCTGTTCAAATCGGCATGGTTCAAGGGTGTGATGGGCGAAGCGATGGTCAATCTCGCCGCGCGGTTGTTTCTGAATAAAAACGATTACCACCTGATCAAAAACGTCACCATCCCGACCGAGGATGGCACCACCCAGATCGACCATATCATTGTCTCCCGCTTCGGCGTGTTTGTGGTTGAAACCAAGAATATGAAGGGCTGGATTTTCGGCAGTGCAAATCAAAAGCAGTGGACGCAGCAAATCTACAAGTCGAAGCACCGCTTCCAGAATCCGCTGCATCAGAATTACAAACACACCAAAACGCTGGAGACCGCGCTTGGGCTTGCGCATGAGAAGATGTTTTCCGTGGTCGTGTTTGTCGGCGACAGTACCTTCAAAACCGATATGCCCGAGAACGTCACCTACGGCGGCGGTTATATCCGTTACATCAAATCAAAGACGCAAATCCTGCTAACCGAAACAGAAGTGCAGCAGATCATCGGGCAGATCGCCGAAGGCCGCCTGAAACCCTCGCTCAAAACCAGCCGCGAACATGCCAAACATGTCAGGCGTTGCGTGGCAGCGAAGAGTGAGCTAGCTGAGTCACCCGCAACCAAATCATGCCCGAAATGCGGCAGTGAAATGGTACTTCGCACCAGCAAAAAAGGCCCGCAAGCAGGCAATCAGTTCTGGGGCTGTTCAGCATTTCCAAAATGCAAAACGCTAGAAAATATAGGGTGAGATAATGCAATCAATGAAAGAGTGTTCGATATTATGAGTCCGCAAAATTCACTAGAAACAAAAAAGCCTAGAGAGCAAGCGGGACGCGACTCATTTGCTCGATATAAAGCCCAGGTTCGATCTGCCGCTATAGCTTCACTTTCAATACTAGAAGGTGGTGAGGTTGATAGGGTCTATTGCGATCTCCATGATGATTTTGTCATCAGACGAAATATTGATGGGAAAAGTCTTTATGACTTTTATCAAGTAAAAACTCATGGAAAAAGCAATCATAACTGGACCATCTGCGAGATATTTGGAATCGATCCAAAAGTAAAAGATCAAAGCAAAATTAGCTCTAATAAGATAAAAGACAGCTTCGGCGGCAAGCTATTGTTACATACAGTGAACTTTGGAGAAAATTGCCAAGCAGTTGTTTTTCAGACGAATGTTAATTTACACGATTCACTGGAAGCGTTAGTTCAAGATATCGAAGTAGGAGATTATACAAACAATTGCATCAATCTAATCCTAGAGAGATTTAATGATTGTTATTCAAGTGATGCAGGTGGAAATATTTCTTCCACATCGGCTAAAGAGTGTTTACAGAAACTCAAGGTTGAAACTGATGTTATTTATCTCAAAGAAGGTTCAAATTATTTTGAGCCAGTTGTAAAGGTGTCAATCAGCACCCAAAATTGACCCCCCATCAGCGTCCAATTTTGACCCCCCTAAAGTCTGTTTAAATCATGCTCTATTTTTGAATCTCCAGCTCTCATTTCCGGTCTCTATAATGTCACAATGAT
>NZ_BDFD01000018.1 GCF_001895085.1 Mariprofundus micogutta | reverse complement strand
AATGTGCTTCATGGCCTGAGTTCTCCGTTCTGTGAATTTGCTGTCTGGATAACTACAAATTTACCATAATCGTTGGGAATTCAGGCCTGTTTTCTTGCTGCTAATTCCTTAACCGGACAGCAGTGATATGCGATTTAGATCACAGAAATAAATTCACCTTTCTTCAGCATTGCCTATATCGTGGCCGAGTGCTGCCGGAGGTTGATCATGGCGACAGCAAGAAAACAGGTGAAGAAAAACAGTGACGTGAATGTGGTGGCTATTCCCAAGAAAGCTCCAGCACGTACAAGAAGAGCGGCTAAAGAAGCTGCTGTTGATCTGGTGGTATCATCCGGAGATCTTGCCACACCGCCTAGAATGGTGGCGTCGCGTCCGGCCAGCCGTGTCAATGCCAAACCCATGAATCTGGATGTGATGATTGAAACTGTAGCGCGAGCCATTGCGACAACACAGGATCATTATAAATGTATCATGTTCACTGACCTTGAAAGCTCAACCGAATACAAACGTTCGATGGGTCATACCAAAGGTTATATGCGCAACCGACTGTTCTGCGATATCTGTGAACAGGCAGTTGAACGTTATAACGGTCATGTCGTGAAACATCTGGGCGATGGTATTATGGCTGTGTTTGAACATGCTATAGATGCTGTTCTCGCCTCACTTTTGATCAAGCGCAGCATTTCTGACGGGCGTAAAAAACTGAAGAAACTTGTGGGCGGCATGAACTATCGCGTCGGTATTACCTGCGGTTATGTGAAAGAGATTCCCGGGCCTGCACAGGATTATATTGGTCATGCGATGGATAAGGGTGCGCGTATCCAGTCCAGTGCACTGCGTAATCAGATTCTCATCGATGAGATCGTTTTTGGTCTGATTCACACCAAGATCCGCGATTATTCAGGGGATATTCTCATTGGCGCACCGAAAAACATGACACTGAAAGGTGTGGGTGTGAGTACGCTGTATGAGGTATCACCCAAGCAGATGGGGCTGGAATCAAGTATCTCTACTCGTTTGAAGACCATATTCCATTAAACAACACCTCAACTAGCCGGGCCCCTGACATCGCAGTGATTTCAGGGGCTTTTTTGTCTCTGAGATTAACTATCCTGCCACTAGTGCTTCGGGCCCCTGCCCTTGTGTCAGATGAACGCACATGATGACAGGCATCACAGTTTCCGTTTGCCGCCCTTGCTAAGCTCAAAGCAAGCTGATGAAACATGCAGCACAAGGCCGAAGCAAGGAGGCTGTTATGAAAAGTATTATCTTAATCTCATCGTTGGTGCTGATTTCCGGTTGTGCAACAACACAGCAGGATCCGGCAGTCAGCAAAGGGACCGGGTCAGGTTCAAGCATAGAAAGTCAGGATCAGCCCTGCCATTTGCCAGCTTCCAGCAGCCGTTATCACAGACATACGTATGATGAGCAGGCCTATCTGAGTCGTATCTCCTACAGGTACTAAAGCGGATGAGTCACCGTTCAGAGCTTAAAGCGTTCCAGTAACCAGCTTCATTAATTCACCGGATGTGGTCGTTTGATATGAGCCGGCTACAAGTTTTGTTTCATTCAGCGATAGCGCTCCGATATGAGTGCGGCTTAATGTGTTCACATGATTGCCAACGGCAGCAAACATTCTGCGTACCTGATGATAGCGCCCTTCATGTAATACCAGAGAAACCTCTGTGTCGTTGATGATTGTTAATTCTGCGGGCAGGCATGGCCTGTCGTCGGCTTCCAGCATCAGCTTTCCACTGGCAAAAAGTTCAGTTTCATTACCGTTTAGCGGCCGCTCCAGTGTTACGGCATAAGTTTTAGAGATATGTTGTTTGGGGCTGGTCAGCTGATGATTGAGTTGTCCGTCATCCGTCACAATTAACAGGCCGGATGTCTCTTTATCCAGTCTTCCGACAGGCGAGAGTGGCGGTTTGCGATCGATCCAACGCTCGGGGAAATCAGCATAGATCAGCTGTCCATCCTCTTTGCGCGAGCAGACTGCTCCAAGAGGTTTATGGTAAATGATTGTCAGACCATGCGGATGATCGAGCTCTTTACCTTCGAGCCTGACCTGATCGGCCAGCACCTTCTGGGCCGGTGAAGTGGCCGGCTTTCCATCCACGCTGATCCAGCCTTCCTTGATCCAGAAGCGTACATCTTTTCTGACCCCGTAACCGAGATTGGAGAGCAGTTTATCCAGCCGTTCTTCTTTTTTCATTTCAGCGTATTCCCTTGATGACTTTAAAGCCGTTTGCTTCGATCAATTTCTGACCCTCATGTAGTTCAGATTCCAGCACATGCTCATAGGGAAGCTGGCGATTGGCTACCAGATAAATCGTGCCGCCTTTTTTCAGGCTCTTGCAGGCGCGTTTGATAATCGTCTGGCCAAGATCAACATCCCTTGTTTGACCTGTATGGAATGGTGGATTGCAGACGATCCAGTCGAGTTGTGTCGGCAGCTCATCCTTTGTTGCATCAGACCATTGCAGTTGAACCTTGTCCCGCCACTTGGCTGTGTTTGTCCGGGCGCATTCAACAGCGAGGAAATCGGCTTCAATCATGTGCAGGGTTTGAATGCCAGGTGAACCGGCAAGGATCTGTTTGCCCAGTAGTCCGTAACCGCTGCACAAATCCATGCCGGTGCCAGTAAGCTTGGGTAGTTGTTCAAGCAGGAGCAGGGAGCCAATATCTGCGCGATCCCAGCTGAACAGGCCGGGCTGTGAAATAAGCCCCGGTAATTCAATCTTTCGTGGCTGTCCGGCCTCCATCCACTGCGTCATCCATTCAAAATTAAGAGAATCTGTTTTTCTCGCAGAGAAGATGCGGCACTTGGATTTGGAAGACGAACTGACATTGCCAGCCAGTTTTTTCAGGCTCGATTCATAACTTTTGGCCCCATGGTTATTGGCACAGGCAATCAGTAACTTGCCATGATCAGCAAGTATTTTCATTGCGGTAGCCATCCAGCCAAGCGTCTGTTGTTTGTTTTTGGCAGGCAGCATCAGAACCAGATCGAATGCTTGGTCAGAAACAGGCAATTCGGGTGAAACATTCAGCCCCATATATTTAATGGCATCATTTTCCGGCTTAAAATGCTGTCGGAGATCAAGCCGTTCTGTCTGTTTGTTCAGCTCTGCCAGCAATGGGTGAGCATGCGCGTTGATAACCAGCATCTTCGTTGCCGGAGTCTTCAGTGCGGCCTGATATAAAAGTTCAACAGCTGACATGGTCTGGGACTGTAGAAAGTGATTCAACAACTGTCCAACGCTCTGAGTGTGAAATAAAAAAGGAGCTGCATTTCTGCAGCTCCTTTTCATGTGGTGGGCAGGGAGGGAATCGAACCCCCGACACGAGGATTTTCAGTCCTCTGCTCTACCGACTGAGCTACCTGCCCTCAGTCGCCCCTTTCGGGAGGCCGGATTATGGGATAAAAGTTGTCAGATGCAAGCCTGAATTATCTGCGCATGGTGTTAGCCTGTTATGCGCTCATGTTGATGTACCAATCCAGGCAAATAGAGCCGAAATAAGCTAAGGCAATAAGCCAGATCAATACAATGACAACCACCACCTGAGTACGGTAGGGCGTTTCCATAGTCAATTCATTTGATGCCTGTTGCCGGCAAGCGTGCCAGACATCTTCGGGAACCGCTCTGATTACCAGGGCAATAGCGAGCGGCAGAAGCAGCAGATCATCGAGATAACCAATCACCGGAATAAAATCCGGGATCAGGTCAATCGGGCTGAGGATATAAGCGACAATCATCGCAATGAGAAATTTAGCGAAAGGTGAAACTTGCGGATTACGGGCTGCCAGATAGAGGGCATAGCTGTCCCGTCGTAATGATTCGGCCCAGCCTTTAAGGCGATTCATCTAGGTTTACAGTGAAAAAACACCCTCGAACGTCTGTGAGACTGGACCTTCCAGCTTGATGTTTTTCGGGCACCCAGAGATTGTCACAGTGCCACCGGGCATCTCAATGGTCAGCGGGCGTACTTCACCTTCGTTTGACCAGATAGCAGCAGCTGTTGCACATGCCCCGGTTCCACATGCCAGAGTATGGCCTGCACCGCGTTCGATAATGTCGATATAAACATGACTGGCAATCTGACCGGTAACAATTTCAACATTGCGGTCAGACGGGAAGGCTTCAGTGGTTTCAAAGAAAACCCGGTGTTCGTTACCGATATGGATATCGACATGTGCAGAGCTTGAATCAGTCACTGTAGCAGCTCCCATATCAACGCAGATGCCATTAATTGTAGCCTCGGCGTTTACATTGCGGTCAGCAAGCGCAATAGACACACACTCTTTACCAAGCTGCTGTATGAGCAGATGACCCACGCAGCGCAGGCCATTGCCACAGTTGGCAGCCTGGCTGCCGTCGTTATTAAAGATACGCATGGCAGCATCGGCTTTGTCAGACTTCTCAAGCACAAGCAACTGATCACAGCCTATGCCGTAACGGCGTTCGGTAATGCGCCGTACGAAGGCTTCCGTAAGTGCAGGCAGCTCCGATGTAAGGCCATTAAGAACAATGAAATCATTGCCTTGAGCCTGCATCTTGGTGAATGGAAGGGTGCTCATTTACTGTGTTCTACTTCAACAGTGGTGTAAACACCGCCGCGCACATTGAATACTGCAGTCACCTTGATCTGACGCGGATCAAGCAGCTTGATCAGGTCATTGGCAATCATATTGGTGACCTGTTCATGGAAGTGACCTTCATCGCGGAAGCTCCAGTAATAGAGTTTCAGAGATTTCAGTTCTACACAGACTGCATCCGGAATATAATCGAGTTTGATCTCGGCAAAATCCGGCTGCCCTGTTTTCGGGCAGAGGCAGGTAAACTCAGGAGAATCGATGCGGATATGGTAATCACGCTCGGGGTTCGGATTTTCGAATGTTTCCAGATAACGTGTTGGCTTGTTTAAAACAGCGCCCAGCTTCTCACTCATCGTTTAAAACCTCATTGTCTCAATAATATTGGTATAAATCTTTGTCAGCATAGCCAGCTCGGACACGGCCACACATTCACCCACCTGATGAATAGTGCTGTTGGTGAGCCCGAGTTCCACTACAGGAACACCGGCTGCGGCAAGGAAACGGCCATCCGAAGTGCCTCCTCCGGTATCACGCAGGGTATCAATGCCCGTAATGGTCTTGATACTATCACAGACCAGATCAAGGAAGGTGCCATCGGGTGTGGAAAAGGCAGTGGCTGAATGATCGAATTCCAGTGTCACATCGCAGTCAGCACAGGCAGTTTCAATGGCATTTTTGATGCTGTTAAAATTATTGGCCGGATTGTATCTGATATCAATCAGTGCTTCACAAAAGCCGGGAATCACATTGGTTGCGCCTGTGCCGCCATTTACGTTGGTGATTTGGCATGAGGTGGCAGGGAATCCATCGGCAGCTTCACCCCAGTCGATTGATGCAATGTTTGCCAATGCGGGTGTTGCATGATGTATGGCATTATCAGCATCCTGCGGATAAGCCGAATGCCCCTGTTTGCCGTGGAATGTAGCCTTGATCTGTACCACACCGCGTCGACCACGGCGGATGGTGTCACCCACATGTTTAAAGCTCGACGGCTCTCCGACAATGACAGCATCGGGCAATGTGCCATTTTCCTGCATCTGCTCGACGATGCGAATTGTGCCATCAATGGAGTCACCTTCCTCATCGGAGGTAATCAGCAACTGGATGGTTGGTAGCGGTGTATATTCACCACACAGTTCTGCAACTGCGGCAATCCAGCAGGCAATACCTGCTTTCATGTCCTGTGCACCGCGTCCATGCAGCATGCCGTCTTCAATCAGCCCGGAAAATGGCGGATGCGGCCACTGTTCTAGCGGGCCAGTCGGCACGACATCGGTATGGCCTGCATAAGCCAGTGTGCCTTTCAGTTCACCCGGTCGGGAGTAGATACTGTTGGTGATACCCCCTTCATCCACGGATGTTCGCACAAAACCCAGAGGGGCCAGCAGTGATTCGATATAATTCTGGCAGCCGCCATCTTCGGGAGTGACGGATTCACGCTGGATCAGTTTAACGGCAATGTTAGTGGCAATTTCGGACATGTGCGGACCCTAATCAAAACCCACTGCCGGTGGTACTGCTTATCTGTCAGGAGAATATTCAGGCTCGCCCTGAATAAGTCATAGCAACCCTGGAAAAGAGTAACTCAGAGTTTATCTATTCGCATAAAGCTTTCGCAGCGACGTTCGATATTCGTAAATACAGGATGTTGTGCAGCATGTTTCTCGATGCGAGTGATCGTTGAAGTCGTTACATCACTATAGGATTCCATGAACGTTGTTTTGCCATCATCCTTACGGACAAAGAGTTTGCCTCGCACGCCTGCTTTATCTTCGATTTCGTCAAGCCAGCTCATCAGTTCGGATTCCAGTTTTTCATGCGCATGATACCAGATAAATGCATCAGGCATGGCAGGCCTCCAGAGTTTCTACGGTCACACCATTATCCAGCGTCAACTGGACCGTTGATTCAGCGACTTCAATCGGCAATAGCGCAATGCCACAGCAGTTTCCTTCGTGGTCGATAGCTGCCGACTTCAATTCACCGATTTTCGCCGTTGTATGGACAGGGCAGGGAAGGGTGTCTGGTCGTCCGGCTATGGATACGCGGTACAGTTTCTTCTTGATGCCGCCGCGCCAGTTCATACGCGCAGTGATTTCCTGGCCGACATAACAGCCTTTTTTAAACGAAACGCCATCAAATTCGATTAGATTGGCATTTAAAGGGTGCAGACTCTCATCCCATTCCACGCCGAAATCGGGAAAGCCGCGAATAATACGCATGGCTTCCATCTCTTGTTCAGCAACCTGTTCATGCTTTTGAAGTATGGCATGGATTTGATCTGGACTACTGATAATCCAGAATCCGTGGGGCTTTTCAGGCATCACGACAGCAAATGTATCTTCACCAGCTTTCCGGCTACTGGATAACCAGCGTTCGCCGGGTTCATCCAGACCAAAATCATTCAATAACGTATGAGCATGCGCTCCCTGAACAGAGCAGATTGAGAGTGTTTTAACCAGACCAATACGGAGTTGGTGGCCGAGCGCGAACTGGCGCAAGCGGGCTACGGTAGTCTCGGCATGCGAGGCCGGAACAAGCATGATTAGTTCGTTATCATGCCCTTCAAGAATATAGAGCTCTGAAACTGCTTTTCCCTGAGGTGTTAACAGACAGCTATGAATGCCCTGCTCAGCAGTGATTTTTTCCATGTCCTGCGTCAGTTGTCCCTGCAGGTATTCTCGAGCAGTGGGGCCTGATGCCTTTAGAACTGCCCAGCGAGTGCGAACTGAGATAGTCATACTGTTTAGCAGTTGCTCTGCTGTTTGTGGCGATAGACGGGGGAGATCAAGATTCATCGAGCTATTCTAGCGTCTTGTGGGAAAAGTCCACCCACATCCTTGCAATGGTTTTCAGGATAGTTGCTATGCCCTACGCTCTCACTTCGGTATAGTTCCGCCCCCCGAAACTCGGCGTGGGCCGGGTATCGAGACTGGAGGTAAGATGACAACGCAGGCAGACAGCACGGATCTCGCAGAAAATCACTACGATGCTCAGCAGCCATTTCCCAATTCCCGCAAGGTATTTATTGAGGGGTCGCGACCTGATATTCAGGTGCCGATGCGTGAAATCACACTTTCTCCAACTCAGACCAGCGATGGTGTTGAGGAGAATGCTCCGATTCTTGTTTATGATACCTCTGGGCCTTATACCGATCCGAATGTGGAAATTGATCTTGAACAGGGTCTTCAGCCTATTCGTGAGGCATGGATTGCCGAACGCAATGATACCGAAGAGTTGGCAGGCCTGACGTCTGAATACGGGCGTGAACGTCGTGATAATGAAGGTCTGGATGATCTGCGTTTCGCGCATGTGCGTAAACCGCGTTGTGCGAAATCGGGTAAAAATGTTTCTCAGATGCATTATGCACGTCAGGGTATTGTGACGCCTGAGATGGAGTTTGTGGCGATACGTGAAAATCAGCGCCGTGAACATCTGCGTGAAATTACCAAACAACATCCGGGCCAAAGCTGGGGTGCAGCCATCCCTCAGGTGATCACTGCAGAATTTGTCCGTGAAGAGATTGCCCGTGGTCGTGCCATTATCCCGGCCAATATCAATCATCCGGAACTGGAGCCGATGATTATCGGTCGCAACTTCCTGGTGAAGATCAATGGCAACATCGGCAATTCAGCTGTTTCATCATCTATCGAAGAAGAGGTTGAGAAGATGACCTGGGCGACCCGCTGGGGCTCGGATACCATTATGGATCTCTCAACCGGTAAAAACATTCATGAAACCCGCGAATGGATTATCCGCAACTCCGCTGTTCCGATCGGCACAGTGCCGATTTATCAGGCTCTGGAAAAAGTGGATGGCATTGCAGAGAACCTGACCTGGGAAATTTTCCGTGATACATTGATTGAACAGGCAGAGCAGGGTGTGGATTATTTCACAATACATTCCGGTGTGCTGCTGCGTTATGTGCCACTGACTGCGAAAAGACTTGCCGGCATTGTATCCCGTGGCGGTTCGATCATGGCCAAGTGGTGCCTCTCGCATCATAAAGAGAATTTCCTCTACACCCATTTTGAAGATATCTGCGAAATCATGAAGAAGTATGATGTTTCATTCTCACTCGGTGACGGTTTGCGTCCGGGTGCGATTGCTGATGCCAATGATGAAGCACAGTTCGGTGAACTGAGAACGCTGGGTGAGCTGACAAAAATCGCCTGGAAGCATGATGTGCAGGTGATGATTGAGGGGCCTGGTCATGTGCCGATGCATATGATCAAAGAGAATATGGACGAGCAGCTCAAGCATTGCGATGAAGCGCCGTTTTACACCCTCGGCCCCCTGACGACTGATATTGCACCGGGTTATGATCATATTACTTCCGGAATTGGTGCTGCCCAGATCGGTTGGTATGGCTGTGCCATGCTCTGTTATGTGACGCCGAAAGAGCATCTGGGTTTGCCGAATCGTGATGATGTGAAAGCGGGTGTAATTACCTATAAAATCTCTGCACACGCAGCTGATCTGGCCAAGGGTCATCCGGGTGCACAGCAGCGTGATGATGCGCTCTCCAAAGCACGTTTCGAATTTCGTTGGGAGGATCAGTTCAACCTGTCACTCGATCCGGATACGGCTCGCTCGTTTCATGATGAAACCCTGCCGAAAGACAGTGCCAAGGTGGCACATTTCTGTTCCATGTGTGGGCCGAAATTCTGTTCGATGAAGATCACGCAGGATGTTCGAGATTATGCCAAAGAGCACGGCATGGAAACGCGTGAAGCCATCGAAGCTGGCATGAACGAGCAGTCGGAAGAGTTTGTTCGTACAGGTTCGGAGATTTATCACAAAGCTTGAGTCATGAACGGATGAGCAAAGCGACTGATAAAATCGGTCTGATTGAGATCGAATATATCAGGCGCGTAATCGGACTTACCTTTGTGGTAACCATTGTGTTCGATGTGATTTATCTGTTTCTGGGACGCGCGGATCTGTTTGCCCTGACGCTGCTCGAATCAGTCGTGTTTGCCGTGGCATTGTGGCTGATACATATCGGTAAAGTTCGCATAGCCATGCATATGGCTGCTTTCGTGCTGTCTACTGCAGTCATCATACAGTGTTATCTGGAACCATCGACCGGTTTCTGGATCTCAGTGATGATGGTAGGCATCGCACTGTTTCTTGGCAGAGAGGGGCTGGTATGGAGTATCTATACCTTCTCCGGCCTGTTGCTGATGTTATACCTCGATGCAGTACGGGAACTGCCTCTGTTCAGTCTTCAAAGTCGTATGAATCTTCTTATCAGTCTGGGGATTCTGTTTATTCTTAATATGCTCTTTTTCGCCAAGCTCAAGCAACAGCAGCAGGATACTGCACAGGTATCCGAACAACTGGCGGGTGAAAAAGCCGAGCGCAAGAAAATGGAAATGGCTCGCAATCTTGCCGGAGGCCTGGCGCATTTAATTAATAATGAGATGCAGGCGGTATCGTTGAATACCCATTTAATCCGACTTGAATCCGATGAAGAAACAGGCAGGAAGCTGGATCAGATAGATAATATTGCCAGCAAAGCCAGCCTGCATGCCAATCAGTTGCTCGCCTATTCGGGGTACAGTCAGAAATGTGAATTTGAAAGCCTTGATCTGCATGGGTTTCTGGATGACTGTATTGAGGAATATCGTGTGCATATGCCTCCATCTATCAGTTTGCAGCTAAGTGCATCGGACAAGCAGGTCTGCAGTGCCGGTGTAACCGGGATCAAATCAGGCAAGTGCTGTTCAGTCTGCTGGAGAATGCAGTCGAAGCCTGTGCTCAGGATGGTAAAATACAGGTCAGCTATACTGTGCAGAGTGAGCCATCATCTGTGAACGCGGTGATTCGAGTCAAGGACAATGGCTGTGGCATGGGTGCTGATATGCTGGAGCAAATATTCGATCCTTTTTATACCACGAAATTTACGGGGCGTGGGCTGGGTCTTGCTGCTGTTTCAGGCATTGTAAAAGTGCATGGCGGTGAAATCGATGTTGAAAGTATAGATGGCTCCGGTTCTGAATTCACCATTCGTTTGCCTTTGCTTGCAGACTAACTGCTCACTACATTCGGGCTTGAAGCATCCCGTTGCTATGTCGCTGATGGCATAGCCCTTTTTGTATCTGAGTTAAATGTTCTCCTCCATTATTTTCGGGTGTGTTTGTGCTTGCCTGAATATAGTTGCTGTTTATGATAACCTGATTGTTCGCGCGTGGTTTAATCCCTGTGCGATACGGTCTATAATCAAGTTATCAGGAGAGTGCTATGCCTTATTCAACAGTTCTGGCTCGTGACATCATGGACGACCATCCGGCTTACTGCCATCTGGACACACAGATTTCCGACATTGCCAAGCGCTTTGCTTCGGAAGATCTGACCGGCATGCTGGTGCTTGATGATGATAAACGTCTGCTTGGTATTATCACTGAAACGGATTTGATTGATCAACAGAAGAACTTGCATGTTCCGACTGCTGTGGCTCTGTTCGATATGGTGATTCCGATGGGTGAATCTCAATTTGAAGAAGAGCTTGCGCGTCTGCAGGCCATGACAGCCGAGGATCTGGCCCATACTGATGTGGTTACCATTCATGCGGATATTGATCTGGGTGAAGTTGCTACGATTATGGGTGATAAACATGTTCATCATCTGCCAGTGCTCGAGGGTGATTCGGTAGTCGGCATGATTTGCAAACATGATGTCATCAAAGCTCTGGTAAGCGCCTGATTCCACTGGTGCGTATTAGCCACAACGAATCTGAAACTGTATCTATTGCGGCTGAACTGGCTTCATCACTGAAGCCTGGCGATGTGGTTGCACTGTACGGAGAGCTGGGAGCAGGTAAAAGTGTGTTTTGCCGTGCAATCCTGCGTGCGCTCGGGGTGACTGATGAGGCTCTTCCAAGCCCAACCTTTGCGATTATTCAAGAGTATCAGGGCGAACATTGTCAGGTCGCACATATGGACTGGTATCGTCTGGATGCTGCTGATGAAATCGAAATGCTTGGGGTTCGGGATTTTTTTCAGCCTCCGTGGATTGCGCTGATTGAATGGCCGGAGCGCGCACCTGATATGCTGCAAAGTCACGTTATCAGGGTGTATATTTTACCCGATGCAAATGATCCGGAACTCAGAAGTATAGAGATTGAACGGAGCTGATATGCCGAGTGCGGCATACGAAGCAAGAATCCGGCAATGGAGGATGGCATATGCCTGATAAGCAATCAGAGGCTGCTGATTCGGTCACATACTCAGCCATGATGAAACCCGCATACGCTATTGCAGCGGCGGTGGTTGCACTGGGCCTATTGTTTGTTTCACTGTTGCCGCTGGCTGTGGAATATGCAGCAGAATCATGGTTGAAAGATCATGGTGTCCAACAGGCTGAAATTGAGAATATAGACATCAACCTCTTTACAGGCGAAGTGCTGTTGCAGGAATTGAAAGCAGGGGACGGGCTGAATATCAGTCATCTGGCAGTGAATATCGATTGGCTGCCATTGTTTAAAAAGATTGTATATGTCCGTTCATTTGAATTGCATTCGGCCAACTTTGATCTGCATCAGGATGACAAGCGGCAGTGGCAGTTGGCTGATATTCACTCTGAACCGGCGCAAGTCGATGCAAAAGAAGGCGAAATGGATGAGCAGGGTGATCCCTGGCTTACTGTTGTGGATGGTCTGGATATTCAGGCGCTGCGTGTAAATGTGAATGGAATCGATATGCAACTGAAGCTGCCGGTTGAATCATTGCATCTCAGTTTGTCGGGCCTGTTAAACAGGGAGCAGTCATTGAATGCCGAGGTGAAGCTCGGTGAAACTGACTTCACCAGTTTTGGATATAAGGTCAGCAATGAGAATCTGGAGTTGGCTGCAACATTATTCTTTTCCGTCAGTGCTGAAGATATTGCTTCTTCACTGAGAACTGAAAATACAGGGCTAAAGCTTTCAGGGCTGAAGTTTGCTCAGGATGATGGCAAAAAACTGGCGGCGATTGATGCGATTAAATTGGTCAATGTCCAGTCATCAGGTTTAAACAGGCATAAGGTAGAGGCATTAAATCTCGGTAATATTAGTATGCAGCCGCAACTTACCGGTGCAGGCGCTGTACAGCTTGCGAGCATTGATGTGCAAAACATAGATGCGAATCTGGACGGAAAGCTTGCTTTTGCATCGCTGCTATTGAAACAGTTGCAGGCAAGCGGCATGACAGGTGATGATGACAACATATCTTTGCGTCAGTTGAAGCTTCAGGGATTAACCACACAGCCGGGTGAAAACCTCAACCTGGACTCGCTTTCCATGCAGGGCTTTGATCTACATCAAAAGCAGGGTAAACAACTTCTTGCCGCTATCGAACAGCTTACTTTGAAGCAGTTTGCTATGAGCGGCACTGATAAGGGAGCTTTTGATTCCCTCAGTTTGAGCGGCATAAAGTTGCCTGCTTCAGGTAAAAAATCACTGGGATCAATCGGTGGCATTGTTGCCAGTGGCGCCACACTGGACACGGCAGGTCTGTATCATCTGAATAAGCTGCAGTTTAACGACCTGAACACGAGGCTGATCAAGAAGAAAAATGGAAAACTGAGTGTGCTGGATGAATTGAGCGGCAGGTCCAAGAAGAAGCCGAAAAAAACATCTTCTCAACATGAATCAACTGATAAGTCCGCTGATAAAAAGGAGAGCAGAAAAGAACCTGTGGTCATCATCGATGAGCTTTTGCTGGGTCGGGGTAGTAAAATCAGCTATCGTGATGAATCGGTGTTCCCTCCTCTGGATACGCGTATGACAGTGAAGAAGTTCCGTTTTGCCCCGCTGGATATGTCCGGCAAACGTGATGGAAGACTCGATATGTTGATGAGAATCGGAAGAAATGGCGAACTGAGTGCCAAAGGCAAATTGCGGCCGAATGGAAAACGACTGAAAACCGATCTGGTGATCGGTTTGAAGAATTTCGATATGCCGGGCTTAAGTGGTTTTGTTGAATCGGATTTCGGCAAATCCATCCAAACCGGTCAGTTTAATCTGGATACCAGTATCAGCATCAATAATAATAAAATCGATGCGAAAAACAGGTTGTTGATGCGTAAACTGACACTGGGCTCTTCCAAACAACTGGGAAAGGCCGAGCAGAAGATCGGTATGCCGGTCAATATGGCTCTGGATATGCTGCGTGATGATCGCGGTGATATTGAGATGAATGTACCCATTTCAGGCAACCTTGATGATCCGAATATCAATATTAATGAGATTATTAATAAAGCGCTGATGTCATCGCTTAGCAGTGGGGCCATGACCTACGCTTCGTTGGTTCTGCAGCCCTACGGCAGCATTATTTTGGCTGCAAGCCTTGCGGGTGATCTTATGAAAGAGGCAGGTAAGCCGAAGCTGACGCCTATCGCTTTTGAGCAGCTTGAGGCAACATTGAATCCGCAAATGCAGGATTATACATCGAAAATTGCCGGTCTTCTGAAAAAAAGTAAGGCATTCCGTCTGCAGTTATGTGGGGTAGCTTCACGTTATGAGGGTGTATCAGCAGATGGGCCTCAGGGTGAAGCCGGGCAAGCAGATGTGCCAGTGCCGGTAAAAACAGATGAAGAGTTATTACAGCTGGCTCAGGCCCGGTCTGACGCGGTTATGAGCGCGCTGCAGCTGCATGGTATTGAGAGCGAGCGTCTGTTTACCTGTCGAGGCAAGATTGATGAGGCCAGGAAAGTTGTAAAAGCCAGGGTGGAGTTGACGCTGGATTAATACTGGTTCCGTGGGGGAGATGGTGTGGGGAGTAAAGTCGTAAAGCTTGTTGTGACAGGGCCCGTGAATGCGGGAAAAACAACATTGATTCGAGGTCTCAGTGATGTACCAGTGGTCTGTACCAATGAGATGGCTACAGATGTTGTGAGCGAAGTAAAAGAGGGCACCACTGTGGCAATGGACCATGGTATCTGTTACCCGAGCGAAGATTTAGAGTTGCATCTGTACGGTACACCAGGTCAGCGGCGCTTTGATTTTATGTGGGAAATTCTGGCTGTTGGTGCCAATGGTGTGTTGTTTCTCGTTGATGGCTCAGATGAAACATCGCTGGAAGAGCTGAAATATATTTATAATCACTTTGGCGAGCGTACCACCTTGGGGAGACTGGTTGCAGTGACAAGGCAGGATGTCAGTGGGGCTGTTCAGTCGGAAGATCTGGCAGCGATGCTTGGAATCAGCTCTGATGATGTCTTCGGGCTGGATGCCAGAAGCTGTGATCATATCAAACCATTACTGTTATCCCGCTTTTCCGATACTGAATGAACGGGGTGACTCAGGTCTGTAAGACGATATCTGGATTCTAAAAAGCTGCGTCCTGCACTTTTTCAGAGTATCCCCCCCCGGCTGATAATGAACTCCTGAAGGTAGTTTTCCGGCTTTCAATAGATTTTGGCATGTGACTTGATAGTAGAATCAAACGGATGATTCAGCCGTCATTGAAGGGAGATGTGTATGAGGCTTCGCCAGAAGAGCCAGTTACTGATAATGATTAGCACTATAGTGATCACAGTACTGTTTTCAGCTGTCTCATTGATGACATACCGGGTCTATCATTTTGACGCTCTGCAGGAGCAGGGGCGTATGGCTGCAGAGATGATTCGGCTGGCCGTTACGCATGAGATGGATGAAGGAAACCCGGAACACAAAAATCCCTATGTGGAAAGCCTGATTGGCATAACCAGTTTAAAATCTGCACATATCATTCCATCGAAACAGGTTGTTGAGCAGATGGCGATTGACACCTCTGGCCGTGATCCGGTGAGTGATGTGGAACTGAAGGTGATTGAAACAGGCAGTGAATATGAGGAAATTCTCTATGGAGAAAATGATATTCGTTTTCACTATACGATCCCTTACGTGGCCAGTAGTGGCGGAAAAACCAACTGCTTGAATTGTCATGACGTCGCTGAAGGTACGATTCTCGGCGCGGTGAGTCTTGAGATTGATGTGACAGGGCAGTTTTATGCAGCAATCAGGAACACTGTAGGCATCGTATTTCTGTTCGTGTTGTTTGGTTTTGCCCTGGCTATTGCATTGCGGCGGTTGCTCAAGCCTGTGGATATCACTGCCGATGAACTCAAGCATACCGTATCTCTCGCGGAAAGCGGCAATTTCTCCAGCCGTATCACCAAATACAGCGATGACGAGATGGGTGAGATTGCTGATCGTACCAATCATTTCATGGATACGCTGGAAAACAGTATCGGTTCGATTGCCAATGATGTGGACACCCTGATGTCCCATCATCAGTTCACTGAAAGAGATAATCTGCTCAATACGACTGTATCTGTGGTGAATACCATGGCCATGGTTTCCCGCTTCAAACAGGTGATTGAAAACGACCGCACGCTTGAAGATGTATACGAGCGT
The DNA here is from genome assembly GCF_001895085.1 of Mariprofundus micogutta. Lineage (GTDB taxonomy): Bacteria > Pseudomonadota > Zetaproteobacteria > Mariprofundales > Mariprofundaceae > Mariprofundus > Mariprofundus micogutta. The sequence continues at coordinate 36,807 of NZ_BDFD01000018.1, read as the reverse complement.
TTTCAGGCCCTGTTGAGGCAACAGTTTAAATTAACGCGCTATTCGTTCTATGAACTTTCCGAAGACAATAATTCCCTGATTCCGGTGTTTAATAGTGGTTTGGCAGAAGGTGAGGAATTATGGTGCACCAAAGAGATTACTGAAAACTGTGATTATTGCAGGGCTTCACGCACAGCCCTGTTAACGTCATCACTGGATGAGATGAACATATGCCCCTCTTTTAATCCGGGTGCGCAGCAGGATAAATTATACCATGTCTGCATGCCGATGATTCTATCCGGAAAGGTTGGCGGTATCCTTCAATTGGTATTTAGCGAAGAAGAGAAGCAGACAGTCAGCGATGATCTTCCAGTGCTGCAGGCATTCATACATGAAGCAGCACCGGTGATCGAATCGAAGCGTTTGATGAAATCGCTGAAAGATTCTTCCTTGCGTGATCCGATGACCAACTTATACAACCGCCGTTTCCTGGATGAGTATCTCTCCTCATTAACAGGAACCATTAAACGCAGGAAATCCCAGATTGGTGTAGTGATGTGTGACATTGACCACTTTAAGATGGTCAATGACACCTATGGTCACGAAATTGGTGATGACGTACTCAAAGGGGCCTGTTCGATTATCACGAACACGATTCGTAATTCGGATATTGCAATTCGCTTTGGAGGTGAGGAATTCCTGATACTGCTTCTCGATTCTACGGAAGAGGGATCACTGATGGTGGCGGATCGCATCCGCATTCAGCTCGAAGCATTCAAATTCAAGACTTCTCAGGGTGATATTACCAAAACCATGTCATTGGGTGTTTCCATGTTTACTGCTGAAAATGAAGATTTCTGGGCAGTGGTGAAACAGGCCGATGTGGCACTGTATCAGGCGAAGAACAGTGGTCGTAATCAGGTGATTCGTTACATCGACGGGATGAAATCTGAAGATTAATTATCGGGGCGCAGTTTTCTCATATCTTGAGTTCAAAATCTCCATCCGAGTCATCGTCTGATCGGATTTCCTGCCCGGCTTCCAGAATACTTTCTGCAGAGCCATCTACCGTGGCCAGTTTCATCTTCAATCTCAGGTTATTTGCTGAATCAGCATTTCTGAGAGCCTCAATTTCAGAGATGATGCCACTTTCCCACAACTGGAATAGTGCCTGGTCGAAAGTGCGCATGCCATGTTGTCCGCCGGACTCCATCGCCTCTTTGATGTCGCCGACATCGCCTTTAAGAATAAGGTCGGAAATGCGAGGTGTATTGATCAGAATTTCAATAGCAGCTACCCGTTTGCCATCGATCGTTTTGACCAGTCGCTGAGACAGAATTGCACGCAGGTTCATGGCCAGGTTCATATAGACCTGTTGATGCTGCTCTTTGGGAAAGAAGTTGATAATGCGTTCCAGCGCCTGATTGGAATTGTTGGCATGTAATGTGGCCATAGCCAGATGGCCGGTCTCGGCAAATGCGATGGCGTGTTCCATAGTCTCCTGTTCGCGAATTTCACCGAGTAGAATGACATCGGGTGCCTGACGCAGTGTGTTTTTCAGGGCGGCATGAAATGAAACCGTATCGGAGCCGACTTCACGTTGAGTGACAAAGCTTTTTTTATGGGTATGCATGAACTCAACCGGATCTTCAATAGTGATAATGTGGCCTGCCTGATTGCTGTTTCGCCAGTCGACCATGCCGGCAAGCGATGTGGATTTACCCGAGCCGGTTGCACCTACCATCAGCACAAGCCCGCGTTTGGACATTGAGATATCTTTAAATACCTCCGGCAGTCCCAGGTCATCGAGACTGGGAATATCGGTGGTGATCTGACGAATCACCATACCAACCGTGCCGCGTTGACGATAGATATTTACCCGGAATCGCCCAAGCCCCGGATGAGCGGAAGAGAGGTTCATCTCCATGCTGGAAGCAAAATCACCTTTTTGTTTTTCACTCATCAACTCACTGGCCAAATGCTCTACAGTGGCCGGGTTCAGGTTGTCTTTGCCCAGTCTTTGAATGGTGCCCTGAATGCGGTAACCCGGAGGTGCACCAGCCATCAGATAAAGGTCTGATGCATCCTGATCCACCATGACCTGTAACAATTGTCGAATCGAAATGGTTTCGCCCATGTTTTTGCTCCGGGTTTGAAGTTGTTATCATGAGAATCAAGCAAATCACATACCATTAACAGCATGTGTCAGGAACTGCATGCAGGCAGATGCTGTTTATGTATGATTCCCAGCCATGGATGCATCAACTGAACAAGCATTACCGCTTCGCCCGATTCTGGTGGGATTGATGGGCTCCGGTAAAAGTAGTATTGGAAAACGTCTGGCTGCAAAGCTGGATCTGCCACTGATTGATCTCGATGAATACATCGTTGAGAAAGCAGATCGATCTATACCGGAAATCTTTGAGCAGGATGGTGAGTTGGCTTTTCGCAAGATGGAAACTGAGGCGCTGTGCGAAGTGATTAGCAAGCCGGCAGTCATTGCCACGGGTGGTGGTGCGGTCTTGTCTGAGACCAATCGCAGGATTCTGCAGGAGCATTCTCCGGTGATATGGTTGAAGGCAAGCCCCGAGTTTCTGGCCAGGCGTATTGAAGGTGACAGCAATCGGCCATTGATTGCTGAGGGTGATACATTGAAGAAACTTCAGGAACAGGTTGAAGTCCGTTATCCGCTCTATGAAGCCTGCGCAGATTTTGTACTGCCACGTGGAGATATGAAGAAAAAGCAGGTTTTACAGGCTATTCTTGAATTTCTGGGCGACTGGCAAGCAAGACGATAGCTGTAGATGGCTTTGCAGGGCGGGATGGCTACACTGCCCGGGAATCCGAGATTATGGAGGGGTTAAGTGTCCGAAGACAATTCCGGCAGTGGTAAGCAGGGGCAATCATCAGCACAGGTGGATGGCGAACAGGCAGAATATCTGGATTCGCTGATTGCTCAGTTTCAGAGTGAATCCGATGCGGATTGGCCGCAGGCAACAGCCAATGATGGTGTTGCAGAGAACGAACCCGAAATATCCGAGCCGGATCTTTCCCCCGCAGATGCTGCAACAGCGAATGAACAGGTCGGAGTACCCGAGCCCGGGCAGCAGAGCAACACGCTAAACTATCTGTTGGCCGGTATTGTCTCGATAGCCCTGATCGGCGTTATCTGGTCGGCTTCAGGTGGAGATGATGACAAACATGCTGTCAATGATGTCGCCCAATCAGAGACAAAGACGATGCCCGTACTGAAGGGGGCGTCTGCGCCCGTAGTTGCAAAAAACAGGCCGCTTCAGGCCGACAGGTCTGAGCAGGTCGAGTCATCTGCATCTGTGAGAAAGCAGGCACAAGCGGATGTTCTGGAAGCCAGGGAAACGGCTGGCAGCGCTCAGCATCCGGAAGACGCTCCGTCATCATCCCCTGTGGTCACTCCCCGGACCGGCAAAACTGCATGGGTAGTCAATTTAACATCGGTTTCCACACTGGCTATGGCCGGGCAAATTCAGAAAGAGCTTGGCAGCAGAGGGATTGAGACCAAACGGGTGCAGGTCACCGTTGCTGGCAAGCCATATTATCGCATATTTGTTCCCGGCTTCAGCAGCAAGCAGGAGGCCGGACTGGCACGCTTGCCATTTCTTAAAGAGAGTGAATTCAGTGGTGCATGGGTCACCAGATACCAGACAGCGATTCGATCACCGGAATAAGGTCACCACTCGATTGAATTGATGACCTTGTGGGCTTTGGCCGGTTGATTGGGTTATCGTATTAATACAGGCGTAAAACCCACATGGATTTTTCGCAAGGAAGCAACAGCGATTATAAAACCATCTTCACAGAGGGGTGGGCATTGATAGCACGATAGAGCTCATCGATCTGAGCTTTGCTGGTGGCAATGAATGTAACCGTTACAGCGAGATATTTGCCGCCGCTGCTTGGTCTTGATTTGATGGCCGCTTCACTGAGATCAGGCACATGCTTGCGAGAAATGACAGCAATCTCATTTTCAAAATTCGCCGTATTGGTACCCATCACTTTGATCGGGAAACGGCAGGGGAATTCCAGCAGGGTCTCTTCACTCATGGGGCGCTACTCTAGCTCTCATTTTTTGATTGTGTAGTGCACAGGAGCACCTTTGCGAAGGCCGTCAAAAATCATGATCAAACTGTAGGCTTCGGTAGTTTCCGAGAGCAGGGCCAATCCTTCGGCTTTGCCGCTGTCGGGTCTGGTGATTTCGCTCAGCAGTTTCATACGACCAGCGCCTCCCGGTATACAGTCCTTGCCATTCCAGTGAAGCAATTGAAAGGATACAGCTTCGTCACCAACCGGGCCTGCCAGAATCAGGAAGCCATCGGACACGGCGGCGATATCACGTATGCCGCGCCCCTCGAGAGCAACATAAAGAAGCTGGTAACTCAGTTCGGGCTTCTCAAATTTCAGCTGCATCACCGGCACATAACCATCACGCAGTACCGGCCCACGAAAACCGAGATAGAGTAGTCCGTTTTTTGTGGCAAGGCCTTCAATATCGATACCATTTTCTTTGCTAGGAATGTTTGTGAAACGCGATAACACCGGGTCACTATTGAATAGGGCTGACAAACTGACCTGTTCACGGCTGTTGATTTGATTTGAGTCATTCAGTGTGAGACGAAAGAGCTGATTGCGGCTGCTTTCATGTTTGATGTTGCTGAGGCGCAATCGGTTATCTGTATAGCTGTTGCTTTTTTTCAGACGTTTTCTGGCCAGAGAATGGGAGCCGATAACGTACAGGTATTGATCTTCAGCGGCGATGGCCTCGATATCGAGTTCTTTTCCATCCAGCTTGTTTCCCCGATAGATTAGTATGTCATTAACGGTACGGTATGCGTGGGGATTTTCCTGCTTGAGCAGCTGGATATAGTTTTTATTACTCTTGTTGCCTACAGCTTCATCGCTACCGATAACAAGCATGCCTCTGAATATAGCGATAGCACTGATGTCTTTATCAGCAAGGATGTTTCCGTGAAATGAAACCGCTTTTGTTGTGGCGGTCTCAGCATGTGGCATTGCAGGCCTCAGTAAGATGGTCGCGATGATGGCGATGCCGTATAGATAGCTGTTCACTGCTTACAGCATAAGCCAGACGATCGAACTGGCAAGAAAAAGGGCTGCCGAATCTGTCGGCAGCCCTCAATTGATCGCTGTTATTTTTTATCTGAGAATTTGCACTCTTTCTTTTTACCGTAACGAGCCTTTTTAGCAGCAGCATATTCTGCCTTACTCAAATTGCCGTCTTTATTGGTATCGGCAGCAGAGAAGAAATCGTCGATACGTTTGCTTCTGCGTAGTTCACTATCGGCATCGGTAATGAAACCGTCACCATCAGCATCCAGATATGCAAACTTGGATTTCATGCGTGAATCATGTGCTGCATTAAACTCTTTCATGGAAACCTTGCCATCTTTATTGGAATCCATATTGCCTACTGTACCTGCCTTGCCGCAGTCATGTTTTCCCAATGGGCAATCCTTATGATTGGCACAATCCTTTTGCCCGAGAGGGCAGGCCTGTTTGCTGTCGCATTGATGACCATCGCCATGATGGCCACCATGACCATGACCATGACCATGACCATGACCGGCGAGCGCAGCCGTTGGCAGTGACAGTAGTGCGAGCGCAGAAAGTGTTAGAAAAAACTGTTTCATTTATTCACCCCGGAGGAAATATTTGTGAAATTCAGATTGCGATAATGAATGATGAATCTGCAATTCGTCAACCTGAGACTAATCAGTATGTTGTTCGCGCATTGTAAAAAAGCGTAATTTTTCTTTCTCCAACATATAAAAGTAAGGGTTTTCTGCGGTGTACGGGACTGGCAGAGCGCCCTATACTCCCGCACCATGACCGAAATCGCCCTTATTTTGCTCTCATCCGTGCTGGTGAATAACTTCGTATTGACGAAGTTTCTCGGCATCTGCCCGTTTCTGGGCACCTCGAGCAAGGTGGAGACGGCTGTGGGCATGTCATTTGCCGTTATGTTCGTCATGACTGTGGCCTCAACCGTATCATGGCTGGTGCAACAGTATGTGTTGATTCCGTTGGAGCTGGAATATCTGCAGACGATTTTCTTTATTTTGATTATTGCCTCACTGGTGCAGTTTATTGAGATGATGATCCACAAAACCAGTCCTGTGCTGTATCAGGGGCTGGGTATTTTCCTGCCGCTGATCACTACCAACTGCGCAGTACTTGGTGTGGCTATTCTCAATGTGCAGCAGGAACAGACCTTTCTGACTTCGGCGTTGTACGGTTTTGGCGCAGCCGCAGGTTTTGCGCTGGTACTGATTCTGTTTGCAGGCCTGCGTGAGCGCATTGAGATTTCACCTGTGCCTGAACTGTTTAAGGGATCACCGCTGGCATTAATTACAGCCGGCATGATGAGCCTGGCATTCATGGGCTTCTCAGGCCTGGTAAAGTTCTGATTCCATGATTTCGTTGCTGTATGCTTTAGCCAGTCTTGGCGCCTTTGCACTTGTTGCCGGTATTGTGCTGGCGATTGCCCAGAAGGTGTTCCATATCGAGGGCGATCCGATGGTGGACAGACTCGATACTCTTTTACCTCAGACCCAGTGTGGTCAGTGCGGTTATCCGGGTTGCAAACCCTATGCGATTGCTGTGGCCTCTGGTGAGGCTGATGTGAACCACTGCGTGCCCGGTGGTGAGCGCACCATGTTACAGATTGCCGACCTGATGGGCGTGGAACCCAAGGATCTGGAAGAAGAGGCAGCAGCACCCATGCTGGCATTTGTGCGTGAAGATGAATGCATCGGTTGCACATTGTGTATCAAGGCATGCCCGGTGGATGCCATTATCGGCGCACCGAAACAGTATCACACTGTCATCGCTGATCACTGTACCGGTTGCACGCTATGCATTGAGCCATGCCCGGTGGATTGTATTGATATGTTGATGAAACCGGAGTTGATCGAACACTGGTCCTGGCCGTTGCCGGATACCAAACGTGCTCAACTCGGTCACGAGAGGCGGGAACAACATGCCGGCCATAGTTAGAAAACTCGCCCAGAGACTGGGTATGCTGCAGCACAGCTTTGTTGGTGGTGTGCATCCGAATATGCACAAGTTATCGGCAGATTGCGGCATAGAGGATTGCGATCTTTCCCCGGTGCATGTGCTGCCGATGAAACAGCATATCGGCGAAATATGCTCGCCACTGGTTGCAGTCGGTGATCAGGTACTGCGCGGCCAGAAGATTGCCAAGTCGGAAGGGTACCTGTCCGTACCGGTGCATGCGCCGACTTCGGGGCGTGTGGTGAAGATTGAAGAGCATGCGATTGCGCACCCGTCCGGCATGGGTTTGCCAAGTATCTTTATCGAATCCGATGGTGATGACACCATAGATGAGAGCCTTTCACCCATCAGCGACTGGGCGAATAGTGATCCGACACAGTTACGCGAGCGCGCCCGTATGTGTGGTCTGGCCGGTCTTGGCGGGGCTGTATTTCCAACGTTTATCAAGCTGGTACAGGACAAACGTTTTCCGATTGAAACCGTTGTACTCAACGGAATTGAGTGTGAACCCTTTCTGACCAATGATCATCGCCTGATGCTTGAACATGCTGAAGAAATTCTCGAAGGCATGGCTATTCTCATGCATATGGTAGGAGCAGCATCCGGTATCATCGCAATTGAGAATAATAAACAGGATGCAGCTGAGGCCATGCAGCTGGCTTTGGACGCACGTAGTGATATGGATGACGTTGCAGTGATGGTGCTGCCAACCCGTTATCCACAGGGTAGTGAAAAGCAGCTGATTTATACACTTACTGGCCGGGAAGTTCCGGCGGGTAAGCTGCCCATGCATATAGGCGTCCTGTGTCAGAATGTAGGTACCACCAAAGCCCTGTTTGATGCAGTGGTACACGGCAGAGCGTTGACCGAACGTATTGTCACTGTCAGTGGTGATGCCTTGCCGAATCCTGCGAATTTGCGTGTTCGGCTTGGCACATCGGTGCGTACCCTGTTTGCCCGTCAGGGGCTGGAAGACTTTTCCGGCACTCATATTGTGCATGGTGGCCCGATGATGGGTGAGCGACTGAAACATCCTGACTTCCCTGTTGTAAAATCATCAACAGGGCTGCTGGCGATGAGTTCACAGTTCATGGGCTCTGCACATACGGTTGAACAGCCTTGCATCCGTTGCGGTCATTGCAGTGAGGCCTGTCCGATCTCTCTGGTACCCAATCTTCTGGCTGACCAGTGCAGGAGCGATCAGTTTGACAAGGCTGCCAGCTATGACCTGTTTGATTGTATTGAGTGCGGTGCCTGTTCGTATGTCTGTCCGTCCAATATCCCGCTGGTTCACTATTTCCGTTATGGCAAAGGGCAGCTGGCCCTGCAGCGCCGTGAACAAGCCTTTGCCGATGCATCGCGCCAAAGATCGGAAGCGCGTGATGCCCGTATTGAACGTGAAAAAGCTGAGAAGGCGGCACGCCGGACACGTGTACGCCAGACTCATGCTCCGAAAACAGATCAAGCCAAGGCTGACACGGATAAACCTGCAGCAGTTGATTCTGGTGCTGCAGCTGTAAGCAAGGAGAGCAAAGACTGATGCCGTTGATTATGTTGAGCTCCCCGCACGCGCATGGTGGTGATTCGGTGCGCATGATTATGTTGACCGTTATTCTGGCTCTGCTGCCGGCAGCGGCAGTGAGCGTTTACCTGTTTGGCTGGTTGGCTCTGCTGCTGATCATGACCTGCATGCTGAGTGCACTGATCACAGAGGCTGTATGTCTGAAATGGATGGGGCGTCCTGTTTCCACTCTGCTGGATAATTCGGCAGCACTGACAGGTTTGTTCCTGGCGCTGACGCTGCCAGCGGCAACGCCGTGGTGGATGGCGGTATTAGGTTCCGTGTTTGCCATAGTTCTTGGCAAGCAACTCTATGGTGGCCTGGGTTATAATATTTTCAATCCGGCACTATCGGCACGCGTGATTCTGCTGATTTCATTTCCTCTGAATATGACCACATGGATCATGCCGATGACAGCCGGAGATCCGGCCATCAATCTGTACGACTTCTCAACATGCGCTACACTGTTTTTAGCGGGTCCCGGTGCATTGCAGCTGGGCTTTGATGCGATCTCCATGGCCTCACCACTGGGTTACGTGAAAACCGAAGCAACGCTTGGTGTGCCGGTATCTGAGGCGCTGAAGGCTTACGACTATAGTTATCTGGATGCATTCCTCGGCTTTGAAGCGGGCAGCATTGGTGAGACCAGTGCCCTTGCACTTTTAATCGGTGGTATCTTCCTGCTCGCCCGTCACTCGATTACCTGGCATATCCCGTTCACCTATATCGCTACGGTACTGCTGTTGTCGGGTTTGTTTAACACACTGAACCCGGATCAGTTTGCACCGCCGATGTTTCACCTGTTTGCCGGAGGCCTGATTCTCTGCGCGTTTTTTATGGCGACTGATCCGGTTTCATCACCGGTTACCCCCCTGGGGCAGGTGGTGTTTGCTGTGGGTTGCGGTGTAATTACCTGGGCCATTCGTACCTGGGGTGGTTATCCGGAAGGCGCAATGTTTGCAGTGCTTCTGATGAACTGCGCGGTACCGTTAATCGATCACTATTTCAGACCGCGTGTGTACGGGCATGATCACAGGAACGAGTCATGAAGTTTGATCGCGAACAGATTCAGATGGTGATGGCCCTGTTTGTTGTGGCGGCAGTCGCAGCAGTATTGCTGGGGCTGACCGATATGCTTACACGCGAACCAATTGCGCAGGCCGAGAAAGAGGCACTGCACAAAGCACTTACGCAGGTTTTGCCGGCGCATGCCAATGATGCGCAGTCGGACATGTTTAAAATCGGTAAAGACAAACAGGCTGTTTCCGTCTATCCGGGTAAAACCAAAACAGGTCGGATTAGTGGATTTGCCTGGGAAGTCATTGCCAGGGACGGTTATGCGGGTTCGATTCGCATCCTTGTCGGCGTCTCTCCTGATGGCAATATTCATGCGATTCGTGTGACCAGCCACAAGGAAACGCCGGGGCTGGGTGACGGGATTGTGAATAATGATAGCTGGCTGGCAGCTTTTGTTGATCAAACCATCGATAGTCGAAACTGGAAAGTGAAAAAGGACGGTGGTGATTTTGATCAGTTTACCGGAGCTACGATTACACCGCGTGCTGTGGTCAAGGCAGTCAGTCGTGCTTTACAGTTTTTTAACAGCAACCGGGAATTAATGCTTGCCACCGTAAACGGTGAAAAAAGTGGAGGTGCGAAATGAACAAGTCTGAAGTATTTTTTGATGGCTTCTGGCACAACAATGCCATCTTTGCACAACTACTTGGCATGTGTCCGCTGCTCGGCGTGACCACTTCTGCTGAAAACGGATTCTGGATGGGTGCAGCTACCATGTTGGTGCTGCTGGGCTCCAATCTCGTGGTGTCATTGATTCGCGGAGTGATTCCAAAGAATGTCCGTATTCCTGCTTATATCACCATTATTGCAGCATTTGTCACTATCGTCGGCATGGCTATGAATGCATGGATGCATGAAATGTATCTGGTGCTGGGGCTGTTTATTCCATTGATTGTAGTGAACTGCGCCATCCTTGGCCGTGCTGAAGCCTTTGCCAGTAAAAACAGTCTTTCCGATTCGCTGGTGGATGCGATTGCCGTCGGCGCAGGATTTACTTTTGCACTGGTGTTGCTCGGTGGTGTTCGCGAGCTGTTCGGTCAGGGCGAAATTTTTGGTCTGTCTGTATTCGGCAGCTCCTATCCGGACATGCTGATGTTTATCCTGCCGCCGGGTGCATTCATCGCGCTGGGATTTATTCTTGCAGGGGTGAACCTGATCAATCGCAAACTCAAGGCTAGAGCTGAGCAACAGGCACAGCTTGTACAGAATGAAGCTGTGGAGGCGCAATCGTGAGTACTTTGGAGTTCTGGTCGATTGTCGTTGTTGTAGGCGCTTTTCTCTGGTGGATTTCTTATGTTGCCACTGCTCGCATGCGGCACGGAAAAAATCAGGAACGTGAAGAGCAGGCAAAAAGGAATCTTGAATGGCTGGCTCAACAGCAGTCTTCTGACCAGCAGTCAGAGATTCAGAAAGCTGACAGTCAGAAAGAAGTTGAGGCTGCGAAGAAGGAGGAAAGCTGATGCCATATTTGCATGTGCATACCAATGTGGTGGTAGGAAACCACACTGACTTTCTAACACTCTGCTCTCAAGCAACAGCTGCTGCACTATCCAAGCCTGAGTCGTATGTCATGGTTGAACTGAGCGATCAGCAATCCATGTTGTTTGCAGGTTCTGATATGCCACTGGCATTTGTAGAACTGAAAAGCCTTGGTCTGACTACGGGGCAGACTGCAGCATTATCCAAACAGATTTCTGAACTGCTCTGCGAACAATTACACATTGATCCGGCGCGTATCTATATCGAGTTTGCTGCACCGGAACGTGCCATGTTCGGCTGGAAAGGCGGTACATTCTGATGGCAATTCGAGACATTCTTATTCATCCCGATGATAAGCTGCGCGAGATAGCAAAAGAGGTGGAATTTCCACTCTCTGATGACGTTAAACAGCTGATTCAGGATCTGGCTGACACCATGTATGACGCGCCGGGTGTGGGGCTGGCTTCTACGCAGATTGGTGTACCATTTCGCGTAGCAGTTACCGATATTCTCTGGCGTTCTGAAGAGGTGCGCCATGATTCGGATGAGGCGGGTGGCAAGCGCGATTTAAAAGTGTGGATAAATCCTGAGTTTGTCTGGAAATCAGATGAGATGGCAAGCTGGGAAGAGGGATGTCTGTCGGTGCCGGAACAATATGCCAATGTGTCACGCCCTGCGGCTGTCCGTCTGCGCTGGTTTGACGAAGAAGGGACGCAGCACGAAGCCGATTTTGAAGGTTTCCAAGCCGTGGCTTTACAGCATGAATTCGATCATCTGGATGGCAAATTGTTTATCGATTATCTCTCGCCGCTCAAACGAAGAATGATCACCAACAAAATGAAGAAACTGTTTAAGCAAGGCAATTAAACCAATGGGTATTGGTTTAATTGCTGCGATAGTGAAAAGGAATCAGCGATGCGCATAGTGTTTGCCGGTACGCCCGGGTTTTCCGTTCCCTGTCTGAATGCCCTGATAGAGGCAGAAGGCATGGATGTAGTTGGTGTCGTCTCACAGCCTGATCGTAAATCCGGTCGTGGCATGAAACTTAGCCCAACACCGGTCAAACAGGCTGCTATTGATGCAGGTGTCGATGTTATTACTCCGGAAAAAATACGTGATAATGATGAGGCTTTGGCATGGCTTGAGAGTAAACAGGCTGACATGCTTGTGGTTGTGGCTTTCGGTATGATTTTGCCTAAATCGTGGCTTGATGCGGTCACTGTAGCGCCAGTCAATGTACATGCCTCACTGCTTCCACGCTGGCGCGGTGCGGCTCCCATTGAGCGCTCCCTGCTGGCCGGAGATAATGAGACCGGCGTATGCATTATGCAGATGGAGGAGGGGCTGGATACCGGTGCTGTTTATGCCTGCCGTACATTGCCCATTACAGCTATGACAACAGGTTCTGAATTGTGGTTTAAACTGGCCCCGATGGGTGCGGCATTACTTGTTGAGACATTGCCGAAAATTGCTGCAGGCCTTCAACCGGAACCACAGCAGCAAGCCGGTGTGACTTACGCGAAGAAGATCACCAACGAAGAGCGCATCATTGACTGGTCCATGTCAGCGGCTGAAGTAGACCGTTTAGTGCGCTGTTTTTCGCCCCGTCCCGGTGTGCGTACCATGTGCAATGGCAAATGGCTAAAGCTGATTGCCGGTGAGCTTTTGCCAGTCACGACGGACCTGAATCAGGGCAGTGTGGTCGCAGTTGATGCAGCACTTGATATCAGTTGCTCCGAGGCCTCTGTATACCGCATTACTGAACTGCAACCTGAGGGTAAAAAGGCAATGAGTGCTGCAGACTTCTTAAGAGGTGCCCAACTCAGGGTTGGTGAGCCGCTCAGCTGATTCAACTCGTCCGTTCACTGTTTGCGGCGCGCTAAAACTCTCAGGAATAATTTTTCCGCTTCTACAAGGAACAGTACCGAGCTTGCTACCGTTACAACCCTGATCCAGGCATCGATACTCATATTGGCAGTGCCAAACATCAGCTGCATGGGTGGGGTGTAGGTGAAGATGATCTGGAAGGTGATCAGCAGAGCAATGGCATATAGCGCATAACGGTTGCCGCTTATTCCCTCATGCGTAAGTGAAGGAGCCAGCAGATAGCGGGAACTGAACAGATAAAAAATTTCGAACATTACCAGTGTGTTGACAGCCACACTACGTGAGACTTGTAGCGATGAACCCTGAGCCTGTTCCCACAAAAACAGGCCGAAAGTACCCGCTACAATGATCAGTGAAACAAACAATATCCGCCAGAGAAGAAAACCTGAGAGTATCGGCTCCCCTGAGTCACGCGGGGGGCGCTGCATGACATTCTGTTCCGGTGGCTCAAAGGCCAGGGTCAGGGCCAGTGTGACTGCGGTAATCATGTTCACCCAGAGAATCTGTGCAGGTGTGATTGGCAGTGCACTGCCCATGATGATAGCAGCGATGATGATGAAGGCTTCACCGCCATTGGTGGGCAGAATAAACATAATCGATTTTTTCAGATTGTCGTAAACCGTACGACCCTCTTCGACAGCACGAGCGATAGACGCGAAATTATCATCTGCCAGTACCATTTCAGAAGCTTCTTTGGCCACTTCGGTACCATTGATGCCCATAGCTACCCCGACATCGGCGCGTTTCAGCGCCGGTGCATCATTCACACCATCACCGGTCATCGACACCACTTCGCCACTGGCTTGCAGAGCGGTAACCAGTTGCAGTTTCTGTTCAGGAGAAACGCGTGCGAACACATCGGATTGCTGAGCGATCTGTTGCAGTTCTTCTTTACTGCATTTGCTCATTTCAACGCCATTGACGACTGAAACACCATCGCCAATTCCCATCTGTGCAGCGATGGCAAGAGCTGTGATGCTATGGTCGCCAGTAATCATTTTGACGCGAATACCGGCGTTCTGGCAGGCATTAACAGCAGTAATTGCTTCTTCGCGAGGAGGATCGATGATGCCGACCATGCCAAGCAGCGTCAGTTCACCCTGCACATCTTTAAAACTGAGTGCCTGCTTATCTCCCGCTACAGTCCTGAAGGCGATGGCTAGCAGGCGTTGTCCACGTGCAGCGATATCGTTGATGCATGATTCCCAATGCTGCTGATTCAGCGGCATGTCTTCACCACCTTTACGCTCCAGGCTGCACATTTCCAGAACGCGTTCAGGAGCACCTTTAATATAAACGAATCCATGCCCATTATGATCGTGATGTAAGGAAGCCATGAATCGGTGTTCGGATTCAAATGGGATAGCATCAATGCGCGGGAACTGTGTCTGATAATGAGCTTGTTGCAGGCCGGCTTTCAAGGCGAGTGTCACCAGAGCTCCTTCTGTAGGATCTCCCTGCATCTGCCAGTCGCCTTCAGCTTCACTGATTCTGGCGTCATTACATAACAGTGCGGCCTGCGCCATTTCATGTAGCTGCGGGTGATGTTCAAGACTGATTTCCAGGCCATCCTGCATGAATGTGCCATGTGGGTCATAGCCGCTTCCAGTAACTTCCACGATGCCTGTGGCTGTGGTAACTGTGCTTACAGTCATTTCATTGCGGGTTAGCGTACCTGTTTTATCCGAGCAGATCACCGTGACAGAGCCCAGTGTTTCTACTGCTGGAAGACGGCGAATAATCGAATTCTTCCTGGCCATGCGTTGCACACCTATAGCCAGTGTAATGGTCATGATGGCAGGTAAGCCCTCCGGGATACCTGCTACAGCCAGTCCAACGGCTGCCAGAAACATGTCACTGGCAGAATAATTCTGAAACAGGATGCCGAAAGCAAAAGTGATGGCGGCGAGTCCAGCGATACCGATGGTGAGCCTTTGGCCAAAGAGTGTCATCTGCTTGAGCAGTGGCGTGGTCAGGCTCTGAACGTGACGAAGCATGCCACTGATGCGTCCAATTTCGGTGTTGTCCCCTGTGGCAATGACCAGTCCCTGTCCTTGTCCGTAGGTAACCAGCGTACCTGAATATGCGAGATTATTTCGATCTCCAATGGCTGCATCTTCAGTAACAGTCTGCGTGGATTTCTCTGCCGGCAGCGATTCGCCGGTGAGCATTGCCTCTTCGATACGCAATTCCCGTGTTTTGAACAGACGCAAGTCAGCCGGAACCCTGTCACCTGATTGCAGGGATATGATATCACCGGGTACCAGCTCTTCTGCTGCAAGACTTACGAAATGGCCATCACGCTTCACCATGGCCTGTTGCGACAGCATATTCCGGATAGCATCCAGAGCTTTTTCCGCTTTGCCTTCCTGAAGATAACCAATGATGGCATTGACAATGACTACTGCGAATATCACGCCACTATCTACCCAATGTCCGAGCAAAGATGTAACGATGCCTGCACCGATCAATACATAAATTAATACATTGTGAAATTGCATCAGAAAACGCATCAATGGGCTTTGCTTATCCTGAGGTTTCAGGCGATTGGGGCCATACTCCTGTAGTCGCTTTTCGATCTCATCGGACAGCAGGCCATCAGGAGTTGAACCTGACTTTGCAAAGGCATCCTCGACTTCACAGGCATGCCAGTTGGGAGCCTGGTTGGTCTGGCCATCTACCATATCCGTCTCTCCTTCACTGTGACTTTCACGCCAGTCCGTACAGATGTGGAAGTCAGCCGTTTATAAAATTTTCTCACTATCCGCTGATTTTGTCCATGCCCGGTGAATCTGACGCTGAAAACAAAAAAGGCCTCGCAATATTGCGAGGCCTTCTGTTTGGATCGTTTTTGCTTTCTGATCCGCTTAATTATCGAGCTCTGCGTTGTGATAAACCTTTTGCACATCATCGCAGTCATTCAAAGCATCAAGAAATTTTTCAAACGTTACAGCATCTTCACCACTGACACTGCACAGGGTCTGGGGTTCGTATGAGATGTCATCAACTTCAAATTCAATATCCGGGCTGGCTTCGGTGAGTGCGGTTTTGATTTTAAAGAACTCGGTGTTAGGGGCAAGCACAGTGATCATGCCATCTTCACATTCAATATCGCTGACATCGATATCAGCCATCATCAGTGTTTCGAGTACCGCATCTTCGTCATCACCCTTGAATACAAATACAGCCTGATGGTCAAACATGTGGGCCACTGAGCCGGGGCCTCCAAGTTTGGAACCATTTTTTGTAAAGCAGAGACGAACATCATTGAATGTGCGGGTAGAGTTGTCGGTCAGACAGTCCACGATAACCATGCAGCCACCGGGTCCAAAACCTTCGTAACGGGCAGTAGCATAATCTTCACCACCGACACCGCTGGCTTTTTCAAGTGCCCGTTCGATAACATGAGTGGGAACCTGATCTTTTTTTGCATTATCCATCAGTCGACGTAACGACAGGTTACCATTGGGGTCGGTGCCACCACTTTTGGCACACACATAGATTTCTCTGCCGTATTTGGAATAAACCTTGGTTTTTGCTCCGGCGGTCTTGGCCATGGATTCTTTGCGGTTCTGATATGCTCTTCCCATATTTGTTCACTCTCACTTTTACTGATAACTGTTGTTCTGCTGGAGGGGCCTGAATGCCCGACTCAACAGCACGGCCGATATATTAGTCGGGAATGCATCAGGATGGTACCGGAGGTTTTTCGGCTTTGATGAAGCACTGTCTGATTAAAGCCAGTATCACCAAAAGTTTGCTATCGGTTATTGGATTGAAGCTATTCAGACCTTGTGATGTACCCTTGGGAAACAGATTCTCGCCAGAACGAAATAGTTTTTTCCATGCTCAGATTTCGGACGAAAACTGTAGCAGCGTCGAGATTGCTTGAGGCTTTCACACTCATGGGACTGCCGAGTTCGAACTGAAACCCACGAATGCGCAGCAGAAACGCAGGGGGAGGATCTGTTTTATATACAGTTCGATAGGCATGTAGCAGGGCATGCGGTGTCATGGCATGGCTGGTGTAACTATCATCTTTTGCGCCACTGATTTCAGAGAAATGGAACGGTTCAGCGCATGAGGCATCGGCATCGATGAACAGGATCAGTTCCCGATCCATGAGATCGATGACATGTTCCACCTGCAGTTGCATGTCGGTCTGACATTCGACATCAGGCAGTTTCTCTAACTCAATGGCAGCAGTCAATTCAGGCCCGAGCGCATCGTCGCCGCGACCGGGGTTGCCGTAAGCGAATATCAGTATTTTCGCGGTGCTCAAAGCGTACGGGTAATGCTGCCGTTAGAGCCTTTGGCGATGCGATCCACAGCTTTCCCATTGCTATTCAGTAATTCGATTTCCAGCGGCATCTTGCCGAGTGCATGTGTTGCACATGACAGGCATGGGTCATAGGCGCGGATGGCGACTTCCAGGTGATTCAATAAGCCTTCAGTGATTTCGTTGCCATCCAGATATTCGTTGGCGACCGAGCGTACTGATTCATTCATGGCCTGATTATTACTCGTGGTTGAAACAATCAGGTTGGCTTTTTTGATCGTGCCATCTTCATTGACTTTATAATGGTGGAAGAGGGTGCCGCGCGGTGCTTCGATCACGCCTATACCTTCTTCCTGTTTTTCACCTTTCATGAGCAGATCAGTGCCGGTGATATCCTGATCAAGCAGTAACTCATGGATGGATTCAGCGCAGTGCAGCACCTCAATCATGCGTGCCCAGTGATAGGCCAGCGTATCATGTACGAATCCGCCATTGCCGAACTCGACAAAACGTTTGCGAGCAGCTTCGGCCAGTGGTGTGGAGATGAAATCGCAGTTGTTGATCCGCGCCAGCGGGCCAACGCGATACCAGCCATCATCGCGACCGAGTTCAGTCAAATACGGGAATTTCATGTACGACCATGAGCGAACCTCTTCGCGGATGATATTGTAGTAACCGCGATAGTCGAACTGATCAAAGATGTTTGCACCACCGGGACGACTGGCACGCAAACCGCCATGATAGAGTTCCAGTTCACCGCTTTTTCCGACCATGCTCAGATAGTTGCTGTGTAAACGGCCAAAGCCGTGGTTTTCAGGGTGTTCGGTATGAATTTTTTCGTTCAGTGTCACAGCATCCTGAGCCCAGGTCAGAATATCATTGATATCGACCAGAAGCCGGTCACGCTCTGCCATGGTCAGTGCCTTATTCATGCCTCCGGGTACGGTTGCTGCACCATGGATGCGTTTGCCTGCAATGACTTCGATTACCTGTTGACCGTATTTACGAAGCTTTACGCCTTTCAGTGCCAGATCCGGATAATCCTCGATCACACCGACAATATTGCGATGTTGCAGATTGGAGCCGAAACCGAACAAAAGATCGGGTGAGGAGAGATGAAAGAAGTGCAGCGCATGGCTCTGCAAGGTCTGACCGAAATGCAGTAGCTTGCGCAGTTTCTCTGTGGTCGGAGTCAGGTCATAAACACCGACCAGTTGGTCCACAGCTTTGGCAGCTGCCAGATGATGGGAAACCGGACAGATGCCGCACAGGCGCTGCACAAAATAAGGAACCTCCCAGTAGGGGCGGCCCTGAATGAACTTCTCAAAACCGCGGAATTCAACGATGTGAAAACGCGCTTCCCGCACATGGTTTTCATCATCAAGCAGCAACGTGATCTTGCCGTGACCTTCAACACGCGTGACCGGATCGACAGCGATTCGGCGCAGCCCCTGTTCATTTTTCATTCCGACTCCTTCAGTCATAATGCAGCATCTCTTTCGGCAGGCTGGGTTCCTTGCCTTCCAGCAGATCGGTTAAAATTTTCACAAATGCGTCAGCCGGCGGTGGACAGCCGGGCAGATAATAATCCACCTTTACCACTTCATGCAGCGGGTGCACTTTGGCAAGCAGCAGCGGAATTTCAACGTCATCGGGAATATGTGGATTGTCCACACCGATTTCATCGAGAAAGGCTTCTTCAAGACATTCCTGCAGACTGAAGTGGTTACGCATGGCAGGCACGCCGCCATTGATTGCACATGCACCAACGGCAATCAGTATTTTACAGTTTTCACGAAACTCTTTGAGCACATGTACATTATCGGCATTGCACAGTGCACCTTCGACAAGGCCGATATCGCAGGGCTCGCAGTGTTTGATATCGTTGATCGGTGAACGGCTGAACTCGACATGTTCAAGCAGGCCGACAATGCGTTCGTCCATATCGAGAAATGACATGTGACAGCCAAAGCAACCGGCCAGTGAGGTAGTAGCAACGCGAACTTTAGACACCGTATACGCCTCCCTCTTTTTCGACGGACTCATCATCCTGATCATGGTGTACCGTCTTTTTTAGAATGACCTCTTCAAGATCAGTTTCAGCAACAGAGTGCAGATCGAATGTGCGCCGACCGATCGGCACTTCATAACCGTGATCCTTGATCAGGATCGCTCCAACAGGGCAGATATGGGCGGCCATGTCATCCGGTTCTATGTCTGAGTCAGCCAGTTTTCCGGTTTCAGAGTTAACAATCAGCTGGCGGCTTGTGCCGCGTCCTGAGATGGCAAACACATCCTTGCCGTCACACTCACGACTGGCACGCACGCACAGCTCGCACATGATGCAGCGATCACGATCAAGTACGAGTGTGGGATGTGAAGCATCCACCTCACGGCGCGGATAGAATTGCGGATAGTGGCCATCAAGCATGCCCAGATGATAAGCGACGGCCTGTAATGTGCAGTCGCCGCTCTTTTCGCATGATGGGCAGAGATGATTGCCTTCAACGAACAGCATCTGTGTGATGGATTTCCGTACTTCATTCAGTTCTGGCGTATTATTATCTATCTCCTGTCCTGCTTCGGCAGGCATGGTGCAGGCGGAGACTGCACGACCATTTACATCCACAGTGCAGAGTTTGCAGCTGCCATGCGGGCTCAAACCGGGTTTGTGGCAGAGATGAGGGATATAGATGTCGGCAGCAAGTGCTGCATCCATGATGGTTTGTCCTGTTTCGAATGGCACTTCAATGCCATCTATTTTTATTGTTTTGCTCATAGGTGTGCCTCGGCGTCATCACGACGGGTCAATTGGCGTGCCTCTTCCAGTGAGGCGTCCAGGTTGAATTCCGGCTCCATCTCCTTGTGCAGTAGTCGTTTCTCAAAGCAGTCAGGGAAATATTTCAGGCCATCGCGGATGGCATTGGGGGCAGTCATACCCAGTCCGCAATGCGAGCGGCGCGATACCAGGGCCGCGGTGCGAGAAAGTTCGTCCAGATCGTGGGCAGTTGCGTGACCGCTGCAGACTTTGTCCATGCCGTTTTTAAGCAATGTTGTGCCGACCCTGCAAGGGGTGCAGAAGCCGCAGCTTTCATGAGCAAAGAAGCTGGAAAAGTTGTGGATGATCTCCAGCAGGTCACGTGATTCGTCGAAGATCATAAACGAACCACCGGTGGCAAGGTCTTCAAAAGCGATTCGATGACTGAAATGATCAGCTGCAATAAGGCGGCCGGCCGGTCCGCCAATCTGTACGGCCTGCACATTTTCAGCTCCGGCATCATCCAGAATCTCCTGCACGGTAATACCGAACACATATTCGTAGATGCCGGGTCGGCCACAGTCGCCGGATACAGAAATCAGTTTGCTGCCTTTGGACTGCCAGGTGCCTGCGGTTTCAAACCAGTGATGCCCATGCAGCACAATCCCTGCCGCAGCTACCAGCGTTTCAACATTGTTCACTACTGTCGGTTGTCCCCAGAGGCCCTGTGTGACCGGGAAGGGGGGGCGAATACGTGGAATGCCCGCTTTCTCTTCTATCGATTCAATCAGGGCTGACTCTTCACCGCAGATGTAGGCACCTGCGCCGACGACAATGGCGATGTCGAAATCAAAGCCTTGATCGAGGATATTGTTACCCAGTAGCCCTGATTCACGCCTCTGTTGCAGTGTGGATTCAAGGTTTTCCAGCATGTAGCGGTATTCACCGCGCAGGTAGAGATAACCACGTGTGGCGCCGATGCTGCGTGCACAGATGGTCATGCCTTCAAACAGTGTGTCGGCATGACTATTGAGCAGGATACGATCCTTGAACGTGCCGGGTTCACCCTCATCGGCATTGCAGATCACATAGCGTGTGTCAGCTGCGGCATCACGGCAGAAGCGCCATTTCATACCCGTGGCAAAACCGGCACCACCGCGGCCTTTCAGACCTGAAGCCGTGATCTCTTCGATAATGTCATCATGGCTGCGTTCTGCCATGGCCTTCAGAGCCGAGCCCGGTTCAAAGAACTCGGAGAGTAGCAGGCCTTCCTTGCGGATGTTGTTGCCAACCTGGAACCAGCTGCCCGGCCAAAGCGATAAAGATGTTTCTGATTCAATCAATTCAGCCATACGGTCGATGATCTTAGTAGAGAGTGAGGTGATGGTGACACCGTTGATCAGCATGGAGGCGTCATGATCACACATGCCGATGCAGGAGGTCTGACCTATGGAAACCAGCCCGTCCGCACGAGTTTTATCAGCTTCGACGTTTAATCTATCACACAAGCGCTTCATTAATGACAGGTCACCACAGCAGGTGCAGTTGCTGAACAGTATATCAAAGCGTCCACGCGGCTGCCGATGAAAAAAACTGTAGAATTCAACCACGCTTTCCACCTGTGATCTGGGCAAATTCAAGCTGTTGGCAATGCTGCTTATCGCGGTTTCGGAAATATGCAGAGACTTCTGTTGCTCTTCGAATAATACATGCAGCAGATGCTCTGAATGATTGTGCTGATATAAAGATGGCATATACGGTCCGGTAAAAGTTTGTTGCTACATGTTACTGCGATTTTGAGCTGATGTGAAGTCAGTTTCAGCAGATAGTTGCGGTTTATCAGTCTGCATGTATGACGTCAGAATTATCGTAATGATTGCCAGAGTGCGTGCAGTTTTTTGAGTGAGACTGAAACGCTGGTTTTCAACTCCTGTGCGAAGAGTGAAACGCGTAACTCCTCAATCAGCCAGCGGAACTCTTCCAGTGCGGCAGTGTCTGTCTGTGATTTCTGTAAGGTCTCAAGGCGGTTGCTATAATCACTCCAGAGTTGCTCAATGGCCTGCCTGTGTTGGCTATCCTGTTTGAGGTTACGACCGGCTTTTGTCAGGCGTATTTTTGCCGCCTCGATAAAGCGGGGCAAGTGCACCAGCCATGTGGCGGGTGTCTTACCGACAAAGCCGGGGTAAACAAGGTGGCCAATCTGGCGGCCTATATCATCCACCACAGGCTTAAGCAGTGGGGAGCGAACATTGCCAAGCGCGGTGAGTAGTTCGGCGTGAGCGGTCAGGGTAACACTGACCTGGTCGGCCAGTCCGCTTGCCTGATTCACGATCCGGGCCCGGCCTGCATCAAGGCGAGCGGTGAATTCAGTCTCAGAGTAGGTTAGCGGTCCATTCAGAAACAGTTCATCAAAAGACGCTGCGATCAGTTCATCCTTGAGAGTGACCGGATTACCGATCAGGGCATAGTTAAGGGCCATCTTTTGGAGCTGCGGTGTTGTTTTCTTTAACAACTGCACTTGCTGATGCAGGTGTAACATAAACAGTCTGCGCAGGCCTTTAAACATAGCCTGTGCCGCTTCATGGCGGCTTTCAAAGATCCGGATCGAAACACTTTGTCCATCATCGTGCAGGGCCGGAAAAAACTGTAGCTCTAAGCCTTTCTGTGTGCTGCTTACAGATTCAGGCAGATCGCCGAAGTCCCAGCGGGTGATACCGCTACGTTCCAGCTTCTGAACAGCGTCCATGGCTTGCAGACTCTGGCGACTGCTTTCCGCATATTTATTCTGCAGGGCTCGCAAGTTGCTATCGATTGCTACGGTTTTACCCTGTTCATTGATGAGTTTGTATTTCATGCTCAGGTGTCCGGGCAACTGTTCGCATTTCCAGTCGCTGTGATGCGGCTGTACTCCGGTTAAACGTGCGAGCTCTCGCGAAAAAGTATCGATCAGCTCACCCTTGCCGAATACCATACTTTCAGCACAGGCGCGGGCGAATTCCGGTGCAGGTACGAAATTCCGGCGCAGCGTTTTGGGCAGGCTTTTGATCAGTAAAATTAATTTTTCCTGCAGCATGCCGGGCACCAGCCATTCGAAGCGGTTCGCATCAAGTTGACCCAGTACAGAAAGTGGCACAACCAGAGTCACGCCATCGGCCTTATGAGTCGGATCAAAGTGATAGCTGTATTTCAGTTTCAGTTTACCGTCGAGGTAATAGTCAGGATAAACATCACCACTGACTGTTCTGGCATCATTGTGCAGCAGCTCTTTTTTATCGAGGTAGAGCAGTTTCGGCTGCTTCTGCTCAGCACCTTTGCGCCACTGCTCGAAGAGTTTACCGCTGAAAACGCTGTCCGGAATTATGGCATCGAAGAAATCGAAAATAGCCTGCTCCTCGGCCATCAGATCACGTCGCCGTGATTTGGCTTCCAGTTTTTCCAGCTCGGCAATCATTTGCCTGTTATGGTTCAGGAATTTGCCGTGGCTGCGGAATTCGAACTGCACCAGCGCATGCCGGATGAACAGCTGGCGCGAAATGACAGGATCAATGATTCCGAAATTGATGCGACGTTTACCGACCACGGGCAGACCGTAGAGATTCACCTTCTCAAAGGCGGCCACCTGCATCTGTTTGGAAGACCAGTGTGGTTCGCTGTAACTTTTTTTCACCAGATGCGGGGCCAATGGCTCCAGCCATGCCGGGTCAATGCGTGCAGCCATGCGACCATACAGGCGGGTGGTTTCAACCAGCTCTCCGCAGACCACCCATTTCGGCGGTTTCTTGAACAGGGCAGAGCCGGGAAATATGGAAAACCTGAGTCCGCGCGCACCGAGGTAGTTGCGCTTCTCATTATCATACAGTCCGATATGACTGATCAGGCCGGCAAGCAGGGCACGGTGGATTGCATCGCTTTTGGCCTCCTCCCTGTTCGGGGTCATCTTCAGCTCGCGCACAATGCTCAGTAACTGGCTATGCAGGTCATGCCATTCGCGCAGCCGGATATAGGAGAGAAAACGATCATGGCAGAGCTTACGCAGTTTTGTACGCGAGAGATGGCGTGCCTGTTCGTGATACCAGTTCCACAGCTTCAGCCAGCTGAGAAAGTCAGAGTCCGGGTCGGCAAAGGTACGGTGTTTTTCATCGGCCTGTTGCTGCATATCCATCGGCCTTCCACGTGGATCCTGTACTGAGAGTGCAGATGCGATAATCAGTACCTCGTGCAGTGAGTGTTCACTATTGGCCTGCAGCAACATGCGCCCAATACGCGGGTCTACCGGCAGACGCACCAGTTTGCGGCCGATCGGGGTGAGTTTTTTATTGGCATCAACCGCCTGTAACTCTTCGAGTAGCAGGTAACCATCGCGGATAGCCTTTTTCTCAGGCGCATCCATGAACGGGAATTGACCCAGCTCGCCAAGCCCCAGATTACTCATCTGCAGGATGACACTGGCAAGATTCGTACGGCGGATTTCAGGATCAGCCTGCCCGGGTCGGTTGTTGTAGCTCTCCTCCGAATAGAGGCGGATGCATATGCCTGCTGTCACGCGGCCGCAACGCCCTGAGCGCTGGTTGGCCGAAGCCTGTGAGATCGGTTCAATCGGCAGACGTTGCACTTTGGTACGGGAGGAATAGCGACTGATGCGAGCCAGTCCCGAATCAATGACGAAGTGGATGCCGGGTACGGTCAGCGAGGTCTCCGCCACATTCGTAGCCAGCACGATGCGACGCCCCGTATGTTTCTGGAAGACCTTGTCCTGCTCGGCGGGCGACAGACGTGAGAGCAGCGGGATGACTTCGGTGTGCAGCATCTTGTGCTTGTGCAGCGCATCAGTGGCTTCACGTATTTCTCGTTCTCCGGGCAGGAAGACAAGAATATCCCCGAGCGGATCGCTGGCTGCTGCTTCGTCCACAGCATCACAAATGGCCATCGGCAGGTCACGGTCGCGATCGTCATCATCGTCGGAAATCGGGCGAAAGCGGATTTCGACAGGATAACTGCGTCCGGAGACTTCTATAACAGGAGCATTAGAGAAAAAAGTAGAGAAACGGGCTGTATTGATTGTGGCCGAAGTGATGATCACTTTCAGGTCGGAGCGTTTCGGTAATAGCTGTTTGATATACCCGAGCAGGAAATCGATATTCAGACTGCGTTCATGGGCTTCATCAATAATGATTGTATCGTAGGACAGTAGTTGCGGATCATTTTGAATTTCGGCCAGCAGGATGCCGTCGGTCATCAGTTTGATATATCCGTCTTTACGCGTGTGGTCGGAAAAACGTACTTTATAACCGACATGCTCACCGACGGGACTATTCAGTTCCTGGGCAATACGTCCAGCTACGGAGCGGGCTGCAATACGACGAGGCTGGGTATGGCCGATCAGACCAGCGATGCCGCGCCCCAGTTCCAGACATATTTTAGGGATCTGGGTGGTTTTTCCCGAGCCGGTTTCACCGGCAATAATGACGACTTGATGTGCCGCAATCGCATCGCTGATCTCAGAACGTTTGGCGGATACCGGTAGTTCTTCAGGGAAGGTGATGGCAGGGATGCTGTTTTTTCGTTGGTTGAAGGTGTTCGCTGAGCTTTTAATATCCACTGTCAGTTTCGCCAGCGAGCGGTCGACCGGTTTGCCTTGTTTCAGCCGGTGGCGTAAACCGTGCAATCGTTTGGAGAGCGCGCGCCGCTCTGTAAGCATGCATGTAGCAAGCTTGGAAAACAGGTCATTGATGGTTTGCGTGTCGCTGGCCATAGGAGCGGGGCAGTATATCCGATTGCGCCATCAGCGCATCTCCCCTGCTGATTTTTGCCAGGATGACAACAAATCAGCATCTACCTAGTGTGGCCATACTTTTTTGCAGGGATGGTATCCATGACTCAGCCGCAAACCGTATATCTGAAAGATTATCTGCCACCGGCATTTCTTGTCGACCATGTGGCACTGATATTCAGGTTGAATCCATCAGCGACCGAAGTGGTGAGTAAAGTGAACTACCGGCGCAATCCGGTGGCTGCCGCTGGCGCAGCTCTGGAGCTGAATGGCCATGATCTGGAACTGATTAGCATCAGCCTGAATGGACGTCTGCTGGAACAAAGTGAATACCAGCTGCATGCGTCGGGCCTGAGTCTGAATGATCTGCCGGATGCCTTTGAGCTTGAGATTATCACGCACTGCAATCCGGATGCCAATACGGCTCTGGAAGGGCTTTATCGCTCCGGTGGCAATTATTGTACCCAGTGTGAAGCGCAGGGCTTTCGCCGTATTACCTATTATCAGGATCGTCCAGATGTCATGGCGACCTTTGATGTGCGTATCGAGGCAGACAAAACAACGAATCCGGTATTGCTCTGCAATGGTAATCCGGTCGCAGCGGGTGAACTGGAGGGCGGCAGACACTGGGCGGCATGGTCCGATCCGTTTGCCAAACCCTGTTACCTGTTTGCGCTGGTGGCTGGTGATCTGGCATGTGTGGAGGATTCGTATCAAACGGCTTCCGGTCGTGATGTGAGACTGCGCGTCTATACTGAACCGCATCATATCGAGCATTGCGGTCATGCCATGGATTCGCTTAAACGGGCCATGTCCTGGGATGAAGCACGTTTTGGTCTGGAGTACGACCTTGATCTGTTCATGATCGTTGCCGTAGATGATTTCAATATGGGGGCGATGGAGAACAAGGGATTGAACATCTTCAATTCCCGTCTGGTCTTTGCCAGCCCTGAAACGGCAACCGATGATGATTACATTGCCATTGAGGCGGTGATCGGCCACGAGTATTTTCACAACTGGACTGGTAACAGAGTAACCTGCCGCGACTGGTTTCAGCTCAGCCTGAAAGAGGGGTTGACGGTATTTCGTGATCAGGAGTTTACTGCAGATAACCATTCGCGGGCTGTGAAACGTATTGAGGATGTGCGCCTGTTGCGCACGCATCAGTTTGCTGAGGATGCCAGCCCTATGGCGCATCCGATCCGGCCCTCTTCGTATATGGAGATCAATAACTTTTATACCGTGACTGTGTATGAGAAGGGAGCCGAGGTGGTGCGCCTGTATCAGAGTCTGCTCGGTGTGGATGGATTCCGTCGTGGCATGGACCTCTATTTTCAGCGTTTTGACGGGCAGGCTGTGAGTACGGAAGACTTTCTTGCTGCCATGGCCGATGCCAATGAAACCGATCTGTCCCTGATGCAGAACTGGTACGATCAGGCTGGTACACCGAAGCTGACTGTGTCTATGGATTATGATGCGGACAGGCAGTTCTGCACCTTGCACTTCACACAATCCTGTCCGGCAACACCGGAAGCTTCAGAGAAACAACCCTTCCTGATTCCAGTTGAGATGGGCCTGCTACTGCCTGATGGCTCAGAGCAGCCATTACAGTTGCTGGGTGAGAATGTTGCACAAATTGGTAGTCGAACCTTGCTGCTCAGGGAGAGGGAGGAGTCATTTATCTTCGTGGGTGTAGCTGAGAAACCGATGCCGTCACTGTTGAGAGGGTTTTCGGCTCCGGTAGAGCTCGATTATCCTTATACAGTTGAAGATGATGCGTTCCTGATGTCTCATGACAGCGATGCATTCAATCGCTGGGCTGCGGCACAAAGGTTGGCTATGCAGACGCTGCTTGCTTTGCTTGATGGGAAAGAACCTGATGGCTCAGTCGCCACGGCCTTCGGGCAGCTGCTGGCTGATGATGGACTTGATGCAGCCCTGAAGGCGGAGGCATTGATGTTGCCATCGGAGGCGGATATTGCTGAAGTCAGCCTGCCTGCTGATCCCGGACGTATTCATGCAGCGCGTGAACAACTACGTTGTTTTATTGCATCATCTTTATCTGAGCAGCTTGAAAGTTGTTACAGAGACCTGTCGCAGGCAGAGGGGTTGAATGATGAGGCCATGCAGAAGCGCAAGCTGAAAAATGTATGCCTTGCTTATCTGGTGGCTCTCAAGAACGACAAGGCAATAGCTATG
Organism: Mariprofundus micogutta; assembly: GCF_001895085.1. GTDB lineage: Bacteria > Pseudomonadota > Zetaproteobacteria > Mariprofundales > Mariprofundaceae > Mariprofundus > Mariprofundus micogutta. Next base: position 8,750 of record NZ_BDFD01000018.1, on the reverse strand, counting down.
GCTTCCGGCCAGTTTCATACAGCAAATAATATGACCGATCAGTATGCCGCACTGGCTCTGCTGGCAGATTGCGATTGTGAGCAACGCGAAAAAGCAATACAGGCCTTTGAACAGCAGTTTGAACATGATGCCAATGTGATGGATAAGTGGTTTGCAGTTCAGGCTGCATCAACGCTTACCGGTACGCTGGATGCTGTGCGATTGCTCATGCAGCATGAGAAATTTGATCTGCATAACCCGAATAAGGTGCGTTCGGTGATCGGCACCCTGGCTATGCGAAATCCTGTAATTTTCCATGCTGAGGATGGCAGCGGTTATCGATTTATTGCTGATCAGGTGTTGGAGCTGGACCGGCTTAATCCTCAGATTGCTTCGCGTATTGTGCGCAGCCTTATGAACTGGAAGCGTATTGAGTCCAGACGCAGTGCCTTAATGCGTGCCGAGCTGCAACGTATAGCCGGTAGCGAAGGGCTGTCTGGTGATGTGCATGAGATCGTCAGTAAAAGCCTCTGCTGAATACAGAGCTTACTGTTTAACCCGTTTCTTCTCGCCAAGTCTGCGGTCTGTGCGGTAGAGAAAGGCCAGTAGTTCAGCGACCAGCTGATAGGCCTCTTCGGGAATCGCCGTGCCTACAGGAACCCGGGCAAGTAACTCGACAAGGTTGTCATCCCGGTGGATGTGAATCTTGTTTTCTTTGGCAAGTTCCATAATACGTTTGGCAATTTCTCCGTAGCCTGATGCAACAATCGTCGGTGCTGAAAGGCCATCCGGGTCATAGGTGAGGGCAATGGCAGCGCCCCTGTCGCTGGCTCTGTGTTTTTTCATGCCATGGTTCTCACTGGGTGTTCGGGTTTGATAATCGGTTCATCTCCTTCGCTCAGTTGTCCTTCGATACCATCCTCTTGTACTTTCTCGGCCAGCCAGTGACTGAAGGGTTCGTGCAGGCTAAGGAAAGCATCGTGTTCTGCTGTTCTGAGTTTTAGTTGGAGCGGGCTATCCGGTTTTTTCTCAATGGCGAAATAGACGGTGCCAAGATGATCGAGATCAAGGCGGCCATGCAGGGCAGAGCGGTTTTCCTTTTCATCTTTCTGAACCATGCCTTTAGTGGCACCATTCTGGCGATCTTCCAGCATGAGCATATTACCATTGGATGCAGGGTGCAGGTGATATCCTGACTGGGATTGCTGTGGCAAAGGCCACTCCTGTTGCTGACGAAGCAGATGCTGACTTGGCGTTTTTTTTTCACTGCCTGCAGCCATTTCGGCGAGGCGTTCTGCCAGCATGGATATGGCTCTGGATTCTGAAAGAATTCTGAACTGAGGAGGGTTTCCGCGTTCCATCAACTGGATCCATATATTGCCGGTGGGGAGCTGGCCGGGTGTTTTGGCCTGAAAGCGCTGGTTTCCAATTAGCAGTGTCGCGATGCCACTATCTGCCTGCTGTAGCACCTTTGCAGAGAGGATACTTCCATTGGGCCAGGGCAAGGCATTGCCCTGAGCTTTTGCTGCCCCCTGAGGCAGACTCAGAAATATGCTTCCGGGAATATTGACCATGATGCCATATTAGATTCTGTTTACAGAAAATGCGAGTGATGCACAGTCAGGCGAATTGCCCGGATTTTAGCTGCGGGAATATGAGTCATGATGCCAACGCCTGTGTGAATAAAAAAGGTTCATCGCGGAAGTCCGGGAAACAGTCTTTGTAAATAAGAACTGAATGCGTTTCCCGTCTTACTATTATGGCTGAGGTATTTGTTCATTTCTTTTCCAGAAAAGAAACGAACCAAAGAAAGCTGCCCGGCAATCTGCTTCTCCCTGCGCATTTATTGTTCAATGGGGCGAAACCTTTTTGATTCGAGCCTTGCATGACTCTCACCCTTCGGGCGAGCTAAAGCTCGTCCAAACGGTACCTTCTGTTTGTCGCCTCATCCCATTGAACAATAAATACTCCGGCGCATCTTGGAACGGGGTTGAAAATCCTGGTAGATCTATCACACATTGGACCTCAGCATTTGGATCCCCCGCTAGCAGGCTGCCGAGACAAATGTCCAAAACCGGAATAAAGCGGCGGAGCCGTGACCGGTTTTGGATATGCAGAATCGGGAATCCGCAGGACAGGCTGGTTCCGGGGCGGCTTTCTTTCACCCCTTTCTTTACCGCTAAAGAAAGGGGAATGCTCTGCTTTAGCAGAGTAGTAACTATTGAATGTATCTATTTAACAGGGATCAAAAGTTTTCTTCAGGCATGGTTCCCGCTAATGCGTGATGAACCTAAAAAAAGGCCCGACTTGCGTCAGGCCTTGATTTATTATTGTTGATGGTCGTTGAGTTAATGACCGACGGCAGGCATGGCTGGTTCAGTTGGCGCAACAGGTTCAGCCGGAGCGGCTGGTTCAGTTGGTGCAGCACCCATTGCAGCAGCAGCTTCATTCATAGCCGGCTCCATTGCAGTGGCCGCTTCACCTGCAGCTTTTTCAACTGCAGCAGTAGCTTCCTCAACAACTTCTTCTACCACAGCAGCAGCTTCTTCCATTGCAGGGGCAGCAGCTGGTGCAGCCGTTTCAGCTGGTGCAGCGGCCTTCTCAGCAGGCTTTTCACTAGAACAAGCTGCCAGGGAAAGCGTTAGTAGTGCGGAAATAGCGATGATAATTGATTTTAATTTCATAAGTGTTCCTCGCGAAAAGGTGTTCCTCACCTTGGGATAGTCCCCCCTCAGGGAACATTAACCAGCGTAGGATGATAGGCGAAGATGTCAACCTGTGTTCGCTACAAGGTTGTTTAAAGGTGGCTTCCTTGTCAGGCATTTTATGTGAACAGGCCCCGGGTATTTATCTGTAAAATATTGATACACAGGCATATTTCTGGGCTTGACTCAAACGCCGATCAGGCCTTTAATGGCTACGGTGGTTAGTGGTAGTCGTGCTTGATTGAAGTGCAGCTATGCGGGGGATGGGAGGATTGAAATGATTAAGGTCTGGTTTGCCGCATTGTTGCTGGCGATCAGCGCTCATGGTGCTGTCGCGCTTGCCGAAAGCTCTCATGTTGCCATTGTGAAAAATGTATCAGGTAGTGTTGAGGTTTTGCGGCATGAAAAAAGCATGCCCGCAACTCCCGGCATGCAGTTGATGCGTAAGGATAAGATTGTTTCAGGGCAGGAATCTCAGGCGGGTATCGTTTTTGTTGATGGAACTCTTATTACCGTGGGTTCATCAACCGAGATAGAAGTGAAAAAATATCTATTTGAACCCAGAGAATCCAAATACGGGTTTTCAGTCTATGTAAAAAAAGGCTCTGCCATCTACTCCTCGGGCAAACTGGGTAAACTGGCACCGGATTCGGTGAATTTAAAAACGCCCAGAGCTACAGTAGGGATTCGCGGTACACGTTTTATTGTGAAAGTTGATTAAGGAATGACGATGTTAAAATTAATCACCGGAATAATTCTGTTTGCACTTTCAGCCTGTGCATCTTCATCTATATCCATCGACCATGATGAGTTATCGGCAGCACGCACTGCTATTGATCAGGCGAGAATGGTCAAAGCAGATCGTTGTGCTCCGGAGTTGCTGGCAAAGGCTCAGTCGAGTCTGTACTGGGCAGCTCATGAGCTCACTGAACATACAAACATTGACCAGGCTGAGGCGAGTGAGTTAATCGCCAAGGCAGAAACGTACGCCAGGCAGGCCAGAGCATATTCCTTGAAAAACTGTAAGGAAGAAACAACGGTAATTCTCTTGCCTGATGAGGATGGAAATGTCGGTGCCGTATCGCTGAATGCAGGCGGTGCGTCTCAGACTGTAAGCGAGGCATTCCATGCATCTTCAGTAAGAGGTGATTCATCAAAACCCGAAGCAGCCAGAGCTCTGGATGAGAAGCAGGTGAGAAAACAATTTTCTGATATTCTCAAGGCTCAGCCACCTAAACCTGCTCGTTTTATACTCTACTTCGTTTCAGGGACCAGTGAGCTGACAGAAGCTTCACAAGCCATCATCCCGCAGGTGCTTAAGGCGACCAAAGAGCGCCAGCCAGCAGAGGTGAGTATTGTCGGGCATACCGATTCAACCGGCTCTAAAAGCACGAATATGAAAATTTCATCAGCCAGAGCAAAAGCAGTGGAATTGTTATTGAAGGCTTCAGACTCTGCTCCGGATTCAATCTACCTGAGGTTTCATGGAGAAAATGACCCTCTGGTTCCAACTCCGGACAATGTACCCGAGCCAAAAAACCGGCGGGTTGAAATACTTATTCTGTAGAACAGGGAGAATTTATTGAGTCCATTCTCTTTGTCCAGAAGGCTGTCTAAAAAATGGATGGTGATGATGATAGTGTTGGGGCTTTCTATCTCAACAGGCATTGCCTATATGGGCTATCAAGCTGTTTATCCCTTAAATCATGTCAGTAATATGTTTTACGATGTGTTTCAACAGCAGGTGGCATCAGGTCAGGCTGCATCGCATACGGTTATTATCGATATTGATGATGTCAGTCTGAATGCGGTTGGCCAGTGGCCATGGCCGCGCTATCGGGTCGCCACCCTTGTGAAGGCTATAGCTGATATGAAACCAGCAGCGATAGGTTTGGATATCATCTTTTCTGAAGAAGATAGAACTGCTTTGATGAATATTCGCAAAGCATTCAAGAGTGACTTTAATCTCGATATTAACTTTACCGGCATACCGCCGAATCTCACGGATAATGACGGGTATCTCGGTTCTGTTTTATCCGGCACAGGAACGGTTGGAGCAGAATATCTCTATTTTGATCATCAAAGCAAAGTAGATACACCTCATCGCTCTTCATTTGCGTTTACAGGCAGGACAGATTTGCTCGATCTGCATGATGCATCCGGAATTCTGGATAATACCTATAAGATTTCCTCGCAATTGAAATATGCCGGTTTCATCAATATTCAGCCGGATGATGATGGTATGCTCAGAAGATTACCTCTTTTGATTCGCCATCAGGGCAAGATTTATCCACATCTGGTATTGGCAACCTTCATGCGTTCGCATGGTTTGCATACTGCATCTGTTGAAGAGACAGAATACGGTCCTGTCATTCAAGCCGGAGAGCACAGGATTCCGATCACTGAAAATGGTTTTGCCCTGTTGCAATTCAATGGCTCACCTCATCTGTACAGGTCTGTTTCAGCCCGTGATGTCTTGAATGGCCATGTCGATGAACAGCGTATTCGCGATAAAATAGTGTTCATTGGTTCTTCATCTGCCGGCTTGAATGATCTTCACAGTACACTGTTTGATGCTCAATTTCCTGGCGTAAAAACACTTGCTGCAATGGTTGAGAATTTCACGGATGGCAACGCTGTGATTGAACCTGTCTGGGCTGATATTGCTATATTTTCAGTCAGCTTGTTGACCGGCTGTATTGTTTCACTGTTGTTTGCTTTTGTTTCGAACGCACTGCTTGTTCTGGTCGGTAGCTTAGCCTGGGGGACAGCACTGCTGGCAGGCAGTTTTAGCGCATATACAAGTGCGGGTCTGTTTCTAAACCCCGCGCCTGCACTGGTAATTACCCTGCTACTGTTGACACTGTTTTCTGCGACACGCTTTGTGTTGGAAAAGAAATCGTCTTCACTGTTTTTCCGCCAATTGACTGAAGCAAGAGCTGTGGTTCATGAAACGCTGGATGAGACTCTTATAGCCAGAAAACTGGTCATGGCCGCCTGTGATCTGCTGGAATGCACATCAGGAACTGTGGGTTTGTATAAGCATGGTAAAATGGTGTTCAGCGAGTATGTTGAAGGTGATGCCATCAAAGCGATTGATTTCAAATGTTTGCCGGGTCAGGGCGTTGCAGGTCTGGTGCTGCAGAATAAAAAGAGTTACCTGAGCAATCATGCGATGGAGGATCCGCATGTGATGCCGGAATTCCGCAGCGAACTGGCTTTCAACAGATTAATCAATGTGCCTATTTCTGACGGGGATGGCGAGTTACTCGGTTGCCTTGAGGTGCATGATCGTCTGGATGGGCGGGCATTTGCGCATCAGGATGTGGAGGTGCTGGAAAGTCTTTCGGATATCGTTGCCTCGGCATTGATGAATGCACATCTGCTTGCAAACATCAGGAATAACGAAAAGGAAATTGCTGCTGCGGCAGAACGTTTGAATAGAATCCTGGATGCGGATTTTGATGCTGTAATTGCGCATCAGCACTCAAAGGTGATTTATGCCAATAAAGCTGCCCGTGATCTGTTTGGTTATCCGACACTGGAGCAAACATTGGGCAAAAATCCCATGGATTATATCTCTGAAACCTATCGCGACAGGGCGATGCAGGCTGTTCGGAAAGCTGTTCAGAGTGGGAAATCCCATGGTCCGATTGAAATGGAAGCGTTGCACCCGGAAAGCAGAGAGGCTTTTCCTATCGAGCTTGCCAGCACCCCTATAGTTTGGGAAGGCAAACCGGCTCTGGTTTCGATTGTGCGTGACATAAGCGAGCGCAAACAAAGAGAGGAGGGGATGCGCCTTCTGGAGAGTGCAGTAGCCTCGATTAGCGAAAGCATCATCATTACTGATACTCAGGGTGTCATCGTGTATGCAAACCCTGCATTCACCAAAAACACCGGTTACACCGATCAGGAAGTCATAGGAAGCACTCCGTCAAACTTGCATAACAAACAGCCAGGATATGATTTTTATAACCGGCTTTGGGATACAGTCAGGTCTGGTCAGCTATGGCGAGGACGCATTCTGAACTGCAAAAAAGATGGTACGGTATACCCTGCCCAGATATCTGCCGCTCCGATTTTTAATGCAGAAGGAGTGATCTCTCACTTTGTAGCTGTTTATGAGGATCTTAGTGAAAATGAAGAGCTGCAGAAGAAAATGATGCAGGCTCAGAAGATGGAAGCTGTAGGGACCATGGTTGGTGGTTTAGCCCACGATTTCAATAATATGCTGGCCAGTCTGGTAGGTAATTTATACCTGATGAGTTTCGATCATGAAGATGATGAAGAGATGATGGAGCGTATTAGCAGTATGGAGGGCTCAGTTCATCACGCTGCGAACATGATCAAGCAGATGCTGACCTTTGCTCGCAAAGACAGACCATCAAAGCAGCCGATGGATATGCTTGTGTTTGTGAAAGAGGCATACAAATTATCGCATGCGACTTTGTCTGAGGATATCAACTTTCTTCTCAATTATCCGGGCAATAAACATATATGTGTTAATGGTGATGCAACGCAGTTGCAGCAGGTATTGCTAAATCTGGTGACCAATGCGCGCCATGCAGTCGAGCATGTGGATGATGCTGAAATCACTCTTGAACTTGACGAGTCGGAGCCATCAGCTGAACTGCTGAACCAGAATCTGGAAGCACATAGCGAGATTGGCTGGTGCCATATTCGCTGTAGTGATAACGGTTGCGGCATGAGCCCCGGTACCCTTGAACATGTGTTCGAACCATTTTTCACCACCAAGCAGGCCGGAGTAGGTACTGGTCTTGGTCTGGCTATGGTGTATGGCGCGATCCAGAACCATCAGGGCATCATTGATGTTGAAAGTGTTCAGGGGCAGGGAACGACTGTCTCAATTTGGCTGCCGTTGCAACAGGAAGAGGCGGTTCAGGTATATGATGAGGATAGACTTTCCGTTGATGGCAGTGGCAAAACTGTTTTGCTGGTTGATGATGAAAAAGAGTTACTCTCTGTCGTAGCGGAAGTGCTCAGTCGCAGTAATTTTTCTGTATTGCAGGCATCCGATGGAATTCAGGCCGTGGACTTGTTCCGTAGCCATTCGGCATCAGTGGATTTAGTGCTTATGGATGTCGTGATGCCGCATAAAGGTGGCGTGATTGCGGCAAAAGAGATTCGTGAGCTTGATGCAGAAGTACCAATTATTTTCCAGACCGGTTATGGCGAGCGGGCTCAATTAGAGGCTGCTGCATCAATCAGCAACAGCGACTCACTGCAGAAACCGGTATTGGTACCGGAATTATTGAAAAAAATAATGGAACTTATCGGCTAGCTAAACATCGCTTAACTCAGACTTACCCTAGGTCCATTAAACTTTATTTCTCTAAATGACTTGATCTGCCTACTGCCAACTTGACCGAGTGATGGGGTATCAATACTCTTCGCCGCCCTTGTGAGAGGGATACCCATACAGGCTCGTAGCTCAGGGGTAGAGCACCACCTTGACATTGAGATTTTGACGTATTCCGAAAATCTATACATAGCAACAAAATTAGCGAATAATCTAACAGAAACAAAAGCTTATGCTTTTTATATCCTGTCTATAACCGTGAATATCTGTCACTATCCGAGAATACTCACTGTGTATGCATTTGTGTACGCACCCTGTTTTATAGTGAATATTCCCTCGACAACCTAACTCCTTCTAAGAAGCAGTTTATTATATCGCTTTCAGTCACATTGTATTCAGCCAGTGTCGATTCAGCTTGTTATTCAGCGTTCAAAATTGACCCCCTAGAGGGGTAAATCAGCGTCCAAATTTGACCCCCCTGTAGTATCCCCAGCTAATGATTTAGTTGGAGGAAAAAACAGGAGTGATCACAGTGGAAACGAAAGCAAAAGTAAGGCGGGATTTTTACGTCCATAAGAAGAGCATCAAACAGATTGTTCGTGAGCGTCAGCTTTCGAGGTGTCAATCAGCACCCAAAATTGACCCCCCATCAGCGTCCAATTTTGACCCCCCTAAAGTCTGTTTAAATCATGCTCTATTTTTGAATCTCCAGCTCTCATTTCCGGTCTCTATAATGTCACAATGAT
>NZ_BDFD01000017.1 GCF_001895085.1 Mariprofundus micogutta | reverse complement strand
TTAATGTGCTTCATGGCCTGAGTTCTCCGTTCTGTGAATTTGCTGTCTGGATAACTACAAATTTACCATAATCGTTGGGAATTCAGGCCTGTTTTCTTGCTGCTAATTCCTTAACCGGACAGCAGTGTGAAAAAATAAAAAAAGGGAGCCAATTGGCTCCCTTTTTGGTTGATGTCGAGATAAATATCTCGATGAATCAGTTTTTGGACTGATCAACGATCTTCTTAATCCATGGCATCATCGCACGAAGTTTCTCACCGGTTACTTCGATTGGATGTGCTGCATTGTTACGACGTGCTGCAGTCATGGAAGCGTAGTTGGTTGATCCTTCAAGGATGAACTGCTTGGCATATTCGCCAGACTGGATGTTGTGCAGACACTCTTTCATCGCTTTGCGTGACTCATCGTTGATCACGCGTGGGCCGGTCACATACTCGCCATACTCTGCATTGTTGGAGATGGAGTAGTTCATGTTGGCAATGCCGCCTTCATACATCAGGTCCACAATCAGTTTCAGTTCGTGCAGGCACTCGAAATATGCCATTTCAGGGGCATAACCCGCTTCAGTCAGAGTTTCGAAGCCGGCTTTAACCAGTTCAACAGCACCACCGCAAAGTACAGCTTGTTCACCGAACAGATCTGTTTCAGTCTCATCTTTGAATGTAGTTTCGATAATGCCGGTACGGCCGCCACCGATTGCTGATGCATAAGAGAGGCATACTTCCTTAGCTGTGCCAGTAGCATCCTGATGAATAGCGATCAGATCCGGAATGCCGCCGCCACGAACAAACTCAGAGCGAACTGTGTGACCCGGTGCTTTAGGCGCAATCATCACAACATCAAGATCAGCACGTGGAACAACCTGATTGTAGTGAATCGCAAAACCGTGAGCGAAGGCCAGCGTTGCACCCTGTTTCAGGTTTGGCTCAAGTTCTTCACGATAAAGTACAGATTGGAACTCATCAGGTGTCAGTACCATGACAATATCTGCAGCAGCAACAGCTTCAGCAACACCGCTTACTTTCAAGCCATGCGCTTCAGCTTTGGCAATAGAAGAAGAACCTGCACGCAGGCCGACAGTGACGTCTACGCCGGAATCATTAAGGTTGGTCGCGTGTGCATGGCCCTGTGAGCCATAACCAATAATCGCTACTTTTTTACTTTTGATGATCGAAAGATCTGCGTCTTTATCGTAATAGACGTTCAAAGCCATGTGGCATTCTCCTGTACATTGTATGTTTTTAAAAATTAGAGGCGGCGCAGCATATACGTTTCGCCATTAAAATTCATCCACTTTTGATCAAAGCAGAATAGGGCTTATCAATCCTGACAGAATACTGTCCCGACACCGTCATCGGTGAAGATTTCAAGTAACAGTGCGTGTGGCACACGACCATCGATAATATGGGCCTGTTGAACGCCGCTGGTGACAGCATCCAGACAGCATGTTGTCTTGGGGATCATGCCGCCGGCAATGGTGCCGTCTGCAATCAGTGCTCTGGTTTCAGAGGTGCTGAGTTTGGAACAGAGTTGTTTGTCCTTATCCAGTACGCCGGCCACGTCTGTAAGTAAAATCAACTTGGCAGCTCCAAGCGATGCAGCAATGGCACCAGCTACCAGATCGGCATTGATGTTATAACTCTGGCCCTCAGCCTTGTGGTAACCAACAGGGGCAATCACCGGAACGAAGCGGTCATTTTCCAGTACACTCAGGATTTCAGTATTAATACTTTCAACATGACCAACATGACCGAGGTCGATGATTTCCGGCACATCCAACTCGGGTGCATTCTTCTCGATTTTCATTTTTCTGGCACAGATCAAACCACCATCTTTTCCGGACAAACCGACTGCCTTGCCGCCGGCTTTGTTGATGTTGCCGACGATTTCCTTGTTCACAAGGCCTGCCAACACCATTTCCACGACATCCATGGTTTCACTATCAGTGACTCGCATGCCGTCGATGAACTTCGCTTCCTTGCCGATTTTAGCCAGATGGTTGCCGATTTGAGGGCCGCCACCATGTACTACAACCGGGTTAATGCCGACCTGCTTGAGCAGGGTGATATCTGAGGCAAAACTGGCTTTCAGTTCTTCTTCAACCATGGCGTTGCCGCCATATTTGATGACGATGGTCTGGTCAGCAAATTTCTGCAGGTAGGGGAGAGCCTCGACAAGCGTGGCAGCCCTTGCTCCTGAATGTTTCATTGGTCCATCTCCTCAACAGGTACGGTCTTGCGTTTGTGTTCAGGGTCGCAATCAAGCATGACCGACCACAACCACATCAGTCCGCCGACAGCCAGAGTAATGCCGAGACTGAGCATCAGACGACTATCATTAGGATCCTGCAGTTGTGAACCGAGTGGAATAAATATAATCAGGGTGGTTGCCAGTACGGCAAGCTGAGTCCATGAAGCGGCCTGTCCAAACAGTACACTGGCAGCTCCGGGAATAGAGATCAGTGCATATAGGGTAATGATAATCCAGTGGTTTTCCATGCTTACGCCGCTCAGGATTGTCCAGATGTCCGATTTGCCGGCCAGATTCTGTTCCACAGCTGCACCAAGCACCAGCACAACTGCTGCAGAGATGATCCAGAGTAACCAGCCCATCCATGCATTTTTTCTGGCCAGATGATTCATCCAGGCGCCGTTACCCATAATGTACATAAACCCGGCAAATGCCATGCCCCAGGGTGCTAATGCGAAATCAATATTCATATGCCTACCTTTAATCCTGATCTTGGTCAGCAAACCTAACGGCTCATCTCAATTAAATCACCTGCAAGTGCTTAGGGATAATTTCGCCCCGCTTGCATGCCTAATACATGGGCTTTTGAGCCTAAAAAATAGGCAAACACAATCGGATTGTGTGAGGTGTGAATTAGCTAAACCCTTACTATATAACAAATTTGAAAAAATAGAGGTGTTGGCATCGAGGCTGCTAAGTAGTTGGCATACGCAGATTGATCTGCACTTTTATATACACCAAGGAGAGCAATATGGAATTGAAGAAAAAATACCTGCCCATGATGATGGCTGCAGGTTTGATGACAACAGGATTGGCTACAACCGCAGCCCAGGCCGAAGGTATGAGTGTCGGCGGTGACGTGGGTGTATTCAGTCAATATATGTGGCGTGGTATGCAGGCGTCTTCAACTGCATCTGTACAGGGTGATCTCGGTGTTGATGCGGGAAACGGCTTGTCTGCCAATGTCTGGTTTGCAGCCCCGCTGGGTAATAGTGCAACCGGTGGCAATACCACTGAATTCGATTTTACAATCGATTACTCCGGTGAAGTGGGTGATTTGAGTTATTCACTTGGTTTCATCTACTACGCATATCTTAACGGTGCATCCGCGAATACAGGTGAAGCTTACGCTGGTGTTGGCTACGGACCTCTGTCTGTTACTTATTATAATGCAGTTCTGGCAAATGCTGGCGGCTGGCAGAAAGATGCATATGTTGATGTTGCCCTGGGGCACTCGATGGGTGGCTTTGATTTCGGTGCCAACTTCGGTTTTTACCTGCCTTCAACAGATGTAGCTAATCCAACCGCATTTCCAACAACCAAGAAAGAACTGGGGCATGTTGATCTTTCGCTGAGTAAAGATGTAACAGTGGGTGATGTTACCATGACACCTTCACTGATGGTCTCAATTCCAACGTATACAGGTAAGCCAAAGAATGCCAACCAGTTCGTGGCTGGTGTGAACTTTGCCTACTAAAGGTTTCTGATCTCCCTGATTAGAAAAAGGAAGGGAGACGGCTGCAACCGTCTCCCGAACCCCCAAGTAACCTGTGTAAGAAACTTAAGGAGATGCGATTATGAAAATGATTCGAGCCATTATCAAGCCATTCAGGCTGGATGATGTGAAAGATAAACTTGTTGAGGTCGGTGTGACCGGTCTGACAGTCACTGAAGTGCGCGGTCATGGCCGTCAAAAAGGCCATACCGAATTGTATAGAGGTGCAGAATATAATGTTGATTTTGTACCCAAGACTGAAATTTCAGTCGTGGTCAATACAGAACAGGCCGATGCGGTCGTGGATGCCATTGTTGATGCAGCACGATCAGGAAAAGTGGGCGATGGTAAAATCTTTATTACTGACGTTTCGAAAGTAGTCCGTATCCGCACCGGTGAAACCGATGCAGATGCACTGAGCTAAGGAGGATATGACAATGGAACAGTTATCAGGAGATATCCTGCAAACCAAATATGCACTCGACACCTTTTATTTTCTGGTGATGGGCGCTTTTGTGATGTGGATGGCCGCCGGCTTCTCAATGTTGGAAGCTGGCCTTGTTCGCTCAAAGAATACAGCTGAAATTCTGACCAAGAATATCGTGCTCTATTCCATTGCCTGTGTGATGTACATGCTGGTCGGTTATAACATCATGTATGGTGATGCGATCTCTTCCATGATTCCGGGCATCAGCTTCGGTCTTGGTGGTGACAATGAAGCTGCAGCTGTATTGGCCGGTGGTGAAGATGCGCCGTATTACTCGAACCTGTCAGACTTCTTCTTCCAGGTTGTATTTGTGGCAACTGCCATGTCTATCGTATCGGGCGCTGTCGCTGAACGTATGAAGCTGTGGGCGTTCTTCGCTTTTGCGATTGTGCTGACCGGTTTCATCTACCCTGTACAGGGCATGTGGAAGTGGGGCGGAGGTTTCCTTGATGCTGCCGGTTTCCTTGATTTTGCAGGTTCCGGTGTTGTACATATGACGGGTGCTGCTGCGGCCCTGGCCGGTGTGCTGTTGCTGGGTGCGCGTAAAGGTAAATATGGCAAGGATGGTTCAGTCAATGCAATTCCCGGTGCGAATCTTCCTTTGGCAACTCTCGGTACATTCATCCTGTGGATGGGCTGGTTCGGCTTCAACGGCGGGTCCGAGCTGAAGGTTTCCGATATTGCTGAAGCAAATGCAACTGCCATGGTGTTCGTGAATACCAATATGGCTGCGGCCGGTGGTTGTATTGCAGCTCTGTTGATTGCCCGTCTCTGGTTCGGCAAAGCGGACCTGACCATGGCGCTGAACGGTGCACTGGCTGGTCTGGTTTCCATTACTGCTGAACCGCTCACACCTTCACCTGAAGTGGCTACGCTGATCGGTGCAGTTGGAGGCGTGTTGGTGGTTGCTTCAATTATTATTCTGGATACCAAATTTAAAATTGATGATCCGGTTGGTGCGATTTCCGTACATGGTGTGGTAGGTATCTGGGGCCTGCTCGCAGTTTGTCTGAGTAATCCTGATGCAACGCTTTCAGCGCAGTTGCTCGGTATCGGCGTGATCTTTAGCTGGGTATTTGTAACCAGCTTTATTGTCTGGTTCATCGTCAAGGCAATCGTCGGAATCCGCGTGTCGGAAGAAGAAGAGTATGAAGGTCTTGATGTGGGTGAGTGTGGTCTGGAGGCATATCCGGAATTCACTCAGACACGCAAATAAGAGTTTGTAGAGAGTGCAGGAAATAAACACCCGGTAAGTGATTAGCATTCTCTATAAGTAGGCAGGGAGCGGCAAACCCGCTCCCTGCTATTACCTTTTTAAAGGAGTATTTAAACATGAAACATTCATCTGTGATGCTGCATGCACTGTCGTTGAACGATCGTATGCTTGAGCCTAGTCAGTTGCCTGTATCCGGTCATGTCTGGGCCTATGATAAGGCTGAGGCCAGTCGCGAAGAGTTTGTTGGTAATTGTATGAGTATGTTGTCTTTTCTCGATATTCATGATGCTGAAATCAGTTGGGAAGATGACATTATGGCATTTGATGTGACACGTCGTGGCAGTCCCGTGACGATTATTATTTCGTTAACAGATGATTCTCTGGCCTCCGATTATTTCTATTTCTTCGGTATCTGGAGTCGTTCTTCAATAGCACAGATCTTTGAACGCGACCTGAACGAACCTTCAATCTGGCAGGATGAGGGGCTGTTGATGCCTGCAATGAATTATGCCGTAAATGTGGCGGCAGAGCCGATGCAGCTGCCTGTGATGAAAGAGACAATCGGAAGCGAGCTGTTTGCACAGCGCTTGTATGATGATGCATTTTATCTGTGCGGTTTTACAGAGGCATACCCCATACCTTCCGGTTCATTTGTTATCTGTCCAACCACGCATGCATCAAATCACTCATCTCAGGAGATTCGGCACGCGCTCTATTCTTTACGCAATCTGATGGCATTGATGTCCTGCGTAATGCGCATTTATGATCGTTTGTCAGAGGACAACAGTGTCGCCCGGTTATATAAACAGATGCTTCTCTTGATGGAAAGAATGGATGCCCCGCAAATTGAATCTGATGAATGGGATGCACTGGCACGCGAAAATGGACGTATTTCATTCGCTCTGGCTGCCGAAGTGATGCGTTGCCGCAATCTGGAAAATGAAGTCAGGGCGCTTCAACGTCTCTTTGATGCCATACATTCAGAGCTGCATGCCACTGAGATGCAGGGGCTTGCTGCTCTGGTGCCGCGCATGCTGGTGCCGTTTGATCTGATTGCGGACATATTTACAGATCGATTCAACATGATTGAACGCTCGGAAAAGCAGACACGAATTCTGCAGCCATTGATGCATTCGCGCATGCTTGCAGCACAACAGATTCTATTGGAAAAGCTGGTAGTTAATAACAAAAACAAGGAGGTAGAACGATGCTAATCACTCAGGAGGTAATACAATGAAAATGATAACGGCTATCATCAAGCCTTTTAAACTTGATGATGTTAAAGATGCACTGATCGAAAATAATATTTCTGGCATGACAATTACCGAGGTGAAGGGTCATGGCAGACAAAAGGGGCATACTGAACTATATCGCGGGGCGGAGTATAATGTGGATTTCGTTCCAAAAACAGAGGTGAAGGTTGTTGTGCCCAGTGACCGTGTGGATGAAGTTGTTTCATCGATATGTTCGGCAGCGGGTACGGGCAAGGTTGGCGATGGTAAGATATTTGTCACGACTGTTGAGCGTGTGGTTCGCATTCGCACCACTGAAGAAAATGAAGAAGCATTAAGTTAATTAGAATAATTCAGGGAGATATAATAAAATGAATACAGATGTTTTTTTTCTCACCATGGGTGCAGCTATGGTTCTGGCGATGCATGCAGGCTTCGCCTTTTTGGAGGTAGGAACAGTTCGTAAGAAGAATCAGGTGAATGCACTGGTACGTGTGATTACCGATTTTGGCTTTTCAACAGTTGCCTATTTCTTTGTCGGTTTTGCAGTGGCATACGGCATTAACTTTTTTGCTCCGGTTGCAGAGTTGAATGTATTGGGTGATGCGACCAACGGTTACAAAATGGTGCACTTTTTCTTTTTGCTGACCTTCGCAGCAGCGATACCGGCTATTATTTCAGGCGGCATCACCGAACGTGTGAAATTCTGGCCCAATGCAATGGCGACGGTACTTTTAGTGGCAATTATCTACCCCTTCTTCGAAGGAATGATCTGGAATGGTAACTTCGGATATCAGGCGTGGTTGGAAGCAAGCTTCGGTGCTTCTTTCCATGATTTTGCAGGTTCTGTAGTAGTGCATGGGATGGGTGGATTCCTGGCCTTGGGTGCAGTCGTATTGCTCGGGGCACGCAAAGGACGTTATACCCGCAGTGGGCGTGTGCAGGCGATACTTCCATCAAACATTCCATTTCTGGCATTGGGTTCATGGATACTCTGTGTAGGCTGGTTTGGTTTTAACGTGATGAGTGCAGGTACAGCTGAGGGCGCTTCAGGTTTGGTTGCGATGAATTCGTTGCTGGCTATGGTGGGTGGCTTGATCGCGGCCCTTATTGCGGGTAAAAACGATCCCGGTTTTGTGCACAATGGCGCATTGGCAGGCTTGGTAGCTATCTGTGCTGGCTCCGATATCGTACATCCGATTGGCGCTCTGGTGATAGGAATTGTCGGTGGGGCAGGTTTTGTAATTGGCTTTCAGTTTATTCAGAACAAGCTGAAAATTGATGATGTTCTGGGCGTGATCCCATTGCATGGTGGAGCAGGGCTGTGGGGGGGGATTGCAGCTGGAATATTTGGTTCTACGGCATTGGGTGGAGCTGGCGGCGTAACCTTTATGGCCCAGTTGGTCGGCACTTTGACCGGTGTTGCAATCGCGGTTGCCGGTGGTTTTATTGTCTATGGCCTTGTGAAGGCGACTATGGGTATTCGCCTCTCCGAAGAAGATGAATATATGGGGGCAGATCTGGCCATCCATAATATCAGTGCGAACCCTGAGCAGGATATGGCAAACCACTAATCAAGGTGTTTGATGTAAAAAGGGCTGGCCGCATGGTCAGCCTTTTTTGTACCTTGTTTTCACTGTCCTCAAACGCTATAACTCCGGCATGCGATTTACGGTCATTTTATTCATTTCACTGTTTGCTTCATTTCTATCTCACGCTGCCGAATTTGATATCTATCAATCAACCTATAAACCTTTGAAGGTTGCTATCGTACTGGAGGCCGGTCAGGCAGCCGGGCACAAGCAGAGTATGGTGTATGGCGTGATTAAAAATGACCTCACATCCAGCCAATCCTTTGCAGCTATTGATCCGATGGCTTTTTTAGCCTCCTTTCAGGAGAGTTGGGAGAAAGTGGAATATGGTGACTGGCGTATCATCGGCGCAGATATTGTTGCCTTGTGTAACTTCAGTGAAACAGACAAGGGCTGGCGGGCGGAAATCAAAGTGCATGATCCGTTTCGCGCCAAGCTGCTTACAAGCGTAGTTGTTGAAAGTTCCACTGCTGCTTTGCGTACGCTCTCGCATCGTGTGGCCGATCAGATTTACAGTGCGGCGCTGGGTATTCCGGGTTATTTTACCAGCCATATACTTTACGTTCAGAAGCGAGGTGAATATTCAGATCTGGTTTATATGGATCAGGATGGTGCTAACAACCAGCCGGTGGGTAAAAACTTCACCCTGTTGCTTTCCCCTGACTGGTCGCCTGACGGGCGGCAGGTGGCATTGAATACTTATGTGGGAAATCATCCTCGTTTGGAGTTTTTCGATTTAAGAACCGGTGCACGCAATGCCTTTGGTAATTTCAAGGGGTTGAACAGTACGCCTGAATTTTCCCATGATGGTCGCTATGTGGCTGCCACGCTCTCACACAGCGGCAATACTGATATTCATATATACGATATTAAAAATGCAACATGGTCCCGTTTTACCAATCATAAAGGCATTGATACAACGCCGACATGGTCTCCAGATGGCAAGTGGATTGCCTTTGTCAGCAATCGTTCAGGCCAGCCGCAGGTGTATCGCAAAAAAGTTTCAGGTGGCAGGGCGCAGTTAGTCAGCACTCAGGGGAGTTATAATACATCTCCGGTCTGGTCACCTATGGGTGACCGGATTGCCATGATTTCATTGAAGAACTGGTCTTATGCAGTCGCAACGGTACGTCCTGATGGTCAGGATATTCGCTATCTTGCAACCGGTGAGCGTGTCGAGTCACCGTCCTGGTCTCCCAATGGTCAGATGCTGTTGTATTCGGCTGAAAAACATCGGGTCAGACGTGTTTATCGTGTGCCAAGCTGGGGGGGGAGAGAGGAGCCAATAACTCCGCCGAATATAGATGCCTCTGATGCTGCCTGGTCACGACATTAGACTGATTTCCAGCGTGCATGAACAAAAGCTGGAAAATGTTTGATATATAGGCGATAATTCGATTACAAAGGTTGACTGCAGACATGCAAATGTCACTATACGTCTAAACCTAGATGTTATAAGGGAGAGAGAAATGGAAACTACACGTTCAAAAAAACAATTACTCTTGGTTGCAATGGCTGCAGCTACACTGATGTTTGCTGGTTGTGCCAAGAAAACTGAAGTTGCAACTGAATCAGCTCCTGCTGCAGCTCCAACTGAGACTGTCGCACCTGTAGCGACTCCTACAGTGATGAAGCCATCAAGCAACTCTGTTTATTTTGCGTTTGATATGTCTGACCTGGATGCGTCTGCACGTGCAACGCTGGATGGTTATGCTGCATGGTTGAATGCTAATGCGGATTCGAGTGTTACAGTTGAAGGTAACTGTGATGAACGTGGTAGCCGTGAATACAACCTGGCTCTCGGCCAGCGCCGTGCTGACAGCGTGCGTGACTACCTGACTTCTGCAGGCGTAAGTGCTGCACGTATCGACACTGTATCATTCGGTGAAGAGCGTCCTGTCTGCAAGGGCGCCGGCGAAGCATGCTGGGCTCAGAATCGTCGCGGTGACATTGTCGCCCGCTAATCCACTTGCTGTGAAAACTCAGAGGCGGCCATTGGTTTTTCCAATGGCCGTCCTTTTGTTATGCACTACAGCATTGGCTGGATGTGCCAACAATGACAAGAAAATCACATGGGCCCAGGATAAGGATACCGTCATCCGTTCAGTCCATGATATCAAAGTGAATCAGCAGAAGTCTGAGGCCGAATTACTCCAGAAGGTTGTGGATGCAGATGCTCAGATCAAGCTTCTGGAAGAAGAGAATAACAAACAACAGCGTCAGATCGATTCACTGATTGCCCAGTTGAAAGCCATGCAGACTGTTAAAAGAAAGGGGACAGTCAGGAAAAAGACAGTTGCAGCTGCACCTTCCAGAAAAACAACACATCGAACAACTGAAGTTGATGCACCTATCGCCGCACCTGTTGCTGCTGTGAAACCTCAGGTTGATCCGGCTATTGAGGCAGATGCTGAAAAAAATGCCTATACGGCGGCATATCTGGCTCTGAAGAGTGGTCGTTTCGATGAGGCATCGACCGCATTTAACGCACAGCTCGATAAATATCCCGATGGTGAACATGCTGACCAGGCCTGGTACTGGCTGGGTGAAACGCGTTACGCGCAGCATGATTATCAGAGTGCATTGCTTGCCTTTAAATATGTGGCTGACCACTATTCAAATAGCGTGAAGCATGCGGCTTCGTTGCTGAAGCTGGCCCAGATTTCAGAAGCTCAAAAGAATGCCAGTGCTGCTACGCTATATTATAATCGTTTGATTAGGGAACATGCAGATTCAACTCCGGCTGAACAGGCTCGGGAGAGGCTGGCGGAAATGAACGCCAAGCCGGTTGCAAAAGATCAAGCTGTAGGGGATCAACCCGCGGAGAATCCGCAATAACTGTCTCCAGGCTACGTCTTCGCATTCATGAGATTTATGACAGTATCCAGGGAGAAAGTACGCTGGCTGGTACGCCGTGCACTTTTATCAGACTGGCAGGTTGCCCTCTGCGATGCGGCTATTGTGATACAACACAGGCCATACCTACCGATAGCGGCGAATGGATGGCAATGGAAGCCATTATTGCCGAGGTAAAACGACAGGGCAGGCCGTTAGTGCTGGTCACTGGTGGTGAGCCTCTGGCCCAGAAGCAGTGCATTGAGCTGCTAAAAGAACTGGGCAAACTGGATTGCATTGTTCAGTTGGAGACATCCGGTGCCTATCTGATTGATCAGGTGCCCGAATCTGTCCATCGCATTGTAGATATTAAAACGCCGGGCAGTTTGGAAGTGGAACGTAATCGACTTGAAAATCTTGCCTTGTTAACGGCCAATGATGAACTGAAGTTTGTAATTACCAGTCGTGATGATTACGAATGGGTCAGGCAATTTATCGTCGAATATAACCTTGCGGCATGTGAAGCAACCTTGCTGATGTCTCCGGCTTATGGCTCTGTTGCTGGCAGTGACCTGTGTGCCTGGATGTTGGAAGACAGGTTGCCTGCACGTATGCAATTACAGTTGCATAAGGTGATTTGGGGCGCACAGGCAACGGGAGTATAAGCCATGGGAAAACAAAACAGGGCAGTTGTACTGTTATCAGGTGGTCTGGATTCCAGTACGGCCCTTGCCTGGGCCATTAAAACACAGGGTTGGGACTGCCATACTGTTGCCTTTGATTATGGTCAGCGTCACAAGGTGGAGTTGAAATCTTCTGCTCGTGTGGCTGCCTCACTTGGAGTGACTGATCACCGAATCATCAATGTTGATATGCGCACTATTGGGCATTCAGCCCTTACATCTGATCTGGCAGTACCTAAAGATGATGAGGATCATGTCGGCGTGCCTGTTACCTATGTGCCGGCCAGGAACCTTATCTTTCTTTCGCTGGCTGCAGGTTTGGCTGAAACCGTTGCCGCCTCCTATCTGGTGATTGGAGCCAATGTGGTGGATTACTCGGGTTATCCGGACTGCAGGCCAGAATTTCTCGAAGCGTTTGTTCAGGCTGCACGCATCGGTACAAAAGCGGGATCCGAAGGAAAAAAACTGGAAATATCGGCTCCTCTGATCGAGCTGGGTAAAGATGAAATAATCAAGCTGGGGACAGAGCTGGGTCTTGATTATGGATTGACCAGTTCCTGTTATGACCCACGTCCAGATGGGGCTCCCTGTGGTCATTGTGACTCCTGTTTTTACCGTCGAAAGGGTTTTGAGAGGCTGGGGCTGGAAGATCCGCTGGTATATCCTGACTTCTGACCTTGGAAGTTGAGGTGCACTCATCTAGAGTGCCGCCGCCGCAGCAGTGAAGCTGCACAGTTACCTTAGGGGGATTCTAAAATGCCAGTTCAACGCACACTTTCTATTATTAAACCTGATGCCGTCGGTAAAAATGTTATTGGTGACATTATTCGTCGCTTTGAAGAAAACGGTCTTTCAGTCATTGCTACAAAGATGACACATCTGAGTGGTTCAGAAGCAGGCCGTTTTTATGCAGTTCACGCAGCACGTCCTTTCTTTGCAGATCTTTGCTCTTTCATGAGTTCCGGCCCGATTCTGGCAATGTGTCTTGAAGGCAAGAATGCTGTCACACTGAATCGCCAGTTGATGGGTGCTACCAATCCGAAAGAAGCTGAAGCCGGTACGATTCGTGCAGACCACGCTGATTCTATTGATGCTAACGCCGTACATGGCTCTGACTCTGAAGAGAATGCTGCAATTGAAATTGCATTTTTCTTTTCTGATCTGGACCTGCATAGCCGTTAATTGAAAACAGCATGAGCGATAACGTTTCGGACACCACCGACCAGCAACAAGCAAAAGCGCAAGCATCTGAGCCGCAAACCTCCGAGCAGATTCTCGTTCGTCGGGAAAAACTGGAGACCATGCGTGGTCAGGGTGAGGCTTACCGTAATACCTGGCGTACAGATCACTCGACTGCGGAGATTCACAGTCGTTTTGGCGGCGTCGATCCTGAAGTACTGGCTGAACTTGGCCATGAAGTACGGGTAGCAGGGCGTATGATGGCCCATCGTGTGATGGGTAAATCAAGCTTTATCAAAATTCAGGATGGTTCCGGTCAGATTCAGCTGTTTGTGAATCGTGATGCTGTCGGTGGAGCAGAAGTCTATAACCCGACCAAGAAATGGGATCTGGGTGATATCCTTGGTGCTACAGGCACCCTGTTTATCACCAAAACAGGTGAACTATCGGTTAAGGTTTCGCATATCGAGATGGTTTCCAAATGTCTGCGCCCATTGCCGGAGAAATGGCATGGCCTGTCCGACATCGAAACGCGTTATCGCCAGCGTTATGTAGATCTTATGGTGACGCCTGAATCGCGCGAGACTTTCAGGACACGTTCGAAGGTGGTTTCACTGCTGCGTCAGGGCTTGGAAACGCGTGATTTTATTGAGGTGGAAACACCGATGTTGCAATCGCAGCCCGGTGGTGCCGCTGCACGTCCATTTACCACGCATCATAATGCGCTGGATATGGAACTGTTTCTGCGCATTGCGCCTGAATTGTATCTGAAACGATTGCTGGTGGGTGGTTTTGAACGCGTGTTCGAAATCAACCGCAATTTCCGCAACGAAGGCCTGGATGCAACGCATAATCCTGAATTTACCATGGTGGAATTTTACCAAGCCTATGCTGACTTTAATGATGCTATGGATACAACTGAAGGTTTGATTCGTGGCATTGCTGATGGTCTTGGTATTGCAGCTGTAGAATGGGAGGGGGTACAGATTGATCTTTCCCAACCATTCAGGCGTATCAGGCTCGATGAGTCGGTATTTGAAAAGCGCCCTGACCTCAGAGGTCATGCCAATGATAAGGCGTTGCTTGCAACAGTTTGCCTGCAGGAAATTCCGGATTTCAGACCATTGATCACCTGGAAAGCCGGCCATTATCTGGTGGCTCTGTTTGAAGAGCTGGTTGAAGGAAAGCTGGATCAGCCGACCTTTATTACCCATTACCCGGTAGATGTTTCTCCACTGGCACGTCGCAATAACGACGAGCCTACAGTAACGGATCGTTTTGAACTGTTTGTTGCCGGACGTGAAATGGCCAACGGATTTTCAGAGCTCAATGATCCGGACGACCAGCGTGGCCGTTTTGTCGCACAGGCTCAGGCCAAGGCTGCAGGTGATCTGGAAGCAGTTGGTGTGGACGAAGATTATCTGCGTGCGCTGGAATTTGGCATGCCTCCTGCTGCAGGCGTTGGAATCGGGGTGGATCGACTGGTGATGATGTTGACCGGTCAACACTCTATTCGTGATGTTTTACTGTTTCCTCATATGAGGCCGGAGTAAAAGCAAGGCTGGGAGAGCTCGATATGCTGGTAAAAAATATTATGGTCACCGATGCCGTTATTGCACATGTAGATGATGCGGTAGGTGACGTGCTCGAAAAAATGCGGTCAGCCAGTTTGCGTATGGTTCCTGTTATTGATCAAAACAGGCATGTGGTAGGTGTGATCTCTACGCATACCATTCTGGAAAAAACTGTGCCGAACTACATTGTCAGTGGCGACCTGAACCAGATCTCTTACGCCCCTGATCTTGGCATTCTCAGGAAACAATATGATGTCATTGCATGTGAAAAAGCATCGGAGATCATGGATCCTAAACCACTGACAGTGGGCGAGGAAGAATCTCTCCTTTCTGTAGCAGCAGCGATGATTACCTATACCAAACATGAATATGCGGTTGTAATTGACGCTCAGCATCATTTGCTGGGTGTCGTATCTGCAGGTGATATTCTTGACCGATTAAAATTAACAGAACAAGGCGGTGATGATGCATAACACCGGAGAACATATCGCAGCATCCGTAATTTTTGGACTCGACCCGACCTGGGTTGCAGTCTCTATTTTGCTGGTCGTATACGCATTTATAATGATGGAGCGCTTTAACCGGGCCGTTCTCTCATTGCTTGGTGCCGGCTTGATGATCCTGTGTGGTGTAGTGACCCAGCAGCAGGCTGTGGCTGGCGTTGATTTCAACACGATTGGTCTTCTAACCGGCATGATGGTGATTGTCGCAATCAGCCAGAAAACAGGCATGTTCCAGTATGTTGCCATTAAAGCTGCGAAGATGGTGAAGGGCGAGCCCTGGGGTATTCTGGTAATGCTATCGGTGGTGACTGCAGTGTTTTCTGCCTTCCTGGATAATGTGACCACGGTACTGCTGATCGCACCTGTTACACTGCTGATTACCGATGCCCTGGGTGTGAAGCCGTATCCATACCTGTTCGCACAGATTCTCGCCTCCAATATCGGTGGTACTGCAACACTGATTGGTGATCCGCCGAATATTATGATCGGTTCAGCTGCCAACCTCAGCTTTTATGATTTTCTGGTTAACCTGATGCCAATTACGCCGGTGATTTTCGTTGTTATCCTGCTGGCCATCTGGTTTATGTTCGGCCGAGACCTGCATGCTTCTGAAGAGAATAAGGCGCTGGTGATGCGTTTTGATGAAAATGAAGCGATCAAAGATGTGCCGCTATTGAAGAAAAGCCTGGCAGTTCTGTTTCTGGTGATTGGCGGCTTTACCGTGGCGCACAGCTTCCATCTGGAGCCAGCTTCGATTGCCATGTTCGGAGCGGCCGTGTTATTGCTCTTACAGACGCTTGGCCAGTCTCTGCATGACAAGGATCATGCTTATGAAGGTGTTATGGCAGAAGTGGAGTGGACAACGATTTTCTTCTTTGTCGGCCTGTTTATTGTCGTGACCGGTGTGGAGCACACCGGCGTCATTGAAATGTTGGCACACAAGACACTTGAATTGACCGGTGGTGATTTTGTTGCCACTGCAGGAGCCATCCTGTGGGTATCTGCCATTGCATCTGCCCTGATTGATAATATTCCTTTTGTAGCAACCATGATTCCATTGATTCAGAGCATGGCTCCTACATTCGGTGGTTCTGAAGCACTGGTGCCATTGTGGTGGGCACTGGCGCTCGGTGCATGTCTGGGTGGCAATGGTTCATTGATCGGTGCATCAGCAAACCTGATTGTAGCAGGATTTGCTCAGCGGGCAGGACACCCGATCGCATTTCTGGTATTCATGAAACATGCTTTCGGCCTGATGCTGATCTCCATCGCTATTGCGCATGCCTATCTTTATTTCCGTTACCTGAGCTGATTGATCATCACGAGAGAGGGCCGATGTACCCAGATTCAGCAGTTATAGTTGTGCATATATGAAGCAGGGATTCTTTCGTTCTTATGAATGGATGCTGGCCCGGCGTTATTTGCGCTCCCGCCGAAGTGAGAAATTTGTATCCCTGATTAGCTGGAGCTCCGGTATCGGTATTGCGATTGGTGTGATGACACTGATTGTAGTGCTCTCTGTGATGAATGGGGCAGCAGTAGAAATCCGCGATAAACTACTGGGTTTTTCTTCTCACATTGATGTGCAAGGACCCGGTGATACATTGTCTGAATGGCCGGCATGGCTGCAGCAGTCTGAATCTCTGCCTGGCGTCAAAAGAGCCGCTCCCTACATTCAATCCCAGGTTCTGGCATCGTATGGCTCGCGCGCATTTGGCGCACTGTTAAAAGGTGTCGATGCCACACGCAGTGACGATATTGCTGCTCATGTTGTTAAAGGTCGTTTTATCGGCAGTGGTGTTTCTCCATTTGAAGTGGTGATGGGTAAAACGCTGGCCAGAAAACTTGGCCTGGATGTGGGCGATAAAGTACGTTTGATGTCACCCAGTGGCGGCATCAGCCCTTCGGGCGCCTCGCCGCGTATGCGAGCCTTTGAACTGGTGGGTATCTTTGATTCCGGTTTTCACGAGTACGATGTAGGTGTGATTATCACGCCACTGCAGGCGGTACAGCGACTCAATCGTCTCGGCAATAGCGTCACTGGTATTGAGTTGTTTCTGGATGACAGGGATCAGGCGAATGCAGTGGCGAAACTGGCACGCCAGAGTCTGCCAACCGGTGCATGGGTGACAGATTGGCAGCAACGTCATCGCGCATTTTTCAATGCCCTGAAAACAGAACGCGTTGCTATGGGAGTGATCCTGTCGCTGATCATTATGGTTGCTGTATTTAATATGGTGGCTTCACTGGTGATGGTGGTCATGGAGCGACGCAAAGAGATTGCGATTCTTAAAACGGTAGGTGCAACGCACAGTTCTGTCATGCGTGTGTTTCTGCTCATGGGCATGATGCTCTCCGGTGTAGGGACGATGCTGGGCAGTGTGCTTGGCCTTCTGCTGGCCTGGAAGCTGGATCCGCTGCTGGCCTGGATTGAAAAAATGCTTGGTATGCAGTTCATGTCCGGAGAAGTCTATTTCATCGACCATGTACCCTCCGTCATAGATTTCTCATCTGTGGTGATGATCGTAGTGGCCAGTCTGATTATGGGCCTTCTGGCGACATTTTATCCGGCCTGGCGTGCTGCCAGCGTTCCGCCGGCTGAGGCTTTGAGATATGAGTAAGTCATTGTTTAAAGTCAGCGGCCTGTGCAAGGGTTTTGATGCCCCTGACGGGCGTCTGGAGATTCTTCGGGCTATAGAGTTTGATCTGCTTGAAGGGGAGTTTCTTGCCGTAGTCGGTGAGTCGGGTAGTGGTAAGTCCACCATGTTACAGGTACTTGGTACGCTTGAGCGACCTGATGCCGGTGAAATATATCTGGCAGGCGAAGCCATTCAAGATCTGGGTTCGAACAAGCAGGCCCATCTGCGCAATGAAAAAATCGGTTTTGTTTATCAGGCCCATCATCTGATTCCGGAACTGACTGCGCTGGAGAATGTGGTGTTGCCACTCATGGTGCAGGGCGTTGCCCTCGAGACTGCTAACAAGCGCGGCAGAGAGTTACTCATGCGATTGGGTATGGCAGAACGTGAGAAGCATATACCGGCCAAACTTTCTGGTGGTGAAGCACAACGCGTGGCTGTTGCCCGAGCGCTTGCGACCAGACCCAGAGTTTTGCTGGCCGATGAGCCAACGGGTAATCTGGATGAGCGTACGGCTCATGAAGTATTCGATCTGTTGCAACAGTTGTGCAGGGAAGAGAATGCAGCAGTGATCATGGTGACACACAGCAAAACATTAGCCCGTGAATGTGATCGTATGTTGTCACTGCATGAAGGTCAGTTGATCCCCGCGTAAACACCAAAGCAATTTTTTGCAGCTGCATTTATCTACTACCATGCTTGCAAAATGAGAAAAATGTACTTTACTATTACTTAAAAAATCTTTGACAGAACAAGAGCTTCTGATAATGTTCATAAGCTTTTTCTAGCAGGAAATGGCAACGACTTGTTTTATAACAGTTTAGAGGGTGAGGGTAGTGACCAAAGCTGAGATTGCTAAAATCGTTCATGAACGTGTCGGGTTGACTAAAA
Organism: Mariprofundus micogutta; assembly: GCF_001895085.1. Taxonomy (GTDB): domain Bacteria; phylum Pseudomonadota; class Zetaproteobacteria; order Mariprofundales; family Mariprofundaceae; genus Mariprofundus; species Mariprofundus micogutta. The sequence continues at coordinate 35,957 of NZ_BDFD01000017.1, read as the reverse complement.
AAGAATCAGCCCAGATCGTTGAATCCGTGCTCGGAGTCATTCGTGATTCTCTTGAGCAGGGTGATAACGTGAAGCTCTCCGGCTTTGGTCATTTTATTGTACGTCAAAAACATGCGCGCCGTGGCAGAAACCCTAAAACAGGTTCTGATATTACGATTGCACCACGTTCAGTTGTAACCTTTCGTGCCAGTCCCTTACTCAAGAAAAAGCTGCTTAAAGGTGACAAATGAGTTCTAAAGAGGCTTTAGCCAAAGCGGGTCTGCATGTCCCGGATCTGCCCGACAAGCTTTTCTTTTCCATTCGCGAAGTCAGTGATGTTTGTGGTGTTGAACCACATGTGTTGCGATACTGGGAAACCGAGTTCAAACATATCAAACCGGTGAAAAAGACAGGTAATCGTCGTTTTTATCGTCATCGTGATGTGTATGCCGTGTTGCAGATTAAACATCTGTTGTATGATCTTAACTTCACCATTCGCGGTGCCAAGAAGCGACTGCTTAATGGTGATCTGGAAGACATCGTCGAACAGAAAGACAGCCAGACACAGCTGCGTCAAATTAAAGAGGAATTGAGCGCAATATATAAACTGCTCGATTGATTCATATTCTCGATTGATCGAAGCTATCAATCTTCTATCATTATTTATTGTTTTCAGTATGCTTCATCGCCCATGAAACGGGACGTAGCGCAGTCTGGTAGCGCACACGGCTGGGGGCCGTGTGGTCGGAGGTTCGAATCCTCTCGTCCCGACCATTTTTTTATTGGAGTCATGGAGTCTGACTGATGCAATCAAATCTCGCGTATGAACGCCCCAGACAGCGTATGGTGTCTGAGCAGCTACTTGCGAGAGGAGTGAACGATGAGCGCGTACTTGATGCCATGCTCACAGTCCCCAGGCATTTGTTTGTTGATTCTGCTCTGGCCTCCCGGGCCTACCATGATTGTGCGCTTCCTATTGGTTCAGGCCAGACTATTTCACAGCCTTATATGGTGGCCCGCATGAGCCAGCTGCTCGAGCTTCAGGGGCATGAGCGTGTGCTGGAGATCGGTACAGGTTGCGGATATCAGACTGCAGTACTTTCCAGACTCTGTCGCAGAGTATACAGCATAGAGCGTATTCAGCCGTTACATGATCGGGCACGCAAAAACCTGCGTGCAGCGCGTCATGCCAATGTCATGCTTAAATGTGCTGATGGTCGCCTCGGCTGGGAAGATTATGCACCCTATGATGCGATCATTGTCACAGCAGGGGGCTTTGCTTCTGATGTATGGTTGCAGCAATTGAAACCCGGCGGTGTGTTGTTGCTTCCTGAAGGAGAGGGCGGTGATCATCGTTTGGTAAAACGGCGCAAGCAGGCAAATGGTTATACGGAGGAGTATTTAGATGCATGTACCTTCGTTCCTTTGCTGGAAGGAGTGAATCATTACTGACGAGCAGGTTAACGAGCCACGCCCCTCATGGTTGCGGCGTCTGTATAATTGGACGCTGGCACAAGCCGACCATCCGCATGCACAGCGGGTACTGTTCCTGATTGCTGTTATTGAGGCCAGTGTATTCCCTATACCGCCTGATGTTTTGCTACTGCTGATGTCGATGAGCAGCCCCGGCAGTGCATTTCGTCTTGCTGCCATTACGACTGCAGGCTCCGCCATTGGAGCTGCCATCGGCTATGCCATTGGCATGTTTCTGTTTGTCACGGTTGCGCAGCCTATTATTGAATTTTACCATGCAACTGAAACATTTGATAATGTTCAACAACTGTTTATTGAGCATGGCATATGGGTTGTTGCCGTCGCTGGCTTTTCACCGATTCCGTTTAAAATTATTACCATTGCATCCGGTGCATTCGGTATGCCGTTTATACCATTTATACTTGCCGCGCTTGCATCACGTGCGGCACGCTTCTATCTGGAAGCAAGCCTGATGTATTGGGGCGGTGAGAAGCTAAGGCGCTGGGTTGAAAAACATTTTGAATTGCTGACCGTACTGGTGACGGTTGCAGTGATTGGAGGGTTTGCCCTGTTATGGGTTTGATCGGCAGGTTACTATGCCTGTTGCTGCTACTGGCTGTAGCGGGCTGTTACAGCACCCCGATGCCACGTAGTAAATCACACCATAAACCGAGTGCTTCTAAGTCAGTCGGTAAAAAAATTGGCAAACCGGTGATTCGCTATGTCAGACCTCAGGATACACTCTACAGCATCGGCAAAAAATTTGGTGTGCATTATAAGCTGATTGCCATGCGTAATCGCATTCCATATCCCTATAGAATCTATGTCGGACAACGCTTGTATATTGATCGCTGGGCACCGAAAGGAACGTATGACCCGACCGCTGCGAAAATCAGAAAAGCCAGTAAGCCGCGTCAGGTCGCTAAAAAGAGCAGCAAAAAAAGTGTTCAAAAACCGCGGCATAAAACCAAAGCAACCGGTGGTAAGCTGCGCTGGCCGGTTCGGGGCAAGGTGACCAGTCGATTCGGCCGCAGGGGTTCCCGCATGCATGACGGGGTTGATATAGGTGCCAAAGAGGGGGCTCCGATCCATGCTGCAGCATCGGGTACTGTGGTCTATTCAGACCATCGACTGAGCGGATATGGAAACCTGGTGATTATCCGTCATGGTAATAATCTGTTTACCGCATATGGTCACAATCAGCGTAACCTTGTTCGCAAGGGTCAGAATATTAAAGCCGGTGATGTGATTGCCAGGGTAGGGCATACAGGCAGAGCCAGTGGGCCTCATCTGCACTTTGAAGTCAGACAGGGTAGTGTGGCCGTTGATCCGCTTGCCTATTTACCACGCTGATGAGATAGTCGCGTTGACACTGGGAATGGCGTTTTCAGCAACACAAATAACGCCTCAGGTATAGGGGCCAATGAGCAAAAGTCACAGTTTTGAACCTATGGCAATGTATATGCGGGAGATTTCCCGTTATGATTTGCTGTCTGCTCAGGAAGAGGTGGATCTTTCAAAGAAAATTGCTGCCGGCGATGAATCTGCCCGTCAGCAGATGATCCAGACCAATTTGCGTCTGGTTGTAAAAATATCCCGCCGATATATGAATCGTGGCATGGCTTTGAGTGACCTGATTGAAGAGGGGAATCTCGGTCTGATGCGTGCGGTTGAAAAGTTTGATGCATCACATGGCTGCCGTTTTTCCACCTATGCAACCTGGTGGATCAGACAGGCCGTGGAGCGCGCCATCATGAACCAGTCGCGCACGATCCGTTTGCCCGTACATATTGCCAAGGAGTATAACGGAGTTCTCAACAACTTTAACAGGTTGCGTGCCTCGCTTGGACGTGAGCCTACAGAGATGGAAGTTGCCGAAGCTATGGGCATTCCGATAGATCGAGTGCAATCGCTGCTCAGGAATGCGCTTACCACTGAAAGTGCGGATGCAATGCTGCATGATGAGGGTGACTTCACCATTTATGATGTGACTGCAGATGAGTCGGCCAAAGCACCAAGTGAACGTATGGAGCATAAGCGGCGTGACGAGATGCTGAATAAGTGGATGGCCAAGCTGACGGCAAAAGAGCGTGAAGTTGTACGTTTGCGATATGGATTGGGTCTGGATGATGATCCCTGGACACTGGAGTCTATAGGCGAACATATGGGTGTGACCCGGGAACGAATCAGACAGATTCAGGTGGCGGCATTACAAAAGCTGCGCCGCATGGTTGAACATGAAGATGTAAGTTTTGAGGAGATTATCTGAATGGGGAACGAAAAATTGAGTTGGCAGGATCATATTCGCGACGTACCTGATTTCCCCAAGCCCGGCATCATTTTCAAAGACATCACCCCCATGCTGGCCGACGGGGCTGCATTCTCCGCAGCGGTTTCAGAACTGGCTGAGTTCATCGGACCGGATGTTGATGCCATTGTAGGCATTGAATCGCGTGGTTTTATTTTCGGGGCGGCGCTGGCCAACAAGTTGGGACTGGGGCTGGTGACAGTACGTAAACCGGGCAAGTTGCCGGCAGATATCCATAGTGTGGAATATGAGCTTGAATACGGTGTGGACCGGCTGGAGATACACAGGGATGCACTGAGTTCAGGTCATAAAGTGGTCATTGTTGATGATCTTCTGGCAACCGGAGGTACTGCATCTGCTACCGTCGAACTGGTGCAAAAGCTTGGCGCTGAAGTTGTATCATGCCTGTTTGTCATCGAGTTGGGTTTTTTGTCGGGTCGCAAGGCGCTGTCCGGCACAAAAGTTTGTAGTTTGCTTAGCTACAATTGAGGGCGGAGCTCATCATCTGTATCGTGAAGAAACTGTCTGTTTGACCGTGCAGTTCTGCATCAATGACGTTATCATTCAACGCGGTTAAATTGACCGCAAAGCAAGCATCAGCCCTCGTAGCTCAGCTGGATAGAGCGGCCGCCTCCTAAGCGGCAGGCCACACGTTCGAATCGTGTCGAGGGCACCAGTTTTTGATAGATGAAATATGAGGCATAAACATGGAAGAAACACTTAACACTTCTGTACCCGTACTGATTGAAGATGAGATGAAACGCTCCTACCTCGATTACGCCATGAGTGTAATTGTAGGTCGAGCGTTGCCGGATGCTCGCGATGGTCTCAAGCCTGTTCATCGTCGTATTCTCTATGCCATGCAGGATCTCGGTTCCACTCATGACAAGCCCTTCAAGAAATCAGCCCGTGTCGTGGGTGATGTGATTGGTAAATACCATCCGCATGGTGATACAGCAGTGTATGATGCCATGGTACGTATGGCTCAGCCATGGAGCATGCGCCATCTGCTTATTGATGGTCAGGGTAACTTCGGCTCAGTCGATGGTGATTCTCCCGCAGCAATGCGTTATACCGAAGCCCGTATGAGCCGTGTTGCCGCTGAACTGCTTGCTGATATCGATAAAAACACGGTTGATTTTGCACCCAACTATGATGAATCCCTTAAAGAGCCGAAGGTTTTGCCAGCCAAGTATCCTAATCTGCTCGTCAACGGCTCGCAGGGTATCGCAGTGGGCATGGCCACCAATATCCCTCCGCACAACCTTGGTGAGACGATTAATGCAGCGATTGCACTGGTTGCAAATCCGGATGTTGATGATGATGAACTGATGCAGGTGATGCAGGGACCCGATTTCCCGACCGGCGGTTTTATCTATGGTCGTAAAGGCATTCGTGATGCATTCATTTCCGGACGTGGTTCGGTGACTATGCGTGCCAAAGCGCTGATTGAAGTCAATTCGAAGAGCAAACGCGAATCGATTATTATCGAGGAACTCCCGTATCAGGTGAACAAGGCCAATCTGATTGAGAATATTGCGCATCTGGTACGAGACAAGAAAATCGAAGGTATCTCCGACCTGCGTGATGAGTCGGACCGTGAAGGAATGCGCATCGCGATTGAGTTGAAACGCGGTGAAATTCCGGAAGTGATTCTCAATAACCTGTATAAACAGACTCAACTGCAGTGTAATTTCAGCTGTAATATGCTCTCACTTGTTGATGGGCAGCCGAAACTGTGTGGGGTGCGTGAACTGCTCCTGCATTTCCTTGATCATCGTCGTCAGGTTGTGACGCGCCGTTGTCTGTTCGATTTGGCCAAGGCTGAAGCTCGTGCTCACATTCTGGAAGGTCTGCTGATAGCTCTGGATAATATTGACGAAGTCATCAAGTTGATTCGTGCCAGTGCAACACCTGCAGAAGCAAAAGTCGGCTTGATGGATCATTTCAAGCTCTCGGACAAACAGTCGCAGGCCATTCTGGATATGCGTCTGCATCGTTTGACCGGTCTGGAGCGTGACAAGATTCAGGCCGAGTTTGATGAGTTGATGAAGCTCATTGCACATCTCAAAGCGATTCTGGCTGATGAGAAGTTGCTGATGGGTGTCATTGTCGAAGAACTGGAGCATGTGCGTGATAAATACGCCGATCCGCGTCGCTCGATTATTATGGATGAAACCGCAGAACTTTCTGTTGAAGATCTGATTACCGAAGAAGATATGGTGGTGACAATCTCAAGCGAGGGTTATATCAAGCGTAATGCGGCCTCTCAGTATCGTGCTCAGCGCCGTGGTGGTAAGGGCAAAACCGCCATGACCACCAAGGATGAGGATTTTGTCACCCAGTTGATGGTGGCATCCACACATGATTACCTGCTCTTCTTCTCCGATCGGGGACGGGTATTCCGCAAGAAGGTCTATGAAGTACCGCAGGCAGGCAGATCGGCTCGCGGTAAAGCACTGGTTAATCTGTTGCCGGTTGAGAAAGATGAGAAGATCTCGGCCACTTTGGCAATCCGTGAGTTTGGCGATGATCAGTTTATTGTCATGGCTACCAAAAACGGCGTGATCAAGAAAACCAAGCTTTCCGAATACAAGAATATCCGTACCAACGGTATTATTGCTATCAATATCGATGACGATGATGATCTGATAGCGGTAGATGTTTCCAATGGTTCACAGGATATCATGCTCTGCGCGAGCAATGGTAAAGCGATTCGCTTTGCCGAAAGTGATGCGCGTCCTATGGGCCGCAGTACACGTGGTGTGACCGGTATGCGTATGGCTGAGGGTGAACATCTGATCTCCATGACGCTGGTGGTTGAAAATGCTTCGTTGCTGGCGGTGTCTGAAAACGGTTTCGGAAAACGCACATCTGTATCTGAATACAATGTACAGAAACGTGGTGGTCAGGGTGTATTCACGCTGAAAACCGGTGGCCGAAACGGCAATATGATCGGCGCATTGCTCGTACTTGAAGATGATCAGGTGATGATGATGACCGATACCGGTCGTCTGGTTCGTATCAAGCTCGATACGGTCTCTATTATCGGTCGCAATACGCAGGGTGTGAAACTCTTCGGTGTTGAAGGAAAAGAGCGTGTAATCGGTGCGGTGCGTGTGGTCGACAAGTCAGATGATGAAGATGAAAGCCTGGAAGAGCCTGGCGATGCAGAGGCTGGTGCAACTGAAGAAGGCGGGGCTGCAGAAGATGGAGCAATTGAAGAATGATAGACAGACAGGCCCTACGAAAAGAATTTGACCAGTTACAGGCGGCCATTGGTCGCCGTGGTGAAGAAGTAATCGATCCGGGCAGTGCCTGGGCGAAGATGACTGAACTGGATAAACGTCAGCGTGAGCTGAAGACAGCATCTGAAACGCTGGCGGCTGATCGTAAACGTGTGTCCAAACTGATCGGCCAGAAGAAGAGTAAAGGCGAAGATGCATCCGAAGAACTCGCTGCTATGGGTGAAGTTTCACGCCAGGCCAAGGAGCTGGATGCACAGGCGCGTGATGCTGAAGCTGAATTTGCTGCGGCATTATTGGAAATTCCCAATGCACTGCATGAATCAGTGCCGGCAGGAAGCAGTGAAGACGATAATGTTGAACTGCGTCGTTGGGGAACACCACGTTGTGATGAAGTGCCCGCCCATTGGGATATCGGCACTGATCTCGGCATTCTGGATTTTGAAGCTGGTGCCACGCTTGCCGGTAGTCGTTTTACCGTCATCAAAGGCGCCGCTGCCCGGATGGAGCGTGCGCTGATGCAGTTCATGCTTGATCTGCATGCCGATAAACATGGTTACGAAGAAGTATGGGTGCCTGCAATTGCTAATAGCAAGACTATGACAGGGACTGGGCAGCTGCCGAAGTTTGCTGATGATCTGTATAAGCTGGAGGGAGAGGACCAGTATCTGATCCCGACAGCAGAAGTGCCGGTCACCAATCTGTATCAGGATACAATTCTTGATGCGGCTGATCTGCCGAAGCGTCATTGTGCATATACGCCGTGTTTCCGTCGTGAAGCCGGTTCTGCCGGTCGCGATGAGCGCGGTATCATCCGCCAGCACCAGTTCGATAAAGTCGAGTTGGTTCATATCACTACACCGGAACGGGCGTTGTCCGATCTGGATGAACTAGTCGGACATGCCGAAGCAGTGCTTGAAGCATTGGAGTTACCATATCGTACGGTACAGTTATGCACTGCTGATATCGGCTTCAGCTCTCAGCTGACCTTCGATCTGGAAGTCTGGCTGCCAAGTCAGAACTGTTACCGCGAAATATCATCCTGTTCTTCCTTCGGCCAGTTTCAGGGTCGCCGTGCCGGAATCCGTTATCGGGAAGAGGGGGGTAAGCCGCAACCGGTAGCCACACTTAATGGTTCAGGTCTGGCGATTGGACGTACCCTTGTGGCAATTCTTGAGAACTACTGGCAGGAAGATGGTTCAGTAAAAGTCCCTGCAGTTCTGCAGCCTTATATGGGTGGCATGAATGTTATTTCCAAATAGATAACAGTGGTTTATAGGTTCTAGTTCATCAATTAGATTATCTGGCTGACTTTCGTTTCTGTTGTTCAGGTTGGTATTGATTGAACAGCAACCTGATTAGGCTGTGGTCTTGGAAATAAAAGTAGGGGAATAGGGGATGCCAGAAAATAAAACGACTTTTTACCTTTACTGCGAAGCTTGCGATTTCCAGCAGGATGTGGCGCAGATATTGCCGAGAACGCCATTTGAATCTGCTGATGATCTGCGCAAAGAAGTTCATCGATTTCACTGTTCCGTCTGCGGGGCAAAACATATCGTTTTGAGAGAACAGCCAGAGCTGTAGGTAGGGCGGGCCCGTCAGGATGCAGTTAGGAATGGTATCTTTGTGCTGTAGTTCATCAGAAGGTCTTATATTTTTTGCCTGGGCCGATTATAAGTCGGGACATCGAAGAATGAAGTCTCCTCGCCATTCATCATTTTTTCGTAGTGCTTTTGGGGAATGCTCATGCCAAATACTTTCTCATGGGCGGATGCGATGAGCTGGTCAAACGAATCTCTGTCGATCAGTCCTGTTGATAAACCAGCAGCCATAAATCCGCGCAAAAACTCTTTCTGTTTCTCATCTTCCAGACCAGTAGCCTTTAAGCGTACATAGAACTTCTCAAGTAGTGTTGTTGCATTGGTTGCATAGATTTCATTCTGATGGGTCATTGCGAAAGTATAGTTGAACCCATGGGTTTATGAATAGTTGAAAGGAATGTTACTTACCATTCAAAGTTTTGGCTGGTGCGGATCAGGACGCTTTGGGGTTATTATGATTCGTGCTCTTCTTCGTCAGTGAGTCCCTGTTTCCTTAGTTTGCGTTGTTGTTTTTTTGTCGGGTTTATACGACTGGCATTTTTGCCTTTTCTGCGTTTCTCCACGTACGGCGTCTGCTTTTTGTGGTGATGTGCTTCTTTCTGGATTTTCAGGTAATTCTTGTAATGTTCGCCATTGAGTGCGCCACTGGCCAGTGCCGCCTGAATGCGGCAACCCGGCTCACTGTTGTGAGTGCAATTGTTGAATTTGCAGGTAAGTGCCAATTCGATGATATCTTCAAAGCTGGATTCAATGCCTTCCTTGACCTCGGCAACAGCCAGCTCGCGCATGCCGGGCATATCAACAATCATGCTTCCCTGTTTGAGCAGCATCAGGTGACGGCGTACGGTCGTGTGTTTACCCTGGCCGGAATCACTCACTTCCTGTGTTTCAAATCTATCCTCACCGATGAGCTGGTTCATCAGGGTGCTTTTACCGACGCCGGAAGAGCCAAGCATGCAGTAGGTCTTTTTCGGCTGAATGAACTGGCGGAACGCATCGAGCCCGGTGCCCGTGACAGAGCTGATTGTCATGATCTGTATATCAATACCTGCATCGCGAATAGATGCGATCATGGTTTGCAGGTCGTCCGGTTCGATCAGATCTGCCTTGGTGAACAGCAGTACAGGTGTGATATGTGCCTCATGAATCATGACCAGGAAGCGTTCAAGCTTGGAGATATGAAAATCGTAATGGCATGACATGACAATCAATGCGATATCAATATTCGATGCCAGCATCTGAAACTCTTCGTTATAACCCACCGTTTTACGTTGCAGCAGGTTTTTTCTCGGCAGGATGGAGTGGATGCTGGCAAAACCATCAGTATGGGCAGAGTCAGAGTCGTGATGATCCAGGCATACCCAGTCGCCTACACAGGGGAACTTGGCAACAGATTCAGCCGCGTAGAAAAACTTGCCCAGCAGTTCGGCTGAAGATTCACCATAGCCGTCATGAACCAGAATGCGACCGCGATCAATTGCCACCACGCGTGCAAGACTCTGCTCAGGGCCACACGAGGCACTGGCATGCTTTTCAAACCAGTTATCTAGTCCAAGCTCACTTAATCCCATCTATACCCATTTCCTCTATTCCGGGAACACTAATGAGTCATAAGTATTAAGAAAGCACCATTGCTGCGCGGATGGCTGCTAGACGGAATGGGGGTAGGGGATACAATCTGGTCCAGTAATCTGGGGTAAGGTGATGATCAAACGTTATACATTGATGAAGATGCACATGATTCTGGCATCAGTGGTTTTTCCAATCACACTGATGTTCTTTCTTACAGGGGTGTTTTATATCAATGACATAAAGCCTGAATCCACAATTGAGAAATTTCGTGTCGAGCTTGATCAGGCGTTACCACGTGATGCTGGATTGCTGCGTGAAATTGCAGCCGGAGAATTGGCCAGACGTGATTTGTCCGAGCCGCTGGGCAGGGCAAAGCTGAAATGGAACTCTGATTTAGAAGTCTATTATCTGTTCTGGGATGGTGAGAACCACTGGCTCAAGATGCGTCCTTCAACTGAAAATATGAATGTGGCTGTATTCAGGTATTACACCCCCAGCTGGTACGGTCGTTTCATGAGTCTGCACAAGGGTAATGGCAAAAATATATTCAATTACTTCGTTATCGCTATGGTGATTGTGATGTTGCTGACCTTGATCAGTGGCACCATGATGGGCTTGAGCCTGCCCAAACAGCGCAAACTTGTACTCAGATCAATGGGAGCTGGCTTCGTGGTTTTCTTCGCTCTGGTGTTGTACAGTCAGTTTGTCTGAAGCCTGACTTTTTCAGCGAGTCAATGATGTTGCGAAATGGCAGCATGCGCACGGTTCATTATTCATCTTCAGGAAAGGATATATATTGGAAAGCATAGATGGTTGGCAGGTTATAGGTTCAATAGCGGCAGCAATATTCACTCTTGGTTTTGTGGATCAGTTGCGGGTCACCTTGAGTACACGCAATGTTGATGGTCTTTCCATCATTCAGTGGTGTGTTTTTTGTCTGGCATCAGCCATGTTCGCTGCATATTACGTGCATCTGGGCCAGTGGTTGATGGTTTCAGTATCAATATTCGGAACAGCCTGTTGTGCCATTATTGTCACTCTTATTTTTATGTTCAGAAATAAGAGTGAGACAGGCTGAAGCACGGCAGCAAAAAGGGAAAAGTGGATGCTGTATCAGCGGATTGAAAATATGTGGTGGAACAGAAGGCGTAAACCGAATCTGTTGCTGCGAGCCTTGTCCGCTATCTATGCTCTGGCAGCAAGATTCGATCAGAACGGGCGTTTAAAACATACAGTGAAACCACCCATCCCGATGATCTCTGTCGGTAATATCACTGTAGGCGGCAGTGGCAAAACACCGTTTGTGGTCTGGTTGGCAGCTGAGTTGCAACAGCGGGGATTCAATCCTGTGCTATTGTCGCGAGGGGATGGCGCCAACAATCAGGCACCGCATCTGGTTTCTGAATATTCCAGGCCATATGAAGTGGGGGATGAGGCTGTACTGTTGCACCGCTTAAGTGGTTGCCCGGTGATAGCAGGGCGCGACCGTGTTGCCGGTGCGCAGCTGGCTGCAGAGTACGGCGACATCCTTGTTCTCGATGATGGTTTTCAGTATCGGCAGTTAGAGCGTGTTTGCGATATTGTACTGGTACCAGCTGAAGGTTTGGGTAATGGATGCCTGCTGCCTGCAGGGCCATTGAGAGAGCCGGTGTCTGCACTGGCGCTTGCAGATGTGGTTGTCAGAACCGGGTCGGAAGCCTTTAAACCACTATGCGAACAGAAAGAGTGGTTCTGGTCCGCAAAGGCCGGAGTGGTTCGAGACTGGAATGGACAGGGTGATGTTCTACTGGAAGCTTCCCGCCCGATTCATGTTGTCACAGGTGTTGCGCGACCAAAACGTGTGCTCAATGACCTGAACGCTCTGGGATATGAAATCGGCGAGTATAGTTGTTTCGCCGATCATCATGCTTATTCAAAAGAAGATGTTCGGTCTCTGTTGCAATGTTTTAAGCCTGTTGTCACAACTGCCAAAGATGCGGTGAAACTCATGCCACTTTGGCCATGTGATCAACCCTTATGGGTTCTGGAGCTGCAAACAGATGTTGAGACAGGGTTGGTAGATGCTGTAATGGGCGTCGTGCAGAAGCATGCGAACGCGGGTTAAAGTCCCCATCTTTTCTTGCTCAGGGAGAAAAGGAACTGGCGCCGTTTAGCTTTCGGCATGCTGCGCATTGCTGCCAGATAAACAGCTTCATCTTCCGGCAACGATTCTGCCAGATGGCATGCCTGTCGCTGTCCATCAGAGGAGAGGGCGTTGAACAGGCTTAAGGCTTCGAAACTCAACTCTTCGGGATTCATCGGGCGTACTCTTTGGATTAATCTTCATCCGGTCTACTTTTTTATAGCCTGGTATTATAGTCGCAAGCATGATTTACAGCTTTTCCGGCTTGGTGGTGGGTTGGCACTCACTGTTCTGCTGCTGTTGAATCTGTTGAAGAGTCTGTATTGGTTTTTGTGAGGACGAAAGAGTAACAAGTATATATTATATCTATAAAACAGTAGTTTGGGGGTTTAACTTAATGTGTAGGAGTATGGTGGGGTCGGGATGATTGAGGTTATACTGCTGGCTGTGGCGCTGGCTATGGATGCGTTCGCTGTATCCATCGGACTGGGTTCAAAAGAAGAGGATAAAAACCTCACCGCTCTGGCCATCAAAGCCGGGCTTTGGTTCGGACTGTTTCAGGCGCTGATGCCGTTGATTGGTTATCTGGCAGGTCGTGGTGTGCTGGGCTGGGTGGAAGCTTATGCACACTGGATTGCCTTTGTTCTGCTGTTGCTTATTGGTGGCAAGATGATCGTTGAATCCTTCGCTGAAGGTGTGGAGGAAGAGATCACTGCTGTAAGCACGAAAGTAATGCTGATGCTGGCTGTCGCTACCAGTATTGATGCCATGGCAGCAGGTTTTTCATTAACGCTTCTGGCTGTGAACCCTTTTGTTGCTTGTTTAATCATCGGTATCACTACATTCGTTTTCAGCTGGATTGGTGTATTTGTCGGCTTTCGCAGCGGCATATGGCTGGAAAGCAGGGCGGAGTTGTTCGGTGGAGTGGTACTGATTCTGATCGGTTTTAAAATCCTGTTGTTTTAATTGGCTGATTCGACTTCGTCCGTTGATATATACCATTGCAATATTCAATCATGGGGCTATGCTTCGCCTCGTTAAAAGTGGGCTGCGGCTCGCTTTTTTTGTTTTTTGAAGGTGGGTATAGCTGTTGGAAGATCAGATTCAATCATTGCTGCAGCCGATTGCTGATGAGTTGGGAGTGGAAATTCTCAAAATCAGCCTGGGTAGTGGTGGACATAGCCAGCTCTTGAAGGTGATTGTGGATCGGGCTGGCGGTGTCAGCTCTGATGAACTGGTAAGAATCAGTCGCGGCCTGGCATTGCAGCTGGATGCGGAAGATCTGATTGCCAATGCATATATGCTGGAAGTGACATCACCGGGATTGAACTGGCCGCTGGAGACAGTCGCTGATTTCAAGCGTTATGAAGGTGAATGGATCAAAGTCAGTTTTCTTGAGGGCACTTCTCAGGAAGGCAGAAATCTGGGGCCTGTCGAGGCTGAGGGGGATGTACAGTTTACCTTGCTGATTGAGGCGAAGAAGGCAAAGGATAACCGGCAACAAGTGGTTTCCATGTCAGAAGTGAGCAAAGTAGTGCGGGCAATTAACTGGAAAGATGTTTCCCGTAAAAACAGAGATTCTGAAGAGAATCTGTAATGAATTCTGAACTAGTGAGAATGCAGTCATGAATGTAGAGATATTGGCAGTTGCAGATGCAGTTGCACGTGAAAAATCAGTTGAACGTGAGTTGGTTCTGGAAGCGATGGAACAGGCCTTGAAAACTGCCGCGCGCAGAACCTATCCGGGCAAGAATGTTGAAGCTGAAATTGACAGGGAAACCGGCGAAATGCGCCTTTTCCACGTGCAGACTGTGATTGAAGAAGAAATCGAAGATGAAGAGAATGAACTGACGCTTGAGCAGGGCAAAGAGATGGATGCTGCTGCCGAGATCGGTAGCGAGTTCCGTCATCCCTTGCCTCCTATTGAGTTGGGCCGTATCGCTGCCCAGACTGCAAAACAGGTTATTAACCAGAAGATTCGCGAAGCTGAACGTGATCGCGTTATTGCTGAATATGAACCACGTGTTGGCGAACTGATTACCGGTATTGTTAAACGTGTAGAGCGTGGCAATGTCTATGTTGATCTTGGTCGCGGCGAAGCAGTGATGTATCGCGAAGATCTGCTGCCACGCGAAACCTTCCGTCAGGGTGATCGTGTTCGTGCATACCTGCGCGAAGTGCGCAACCAGACCAAAGGCCCATTGGTGTTTATTTCCCGATCTGATGCAGGCATGGTGTTGCGTCTGTTTGAACAGGAAGTACCTGAAATTGAAGACGGTGTGGTTGCTATTCAGGCCATCTCCCGTGATCCGGGTTCACGCAGTAAAATCGCTGTAATCTCTACCGATGCAGCTGTTGATCCGGTTGGTGCATGCGTTGGCATGCGCGGTGCCCGCGTACAGGCAGTGGTCAATGAACTGCACGGTGAAAAGATCGACATCATCGAATGGACTGAAGATCCTGCAGTATTTGTTGTAAATGCATTGGCGCCAGCTGAAATCGAACGTGTACTGGTTGATCCTGATACCAATACGATCGAAGTCGCTGTCAGTGAAGATAATCTGGCGATTGCCATTGGCCGTCGTGGACAGAATGTACGTCTGGCCTCTGAAATGACCGGTTGGAACATCGAACTGATGAGTACCGGCGAAGAGAAAGAGCGTCGTTCCGAAGAGATTTCCCAGGCCAAGGTGGTTTTCCAGGAAGGTCTGGATGTCGACGAAGATTTCGCCGCTGTACTTGTCGGCGAAGGTTTCCTGAGTCTGGAAGACCTGGCTTACTGTTCGGTTGAAGATATTGCTGCAATTGAAGGTTTTGATGAAGAACTGGCTCAGGAACTGCAGAAACGTGCACGTAACGTGCTGCTTGATCAGGCTCTGAACAAGGGAAGTGAAGAGAGCGAAGTGAAAATTTCTCTTCTCGATCTGGCCGGCATGACACGTGAAATTGCTGAGCAGTTGGCTTCTCGTGATATGGTGACTGTTGAAGCATTGGCTGATGCAGCGATGGATGAGATCGAAGATATAGAGGGCCTGGACAAAGAAACAGCTGAAGCTCTGATTATTGCAGCACGTGAGGCTTCCGGCTGGTTTGACTGAGTCGATTGAGTTGCATGGTAAGCTAAGGACATGTCTGGCCTGTAGGGCCAGCTTGCCGAAGCCTTCCATGCTCAGGCTGGTGGTTGATGATGAAGGTCAGCTTTGGCCTGATCTGGCACAGAAACTGCCAGGCAGAGGAACATACTTTTGCATGCAGGAAACTTGTTTGCAGGGTATGAATGATAAACGATTGCAGCCGCTGAAGGCGAAATTCGTTGTCTCATTACCGCAATGGGCGGTATTGAAAGAACGCATTGAGTCGGTGCTGGAGAAGCAGCTGCAGCAGATGTTCACACGTATGCGTAGCACTGCCCATGTTGGCAGGGATGCAGTGATGCACAGACTGTGGAATAATACGCCATTGCTGCTTGTAATGGCAGCTGATGCCGGAGATGCGCTAATTCGTCAAATAGACGATGCGGTGGCAAAACGGCAACAGGCAGGACAGAAAACAAAAACGGTCCGGGTTTCATCAAAGTTATGGCTTGGTGAAAAGTTCGGGCGTGAAAACGTAGCAATCGCAGGCATTGATGCTTCAGGGCCTGCGGCTGCAACTGCAAATAAGTTAGACCAATATTGTGTCTGGCATAGACACATAAAGGCTTAGGGTAAACAGAACAGATGGCAAAACGTATTCTTGACTTGGCAAAAGAACTTGGCGTGGACGCGGCTGAAATACAGCGCGCCGCAGTGCAGTGTAATGTGGTTGTGAGTGGACCGACCAGTACGCTGGATGCAGACGATCAAGGGAAGATTCGATCGGTAATTAAATCTTCAGCCAAGCCTGATGCCAAGAAAGGCGCTGGTAAAACCCTGACACTGAATCGACCAATGGTTGCCGGGCAAACCCGGACAGGCGGTCAGGTGGAAGGCAGAGGTCGCACAGTAGAAGTTGCCGTGCGTCGCCGCCATACACCGGCAGCAAAACCGGTGGCAGCCAAACCGGTTGAAAAGCCTGCTCCGGCGGTTGCGCCAGCAACACCTGCTGCAAAAGAGAAACCTATTGCACCTGCACAGCGAGCTGCTGCTGCGGTTGAGCAAAAGAAAATTGCCGATGCGAAAAAGCTTGCAGATGCCAAGGCTGCTAAAGCAGCTAGCGCTGCTGCGGCGAAAACAGTGGCTGCTCCGGCAAAACCCGCAGCTACTGCACCAACCAAAACAGTTATAACAGCTAAAAAATCCGGCCCGACACCTGCGCAGCGAGCTGCTGCGGCAACTGCGGCAGCCAAACAGGCTCCGGCTGGTGTTACACGTTCAACAGCTGCAGTACGTCCAACTGGCCCGAATCGTCCTGCTAATGCAGGTCCAAACCGTCCGGGTGGCCCGAATCGCCCTGCTAATGCCGGTCCAAACCGTCCGGGTGGCCCGAATCGTCCTGCTAATGCCGGTCCGAATCGCCCGGGTGGCCCGAATCGCCCTGCTAATGCCGGTCCGAATCGCCCGGGTGGCCCGAACCGTCCGGCTAATGCCGGTCCGAATCGCCCGGGTGGCCCGAACCGTCCGGCTGGTCAGGGACAGAACCCGGCACATAAAGGCCCGAGAACAACCATTCGCAGAGGACTTACGCCAGCACAGATTGCTGCATCAAAGGCACCAAGTTCATCTGTTAAACAGATTGAGAAGAAAATTTCTGAAGACCGTGCAAGTCAGCGCAGGCAGGCTCAGGCAGCAAGACCTCAGCGCCCCGGGCAGGACAGACCTCAAAATGCGAGCAATACTCGTCGCAGCCCGTCACTTGCTATTTCCCCACAACCTTCAGCTCCACCACCGGCTGGCCCCCAGCGTCGCCGCGGCGGACCTGGTGGTGGTAGACCACAGCGTCGTCTTTCTCCTGCAGAGAAAGCTGCTCGCCGCTCATATGCTGAAAAGCGTCATGAGGTTCTTACTCCTGAACAGCAGGAACGTCAGGCTCGCCTGGCTCGTGGTTCACGCAAACGTGACTCCAGCGTGTCCAAGGATGATGAAAACTTTGTAGTTCGTACTGTTGAAGTTACCGATCCGATTCTGGTGGCGGAACTGGCCAGCCGCATGGCATTCAAGAGTGCGCAGGTTGTACAGAAGCTGTTTGAAATGGGTATGCCGACAACAGTGAATGAAAGTGTTGATGCTGATACCGCTGTGCTGATCGTAGAAGAGTTCGGCCATAAGGCGAAAATAATCAATGCCGCAGCTGTAGAAGATGTGCTTGTTGAAGATGTATCTGAAGATAGCCCGGAAGATCTGGAACCACGCCCACCTGTTGTCGTGGTTATGGGCCATGTGGATCACGGTAAAACCTCTATTCTTGATGCCCTGCGTAAAGCGAACGTGGCAGATGGAGAAGCTGGTGGTATTACACAGCATATTGGTGCCTATATGGTGAAACTGGAAGGCGGCGAACGTGTTGTCTTCGTTGATACACCTGGTCATGAAGCATTTACAGGCCTGCGTGCACGTGGTGCAAGCATGACCGACGTGGCTGTGCTGGTAGTTGCAGCTGATGATGGTGTGATGCCACAGACAGTGGAAGCACTGAACCATGCGCGTGCTGCCGGGGTTCCGATCATTGTGGCCATGAATAAAATGGATAAAGAAGGGGCTGACCCTGAGAAGGTGATGCGTCAGTTGGCTGAACATGAAGTGATTCCTGAAGAGTGGGGCGGCAACACCATGTTTGTTCCTGTTTCAGCGCATACTGGGCTGGGTCTGGATGATCTGCTTGAAATGCTGGCTCTGCAGACTGAAATTCTTGAACTGAAAGCCAATCCACAGCGTCGCGGTAAAGGTATCGTGGTTGAATCCCGACTGGACAGGGGGCGTGGTCCAGTGGCAACGGTTCTGGTGCAGAATGGTACATTTAACCAGGGTGATACCGTGGTTGTTGGATCTGCAACAGGTCGCTTGCGTGCGATTGTTGATGAAAACTCGGTTCAGCATCGTACTGCCGGACCATCAATTCCATTCGAATTGCTCGGTCTTGATTCCGTACCAGAAGCCGGTCAGGAGATCTTTGCAGTAGAAAATGAAAAACAGGCTCGTGATATTGTTCGTTATCGTAAGGATATGGAGCGTGAGCAGGGTGCTGAAGCGAAGAAACGCGCCAGCCTTGATGAACTGTTTGCCAATATGCAGAGCGGCGTGAAGGAAGTACCTGTACTGATCAAGGGTGATGTGACCGGTTCTGTTGAAGCGATGGCTGAATCTCTGGCTAAAGCAGGCACTGACGAAGTGAAAGTGAAAATCGTACATAAAGCGATTGGCGGTATCACCGAGTCTGATGTCATGCTCGCATCCGCAGCAAATGCCATCATCATCGGCTTTAACGTTCGTCCTGAAGCCAAGGCCAAGAAAGTTGCTGAAGTTGAAGGCGTAGATATCCGTTTTTACAAGGTTATTTACGATGCAATTGATGAAGTTAAAGCGGCTATGGCTGGTGTTCTGTCTCCGAACAAGGTTGAGAAAGTTACCGGCAGTGCTGATGTGCGCGACGTGTTCAATGCACCGAAAGTCGGAGCCATTGCAGGTTGTTATGTGACCGATGGTTACGTTACCCGTGGTTCACATGTTCGCGTACTGCGTGAGTCTGTGTTGATTTACGATGGTGTTCTGGAATCACTGCGTCGATTCAAAGATGATGTGAAAGAAGTCAAAGCCGGCTTCGAATGCGGCATGAGCGTCGAAAAATTCAATGATATTAAAGAAGGCGATACCTTCGAGTTTTATATCATTGAAGAAGTGGCGGCCACACTCTGAACATAGAGTCTTCTGATGCGTAAGGTTTCCGCCAATCAGCAGCGGTTTCTGACTGATGTGCAGCGCTTGTTATCAACACTGTTGTACCGTGACGTGGCAGATCCGCGTTTTAATGGTGTCAGCATCACACGAGTGGAAGCATCCGGAAAACAGTTTTTGACCATATGGGTGTATCATAATGGTGAAACTGAACAGAAAGCCTGTATTGATGCTCTGAACCGTATGGCTCCGCATTTTTCGCATGAATTGCGCCGTGCACTGCCCAAACGCCGTCTTCCGGCCATTGTTTTCAAATGGGACAGTAATTTTGAGAAATCCGGTGACGTACTGCAGCTGTTGAGAGATCTGCAAAGACCATGAGCAGCCAGATGCATTCTGTCATCTCCGATGTTAACTGGCAGCCCGTTATGGATGCCATCAACGGCGCAGAACAAATTGTACTAATCACTCACTGTAATCCGGATGGTGATGGCATTGGGTCCCAGTTGGCACTGTATGATGCACTGACCGAACTTGGAAAATCAGTAACCATGTTCAATGTTGATGGTGTACCACGTATTTACACCTTTCTGGATCATGCAGATAAAGTAGGGCGAGGTCACTGGCATAGCGACACAAGCGGTGGCGATCTTATTATTGCCCTTGATTGTGGCTCCAAAGCCAGACTCGGTATGCCCGATGCATTTTATGATGGTGCGACATTGCTGAATATTGATCATCATGCCAGCAACAAACTCTTTGGTGATATTAATCTGGTTGATGCCAGATATTGCGCTACAGGTGCGATGATTTTCGATCTGTTGATTGCCATGAAAAGCCCTGTCAGCAAAGCCACAGCCAGTGCAATCTATACAGCTGTATTGACAGATACTGCAAGTTTCAGACTTTCCAATTCAACAGCTGCAGTTTACCGCATGGCTGCTGAGTTGATTGATGCCGGTGCCAGACCATGGCCCATCAGTGTCCATGTATATGAGAGTCGTCCACTTGCAGGCCTGAAGATGATGTCAGCCTGTCTCGATACATTAGAGGTTCACAATGAGGGGCGCTCTGCCTGGGTACATATTACCAGTGATATGTATGAGGCAACGGGTGCTGATGTTGAGGATACCGAAGGATTGATTGATTACGCCCGCAGTATTGATGGTGTTGAAGTGGCTGTATTCATTCGTTGTGATGAGCGTCGTGAGAACTGCTGGAAAGTAAGCTTCCGTGGTAAAACATACGTTGATGTAGGTGCTCTGGCGGCAAGTCTGGGCGGTGGTGGTCATACGTATGCATCCGGTTGCCTGATGCGCGGCACATTCGATGAAGTACGCTCAAGTGTTGAACAGGCAGTCACCCGAATCTTTGCCTGATTCAGTTTCAAACAATATGACAGATATTTGCGGCATAGTGTTTCTTGATAAACCACTTGGCTGGTCATCACGTCGGGCGGTAAATGAGATTTCCCGCTTATTCAGTGAGCCGGGTCAGAAACGCATCAAAGCCGGGCATACCGGTACACTTGATCCACTGGCTACAGGCATGTTGCCCATTCTTCTCGGTGATGCGACGCGTTTTGCCGAGATGGGACTGGAAGCTGAAAAGAGCTACCGTGTAACATTCGATATTTCCTACCAAACCGATACGCTGGATCTCGAAGGTGAAACCACACAGTCATTTGAGAATCAGGTGGAGCTGCAGCAGCTGGAGCATGTACTGGAGCAGTTCCGTGGTGATATCGAACAGGTTCCTCCGGTTTATTCTGCCATTCGAATTGATGGCAAACGTGCCCATGACATGGCCAGAAAGGGTCAGGCTGTTGAAATGAAGTCACGCGCGGTGACGATTCATGAACTCAAGCTTGTTTCCTTTGACTACCCATTGGTCACACTGGAAGTCGTTTGTTCCAAAGGTACCTATATTCGCTCTCTGGCTAGGGATATTGGCCAAAGCCTGGCCATGGGCGGCTGTGTTACCCAACTCAGACGGCTTTCTACTGCTGGCTGGCCGGAAGCCATGATGGTCACACCGGAAATATTACATGAGCAGAAACAGGCTTGCCTGTTACCGCTCGGGCAGTGGTTGCGAGATTATGAACGCGTGGAACTGCAGAATGCTGACATTAAACGATTCCTGCATGGGCAGCGCATCCAACTGAGGAATACTGAAGCTGATAATAAGGAAATGAATGTGGCAGTATTCGCAGGTGATATGGTACTGGGAACAGGCCTGCTGAAAGCGGGAATGCGGCATATGGTGCTGCATCCGGCACGAATTTTGCCTACAGCACAGAAGAGGTACTTATGACTGACGTACGGAAATTGAAAAAACGAAACGCAATTATGATGGTCCTGGCCTTTATCGGGGTGGTGTTTGTCAGCCAGATCAATGATGGTCAGGAAACTCAAGCAAAGGAGAACAGAGTGGGTTTATTTACAAAAGCGCCTCAGGCGGGTGATAAAGGTATTCCGGAAGGAAATCACATCAAAATTGAAACCGAGAAAGGTGAGATCCTGATCGAACTGTATCCGGATACTGCACCGAATACGGTCGCAAACTTTAAGGCACTGGCCGGTAAAGGTTTTTATGATGGGCTGGTTTTTCATCGCGTGATTCCCGGTTTCATGGCACAGGGCGGTGATCCTGATGGACGTGGTACAGGTGGCCCGGGTTATTCTGTAAAAGCTGAGTTCAATGAGCGTAAACATGTACGTGGCACACTGGCCATGGCGCGTTCAGCGAACCCTGATTCAGCAGGTAGTCAGTTCTACATCTGCTTCGAAGCCCAACCGCATCTGGATGGTCAGTACACTGTGTTTGGTCAGGTCACTGAAGGCATGGAAGTTGTCGATGATATTCGCCAGGGCGATCCGATGGTGAAGATTAGCGTATTACCATAAGCAACTGTTTCTTATGATGAAAAAGGCGGGCATTGCCCGCCTTTTTTGTTTGTTGATTTTTTAAGCCTATCGCACGACGGGAAGCGCCGTTTGTTTATTTCTTTGCCGTCAGGACCGCACGAATGGGGGCAGGGTAACCTTCGATGGTTTTGTCATGATCATTAGGATCAAGGAAGTTGGGCAGGGATTCGAATGTCATCCATTCCGTTGAGCGCTGTTCTTCAATGCTTGTTGGGCTAACATCAATGACGTTGACGGATTTATATCCGGCACGTTTCATCCATAACCTGAGCATATCCACAGAAGGAATAAACCAGACATTGCGCATCTTGGCATAACGCCCGTGCGGCATCAGACACTGCGTTTCATCACCTTCGATGACCAGTGTATCAAGCACCAGTTCACCGCCATCGTTAAGCAGCTCTTTCAACTCGATCAGATGATCAATCGGCGATTTACGATGGTAGAGGATACCCATGGAAAAGACCGTATCAAAGCTCTGCATCTTGTGCGGCATATCTTCAATGCCGACCGGCAAAATAAATGCGGCGGCATCAGGTACGTAGCGTTTGATTGTGGCAAAATGCATGGAGAACAAAGGTGTCGGATCAATGCCGACCACCATCTTTGCATCACAAGCCAACATGCGCCACAGGTGATAACCTGATCCACAACCAACATCGAGGATGGTGCGGCCGGCAAGAGGGCTGATTGCCTGCTGCAGGCGATCCCATTTCCAGTCCGAGTGCCACTCGGTATCAATATGAACGCCGAACACTTCAAACGGGCCTTTGCGCCATGGATGCATCTGCTTCAGGGCAGCTTCGATTTCAGCTGTGCTCATGTCGGTATCAGCAGCAGATCCGATTTTGACCGCTGAGGCATTGAAGTCTGTTTCAGAGGGGTAGACATCAGGCAGGGACTCAAAACCGCCTTGCCAGCGGCCCAGGTCGCCGTGTTTGAGGATTTTCTTCCAACCTTTTTCATGCAGGGCTATCAATGCATCAGAAAACCCTGCCAATGAAGACTGGCTCAACATCTCCTGTAGTTTCAGTCCTTCTGCATCCTTGTAAGCTTTCATTTGATAGCAATCAGGGACGAGAAGTTAAAACACTGGAACCAGGTGTTCGATGTAGAGAAACCGGCTTGTTTAAGTCGAGCATGATGTGTTGCGAGCGTTTCAGGAACCAATACATTTTCCAATGCCGTACGCTTGCGGCTGATTTCCATGTCTGAATAGCCTTGTGCGCGTTTGAATGCCTCATGCAAGCCAATCTGTTGCCGGTTCTCATCTGCATCATCAAAAGCGATTTTCTCAGACAAGATAAGAACACCTCCGGGTTTCAGTCCATGACATATCTTACTAAGCAGATTCAACCTTGCGCTTTTATCGACAAACTGCAGTACAAAGTTCAATACCACGACAGAAGCATTCTCAATCTCTGTATCAAGGATATCCTGGCAACGAATCACTACCGGCTCATCTTTCAGGGTTTGCTGACAGCGTTCCACCATAGCAGGGGAGTTATCCACTCCGATGACGGAACATGTTTTACCAGCAGCCCCGCGGCTAAGTGCCATGGTTGCAGCACCAAGGGAGCAGCCCAGATCATACAGGTTTGAATCTTCCTGAGCATACTGGTGCGCCAATAGCTCTACCATCTGCAAAGTTTGACCGTATCCGGGTACAGAACGGCCAATCATATCGGCAAATACCGATGCTACTTTGTCGTCAAAGGAGAAACCGTTGCTGTGAATGTCAGATGTATATATTGCATCGCGAGCCATGCCGTGAAATCTGAATGAAAACAGCAGCAGTTGAAACTGATTTGATGCCATGCATGCATGATTTCTGATTCTTTGCAGGTCACTGACTCATTCTTTTTTTGTTTTACCTGATTTCTGTTTCCCTTTGTTGTGAAAATCGCAGCGTACATCTTCAATTTTATCATGCCATGCATCACCATCACCATAGTCCAGAAAGTGACTGTAGCGGCTATGCGCACCTGCAATGCGCCGTGCATGTTTGATTGGACACCAGTATTGCTCAGTGCGAGCGGCAATTTCGCGCACATACGAGATCAGGCCATTGCCATAAGAGCAGTAAAAACAGTTGAATTTTTCCACTGTGTTGAGATATCCAAGCTGGTGACGGTCAAAGACCATATGCTCCCGACGACGCACTTTTGGGATACCGTAAATTGGAAAGCATATGAATTGATACAGTGAAACCAGTAGATCCAACAAAACAAAAGGAATGATAAGGATATATATGAAGGGTGCAGTCAGGATGACCAGCGGACGCGCCTCGACTACATAGCGTGTCAGGCTGGTCTTCAGTTGCCTGTGTCGTTCAAGGATTTCCTGTTCAAAACGTACTTTACGTCCGATCAGCTCGAAACGCAGTTCATCACGTCGCTGCGTTAGTTGATATTCCAGTTCATCTTCCAGATCGCGTATTTTATCAATCAGCTCATTTATCTGTCTGTTCATAAGCTTTACCTCTGTCTGTGGCGGGCAAGCAAGAGGGAAGGCAAGCCCATTCAGAATGATACCCCGATCAGGCAGTGATACTCATACGTTCCAAGCCAGGAATATTTTACTCATCTGGAACACCCGTATTGATCGACTGAGACAGACGATCATCCTTGATGTGAATATCCCGTTGCGGATAAGGGATGGTGATGCCGGCCTTTTTGAAGGCTCGCCAGATGGCAAGATTGACTTCGGAGCGTACTCCGCCCAGCCCGTTTTCCGGATCAAGAATCCAGATGCGCAGTTCCAGCACTATGCCATTATCACCGAATTCCATCAGGCGAGTCAGCGGCACGGGATCCTTTTGCACGCGCGCTGAAGCTTTAGCGCACTCAAGCATCAGCGCCATGGCTTGTTCGGGATCATCATCATAGCTGATTTGAACGCGTATTTTCATGCGTACATCAGGATCTGTATAACTCCAGTTGATCACTTCAGACGTTACCAGGTTCTCATTCGGAATCAGGGTTTCAACTCCATCACGATCACGTACCACTATATATCGAGCGCGTAACTCCTGCACCCAGCCGAATTTGTCTCGAACCGTAATGACATCACCGGGTTTGATGGAACGGTCAAAGAGCAGGATAAAACCGCTGATAAAGTTGGAAGTGATTTTCTGCAGTCCGAAACCGATACCAACACCAACAGCACCACCGAAAACCGTGAGCGCAGTCAGATCGACTCCGGCAGCATCGAGCCCGACGAACAGTGCCATGGCAATGAGTAAAAACTTGCTGGTTTTAGCCAGAGCAACTCTGGCACTTTTACTGAAGTGTTCGAAATTATTCAGTCTCTGCTCAATAAAATTGGCCAGCCAGAGCGCCATCACCCAGAACAGGACAACTGTCAGGGTGACTTTTATCGTTAGCAGCAGAGATATTCGATTCTCTCCGATAGAAAATGCCAGGGCATCAAGCGCTGCAAGCACGTCGGGGAGCCAGCCGAGCAGATGCAGGGCGACCATCAACCATATTCCTGTACTGATGATGTTCTCCCAGGCTTTAACCAGCGGGCCAGGGGAGAACCCTTTGCGCAACATATAGATCAGAATGCGGATTCCGGCGAGCGAGAGCAGCAGCGGAGTTGCCAGAGCCAGCAGCGGTGTCACAAAGCCAAGGTGAATCAGAATAGACTGACCAATCAGCGTGACCATGAGCATGGTGAGGGGAAACTGGATTCTCTGTACGCTTTTCAGGGAGGTCTTGCGCAGTCGACTGGATGTGTCGGTTTTTAGCTGATCTACGAGGCGTTGCATAACGCGCTGTACCAATAGCGCACATGCAACTGCTATACACAATACCGAGAACTGCCACCAGAAGTCAGCCTGTGTTAGCGAGTTCAACCATGACTCATAGTTATTTTGAAGACCTTCCAGCATAACGCTCCTTGTTGCGAGTAATTCTGTTCCTTTTGTATGGAAATCAAAAGAGTTTGAATAATCCATCCTGCTGCAAAGTGTTCCGGTTTCTTTTTTTTGGTGTAGGTATTTGTTACATATTCAGCAATCTGCCTGATTGTTATGAACAGATTGCAACGTTACTGAGGAAAAGTAGAAACAAAAAAAGGGCCGCATCAGCGACCCTTTTCGGTTTGTTGTTCTCTAGCGATCTAGCGAGGCAGGGTAGTTGAACCCATGAGGAATTCGTCTACTGCGCGTGCGCACTGGCGACCCTCTCTGATGGCCCAAACGACCAACGACTGACCACGACGCATATCACCGGCAGTGAAGACTTTATCGACGCTGGTTGCGTAGTCGGAATCATTGGCAGCCACGTTACCGCGACCATCTTTATCCACGCCCAACTGTTCGAGCATACCTTCATGCACTGGATGCACAAAACCCATAGCCAGCGTTACCAGTTGTGCAGGCAGTTCAAACTCGGAGCCTTCGATTTCGTTCAGTTTCCACTGGCCGTTGTCATCTTTCGTCCATTCAACACGGACACATTCAACAGCCTGAACATTACCTTCGTCATCACCAATGAAACGTTTGGTTGAAACTTCCCAGTCACGATCACATCCTTCTTCCTGAGACGTGGAAGTGCGCAGCTTCATGGGCCAGTTTGGCCATGTGATCAACTTGTTCGGTACAGCTTCCGGTTTTGGCAGGATTTCAATCTGGGTGACTGATTCCGCACCATGACGGTTGGATGTGCCGATGCAGTCGGAACCGGTATCACCACCACCGATTACAACGACATGTTTACCGGCAGCTGATACAAATTCCTCTTCAGGGATGTTATCACCGAGTACACGCTGCGTATTCTTGGTCAGAAACTCCATGGCAAAATGAACGCCGTTCAGATCACGACCGGGAACCGGCAGATCACGCGGTTTTTCAGAACCTCCGGAGAGAATGACAGCGTCAAATCGATTCAGAAGGTCTTTTGCATCAACATTATCACCGACTGTTGAGTTGACTCGGAACTCCACACCTTCCGCACGCATCTGGGACATACGACGATCAATGACGGACTTTTCGAACTTGAAGTTCGGAATGCCATAGCGCATCAGGCCACCAATACGGTTATTCTTTTCAAATACCACAACATCGTGACCCACACGTGCCAGTTGCTGGGCAGCTGCCATGCCGGCAGGGCCGGAACCTACAATGGCAACGCGTTTGCCGGTTTTGTGTGCAGGGATTTGCGGATTAATCCAACCTTCCTGCCAGCCTTTTTCAACGATGGACAGTTCGATGTTTTTGATCGAAACAGCATCACCAATCAGGTTCATCGTGCACGCTTCCTCGCATGGAGCAGGGCAGATACGACCTGTAAATTCAGGGAAATTATTGGTGGAGTGCAATACATCCAGCGCTTCACGCCAGTTGCCATGATATACCGCATCATTCCAGTCAGGGATGATGTTGTTGATCGGGCAGCCGTTATGGCAGAAGGGGATGCCGCAATCCATGCAGCGAGCGCCCTGAGTCGGCATGTCCTCAGGCAGTTTGGAGAATTCGTTAAAGTGAGTAATACGATCCGCGACCGGTGCATAACTCAGGTTCTCACGAGCATGTTCTTTAAATCCGGTTGCCTTACCCATTTGCAGTCTCCTTTGCCGCAGCTGTTTTCTCAGCTTCCATTTCAACCAGTGCCCTGCGGTAATCCACCGGCATCACTTTCACAAACTGGCCAATATAATCATTCCAGTTATCCAGAATCCGCTTACCAACGGCAGAGTTGGTATAATGCACATGGCGTTGAATCAGTGTGCGCAGAATCTTCTGATCATCCATACTCATGGTGTGTTTGATGTTCACACGGCCATGGGTTTCCAGATCAGGGCCCTGATGATCCAGCTCTTCCAGAGCATCAGCTTCAGATGCAACAGGTTCCAGAGCGACCTGAGCCATATTACAACGGCTCTCAAACGTGTTGTCGGCATCCAGGACATAAGCAATACCACCGGACATGCCTGCAGCGAAGTTGCGTCCGGTATCACCGAGTACAACGATAGTACCACCAGTCATGTATTCACAGCCGTGGTCGCCAACACCTTCAACAACAGCGACGGCACCGGAGTTACGTACAGCAAAACGTTCGCCGCCAACACCATTAAAGTAACACTCACCTTCAACAGCACCGAACAGTACGGTGTTGCCGACAATGATATTATCTTCGGCTACAAGTTTGGATTCTGCAGGCGGGTAAATAGCGATGCGACCACCGGAGAGGCCTTTACCGACGTAATCGTTGCCTTCACCAGCCAGATCGATTGATACACCACGAGCCAGCCATGCGCCCAGAGACTGTCCTGCAGTGCCCTTGGCTTTGATTGCAATCGTGTCTTCTACCAGACCTGCATGACCGTAACGTTTGGCTACTTCACCCGAGAGCATGGTGCCGAAACTGCGGTCCACATTGCAGATTGGCGTTTCAATCACTACCGGTGTTCTGTTTTCCAGTGCAGGCATGGCCTGTTCGATCAATTTATTATCGATCAATTTGTCCAGTCCATGGTCCTGACTGTCGGTATGCGACACCGATGTGCCGTTAGCATCAACCAGATGCAGGATAGGGGAGAGATCCAGACCTTCAGACTTCCAGTGTTTGAGTGCGTCATCGGTGTCCAGCATATCAGCGCGACCAATCAATTCAGCAAAGGTACGGAAACCGAGCTCTGCCATGATTTCGCGGGCTTCTTCAGCCAGATACATAAAGAAATTAACCACGTCTTCAGGTTTACCGACAAATTTCTTGCGCAGTTCAGGATCCTGTGTGGCAACACCGACAGGGCAGGTGTTCAAATGACACTTACGCATCATAATACAACCTTCGGCAATCAGTGCGATGGTACCGAATGCGACTTCATCAGCGCCCAGCAGACCGGCAATCACAACATCACGACCTGTACGCATCTGTCCATCAGCCTGCAGGATAGTACGGCCGCGCAGGCGGTTAAGTACCAGTGTCTGCTGTGTTTCAGCCAATCCCAATTCCCATGCAGAACCGGCATGTTTAATTGAGGTCAGTGGCGATGCACCCGTGCCACCGTCATGTCCGGCAATTACAACATGATCGGCATGCGCTTTAACCACGCCGGCAGCAACCGTACCAACACCGATTTCCGATACCAGTTTGACAGAGATATCTGCAACAGGATTGGTGTTTTTCAGATCGAAAATCAGCTGCGCCAGATCTTCAATAGAGTAAATATCATGGTGCGGAGGCGGTGAAATCAGACCAACGCCGGGTGTGGAGTGACGAACACGACCGATTCGCTGGTCAACTTTATGGCCGGGCAGCTGACCGCCTTCACCGGGTTTGGCACCCTGAGCCATCTTGATCTGAATCTGATCAGCATTGGCCAGATATTCCGTGGTTACACCAAAGCGGCCGGATGCTACCTGCTTGATGGCAGAGCGCATGGAGTCGCCATTTTCCATCGGCGTGAAACGAGATGGTTCTTCACCACCTTCACCTGTATTGGATTTTCCGCCGATTCGGTTCATGGCAATAGCCAGCGTGCTATGTGCTTCATGTGAGATGGAACCGAATGACATTGCACCGGTAACGAAACGTTTCACAATTTCACTGGCCGGTTCAACTTCTTCCAGCGGGATCGCTTTACCAGTCTTGAACTTGAACAGGCCACGCAGTGTTTTCAGCTTACCGGACTGATCATTAATTTCATCAGCATACTCTTTATATAATGAGTAGTTAGATGTCCTTACTGCATGTTGTACCTTAGAAATGGTTTCCGGGCTTAATGTGTGAACATCACCACGAACGCGCCATGCATATTCACCGCCGACATCCAGCGCGTTTTTATAGATCATGACGCCACGGAAAGCATCGATATGACGCTGTGTTGCTTCTCTGGCAACTTCGGCAAGACCGGCACCCTCAATTTGAGAGGCTGTGCCTGTGAAGTATTTCGCCACGAAGTCGGACGACAGACCGACAGCTTCGAAAATCTGCGCACCGCAGTAGGATTGATAGGTAGAGATTCCCATCTTGGACATGATCTTGAACAGGCCTTTACCAATGGCCTTGATGTAGCGGGATTGAATCTCGTCATCAGACAGATCAGCAGGCAGCTGGCCTTGACGTTTCATATCCACCAGCGTTTCAAGAGCCAGATATGGATTGATCGCTTCAGCGCCGAAACCTGCCAGACAGGCAAAATGATGATTTTCGCGAGCAGAACCGGTTTCTACAACCAGACCTGTTTCTGTGCGCAGTCCTGCTCGAATCAGATGATGGTGGACTGAAGAGGTTGCCAACAGTGCTGGAATAGCAATGTTTTCAGCGTTCATGGCACGATCAGAGATAATGATGATATTGTAATGGTCACGCACTGCAGCTTCAGCCTGCTTGCACAGCTTATCGATTGCAGCTTCCATGCCTGCAGCGTCCTGATCAACAGGGTAGCAGGAGGAGAGGGTAATGGCGCGGAAACGATTGTCAGTGTACTGATCAATATGACGAATCTTCTCAACATCGACATTCGAGAGGATAGGCTGATGCACTTCCAGACGCAGCTGCGGTTCAACTTCATCCAGACCAAGCAGATTCGGGTTGGGGCCGATGATAGAGGTCAGGCTCATCACCATCTCTTCACGAATAGGGTCAATCGGCGGATTGGTTACCTGTGCAAACAGCTGACGGAAATAGTTGTACAGAGGTTTGGCACGGTTTGAGAGTACAGTCAGAGGGCTGTCATTACCCATGGAACCGGTACCTTCCTGACCGGAAACAGCCATTGGTGTCATCAGGAATTTAATGTCTTCCTGCGTATAACCGAAGGACTGCTGGCGATGCAGCATGGTTTCATGATCAGGAGCCTGTGGAGCAACTTCCTGCGGCAGGCTTTCCAGTTGAATCTGGGTTTTAGCCAGCCACTCTTTATACGGTTTGGCTGAAGCGAGCTGCTGTTTGATTTCAGCATCGTCAATTATACGACCTTCTTCCAGATCGATCAGTAGCATCTTACCTGGCTGTAGACGCCATTTCTTGATGATCTTCTCTTCAGGAATATCCAGTACGCCCATTTCTGATGCACCAAGCACCAGATCGTCTTCAGTGACCAGGTAACGGGTAGGACGCAGACCATTACGGTCCAGTGTTGCGCCAATCTGACGACCATCGGTAAATGCTACGGCTGCAGGGCCATCCCATGGCTCCATCAGGGCAGCATTATGTTCATAGAATGCTTTGCGCTGTTCATCCATCTGCTTGTTGCCAGCCCAGGCTTCAGGAATCATCAGCATGGCAGCATGTGCAAGCGAATAACCACCGGCAACGAGCAGCTCCAGCGCATTATCAAAACATGCGGTATCAGACTGGCCTTCATTACTGATTGGCCAGAGTTTAGCCAGATCATCACCGATCAGTTCGGATTTCATGGACTGGCGACGTGCATTCATCCAGTTGATATTACCGCGTACGGTATTGATCTCACCGTTATGGGCCATCATACGGAATGGATGAGCCAGTTCCCATGAGGGGAAAGTGTTGGTAGAGAAACGTTGATGTACCAGCGCCAGCGCAGAGGTCATACGAGCATCACGCAGGTCTTCATAATATGGCGCGACCTGATGCGAGTGGAACATACCTTTATAAACAATGGTACGGCTGGAGAGTGATGCGGTATAGAAGTTTGCAGCATCATCCATGCCGAGAGCAGCAACAGCATTGCTGACCACTTTGCGAATCACAAACAGTTTACGTTCAAATGCATCCTGATCAGCGCAAGCTTCACCTCGGCCAACAAACAGCTGGCGAATAACCGGTTCACATGCACATACACTTTCCGGCAGGTCAGCACGAACGGCATCAGTGGATACATCACGCCAACCGAGCAGGGTTTGACCCTCATCGCGCACGGCTTTTTCAATAATATCCTGACAGGAAGCACGGTAGGCTTCATCCTGAGGGAAGAAGATCATACCCACACCGTATGTTCCTTCGGCGGGCAGTTCGAAATTCAGTTCTGCCGTTGCAGCTTCAAAAAACTGATGCGGAATCTGAATAAGGATACCGGCACCATCACCTTCACGCGGATCGGCACCTGCCGCGCCACGATGGGTCAGGCGTTCCAGAATCTCCAGACCTTTTTCGACAATATCATGGCTTTTCCTGTTTTTGATGTGGGCGACAAAACCAACACCACAGGCATCATGTTCATTTTTAGGATCATACAGACCCTGCTTAACAGGTTTACCGTTCACAGATGTACGTGACAAACTCATTCTACTAACCTCACAAATATAATTCACATACTCGGCAGACCCGGCGCTACGATGTATGTAAATCGGAATGCTGGAAACATCAATTCAACAGCTTCTTTCCTGACTCCCCCCGGAAGACAAAAAGGAGGCGCAGCCTAGCGAAAGTGGAGAGAATTCTCCAGTCTCCAGGTAATGCCACTGTTTTTAACGGTTTTCAGGGCTTCAGATGGTTTTTCATTAAGCGCAGAGCAATCGCTCGCGGTGTGATTTTCTGTAATGTGAACAGCAGTTTATGCCGCCAGCCTGGCACACAGAAACCACCACCATTGTTCAGTGTTTCAAGCGATGCTGTCACTATCAGCGGAATCTGGGTTCGGTAAAAGCTACCCGGACCCGGTGGCATCCCGGACACATCACGGAAGCCTGTTGGCGATGGGCCCGGAGCCAATGTGACAACGCGCAGCTTACCTTCCAGTTCAGTCCTGAGGGACTCGCTCCAGAAGGTTAGTCCAGCCTTGGCTGCGGCATAAGTGCTCATATATGGCAGTGGTGCTTCACCGGCTAATGAAGATACATTGATCACAAAGCCGTTGTTCTTCAGCAGTGCTGGCAGCAGGGCATGCGTGAGTTCAATCGGTGCTTTTAAATCGGTCTTGATGACATCAATCTGAGGTACAATACCGGTTTTTTCAAATGTACCCCAGATCCCGAAACCGGCATTGTTCACCAGCCCGACCAGTGTTTCGTGACTGACTGCTTTCAGCAGGCTCGCAACACCATCTTTACTGTTCAGGTCGGCCAACACTAGGCTGTGACGTTCAGGGTATTTAAGGCTGTCCAATGTCATTTGCAGGCGTGGTTTATCACGACCATGCAAAATCAGTCGATAACCTTGCGGTTCGATCTGCTTGGCATACTCAAGACCAAAGCCGCCGGAGGCTCCGGTAATCAATACTGCGATCTGTTTTTCAGATGGATTCTGGTTATCAGACATGTTGAATGGGCACCATACTGCGCTGGCGTTGTTTAAAGCTGGCTACTTCACGAATGCCAAAGGTTTCCAGCGCAGTCATGCACTCATTCAAACCGTGGCCGACTTCGGCTGGAGAATGTGCATCAGAACCGTAGGAGAAGGGGATCGCAAGCTGCGCAGCTCGTTGAACAATGCGCGAGTGAGGGTAAATCTCACCAACCGGTTTTCTTAAGCCTGCCGAACTGATCTCCAGTACAACATCGGCTTTTTTCACCGCCTGTAACATATCTTCAATGGCTTTGTTTACAGATTCTGAATCTGCAGGTGCCCGGTGGCCGAACTTCTTGATCAGGTCCGGATGTCCGATGATATCAAACAGGCCGGATTGGGCGGACTGCTCTACCAGTTTGAAATAAGCACAATAGGCATCTTCGATTTTCCACGTGTCCCAGACCTGAATGGTATCGGGATTATCAAAGCCCCAGTCGCCAATATAATGCACTGAGCCAATGATATAATCCCAATCGTAGGATTGAATCATTTCAGCAACATAGTTTTCCGTGCCCGGATGAAAATCCGCTTCCAGGCCAACACGCAGATGCAGTTGATCTTTCACAGCATCGCGGACTGTTTCCACTTCCTGCAGATAATCAGACAACTCGGAGCGATCCATGCGCCAGGGTTTATCAAAGTCACCCGGCATGGGGGAGTGATCAGACATGCCTATCTCGCTAAGACCTGCAGCAATCGCTGCATTGGCATACTCTGCAACGTCTCCGGTGGCATGATTACAGCGCGGAGTATGCATATGATAGTCGGGGACAGGACGATAGTTCATGGGCCGATTGTAAAGTTCAACTACGATGCTGCAACGACTGAAAATATAGGGATAAGAAAATGGTTTGACACAGAGATATAAATTCGCAAACTTCGCGCCGCACCGGAGGCATAGCCGATGGTCAGTGCGCCTATAGCTCAGTTGGTAGAGTAGCGGACTTTTAATCCGTGGGCCCTAGGTTCGAGTCCTAGTGGGCGCACCATATAAAACAGGCACTTACGGAAACGTAGGTGCCTTTTTTTATGTGCGCTGTCCATCAGTTGTCCATTCAGCCACAGTAATCCATAACACATTCATTCATTTGATAGCGGATCGGGATCGCACACCTTCATGTAACAAATAGTCATAATGGCTTTAGAACACAACGAACTCCAGTAGAGAGATCACTCATAAATAATGCAAAAACTGGGAGTGACTGGACAGCAAGTGGACAATATTACTTTGTCCATTCAAAAAGTATTAATATATAAGGGTTTAGAGGTATGGAATCACGGATAGTCTATCCTTGTTGTGCTTTATTGTAGCTTATTATATAGTCTGCCTATGTATTAAATAGGAGGCATAGTCGATGGCTGCTATCAACAAGTACACCGATTCAAAAGGACTAACAAGTTACCGTGTTCGCGTTAGATTAAAGGGGCAGCCTGTTCAATCCGCCACTTTTAAGCGCCTTACTGATGCCAAGAAATGGGCCCAACAGACAGAGGCAGCGATTAGAGAAGGTCGTTACTTTAATAAGAGTGTTTCTCAAAAAAGAACATTGAGTGAGCTGATCGATCGATATATTGAACGTGTAATGCCTCAGAAGAAGGTTAGTACTCAGGTCCCACAGAAATCACAACTGGAGTGGTGGAAAGGTGAGATAGGTGCTTTATCTCTGGCATCCGTTGATTCATCTCGAATTGCGGATTGTAGAGACAAGCTAACAGATGAAGGACGTTCACCAGCTACCGCTAATAGGTATATGGCTGTTCTTTCTCATTGCATGTCATACGCACAAAGAGACCTCCAATGGATTGAGAGAAATCCATGCCATGATGTACGAAAGGGCAAAGAGAGCAGAGGTGTTGTACGCTTCCTGTCCAACGATGAAATTGGCGAAGATGGGAAGGTCTTAGTAAAAGGTGAACGAACGAGACTTCTTGAAGTATGCAAGGCATCTACCTGTAAACTCTTATACCCAGCAGTTTTACTGGCCATGTCTACCGGGATGAGACGTGGAGAACAGTTTTCACTAACTTGGCGTCAGGTAGATACACACACAGGCCGGATTCTCTTAGAGGACACAAAGAATGGTGAAAGGCGTGTGGTAGTAGCTACCGGACCCGCTTTGGCTGAACTGAAGGGGATGGCGAAAGTACGGCGCATTGATTGTGATCTAGTGTTTCCTGGCCAGCGGAATACTGCCATTCATTTAAATAAACCTTGGTATGCGGCTCTAAAGGCGGCAGAGATAGAAGATTTTCGTTGGCATGACCTACGGCATTCGTTTGCATCTGAACTGGCCATGAGTGGAGCTACACTGGCTGAGATTGCTGAAGCTATGGGCCATAAGACACTTAATATGGTTAAGCGTTATGCACATCTGACTGAAGGGCATATCTCCAGCGTGGTCGAGCGCATGACTTCCCGTGTGTTTGGGGGTGACTCATGAAGCCAAGAATTACTATTGATCGACTCTGGTTTGAATTTGCTAAAGATAAATTTTACGGCGAAAAGTTTTCAGGTGTTGCGAGAAGAAGTCAGATGGCTACGGAAGGTGTTTTAGAATCGATAGGATTCAACAAGACTGTCAATCAGCACCCAAAATTGACCCCCCATCAGCGTCCAATTTTGACCCCCCTAAAGTCTGTTTAAATCATGCTCTATTTTTGAATCTCCAGCTCTCATTTCCGGTCTCTATAATGTCACAATG